>NZ_CP045644.1:6656451-7288087 GCF_009498455.1 Variovorax paradoxus | reverse complement strand
CCTCGGCGTGCCGGGCCATGGGCATGATCATCGCCATCTACGCGCTCGTGATCATCTCGAGCCTGGCGGGCCATGAGTTCAAGCTGCCCACCGTGCTGATCCTGGCCACCGTGCTGGCCGTCGGCAGCTACGTCGCGTTCATCTGGGCGTTGAAGCTCCAGATCCAGGTCTGGCCGACCTTCATCACCGGTTGAGAAGAAAGCTGCTCACACCATGGAACTGTTTGAACACCTCTCGCTGGGTTTTGGCGTTGCCTTCACCTTCACCAACCTGCTGTACTGCCTGGCCGGTTGCATTCTGGGCACGCTGATCGGCGTGTTGCCGGGCATCGGCCCGGTCGCAACCATCGCGATGCTGCTGCCCGCCACCTACGCACTGCCGCCCGTGTCGGCGCTGATCATGCTGGCCGGTATTTACTACGGCGCGCAGTACGGTGGCTCGACCACCGCGATTCTGGTGAACCTGCCGGGCGAATCGTCGTCGGTGGTGACCGTGATCGACGGCTACCAGATGGCGCGCAAGGGCCGTGCAGGTCCGGCGCTCGCCGCTGCGGGCCTGGGCTCGTTCTTCGCTGGTTGCGTCGGCACGCTCATCCTGGCCGCCTTCGCACCGCCGCTGACCGAACTGGCCTTCAAGTTCGGCCCGGCCGAATACTTCTCGCTGATGATCCTGGGCCTGATCGGCGCCGTGGTGCTGGCATCGGGTTCGCTGCTCAAGGCGATCGCGATGATCGTGCTGGGCCTGCTGCTGGGCCTGGTCGGCACCGACGTGAACTCGGGTGTCGCGCGCTTCAGCTTCGACGTGCCTGAACTCACCGACGGCATCGGCTTCGTGGCCATCGCCATGGGCGTGTTCGGCTACGGCGAAATCATTGCCAACCTGTCGCGTCCCGACGAAGAGCGCGAAGTCTTCACCGCCAAGGTGTCGGGCCTGTTCCCGACCAAGGAAGACTTCAAGCGCATGCTGCCCGCCGTGCTGCGCGGTACCGCGCTGGGTTCGTCGCTGGGCATCCTGCCCGGTGGCGGTGCGCTGCTGTCGGCCTTTGCGGCCTACACCATCGAGAAGAAGACCAAGCTGCATCCGGGCGAAGTGCCCTTCGGCAAGGGCAACATCCGCGGCGTGGCCGCGCCTGAAGCCGCCAACAACGCCGGCGCGCAGACCTCCTTCATTCCGCTGCTGACGCTGGGCATTCCGCCCAACGCCGTGATGGCGCTGATGGTCGGTGCCATGACGATCCACAACATCCAGCCGGGTCCGCAGGTCATGACCAGCAACCCCGAGCTGTTCTGGGGCCTGATCGCCTCGATGTGGATCGGCAACGCGATGCTGGTGATCCTGAACCTGCCGCTGATCGGCCTGTGGATCAAGCTGCTGTCGGTGCCCTACAAGTTCCTGTTCCCGGCGATCGTGCTGTTCTGCGCCATCGGCGTGTACTCGACCAACAACAACACCTGGGACATCTGGATGGTGGGTGTGTTCGGCTTCGTCGGCTACACCTTCTTCAAGCTCGGCTGCGAACCTGCGCCGCTGCTGCTGGGCTTCATCCTGGGGCCGATGATGGAAGAGAACCTGCGCCGTTCGCTGCTGCTGTCGCGGGGCGACTGGAGCGTTGTTCGTCACGCGCCCGATCTCGGCCGGCCTGCTGATCGCCGCAGCGCTGCTGCTGGTCATCGTGCTGCTGCCCGCGGTGAAGTCCAAGCGCGAAGAGGCCTTCGTCGAAGACTGATCGACGGCCTTTGCCTGAACGAAAACGGCGCCCTCGCCGTTTTTCTTTAGGAATGCCTGCGGCGCTACTTGCCCAATGCGCTGAGCACCGCCACGGTCATCGCGTGCACACCGGTCTTGATCGACGGCTCGGGCACCGGTGCGAAGAAGGGCGAATGGTTGCGGGCCAGCGGCTTGCCGCCGGGTTGGGCGGAGGCCGCGATGTCGCGCGCATCGAGCACGCCGATCGTGAAGTACATCGACGGCACGCCGGCGTTGACGAAGGCCGAGAAGTCTTCGCTGCCCGTTGACGGCACCGTGGACTGCACGACATGGGCCGCGCCCAACGCCTGCTTGAGCGCGGCAGCCGCGCGGGTCACCACGGCTTCGTCGTTGACCAGGGCTTCTCCGCCTTGCACCAGCTTCACCACGGGTTCGGGCGCGCCGCTCGTCGCGGCAGCGGCCATACATGCGGCGCACGCCGGCCAGCAGCTTGTCGCGCACCTGCGGCTTGTACGAGCGGATGGTGCCGCGCAGCGTGACAGTGTCGGGAATGATGTTGCCGGCGCTGCCGCCCTGGATGGCGCCGATGGTCACGACGCCGAATTCGGCCGGGTCTTTCTCGCGGCTCACCACGGCCTGCACGTCGGTCACGAAGCGCGCGGCCATCACGATCGGGTCGAGGGTGGTGTGCGGCCGCGAGCCGCCGCCGCCGCCGCTTCCTTGAAGACGATCTCCAGCGAATCGGAGTTGAACTGCTGATGCCGACGCCATAGCCGATGGCGCCGTGCGGCGTGGGCGCCGTGTGCAGCGCGAACGCGGCGTCGGGCTTCGAAAGCGCGTGAACAGGCCGTCCGCGAGCATCGCCTTGGCGCCCGACACGGTTTCTTCGGCGGGCTGGCCGATGAACATCAGCGTGCCTTTCCATTGCCCCTTGAGTGCGACCAGCGCGCGCGCGGCGCCGAGCCAGCTGGCCATGTGGATGTCGTGGCCGCAGCTGTGGGCCACGAAGCTGTCGCGCCCGCCCCAGTCGGTGCGGGCCTGGCTGGCGTAGGGCAGACCGGTCTTTTCTTCCATCGGCAGGCCGTCCATGTCGGTGCGCACCATCACGACCGGCCCCGGACCGTTGCGGTAGAGCGCGACGACGCCCGTGCCGCCGACCTTCTCGGTCACCTCGAAACCGATCGCGCGCATCTCGGCGGCCAGCTTCGCGGCGGTGCGCGTTTCCTTGAAGGCAAGCTCGGGGTGGGCGTGCAGGTCCTTGTAGATCGCGTCGAGCCGCGGGTACATCGCATCGACGAGCGGCGTGATCGCCGAAGCGGGCGACGATGCAGCGGGCTGCGCGTGTGCGCCCGCGCCGAAGGCGAGGAGGGCGGCCACGGCCAGTGAGCGAAGGGCGAAGGTGGGTGAGTGGATCAACATGAGTGAATGCGTAGAGGAGTGAGAACGGGGTCAGAAGATGTGCCGGATGCCGAAGTCGTAGCCCATGGCACTGCGCGGGCGCCAGCCGCTGGCGGCCACGTAGCCCGGATAGTGCGTCGCTGCCGCTCGTCACGGAGCCGATGGCCTTGTCGTTCTGGCCGTCGCGGATGCGAACGCGCGCGAAGGTGGCGTACGCGCCGTGCGGCGGGACAGGTGGTGCACGTAACCCAGCGCCCACTGGCTGGCACTCGCGCCCTGTGCCGCGTCGCCTGGCAGGCCGGTGCCGCCGGCGCGGTACTTCACGCGGCCGAAGGAGGCGCGGATGAGCCCCGGCCCACGGGCACCGTGGCGCCCACGAGGTAGCCGTCGTACCGGTCGGTGCGCTCCGGTGCCCAGGGCTGTGCCTGCGCGCGCCGGTGCCGCAGTTGCGACAGCTCGCCCAGCAGCTTGACGGGGCCGAGGTCGTAGGTGGCGCTCAGGCTGACGGTCTTCAGCCGGTCTTCGCCGCCGGCGTCGACGGGCGGCTTGGCCGCGGAACCCGAGGGCAGGCGATCCTTGTTGTCTTCACCGAGCGCCAGCGCCACGTTGAGCGCCCTTGGCATAGCCGAAGCGCCCGCCCATGTAGCGCCCGCGCGCGTTCGTCGGCGTGAGCTCGGGGCTGTAGCGGATGTTCTCGGGCAAGGCGTACTGGACCTGTCCAGAAGCCGCCGAGGTTCGGCGGCAGGAAGTAGCCGATGCTGTTGCTGGCGCGCGCGTAGTTGTCGCCGGCGGCCACGCCGGCCGGTGCGCCCCGAGCAATGCGGACGAGGCGCTGTTCACGCGCGCAATCACCGACAGGCCGGCGCCCTGAACGGCGAACGGTCGGCCAGCGAGTCGTTGCGGAAGATCGGCGTGTAGTCGCGGCCCAGCCGCAGCTCGCCGAAGCCGCCCGACAGGCTCACGGTGGAACGCTTGGCGAAAGAGGCCAGGCCTGTCTTGCCGTCGTCGTTGCTGATGTTCGACTCCAGCCAGAAGCTCGCCGCCAGGCCGCCGCCCAGGTCTTCCGTGCCGCGAAAGCCCAGGCTGCTGCCGCGGTAGCCGCCGCGCGACAGCGTGGTCTGGCTCTGCGTCACCTTCGGCACGCCCGCCGCAAGCAGCGCGGCGGCAGGGCGCCGCGGATCGAACGCCGGGCGGTACTCGCTAACGGCCTCGAAATGGCTGACACCCGCGTCCACGACGCCGAACAGCGTCACAGAGGACTGTGCCGACGCCGTGCCGGCCAGGGTCACCAGGGCCAGGCCGAGTGGGTGCCGCTTCATGAAAAGAACGCGCGAGCTGAAGCAGAGGGCACCGGCATCGGCGCCCTCGATGGAAGGAAGTTCAAGGGGAGTTCTCCTGTGCGCCACTTCGGTGTCGAGTGGACTGGCGCGACTATCGGGCGGCAGGGCGCGATGGAGGAAATACCGTTTGCTGATGCGGCGCCATCGCTATTTCTGATGGTCGTGGGCATGCCTCACGCCGCGTGATGGCCGTGGCACGATTGATGCACTCAATTTATATATCTATCCGATAAATCCATTTCCTTTCAATGCCCTGCGAGTCCAATCCTGCGGCCACGTCGGACAAGGCGCGCCCTCGACACACCACCTCGGACACAATGAATTCCATGAAACGAACCACCCGTATCGCGCTCGCCGCGGCCGCGCTGGTGCTGGCCGCGGTGCCTGCCCTGGCCCAGCAGCCCTATCCGAACCGTCCGATCCGGTTGATCGTGCCGTTCCCGGCGGCCGGCGCCACCGACCTCTTCGCCCGAACGCTGGGCCAGAAGATGAGCGAGAAGCTCGGCGCCCAGCTGATCATCGACAACAAGCCCGGCGCGGGCGGCGCCATCGGCTCCGACCTCGCGGCCAAGGCGCCGCCCGACGGCTACACGCTGCTGCTCGCGACCACGAGCACGCACGCCATCGGCCCGGCCATCACGGCCCGGCTGCCCTACGACACGGTGCGCGACTTCGCGCCCATTGCCCACGTCGGCGATGCGCCGAGCATCATGCTGGTGCCTGTCAACACGCCCGCCAGGACGGTGCGCGAGTGGATCGACCACGCCAAGAAGAACCCCGGCAAGCTCAACTACGCATCGAGCGGCAACGGCACCATCGTGCAGCTCACGGCGGAGCTCTTCAAGGCGCAGGCCGACGTGTTCGTCACGCACATTCCCTACCGCGGCACGGCGCTCGCGGTGCCCGACCTCATCAGCGGCAAGGTCGACGTGCTGTTCGATTCGCTCCCCACCGGCATGCCGCACGTGCGCGACGGCCGGCTGCGCGCACTGGGCGTCACCTCGCTCAAGCGCAGCCCGCTCGCGCCCGAGCTGCCGCCCATTGCCGACACGCTGCCGGGCTTCGAGTCGAACACCTGGTTCGGCTTCTATGGTCCGAAGGGGCTGCCGGCCGACATCGTGGCGCGCGTGAACAAGGCCGCCAACGAAGCGCTGGCCGACCCTGAGCTGAAAGACAAGCTCGCCCGCCTGGGCATCGAGCCGGCGAACGCGGGCACGCCCGAGCAGTTCGCAAAGATGGTGGCCGTTGACGCCGCCAAATGGAAAAAAGATCGTCGTCGATCGCAAGATCACCAACGACTAACGAGAGCACGCCGACATGAACTTCGACTTCAACAACCCCTACCTCTCGACCCGCCTGCCGGTGTTCGCACGCAACGTGGTCGCCACGTCGCACCCGCTGGCGGCGCAGGCCGGCTTGCGCATGCTTCAGCAGGGCGGCAACGCGGTCGATGCGGCCATTGCCACGGCCGCGGTGATGACGCTTGTCGAGCCCGTGAGCAACGGCCTGGGCAGCGACGCCTTCTGCATCCTGTGGGACGGCAAGGAACTGCACGGCCTCAACGCCTCGGGCCCCGCGCCGAAGGCCTGGACGCCGGAGTACTTCAAGGCCAAGTACGGCGCCGACGCCGCCACGCCGCCGATGCGCGGCATCGACTCGGTCACCGTGCCGGGCGCGGTGCGCGGCTGGGTCGCGATGAGCGACCGTTTCGGCAAGCTGCCCTTTGCCGACCTGATGGCGCCCGCCATCGACATCGCCGAGCGCGGTTACCTCGTGCCGCCGGTAGTGCAGGGCAAGTGGGCCGCGGCCACGCCGCTGCTGCAGTCGCAGCCGGGCTTTGCCCAGGCCTTCCTGCCGTGGGGCCGCGCGCCCGAGATCGGCGAACTGTTCCGCTTCACCGCGGCGGCCCGCGCGCTCAAGGCCATCGCCCGCACCAAGGGCGAGGCCTACTACAACGGCGAGATCGCCGAAGCGATCGCCAGGTTCTCGCAGGCGCAGGGCGGTGCGCTCACCGTGGCCGACATGGCGGCCTACCAGCCCGAGTGGGTCAAGCCCATCTCGCGCGACTACCGCGGCCACACGCTGCACGAGATTCCGCCGAACGGCCAAGGCATCGCGGCGCTGATCGCGCTGGGCATCCTCGAGAAGTTCGACATCGCTTCGCTGACGGTCGACTCGGTACAGTCGCAGCACCTGCAGATCGAAGCCATGAAGCTGGCCTTCGCCGACGTGTACCGCTACGTGTCGGAGCCATCGTCGATGACGGTGACCCCCGCGCAAATGCTCGATGACGCGTACCTGGCTTCGCGTGCCAAACTCATCGACGTGAACAAGGCGCAGGACTTCAAGGCCGGCAACCCAGTCAAGGGCGGCACCATCTACCTCACCGCGGCGGACGAGAGCGGCATGATGGTGAGCTTCATCCAGAGCAACTACATGGGCTTCGGCTCGGGCTGCGTGGAGCCCGACTTCGGCATCAGCCTGCAGAACCGCGGCCACGGCTTCAGCCTCAAGGCCGAGAGCCCGAACGTGGTGGCACCAGGCAAGCGCCCGTTCCACACGATCATTCCGGCCTTCCTCACCAAGGACGGCCAGCCGGTGATGAGCTTCGGCGTGATGGGCGGCAACATGCAGCCCCAAGGCCACATGCAGACGCTGGTGCGCATGCTCGACTACGGCCAGAACCCGCAGGCTGCGTGCGACGCACCGCGCTGGCGCTTCAACGCGGGGCTCGAGATCAACGTCGAGGCCGCGATGAAGGCCGACACCGTGCAGGGCCTGCGCGACCTGGGCCATCACCTGGACGTGATCAACGACTCCTACCAGGACTTCGGCGCCGGCCAGTTCATCTGGCGCGCGGGCGAGCCGTCGGTCGAAGGCTACGTGGCCGCGAGCGATCCGCGCCGCGACGGCCTCGCTGCAGGCTACTGAGGATCAAGGGATGATCGGGGGATGAACAAAGCAGCCGCATCGGCCGGCACTCCCCCGCACCCCCACGAGGCCGCCCGCAAGGGCTACGTCACCGGCCTCGTCCTTGCCACGCTGGGCGCCATCGCCTTCAGCGGCAAGGCCATCATCGTCAAGCTGGCGTACCGCTATGGCGTCGACGCCATCACGCTCATCATGCTGCGCATGCTCTTCGCGCTGCCGCTGTTCGCGCTCATGGCGTGGTGGGCCGGCCGCGGCAAGCCCGCGCTCACGACGCGCGACTGGCTCGGCATCCTGGGGCTCGGCTTCTCGGGCTACTACCTCGCGAGCTTTCTCGACTTTGCCGGGCTGGCCTACATCTCGGCCAGCTTCGAGCGGCTGATCCTGTACCTCAACCCCACGCTGGTGCTGTTCTTCGGCTGGCTGCTGTACCGGCGCCGCCCGACGCGCCCGCAGGTGTTCGGCATGGTCGTGAGCTACGCCGGCGTGCTGCTGGTGTTCGGCCACGAGCTCTGGACCGGTGGCGACGGCAAGCGGCGGCGGTGCGGCCGCATGGGGCGCGTTCCTCGTGTTCCTGAGCGCAGTGAGCTACGCGGGCTACCTTGTGTACAGCGGCGAGTTCGTCAAGCGCCTGGGCTCGCTGCGGCTCGTGGGTTTGGCCACCACCGTGGCCTGCCTGCTGTGCATCCTGCAGTTCGTGCTCACGCGGCCGATGAGTGCGGCGATGGCGGTGGCGCCCGAGGTGATCTGGCTGTCGGTGCTCAACGCCACGCTGTGCACGGCTGTGCCTGTCCTCATGGTGATGATGGCCATCGAGCGCATCGGCCCCGCCATTGCGGCGCAAACCGGCATGATCGGGCCCCTGTCCACCATCCTCATGGGGGTGGTCATATTGGGTGAGCCGTTCACCGCGTGGATCGCGGCCGGCACGGTGCTCGTCATCGCGGGCATCTTCGTTTTCACACGCAAGGGGCGCTAGCCGCCCTGCACGATCAATCGATCGATCGACTGGAGCAAACACATGGATCTGGGCATTGCAGGCAAGACCGCACTGGTGTGCGGCGCGAGCAAGGGGTTGGGCTACGGCTGCGCCGAGGCGCTGGTGCGCGAAGGCGTCAACGTGGTGATCGTGGCGCGCGGCGCCGAGGCGCTCGACGCTGCAGCCAAGCAGTTGGTGGCAGCGGCCGGCCCGTCGGGTCCGTTCGTCAAGCACGTGGCAGCCGACATCACGACCGAAACCGGCCGCGCGGCCGTGTTCGCGCTGGGCCACGACTTCGACATCGTCGTCACCAACGCCGGCGGCCCGCCGCCCGGCGACTTCCGCAACTGGGACCGCGAGGCGTGGATCAAGGCGGTCGACGCCAACATGCTCACGCCGATCGAACTCATCAAGGCCACGGTGGACGGCATGGCCAAGCGCGGCTTCGGTCGCATCGTCAACATCACGTCGAGCTCGGTGAAGTCGCCGATCGACATCCTGGGTTTGTCGAACGGCGCGCAGCGCCTCACGGGCTTCGTGGCGGGCGTGGCGCGCACGTCGGTGGCGGCGCAGGGCGTGACCATCAACAACCTGCTGCCGGGCTCCTTCGAGACCGACCGCCTCAAGGGCACGATGGCCGGCGCGGCGCAGAAGTCGGGCCAGGATTTCGACACGGTATGGGAAGCGCGCAAGAAGAACATTCCGGCCAAGCGCTTCGGCAACCCGGCGGAGTTCGGCGCGATCTGCGCGTTCCTGTGCAGCATGCAGGCCGGCTACATGACAGGGCAAAACGTGCTCGCCGACGGCGGCGCCTACCCGGGCACGTACTGACCGCAGCGGCGCGCGTTCAGCGCCGCGACGACACCACGATCCCGCCGACGATCAGCACGAAGGCGGCGCCGTGGTACCAGTGCGGTGCCTCGCCCAAGAAGGCCGCTGACAGCACGGCCGCGAACAGCGGCGTGAGGTTCATGAAGATGCTCGCCGCCTGCGGCCCCGCGCGTTGCACGCCGGTGCCCCAGCAGCGGTAGGCCAGCACGGCGGGGCCGATGCCGATGAACAGCATCGCCGCAATGAGCGGCCAGCCCAGGTCGATGTGGGCGTCGGTCAGCGTCCATTCGCCGGCGGCCAGTGCGCCCGACCATGCGAGGCCGAACACCAGCTGCGCCATCAGGAAGGCGGCCCAGTCTGCGCGCACATTGGCAGGCTCGTTCGTGCGCGCCAGCAGCCAGCTGTAGAAGGCCCAGACGATGGTGCCCACGATCATGTACAGGTCGCCCGGCACCAGTCGCAGCGCCAGCAGCTGTTGCCACTCGCCGCGGCTCAGGACCAACAGCACCCCGAGCATCGACAGCAGCGCGCCGCCCACCGTGCGCCGGCTGGCGCGCGCGCCGAAGCACAGCGTGCCGACGGCCAGCATCCACAGCGGCAGGCTCGAGCCCACCAGCGTGACGTTGATCGGCGTGGAAGTCTGCAGCGCCAGGTACTGGAACGCGTTGTACAGGCCGATGCCCAGCAGGCCCAACAGCGCGTAGCGCTTCCAGTGCGCCCACAGCGGGCTGCTCCGTCGCAGCACCCACGCCGCCAGCGGCAGCAGCAGCACGAACGCGATCAACCAGCGCACGAAGTTCAGCGTCAGCGGCGACACCAGCGCGCGCACCAGACGGCCGACCACCGCATTGCCGGCCCACAGCAGCGGCGGAACGGTAAGCAGAAGGGCGGTGAGGGGCGTGAGGCGGTGGTGCGATGCGGACGACATGGCCGCCGACTCTACCGGGCCCGCGCAGTGCCCCGTGGCCCGTCGCGAAAAGAGCAAACGTGGCACGATGCCCGTCCCATTCTTTTTTCCCCTGCGTGGAGACAGCAACGATGTTGAGCAAAGCCGTCCGTATCGACCGCCATGGCGGTCCCGAGGAACTGAAGGTCGTCGAGGTCGAGGTGGGCGAGCCCGGCCCCGGCGAGATCCGCATCCGCCACAAGGCCGTGGGCCTGAACTTCATCGACACCTACCAGCGCACCGGTCTGTACCCGTTCCAGATGCCGCTGCAACTCGGCATGGAAGCATCCGGCGTCGTCGAGGCGGTGGGCGAGGGCGTGACGCACCTGAAGGCCGGCGACCGTGCCGCCTACGCGAGCCAGCCGCCCGGCGCCTATTGCGAGCTGCGCGTGATGCCCGCCAAGTGCGTGTGCAAGCTGCCCGACGACATCTCCTTCGAGACCGGCGCGGCCATGATGCTCAAGGGCCTCACCGCGCAGTACCTGCTGAAGAAGACGCTGCCGGCCGAAGGTCTGCAGCCCGGCGACTTCGTGCTGTTCCATGCGGCGGCCGGCGGTGTCGGCCTCATCGCGTGCCAGTGGGCCAAGGCGCTCGGCCTGCAGCTCATCGGCACGGCCGGCAGCGACGCCAAGTGCAAGCTCGCGCTGGCGCACGGCGCAGCGCACGCCATCAACTACAGCACGGAGAACTTCGCGGCGCGCGTGAAGGAGATCACCGGCGGCAAGGGCGTGAAGGTGGTGTACGACTCGGTGGGCAAGGACACCTTCGAAGGCTCCGTCGACAGCCTGCGCCCCTTCGGCCTGCTGGCGATCTTCGGCAACGGCTCGGGCCCGGTGCCGCCAATCAACCTCGGCCTGCTGGCCTCGAAGGGCTCGCTCTACGTGACGCGTCCGACGCTGTTCACGCACATCGCCACGCGCGAAAGCACGCAGGCCATGGCCGACGACCTCTTCGCGGTGGTGCGAAGCGGCGCGGTGAAGATCCCCATCGACCAGCGCTATGCCCTGGCCGACGTGCAGCAGGCGCACCGCGACCTCGAGGCACGCAAGACCACGGGCTGCACCATCCTCACGCTCTGAACCAGCGCAGAGGCCGGCGGGTGATGTCCTACGCGCGGTGAGGTGTCACACCTTCGACTTGTGGCGGGCGCAATTTGTAGCCTGCACTTGTCCCTTCGCACCTCCCGCCATGACCACCGTCCGCGCCTTCATCGTCGAAGACAACCCCGCGCTCCGTGCGAGCCTGGCGGGCACGCTGCGCGAGATGGCGCGCATCGATCCGGTCGGCCAGGCCGAGTCGGAGGCCGAGGGCACGCGCTGGCTCACGCACAACCCGGCGCTGTGGGACCTGGCCATCGTCGACCTGTTCCTGGGCGACGGCACCGGCTACAGCGTGCTCGAGGCCTGCCGCAACCGCGACCCGAAGCAGAAGATCGTGGTGCTGAGCAACCACGCCACGCCCGAGACGCGCCGCAAGTGCGCGCAGCTCGGCGCCGACGCGGTGTTCGACAAGGCCACCGAGGTCGAGGACCTGATCGACTACTGCGTGCGCCAGCGGCAGGAGCGTTTTTTCAGCGCGCCTTCGTCGCCGGCGCGGCCGATGCCTCACTGAGCGCGGCCGTCTCGCGCACCATGCGCCAGACCCGCTGCGCGAGCGGCGACAGCTCGCGGTTGCGGCGCCGTATGAGCATGATCGCGCGCTGCACATTCGGCACCAGCGGGCGCACCACCAGACTCGCCAGCCCCTCGGGCGGCAGCGACAGCCCCGGCATCACGCTGATGCCGATGCCGGCCTCGACCATGCGGAACACGGTGGTCGCATGGCCCAGCTGCTGCTTCACGTCGCAGCGCGCGCCGTGCCGCTCCAGCGCCAGGTCGATGAGGCGCCGGCTGCCCGAGGCGTGATCGAGCAGCACCAGCGGCTGGCCGTCGAGTGCCGACCAGTTCACCGAAGCCTTTTTTTCCGTCAGCCGATGGCCGGGCAACGTGACCACCATGAAGGGGTCGGCGAGGATCGATTCGCAGTGCAGGTCGTCGGCTTCGGAGGGCTCGATCACCACGCCGAAATCGACCTCGCCGCTGCGCACGCTGTCCAGCACGTCCTGCTGGATGCGGTCGAGCAGCAGAAACTGGATGCCCGGCGCCTGCACCGCGCAGGCCGCGATGCAGTCGGGCATGAGGTTGGCCGACAGCGTGGGGCTGCTCGCCACGCGCACCTTGCCGCCGCGCGCGCTGGCCAGGCCGGCCACGTCCTGCAGGGTCTGGTCGAGTTCGTCGAGCACGCGGTCGAGCCGGGCCGCGAACGAGTGGCCGGCTTCGGTCAGCACCACCTCGCGCGTGGTGCGGTCGAGCAGCTTCAGGCCCAGCTGGGCCTCGAGTTCCGAGATCGACCGGCTCACGGCAGGCTGGCTCAGGCCCACCTGGTCGCCTGCGCGGCTGAAGTTGCGGCCCTCGGCCACCGAGCGGAAGACACGGAGTTGACGCAGCGTGACGTTCATGCGCTCAAATCATATATCCATCCGATAAATCCATTTCTCTTTTGAATGGGCGAGCGGTCCAATGCAGGCCATGGCACGTTCACGCTTTCTTCCTGACAACTTCACGCTCACGCTCGTCGCGGTCGTCACCCTGGCCAGCCTGTTGCCCGCCAGCGGCCGCGTGGCGCATTTCTTCGAAGGCCTGACCACGGTCGCGATCGGGTTGCTGTTCTTTTTGCACGGCGCCAAGCTGTCGCGCGAGGCGATCCTTGCGGGCATCACGCATTGGCGGCTGCACCTGCTGGTGTTCGCCTGCACGTTCATCCTGTTCCCGCTGCTGGGGCTCGCGCTGCGGCCCGTGCTGGGGCCGCTGGTGACGCCGCAGCTGTACACGGGCGTGCTGTTCCTGTGCGTGCTGCCTGCGACGGTGCAGTCGGCGATTGCGTTCACGGCCATGGCGCGCGGCAACATGCCGGCCGCGATCTGCAGTGCGTCGGCGTCGACGTTGCTGGGCGTGTTCATCACGCCGGTGCTGGTGAGCCTGGTGGTCTTGCCGGAAGGTGGCGCGGTGGCGTCGTCTTCTTCGCTCGATGCGATCGGACGCATCCTGCTGCAGCTGCTGGTGCCGTTCGTCATCGGGCACCTGTCGCGTCCGTTGATCGGCAAGTGGATCCAGAAGCGCGCCGCGGTGCTGAAGTTCGTGGACCAGGGCTCGATCCTGCTGGTGGTCTACACGGCGTTCAGCGCGGCGGTGATCGAAGGGCTCTGGAAGCAGATTCCCGTGAGCGCGCTGCTCGGCCTGCTGCTGGTGTGCGGTGTGCTGCTGGCACTCGCGCTGGGCCTCACGACCTTCATGGCGCGGCGCTTCGGCTTCAACATCGAGGACGAGATCACCATCGTCTTCTGCGGCTCGAAGAAGAGCCTGGCGAGCGGATTCCGATGGCGAAGGTGCTGTTTGCCTCGCACGCCGTCGGTGCGATCGTGCTGCCGCTGATGCTGTTTCATCAGATGCAGCTCATGGTCTGCGCGGTGCTGGCGCAGCGCTATGCGCGGCGCACTGCCGCAGCCACGGCACCCGCGCTGCGGACGGCCGAGTAGTTTTCCGGGTCAGTCGACCGAGGTCCGCGTCGGCCCCGACGCGGTCGGCGACGCCGACACACCGGCAAGTTCGAGGGCTTCGAGCGCCTCGTATTCCACCGCCAGGAAGTCCACCAGCTTGCGCACCGACGGCAGCAGGCCGCGGCGCGACGGGAACACCGCGTGCACGATGCCGCTGCGCGGCGCCCATTGCGGCAGCGCATCGACGAGGCGGCCGGCCTGCAGGTCCTCGCGCACCATCATCGTCGGCATCTTGGCCACGCCCACACCTTGCAGGGCGGCATGCCGCAGCGCGGCCATGTCGTCGGTCACCAGGCGGGGCTGGTGGCGCACCTCGGCGCTTGCGCCGTCGGGGCCTTCGAGCGACCAGGTGTGGTGCGGCTGGGCCGGGCCGAGGTCGAGGCTGGGCAGCAGGCCGATGTCGGCGGGGCTGGCCGGCGCCGTCAGGCCTTCGAGCAGGCGCGGGTGGGCCACCAGCCGCTGCGTGCTGTGGCCCAGCACCTTCATCACGAGGTCGGTGTCTTCGAGCGGCGGAAAGCGCACGCGCAGTGCGAGGTCGAAGCCCTCGCGGATCACGTCGACGCGGCGGTTGGTGCTTTCGAGCTGCACCGTCACCCGCGGGCATTCGGTCATGAAGCGGGCGAGCATTTCGGCCACCTGGTAGTACACCAGCGCCGACGGGCAGGACAGCCGCACCAGCCCCTGCGGGTCGGACTGCAGGCGGTCGATGGCCTCCTGCGCGGCGTCGGCCTCGACCAGCATGGCGACGCAGTGCTCGTAGTACTGGCGGCCGATGTCGGTGACGCTGAAACGGCGCGTGGAACGCTGGATGAGGCGCACGCCCAGCCGCTCTTCGAGCAGCGCGATGCGCCGGCTCAGGCTCGACTTGGGCACGCTCAGCGCGCGGCCGGCCGGGGCAAAACCGCCGTGGTCGACCACCTGGGCGTAGTAGTAAAGGTCGTTCAGGTCGCGCATGGCTTTTGGGGGCCCTCCGTGCCGTTGATCGTTCGTCAGATGGAACGATGAGGGCGAATTCTGGCATCTACTCAAAGCATCGTTGCGGCCCCATCCTTGATGCATGGCTTTCCCACACCGGGCGAGCCGCCAGATGGAAAGGAAAGACCCCATGAAGAAGATCCTCGGCACCTACAGCGCCCCGCGCCCGCACTGGGTCGGCGACGGCTTTCCTGTGCGCTCGCTGTTCAGCTACGACACGCTGGGCCGCCACGCCAGCCCCTTTTTGCTGCTGGACTACGCCGGTCCCGCCCAGTTCACGCCGACCGCGCAGCCGCGCGGCGTGGGCCAGCACCCGCACCGCGGCTTCGAGACCGTGACGATCGTCTATAAGGGCGAGGTGTCGCACCGCGACTCGACCGGGCAGGGCGGCACCATCGGCCCCGGCGACGTGCAATGGATGACCGCGGGTGCGGGCATCCTGCATGAAGAGTTCCATTCCGAAGCGTTCACGCGCGACGGCGGCGAGCTCGAGATGGTGCAGCTGTGGGTCAACCTGCCCGCCAAGGACAAGATGGCCACGCCCGGCTACCAGGCCATCGTCGATGCGCAGATTCCGTCGGTGCCGCTGCCTGAAGGCGCGGGCAGCGTGCGCGTGATTGCAGGCGACTACCTCGGCAACAAGGGGCCGGCGCACACCTTCACACCCATCGACGTGTGGGACCTGCGCCTGAACCAGGGGGCGCAGGTGACGCTGCCGGTGCCCGAAGGCCATGCGGCCGCGATCGTGGTGCTGCGCGGCACGGTGCAGGTGAACGGCGAGACGGTGGTGCGTGACGCGCAGATGGTGCTGCTCGACCGCGCGGGCGATGCGCTCACGATCGACGCCAACAACAACGACGCGGTGGTGCTGCTGCTGAGCGGAGAGCCGATCGACGAACCCATCGTCGGCCACGGCCCGTTCGTGATGAACACGCGCGACGAGATCGTGCAGGCGATGAAGGATTTCGGCAGCGGGAAGTTCGGGCAGATGCCGGAGGCGGTCGCGCACTGAGCGCGACGCCAGGTTCGCCGCCGCCTTGATTGAAAGATCAGGCGGCGGTGAGCATGCCCGGCCTCGATGAAGGCCACCACCTCGGCGACGCCCGTGTGCGTCTTGAGGTTGGTCATCACGTAGGGGCGCTGGCGGCGCATGCGTTGGGTGTCCTGTTCCATCACATCGAGGTTCGCGCCGACGTAGGGCGCGAGGTCGGTCTTGTTGATGACGAACAGGTCGCTCTTGGTGATGCCGGGACCGCCCTTGCGCGGGATTTTTTCGCCGGCCGCCACGTCGATCACGTAGATCGTGAGGTCCGACAGCTCGGGGCTGAAGGTGGCCGCGAGGTTGTCGCCGCCCGATTCGACGAACACGATGTCGGCGTCGGGAAAGTCTTCGAGCATGCGGTCGATGGCCTCGAGGTTGATCGACGCGTCTTCGCGGATCGCGGTGTGCGGGCAGCCGCCGGTTTCCACGCCCATGATGCGCTCGGCCGGCAGCGCGCCGGCCACGGTGAGCAGGCGCTGGTCTTCCTTGGTGTAGATGTCGTTGGTGATGGCGACGAGGTCGTACTTGTCGCGCATCGCCTTGCAGAGCATTTCGAGCAAGGTGGTCTTGCCCGAGCCGACGGGGCCGCCGATGCCCACGCGCAGCGGCAGGAGCTTCTTGGTGCGGTTCGGGATGTGGTGCAGGGCGGAGGTCATGGGCGGAAAGGTCCGGTTCGGTCAGCTTCGGAAGAGGCGGGAATATTGTGTTTCATGGCGGGCCGACAACACGGCCAGCAGGGGCGCGAAGGCCTGGCGCTCGTCGTCGCTCAGCGTCATCGCGCGGTCGACGGCCGCGGGATTTCGTTCGCGAGCCGCGCGAGGATGCGCTGGCCCGCGCTCTGGCCCAGCGGCACGGCCTTGACGGCGGCGGCGACCATGTTCTCGGCCCAGCCGAAGGCGAAGGCGAGGCAGCCGTCTTGCACGGTCGCTTCGGTGCGGCTGGCCGCGAACGCGAAGGCCACGGGTAGGTCGCAGGCAGGCCGGCAAAGACCTCGGCCGTGTCGGCATGGTGCAGCTTCAGCCACTCGACGAAGGAGCGGCCCATCTGCTCGGTCTGCAGGAAGAACTCGGCGGATTCGCGGGTGTGGAGCACCCAGTCGTTGAGGGTGCGGAGGCGTTGTGCGTCGTTCGCGCGCCAGGCGGTGATGGCCTGGGCCATCAGTGCAAGGTCGCCGCGCGCGAAGCTCAGGTGCAACTGGTCGGAGAGCCACTCGGTGGCACTGGCTTCTGATTGGATGCCGGCCCATTCGACGGCGGCCTCGATGCCTTCGGAGTACGAGAAGCCGCCGACCGGCAGGGCGGGGGAGGCCAGCCAGATGAGCTGTAGGAGGCTGTGCGGGGTGGGCATTTGTTTTTAACGTGCGCCGCTGTTCAGGGCGCGTGCGCAGGCCACCGGGTACTTCCCTCCGCGAATGTCCCCCGGGCTTCGCCCTCCTCCTTGATTTCGCTGCGGAAGCACCCAGTGTCCTGCGCACGGAAGGGCGGTGGGGCATTTCAATGCGTGGCCGTGAGTGGTCGTGCGAGTGGTCGTGGCCGTGATCGTCGTCGAGCAGTTCGGGGCGAGCACGAGTGGCTTCGGACCGCTCTTGCCGTGGTCATGGCCATGGTCGTGACTGTGGCCGCCGTGCGAGTGTCCTTGCGATCCGTACGCGCCGCCTTCGGGCTCGAAGGCTTCTTCGACGGCGACGACGATCAGGTGCATCGAACGCAGCATGTCGGCCAGTACGTGGTCGGGTTCGATCTTCAGGTGATCGGGCTTGAGCTCGATCGGAACATGCCGGTTGCCCAGGTGGTAGGCCGCGCGCGTCAGGTCGAAGGGCGTGCCGTGGGCCGTGCAGTGCGTGATGCGCAGCACCGGCTGCGGCGCCGCGATCACGCGCACCAGCGAACCGTCTTCCGCGACCAGCACGTCGCCGCCGCGCACCGCGGTGCCGCGCGGCAGGAAGATGCCGATCTGCCGGCCCTGCGAGTCGGTGGCGTCGAAACGGCTTTTCTGGCGCACGTCCCAATCGAGTTCGATGGTGGCGGCACGCTTGAGCAGCACGGGCGCGAGACCGCGGCCCTGGGGCATGAGTTTGTTGGCGGTGAGCATGGCGGGTTGCGACTCCAAGTTTGACCGGCTAATATAACGTTTGTTATAACTTTTGTTCTTCGGAGCGAAACCATGTCCGCTATCAAAGTCACTCAGATCGGCAATTCGGTTGGCGTCATCCTGCCCAAGGAATTGCTGTCGAGCATGAATGTGGGCAAGGGCGACACGCTTTACGTCACGAAGGCCTCGAACGGCGGCTTCAACATCACGCCGTACGACGAAGCATTCGAGCAGCAAATGGAAGCGGCGCGACGCGTCATGAAGAAGCGCCGCAACGTCCTGCGCGAGCTCGCTAAATGACGGCCGCCAACCAGCCTTGGATGTGGCTCAGCGCCAAACTCATGGCGTTGGTGCACGAGGAACAGCTCGCCGAACACGGCGGGCCCGCGGGAATTCGCGACGAAGGCATGCTCGCTTCCGCGATGGGCCGTCCTCAGCATCGGGCGCTGTACGAATCCCCCGATGCCGCGGCGCTGGCCGCCTGCTACGCGTTTGGCATCGCGCGCAACCATCCCTTCGTGGATGGCAACAAGCGGACGGCATTCGTGGCGATGGAGGTGTTTCTCGATCTCAACGGATTCGAGTTCACTGCCTCGGACGAGGAGTGCGTGCTCCAGGTGCTCGCCCTCGCTGCGGGCGAGGTCGAGGAGGAAACTTTCGCCCAATGGATTCGCGATCGCGTGGTGTCGCAACACGCCTGACATTCAGAACAGAAAGTACCGCTGCGCCATCGGCAGCACCTTCGCCGGCTCGCAGGTCAGCAGGTGCCCGTCGGCGCGCACCGCGTAGGTCTGCGCGTCGATCTCCATCTTCGGCGTGTAGCCGTTGTGGATCAGGTCCTGCTTGCGCACGTTGCGGATGTTCTTCACCGCGCTGAGGTGCTTGCTCAGGCCGTAGCGCTCCTTGATGCCCGCGGCCAGTCCGGCCTGCGAGACGAAGGTCAGCGAGCTTTTGGCGAGCGAGCCGCCGTAGGCGCCGAACATCGGGCGGAAGTGCACCGGCTGCGGCGTGGGGATCGACGCGCTGGGGTCACCCATCGCGGCCATGGCGATGGTACCGCCCTTGATGATGGTGAAGGGCTTCACGCCGAAGAAGGCCGGCTTCCAGACCACGAGGTCGGCCCACTTGCCGACTTCGATCGAACCGACTTCGTGCGCGATGCCGTGCGCGAGGGCGGGGTTGATCGTGTACTTGGCCACGTAGCGCCGCGCACGGAAGTTGTCGTTGCGTTCGCTGTCTTCGGGCAGCGCGCCGCGCTGCTGCTTCATCTTGTGCGCGGTCTGCCAGGTGCGGATGACCACCTCGCCGACACGGCCCATGGCCTGGCTGTCGGAGCTGAACATGCTGATCGCGCCCAGGTCGTGCAGCACGTCTTCGGCGGCGATGGTTTCCTTGCGGATGCGCGACTCGGCAAAGGCCAGGTCTTCGGCGATGCCGGCATCGAGGTGGTGGCACACCATGAGCATGTCGACGTGCTCGTCGAGCGTGTTCACCGTGTAGGGCATCGTCGGGTTGGTCGACGAGGGCAGAAAGTTCGCCTCGCCCACCACGCGCAGGATGTCGGGCGCATGGCCGCCGCCCGCGCCCTCGGTGTGGAAGGCGCAGATGGCGCGTCCGCCCACGGCGGCAATGGTGTTCTCGACAAAGCCCGATTCGTTCAGCGTGTCGCTGTGGATCGCCACCTGCGTGTCGGTGGCGTCGGCCACATCGAGGCAGTTGCTGATGGCCGCGGGCGTGGTGCCCCAGTCTTCATGCAGCTTCAAGCCGATGACGCCGGCTTCGATCTGCTCGTGCAGCGCATCGGGCAGGCTCGCGTTGCCCTTGCCGAGAAAGCCGAGGTTCATCGGGAAGGCATCGGCCGCCTGCAGCATGCGCTCGATGTGCCACGGGCCCGGCGTCGCGGTGGTCGCGAAGGTGCCGGTGGCCGGGCCGGTGCCGCCGCCGAGCATGGTCGTCACGCCCGAGGCCAGCGCCTCCTCGATCTGCTGCGGGCAGATGAAGTGGATGTGGCTGTCGATGCCGCCCGCGGTGACGATGGTGCCTTCGCAGCTGATGATCTCGGTGCCCGGGCCGATGACGATATCCACGCCCGGTTGCACGTCGGGATTGCCGGCCTTGCCGATGGCGGCGATGCGGCCGTCCTTCAGGCCGATGTCGGCTTTCACGATGCCCCAGTGATCGAGGATGAGGGCGTTGGTCATCACCGTGTCGACGGCGCCTTGGGCGCGCGTGCGCTGCGACTGCGCCATGCCGTCGCGGATCGTCTTGCCGCCGCCGAACTTCACCTCTTCGCCGTAGCCGCCGGCGCGCAGCGTGTAGTCGGCTTCCACTTCGATCAGCAGGTCGGTGTCCGCGAGACGAACCCGGTCGCCCACGGTGGGGCCGAAGATTTCTGCATAGGCGCGTCGCCCGATGGTGGCCATGTTTCAGAGCTTCCTTGAACGAGGCCGCGAAAGCCGTAGACGATGCGATCGCCGGAAAAATCGACCAGCTCGACCGTGCGCTGCTGGCCCGGCTCGAAGCGCACCGCGGCGCCCGAGGCGATGTTCAGCCGCATGCCGCGTGCGGCGGCGCGGTCGAAGTCGAGGGCGCCGTTGGTTTCGGCGAAGTGATAGTGCGATCCGACCTGGATCGGCCGGTCGGCCGTGTTGCGCACCACCAGCGTGAGCGCGCGGCGGCCGGGGTTGAGCGTGTGCTCGCCGTCGTCGATGAGGAGTTCGCCGGGCGTCATGGCCGCCTCAGATCGCCTGGGCCAGCAGCGTGGCGCCGAGGGCGACGACGGCAGCGCCGGCCACGCGTGGCAGCCACGCGTTGGCATGGCGCAGCGCCCAGCCCAGCGCGATGCCGGCGGTGTGCAGCAGCAGCGTGGCGCTGACCATGCCAGCCAGCGTGAGGGCGGCGCCGTGTTCGCCCGCCAGCTCGTGGCCGTGTGCCACGCCATGGAAAACGGCGAACAGGCCCACGACGGCCATGGCAACGCCGGCCGGCAGGTGCACGCGCGTGGCGACCAGCAGGCCCAGCACCAGCAGCGAGGCGGCGATCATCGGCTCGACGGCCGGCAGCTGCACGCCGGCCAGCCCGGCCAGCGCTCCCGCGAGCAGCATGGCTGCGAAGGCCAGCGGCGCCCACAGCAGGTCGGGCCAGGCCCGGCGCGCGACCAGCGCGCTCCACAGGCCGACCGCGACCATCGCCGCGAGGTGATCGGCGCCGGTCAGCGGGTGCATGAAGCCGGTGACAAAGCCGTGGTGCACGCCGCCGTCCACGCCGGTGTGGGCGCTGGCGGCCAGCGGCAGCAGGAGGGTGACGAGCAGGGCGGAAGTCTTTGCGAAGCGCATGGCGGGATCTTTCTTCTTGTGGCGGAGGTTCTTCAGACGATCGGCTGGTGGACGGTCACGAGCTTGGTGCCGTCGGGAAAGCTGGCTTCGACCTGGATGTCGGGAATCATGTCGGCGATGCCGTCCATCACGTCGGCGCGGGTGAGCACGCTGCGGCCCTCGCTCATCAGCTCGGCGACGCTCTTGCCGTCGCGGGCGCCTTCCATCACGGCGGCGGTGATCAGCGCGATGGCTTCGGGGTAGTTGAGCTTGAGCCCGCGTGCCTTGCGGCGTTCGGCCAGCAGGGCGGCCGTGAAGATCAGCAGCTTGTCTTTTTCGCGCGGGGTCAGTTCCATGGCGGCGGCTTCGTCGGGTGGCGGTCGGTGATTATGGGCAAGGCAATCTCTTTGCAACAGTCGTGCCCTGTTCGCCAAATGACGTACCCGGTGGCACGGAAGCTGCACCGAAACGGTGTGAACCCTGCCGACGCACCCCTCCTTCCCGACGACGCGCCCCAGCGCATCGTGAAGGTGCGGCGCGACTACAACAGCTGGGTCGCGAGCGAAACGCTCGAGGACTACGCGCTGCGCTACACGCCGCAGCGCTTTCGCAAATGGTCCGAATGGCGGGTGGCCAACACGGCCTTCGGGGCGGCGTCGTTCCTGGTGCTGGAGGCGGTCGGCGCCACGCTGCTGGTGCAGTACGGCTTCGCCAATGCCTTCTGGGCGATCCTCGTGACGGGGCTCATCATCTTCCTGGCAGGGCTGCCGATCAGCGTGTACGCGGCGCGCTACGGGCTGGACATGGATTTGCTCACGCGCGGCGCGGGCTTCGGCTACATCGGCTCCACGCTCACCTCGCTGATCTACGCGAGCTTCACCTTCATCTTCTTTGCGCTCGAGGCGGCCGTGATGGCCTATGCGCTCGAGCTGGCGCTGGGCATTCCGCCGGTGTGGGGCTACCTGGTGTGCGCGCTGGTGGTGATTCCGCTGGTCACGCACGGGTGTCGGTGATCAGCCGGCTGCAGCTGTGGACACAGCCGCTGTGGCTGCTGATGCTGGTGGTGCCCTTTGTGTTCGTGCTTGTGCGCGATCCTGGTGCGTTCGCGGGTATCACGCACTACAGCGGGGCGAAGCCGGGCGCGCAGGGATTCAATTTGCACCTGTTCGGTGCTGCGTTGACGGTCGGCATCGCGCTCATCACGCAGATGGGCGAGCAGGCCGACTATCTGCGCTTCATGCCGGCGCGCACCGCGGGCACGGCGCGCCGCTGGTGGGCCGGCGTGCTGGCGGGCGGGCCGGGCTGGGTGGTGCTGGGGTGGTCAAGATGCTGGGCGGGGCTGCGCTGGCCTACCTGGCGATCACGCACATGGTGCCGGTCGAGCGCGCGGTCGATCCGAACCAGATGTACCTGGCGGCCTACGAGTACGTGTTTCCGAACTACGGCTGGGCGGTGGCAGCGACGGCGCTGTTCGTGGTGATCTCGCAGCTGAAGATCAACGTGACGAACGCCTACGCGGGCTCGCTGGCCTGGAGCAATTTCTTCTCGCGCGTGGCGCACAGCCACCCGGGGCGCGTGGTGTGGGTGGTGTTCAACGCGCTCATCGCCTTCATGCTGATGGAGATGAACGTGTTCGAGGCGCTGGGCGACGTGCTCGGGCTGTTCGCCAACATCGCCATCGCCTGGATGATGGCCGTGGTGGCCGACCTGGTCATCAACAAGCCGCTGGGGCTGTCGCCGCCGGGCATCGAGTTCAAGCGCGCGCACCTGTGGGACATCAACCCGGTGGGTGTGGGTGCGATGGCGCTGGCGTCGGTGCTGTCGATCACGGCGCACCTCGGTGTGTTCGGGCCGCTGGCGCAGGCGTTCTCGGCGCTGATCGCGCTCGGCACGGCGCTGGTCGCGTCACCGCTGCTGGCGTGGGCCACGGGCGGCAAGTACTACCTCGCGCGCACGTCCGACGCCGGCGGCTCGGTGCTGTTCGCGCCGGCCGCGGGCGGGCGCAAGGTGCGCTGGACGCGGGTCGAATCGTCGTCGGACGACGGCGGCAGCTACCAGCGATTGAAGGTGCAGCACTGCGTGATCTGCGATCGCGAGTACGAAGGGCCCGACATGGCGCACTGCCCGGCCTACCAGGGCGCGATCTGCTCGCTGTGCTGCACGCTCGATGCGCGCTGCGGCGATCTGTGCAAACCGCACGCGAGCCTGTCGGCGCAGTGGTCTGGCGTGCTGCGCTGGCTGCTGCCGCGCCGCAGCTGGCGCTACCTTGACACCGGGCTCGGGCACTTCCTGCTGCTGATGCTGGTCATCGTGCCGCTGCTGGCCGTGGTGTTCGGCGTGCTCTACCAGCAGGAGCTGCGGGCCCTGAGCGAGGGCGCGCTCGCGCTGGCGGCACAGGCCGACGTGGCCGGGGCGCTGGCCGCCGTGCAGCAGGCCTCATTGCGTTCGGGGTTTCTCAAGGCCTACATGGCGCTGCTGGTCATCGCGGGCATCGTCGCGTGGTGGCTGGTGCTGGCGCACCAGAGCCGCAAGGTGGCGCAAGAGGAATCGAACCGGCAGACCCACCTGCTGGTGCGAGAGATTGCGCTGCACCGCGAGACCGACCGCGCGCTGCAGGATGCCAAGCAAAGCGCCGAAGAAGCCCGTGAGATCGCCGAGCACGCCAAGCTCGCGGCCGACCAGGCGCGGCGCGCGGCAGACCTCGCGAACCAGGCTAAGAGCCGCTACATCAGCGCCATCAGCCACGAGCTGCGCACGCCGCTCAACAGCATCCTGGGCTACGCGCAGCTCATGGGCGAAGACCACTCGGTGCCGCCGCACCGCCAGCAGGCGGTGGCCGTCATCAAGCGCGGCGGCGAGCACCTGCTGTCGCTCATCGAGGGCACGCTGGCCATCGCCCACATCGAGGCCGGCAAGCTCACGCTGGACGCGCGGCCGATGCGCTTTGCCGATGCCATGCGCGAGCTGGCCGACATGTTCGAACTGCAGGCGGCCGAGAAGGGCCTGCGCTTTCGCTTCGAGGCGGCCGGCGCATTGCCCGACGTGGTTCGCGCCGACGAGAAGCGCGTGAGCCAGATCCTCATCAACCTGCTGGGCAACGCGATCAAGTTCACAGCAGCGGGGCAGGTGACCTTGCGCCTTTCCTACGCACGCGAGTTCGCCGCCATCGAGATCGAGGACACCGGGCCGGGCATGACGGACGCCGACATCGAGCGCATCTTCGAGCCCTTTGCGCGCGGCCACGCGGCGGTGTCGTCGGCGCCGGGCGCGGGCCTGGGCCTGACCATCGCGAAGATGCTGACCGACCTGATGGGCGGCGAGATGAAGGTGCGCAGCACGCCGGGCGAAGGCTCGCTGTTCTGCGTGCGGCTGTTCCTGCCGCGGGTGCATGAGGCGGTAGCCGGCACCGCGCGCGTCGCACCGGCACCGCGTGCACGGCGAGGCTACGAGGGCGTGCGCCGGCGCCTGCTGGTGGTCGACAACGAGGAGGCCGACCGCGAGCTGCTGGGCCATGTGCTCGCGCCGCTGGGCTTCGAGCTGCGCAGCGCGGCCAGCGGGCACGACGCGCTGGACCTCATCGCCGCGGGTTACCGGCCCGACGCCATGTTCGTCGACCTCGCGATGCCCGGCATCGACGGCTGGGAAACCATCCGACGCGCGCGCAAGCTGGGGCTGGCCGAAGCGTCGGTGGCCATCGTCTCGGCCAATGCTTTCGACAAGGGGCTCGACAACGACGTGGGCATTGCGCCCGAAGACTTCTTCGTCAAGCCCGTGCGCCACAGCGAACTGCTCGACTGGCTGGAGCGCCGGCTCGCCTTGACATGGACCGACACCGCCGCGCGGCCTGCGCCCGCCGTGGCCGCGCCGCGCGCGATGCAGCCGCCGTCGCTGGCGCGTCTGCGTGCACTCGACGAAGCGGTGAGCCTGGGCTACTTTCGCGGCATCATGAACCAGCTCGACGACATCGACGCCGCGCAGCCCGAGTGCGCTGCATGGACCGAGGCCCAGCGCGCGCTGGCCCGCCAGTTCCAGTTCGAAGCCATGGGCCGCGCGCTGGCCGAAGCCGCCGAGGGCGCCGCATGACTCTCTTGTCTCCACCGACCATGCTGACTTCACCGCTCGCCCGCACGCTGCGTGAGCAGCAGGGCGCCCACGGCGACCTGGTGCTGATCGTCGACGACGTGCCCGACAACCTCGCCGTGCTGCACGACGCGCTCGACGAATCGGGCTACACCGTGCTCATCGCCACCAACGGCGAGCAGGCGCTGCAGCGCGCCGCGCAGGCGCGCCCCGACATCGTGCTGCTCGACGCCATGATGCCGGGCATCGACGGCTTCGAGGTGGCGCGCCGGCTCAAGGCCGATGCGGCCACCGCGCACATCCCCATCGTGTTCATGACGGGCCTCACCGAGACTGAACACCTCGTGGCCGCGCTCGAGGCGGGCGGGGTCGACTACGTCACCAAGCCGATCAAGCCGAAGGAGGTGCTGGCGCGCATGAACGTGCATCTGCAGGGCGCCCGCCGCGCGCGACAGGAGGCGCACCAGGCCGGGCAGGCACGCAATGCGCTCGACGCCTTCGGCTACGCGAGCATCACGGTGCGGCTGCCCGAGGGGCGGCTGATCTGGCAGACGGCGCTGGCGCGCGACCTGCTGTCGCGCTACTGCGAAACGCAGGCGCCCGAGACGCCGCCGGCCGTGCTCGACTGGCTGCGCCAGCACGCGCCCGAGGCCCGCGCGCGCGGCATCGAGCCGCCCGCGCTGACCATCGCGCAGGGCGCGCGCAGCCTGAGCCTGCGGCTGCATCGCCAGACCGGCGAAGACGATGCCGGCGACGAATGGATGATCGTCATGCGCGAGGTGTCCGACACCGCCGTGATCGAGGCCATGAGCCTGAGCCTGAAGCTCACGGCGCGCGAGGCCGAGGTGCTGTACTGGGTGGTCAAGGGCAAGACCAACAAGGACATCGGCGAGATCCTCGGCAGCAGCCCGGCCACGGCCAAGAAACACCTGGAGCGCGTGTACGTGAAGCTGGGCGTCGAGACGCGCACGGCGGCGGCCGGCGTGGCGATCAAGCGCCTCCGCGAGCTGCAGCCGCAGTTCGAGTTCTGAGTGATCTGCAGGCGGCGCCGCGTCATGGCGCGGACTTTCCGGCTTCCTAGAATGAGGCAGGGCTCTCTGAGGGAAGCACGAGATGAAGAACAACAACAAGCGCACCGCACGCCTGCTGCTCGCTGCATGCGCGGCGCTGCCGGGCCTCGGCGCACAGGCCGCCGGCCACTTCGATGTCGACGATGCCGGCACGCTCGATCCGGGTCAGTGCCAGTACGAAACCTGGTGGGGCCGCAGCGGCGCCGAGCCGGTCACGACGGGCTTTCATGTCGGGCCAGCCTGCCGGGTCGGGCCAGTCGAGCTGGGACTGAACGTCGACCGGCTCTCGGCGCAGGGTGTGCACTCGGTCACGGGCGGCCCGCAACTCAAATGGACCTTTGCCGGCACGGCCGCCGATGCGCCTTTCAGCGCCGCCGTGTCGATGGGTGCAGTGGCCGATCTGCGGCGCGGCGGTCGCATGGGTGGACAGCTGGTCGTGCCGCTCACCTGGCGGCCCACCGAGAGTCTGCAATTTCACGCCAACCTCGGTGCCGACTGGGCGCTGGGCACCGGCGCGCGCACGCCGCGCGGCGGCCTGGCGGTGGAGTGGGCGCTGAACGATGCCGTGTCGCTGATCGCCGAGCGCCTCCGGGCCGGGGACGTGTGGACCTCGCGCGTGGGCGGCCGCGTCAGCCTGACACCGCTGATCAGCCTCGACATCAGCACGTCGCGCACCGGGCCGCAGGGCACGCGCGGCGTGGTGATCGGGCTGAACCACGAGTTCACGTGGAAATAAGTGAAGAGAAACTGAAAGCCACTGCAATGGGATGAATTCCCGTATCGGGAAATTGGTTGATTTTGAATAAGATTCCGTCACATTTATTAACGAGTCAACGATCCGTGACCCCATCGCCCGTTCTGGACTTCAAGTTCACCGCACCGCCGGAGAGCCCCGCGCAGACCTTCCTGCCGGGCCGGCCGGCCGGGGTGCTCGGCCGCTCGTTCACGCCCGAGCGCAATCCGCGCCTGCAGGGTTTGCAGTGCCTGCGCTGCGACACGCTGTACCCGGTTTCGCTGGCCAACGACGGCTGCCCGGCCTGCCGGCAGGCCGGCTTTCACGTCGGCCTGCGCGCGAGCTACCGGCCCGGCGGGCCGGACGTGGTGCCGATGCCGTACCTGCAGGGCTTTTCGCTCGGCGAGGGAAACACGCCACAGCACGACATGCCCGACCTGGCGCAGCAGTTCGGCGTGGCACGCCTGAGCATCAAGGACGAATCGCGCAACCCGACCGGCTCGCCCAAAGACCGGCTGACCGCGATGGGCGTGGCGCAGGCGCTGGACGCCGGCGCCCACACGCTGGTGCTCGCGTCGTCGGGCAACACGGCGGTGTCGGCGGCGCACTACGCGTGGGCGGCGGGGCTCGGCTGCGAAGTGGCCACGTACGAGGCGATGCCCGCGACCTACGCGCGCCAACTCGACGCGCTGGGCGCACGGCGTTATGTGTTTGCCGACAACACCGGCCGCTGGGGTTTCGTGCGCGAGCGCTCCCAGTACCCGGGCTATTTCGCGCTGACCAACTACCGCCTGCCGGCGCTCGGCAACGCGCCGCTGGGCGTGGAGGGCTACAAGGCCATTGCCGAAGAGTGCCTGCAGGACGGCGGCCTGCCCGACCACGTCGTGGTGCCGACCGGGCGCGGCGACATGGCCTGGGGCATCTACGCCGGCTTTCGCGAGCTGCTGGCGGCGGGGCGCATCGCGCGCCTGCCGCGGATGTGGCTGGTCGAGCCGTTCCCGCGGCTGTCGCGCGTGCTCGGGGGCGGGGCGCTCAATGGCAACTATCCCGGTCGCACGGCGCAGTTGTCGAGCGCGGGCGCGACGGTCACATATCTGCAGTGGCAGGCCGCCACGGCCAGCGGCGGCGGTGCCGTGGTGGTGGGCGACGACGAAGCCCGCGCGGCGCGGCGGCTGCTCACGGCGGCCGGCGTGAGCGCCGAATTGGCGGCGGCGGCGGGCCTGGGCGCGGTGCGGCAACTGCGCGAGGCCGAGACCATCGCGGCCGATGCGCACGTCGTGCTGGTGCTGACCTCCGACGCATCGAGCGATCCGAGCTGGCCCGATCGCGCCGTCGTTGCTTGAAGCGGTGTGCGGTCCCGGGGCTCAGCGCCCGGTGTACACCTTGATGCGGATCGTCGCGACGTCCCAGCCCCGGTTCTTCAGGCGCGTGACCAGCATCGGCGACAGCTGGCGCAGCTTGGCCGCCGCGGCACTGCCCTTGACCAGCAGGCACCAGACATCGCCCTCGGCCGGCCCCGGCTGGATGGCCGCGCGCATGGCCGGCGGAATCAACCCTTCGATGGCCTTCAGCCGCTCGGCCGTGTCCCGCGCGCGCGCCATCAGGCTCCCCAGGGTGGGGGCGCCTGCCGCAGCTTCGTGCAGTGAAATGGCGGGGGGAAGTCGGCGATACATGGGTAATCCAGGGGTTAGAAACAAGACAGCTAAAATGCCCGGTTTGCCGACGCTTGCGTCGGCGTTTGTTCCGGAACGGGGCCATCCGACTTCGAGACTTGCCAAGCTTGCATTCGAAGAAGGTGCGCCCAACTGCTTTCACCATATCTTAGGGAATCCGGTCGCAGTGCCTGTCGTGTCAGGTGCCCGCCCCTCTCCACGCCCATGGCAACCAACTTCCTGACCCAGATCTTCGGCAGTCGCAACGACCGGCTCCTCAAGCAGTATCGCAAGACGGTGACGCGCATCAATGCGCTCGAACCCGAGTTCGAAAAGCTCAGCGACGATGCGCTGCGCGCCAAGACGCAGGAATTCAAGGACCGCGTCGCCAAGGGCGAAAGCCTCGACGACCTGCTGCCCGAAGCCTTCGCCACCGTGCGCGAAGGCTCCAAGCGCGTCATGAAGATGCGCCACTTCGACGTCCAGCTGCTCGGCGGCATGGCGCTGCACAACGGCAAGATCTCCGAAATGCGCACCGGCGAAGGCAAGACGCTGACCGCCACGCTGCCCGTGTACCTGAACGCGCTGTCCGGCAAGGGCGTGCACGTGGTCACGGTGAACGACTACCTGGCCAACCGCGACGCGACCTGGATGGGCCGCCTGTACAACTTCCTGGGCCTGTCGGTCGGCATCAACCTGCCGCAGATGCCGCGTGAGGAAAAGCAGGCCGCCTACGGCAGCGACATCACGTACGGCACCAACAACGAGTACGGCTTCGACTACCTGCGCGACAACATGGTCTACGAGCCCGGCGACCGGGTGCAGCGTGGCCTGAACTTCGCGATCGTCGACGAGGTCGACTCCATCCTGATCGACGAGGCCCGCACGCCGCTGATCATCAGCGGCCAGGCCGAAGACCACACCGACCTGTACCTGGCGATCAACAAGGTGGTGCCGCTGCTCAAGAAGCAGGAAGGCGAAGCCGATCCGCGCACGGGCGAGGGCGTCACGGTGCCCGGCGACTTCACGGTCGACGAAAAAACCCATCAGGTGTTCCTGACCGAAGACGGCCATGAGAACGCCGAGCGCATCCTGGGCGAACTGAAGCTGATTCCCGAGGGCGCGTCGCTGTACGACCCGGCCAACATCACGCTGATGCATCACCTGAATGCCGCGCTGCGTGCCCGCCACCTGTACCACCGCGACCAGCACTACGTGGTGCAGCAGGGCGAAGTGGTCATCGTCGACGAATTCACCGGCCGCCTCATGAGCGGTCGCCGCTGGAGCGATGGCCTGCACCAGGCCGTGGAAGCCAAGGAAGGGGTCGAGATCCAGGCCGAGAACCAGACGCTCGCTTCGATCACCTTCCAGAACTACTTCCGCCTGTACGGCAAGCTGGCCGGCATGACCGGCACGGCCGACACCGAGGCCTACGAGTTCCAGGAAATCTACGGTCTCGAGACCACGATCATTCCGCCGAACCGCATCAGCAAGCGCGACGACCAGCTCGACCGCGTCTACAAGACGACGCGCGAGAAGTACGAAGCGGCCATCCAGGACATCCGCGAGTGCTACGAGCGCGGCCAGCCCGTGCTGGTGGGCACCTCGTCGATCGAGAACTCGGAAATCATCGACGCCCTGCTCGAGAAGGCGGGCCTGCCGCACCAGGTGCTGAACGCCAAGCAGCACGCCCGCGAAGCCGACATCGTGGCGCAGGCCGGTCGCACGAAGATGATCACCATCGCGACCAACATGGCCGGCCGCGGCACCGACATCGTGCTGGGCGGCAACATCGAGAAGATGATCGAGGCGATCGAGGCCGACGAAGGCCGCGACGAAGCCACCAAGCAGGCCGACATCGCGCACGTGCGCGCCGAATGGACCAAGGACCACGAGTTCGTGAAGTCGCTGGGCGGCCTGCGCATCATTGCGACCGAACGCCACGAGTCGCGCCGCATCGACAACCAGCTGCGCGGCCGTTCGGGCCGCCAGGGCGATCCGGGTTCCTCGCGCTTCTACCTGAGCCTGGACGATCCGCTGATGCGCATCTTCGCGGGCGACCGCGTGAAGGCGATCATGGACCGCCTGAAGATGCCCGACGGCGAAGCCATCGAGGCCGGCATCGTCACGCGCAGCATCGAGAGCGCGCAGCGCAAGGTCGAGGCGCGCAACTTCGACATCCGCAAGCAGCTGCTCGAGTACGACGACGTGTCGAACGACCAGCGCAAGGTGATCTACCAGCAGCGCAACGACATCCTCGACGCGACCGACCTCACGGCGCAGATCGCCGCGCTGCGCGAAGGCTGCTTCACCGACCTCGCGCGCCAGTACGTGCCGCGCGAATCGGTCGAAGAGCAGTGGGACCTCGACGGCCTCGAGAAGAGCCTGTTCAGCGAGTGGGGCATCGACATGCCGCTCAAGCAGCTGGTCGAGTCGTCGGAAGCCATCTCCGACGAGGAAGTGGTCGAGAAGATCGTGGCCTACGCCAACGAGAGCTTCGACGCCAAGGTCACGCTGATCGGCCAGGAGAACTTCACCCAGTTCGAACGCATGGTGCTGCTGCAGAGCATCGACACCCACTGGCGCGAACACCTGGCTTCGCTCGACTACCTGCGCCAGGGCATCCACCTGCGCGGCTATGCGCAGAAGCAGCCCAAGCAGGAATACAAGCGCGAGGCCTTCGAGCTCTTCGGCCAGCTGCTCGACTCGGTGAAGAACGAAGTCACCCGCCAGCTCATGACGGTGCGCGTGCAGTCGGGCGAACAGCTCGAGCAGGCGGCCGAAGAAATGGAAAGCCGCGGCGAGAACGTCTCGAACATCACCTACACCGCGCCCACCGAGACGGGCGAGGTCGAGGTGCGCGTCGACGAAGAGAACCAGCGTCGCCTCGCGGCCGTCGGCACCGGCGCCCTGAGCGCCGAAGCCGCTGCCTTTGCTCGCGTCGGCCGCAACGACCCGTGCCCCTGCGGCAGCGGCAAGAAATACAAGCAGTGCCACGGCAAGCTGAACTGAAGCCTCGCACTTTTTATTGAGAGAAATCCCATGCCCGTGAACCTGTCCGCCCCTGATCCTGCCGCCTTGTTCGCGGTGCCCGGCGTCCGCATCGGCGTGGCCGAAGCCGGCGTGCGCAAGGCCAACCGCAAGGACCTGACCGTCGTGCTGATCGACGAAGGCTCGGCGGTCGGCGGCGTGTTCACGCAGAACCGTTTCTGCGCGGCACCCGTGCAGGTCTGCCGCGACCATCTGGCGGCCAACTACGGCATCCGCGCGATGGTGATCAACACCGGCAATGCCAACGCCGGCACCGGCGAAGACGGCCTGATGCGCACGCGCTCGACCTGCATCGCGCTGGCCCGCCACCTGGAGCTGGCACCCGAGCAGATCCTGCCGTTCTCGACCGGCGTGATCATGGAGCCGCTGCCCGTGGACCGCATCGAAGCCGGCCTGCCGGCCGCGCTGGCCGACGCCTCGGAAAGCAACTGGGGCCGTGCCGCCGAAGGCATCATGACCACCGACACGATCCCGAAGGCGTTCAGCCGCCGGGTGCAGATCGGCGGCGCCACGGTCACCATCACCGGCATCAGCAAGGGCGCCGGCATGATCCGCCCGAACATGGCGACCATGCTCGGCTTCATGGCAACCGACGCGAAGATCGACCCGTCGCTGATCCAGCCGCTGGCCAAGCAGCTGGCCGATGCCTCGTTCAACCGCGTGACCATCGACGGCGACACCTCGACCAATGACTCGTTCGTGGTCATCGCCACGCAGAAGGCCGCGCACGCGACCATCACCTCGCTCGACTCGGCCGACGGCCAGGCGCTCGTGGCCGCGATGCGCGACGTGGCCCGCCTGCTGGCGCAAGCCATCGTGCGCGACGGCGAAGGCGCGACCAAGTTCATCACCATCCAGGTCGACGGCGGCAAGGACACGGCCGAGTGCCGCCAGGTGGCGTATGCCGTGGCGCATTCGCCGCTGGTCAAGACCGCCTTCTTCGCCAGCGACCCGAACCTGGGCCGCATTCTGGCGGCCGTCGGCTATGCCGGCATTGCCGACCTTGACCAGACCGGCATCGACCTGTTCCTGGATGACGTGCACGTGGCCGTGAAGGGCGGGCGCAACCCGTCGTACCGCGAGGAAGACGGCCAGCGCGTGATGAAGCAGAGCGAAATCACCGTGCGCATCGGCCTGGGCCGCGGCACCGCCACCGAAACCGTGTGGACCTGCGACTTCAGCCACGAATACGTCACGATCAACGCCGACTACCGGTCATGAACGAGCAGTTCCAGAAGCTGATCGAGCGCGCCGAGCAGCTCATCGGCCGCATCGAATCGATCCTGCCGCAACCGCTGGCTGCGCCGACCGACTGGAGCGCTTCCATCGCGTGGCGCTACCGTCGCCGCAGCTCCGGCCATGGCGTGCTGGAGCCCGTGAAGCACGTGGCCACGATGGCGCTCGATTCGCTGAAGGAAATCGACGTCCAGAAGGAAAAGATCGAGCGCAACACGCGCCAGTTCGTCGAAGGCAAGCCGGCCAACAACGTGCTGCTGACCGGCGCACGCGGCACGGGCAAGTCGTCGCTGATCCGCGCCTGCCTGCAGGCCTATGCGCCGCAGGGCCTGCGCCTGATCGAAGTCGACAAGGCCGAGCTGGTCGACCTGCCTGACATCGTCGAGGTGGTCTCGCAGCGTCCCGAGAAGTTCATCGTCTTCAGCGACGACCTGAGCTTCGACGAAGGTGAGCCGGGCTACAAGGCGCTCAAGTCGATCCTCGACGGATCGATTGCCGCCTCGACGCCCAACGTGCTGATCTACGCGACCAGCAACCGGCGCCACCTGCTGCCCGAGTACATGAAGGACAACCTCTCGTACACCCACACCGAAGATGGCGAAGTCCATCCGGGTGAGGTGATCGAAGAAAAGATTTCGCTGTCGGAGCGCTTCGGCCTCTGGGTGAGCTTCTACCCCTTCAGCCAGAACGAATACCTGACGATCGTGGGCCAGTGGCTCTCGTCGTTCGGCGTCGACGAAGCGGCCATCGCCGCAGCGCGGCCTGAGGCGCTCGTGTGGGCGCTGGAGCGCGGCTCGCGCAGCGGCCGCGTGGCCTACCAGTTCGCGCGCGACTACGCAGGGCGGGCTGGCGCGTGAGCGAGGCTGTGAAATCGGCGCGCAAGCACACCGAAGTGGCCGTCGGCGTGCTGATCCGGCTGGCCGACGATGCGCTGCTGCTCACCACGCGGCCCGAAGGCAAGGCCTACGCGGGCTACTGGGAGTTTCCGGGCGGCAAGATCGAGGCCGGTGAAACGGTCGAAGAAGCCCTGCGCCGCGAGCTGCAGGAAGAACTGGGCATCACCATCGGCGGCGCCGAGGTCTGGAAGGTCACGGAGCACGACTACCCGCACGCGCTGGTGCGCCTGCACTGGTGCAAGGTGACGGACTGGACCGGCGAATTCGAAATGCGCGAGAGCCAGTCCATGGCCTGGCAGCAGTTGCCGCTCGAGGTGGCGCCGGTGTTGCCGGGGGCGTTCCCCGTGCTGCAGTGGCTGTCGGAGGAGCGCGGTCTGCCGTTCGTGCCGCCGCCAGTCATCGCGCCGGCCCACTGACCGATTGATGCACCCCAAGTACCGTCCGGACATTGACGGCCTGCGTGCCATTGCGGTGGGCGCCGTGCTGGTGTACCACGCGTTCCCGACCGCGCTGATGGGCGGCTTCATCGGGGTCGACATCTTCTTCGTGATCTCGGGTTTCCTGATCACGACCATCATTCTGCAAAGCCTCGCGGCGGGTGACTTCACCTACCGCGACTTCTACGCGCGCCGCATCCGCCGGATCTTTCCGGCCCTGATCGTGGTGCTGCTGGCGACCCTGTGCGCGGGCTGGTACCTGCTGCTGTCCGACGAGTTCGCGGAACTCGGCAAGCAGACCGTGGGGGGCTCGGCCTTTGTCGCCAACCTGGTGTTCTGGAGCGAGTCGGGCTACTTCGATACGGCGGCCGAAACCAAGCCGCTGCTGCACCTGTGGTCGCTGGGCATCGAGGAGCAGTTCTACATTTTCTGGCCGCTGCTGCTGGGGTTGGCCTGGCGCAAGCGCTGGCCGATGGTGCGCGTGGTGCTCGCGGTGGCAGCGGTGTCGTTCCTGATCAACGTGACGACGGTGCATCCGCTGCCCGCGGCGTCGTTCTATTCGCCGGCCTCCCGCTTCTGGGAGCTGATGGTCGGCGGCATCCTGGCGTGCATGCGCCTGAAGCCGCCGGCACCGAATGCGTGGCGCAGCCACGTGCAGTCGGTGCTGGGCGTGGGCCTGATCGTGCTCGGGTTGGTGATGATCCGCAGCAACAAGGCGTTCCCGGGCTGGTGGGCGCTGCTGCCGACGCTGGGCGCGGTGAGCTGCATCGCCGCGGGGCCGAACGGCGTGCTGAACAAGTACCTGCTGTCGAACCGTGTGATGGTGTGGATCGGCCTCATCAGCTACCCGCTGTACCTGTGGCACTGGCCGCTGCTGGCTTTCGTGCGCATCGTGGAAGCCGATCCGCTGCACCCGTCGCCGGTCTATCGCGCGGGCGCGATGGTGGCGAGCGTGCTGCTGGCGTGGGCGACCTACCGCTTTGTCGAGCGCTTCGCACGCAACCGGCTCGGCGCGGGAACGCTCAAGGCACTGGGCGCGGGCATGGTGCTGGCGGCCGCCGCGGGTGTCGCGATCTTTCTGGGCGTGCCGGAGCCGCGCAATAACAGCGCCCGGCTGCAGGTCGTGGCCAACGCCACGCTGGACGGCGACTACTACGAGGGCTTCAAGCTCGATCAGATCGGCGAGCAGCTGGTCTACAAGGTCGGCAGTGGCCCGAAGCGCGTGCTGTTCCTGGGCGACAGCCATGTGCAGCAGTACGCACCGCGCGTGATGGAGCTGGCCCGCACGCTGTCGATGCCAGACAAGTCGGCCTGGTTCGTGACCCAGGGTGCCTGCCCGGCCGTGCCGGGCGTGCATGCAGACAAGAATATCGGCTGCGCCGAACGGCGCGATGCCATGCTGGCCTACGCGATGGGCCCCGAGGTCGACTCGGTGGTGATCGGCGGTTGCTGGAACTGCTACTTCATCGGCCAGGGCGCGCTGGACTACTACTTCCGCGACGCCGACAACAAGCGCCATCCGTTCCAGAACGGTGACGGCATCGAGCGTTCCCTGGCGTCGATGGAGTTCACGCTGCGCGAACTCGCGCGGCACAAGAAGGTCTACCTGCTGCTCGACAACCCCGGCGGCCCGGAGTTCACGCCCAAGCGGCTGATCGAAGGCAGTCGCCTGACGCACATGGAGGCCATGTCCTCGACCCCGACCGCGCCGCTGCCGGCCGACCAGAAGCAGCTCAACGACCGGCTGCGCGCCATCGCGCAGGCGAGCGGGGCGGAACCGATCGACGCCATGTCGGTGCTGTGCAAGAACGACCAGTGCCTGCGCACGCTGCCCGACGGCGCCCCCGCTTACAAGGACGCTGACCACCTGCGTCCGCGCTACACCCGGGAAGAGGCGAGCTATTTCGACCGCACGGTGCGCAGCGCACCAGCCGCCGCGCAACAGCCGGCGCGCTGAGCGAGCCCGCCGGACCGACGATGCATCCCAAGTACCGCCCGGACATTGACGGCCTGCGCGCCATCGCGGTGGGCTCGGTGCTGGCGTACCACGCCTTCCCGAGCCTGCTGCCCGGCGGCTTCATCGGGGTCGACGTCTTCTTCGTGATTTCGGGCTTCCTGATCACGACCATCCTTCTCCAGAGCCTTGCGGCGGGCGACTTCACCTACCGCGACTTCTACGAGCGACGCATTCGGCGCATCTTTCCCGCGCTGGTGCTGGTGCTGCTCGCCACGCTGGCGTTCGGCTGGTACGTGCTGCTGCCCGGCGAGTTCTCGCAGCTCGGCAAGCAGACCACCGGCGGGGCCGCTTTCTTCGCCAACCTGGTGTTCCTCGGTGAAGCGGGGTACTTCGATGCCACGGCGGAGACCAAGCCGCTGCTGCACCTGTGGTCATTGGGTATCGAGGAGCAGTTCTACATTTTCTGGCCGCTGCTGCTGGGGCTGGCCTGGCGCAAGCGCTGGCCGATCCTGCGGGTGACGCTGGCGGTGGCCATCATTTCGTTCCTGGTCAACGTGCTCACGGTACAGCCGTACCGCGCCGCGGCGTTCTATTCGCCGCTGTCGCGCGCGTGGGAGCTGATGGCCGGTGGCCTGCTGGCGGTCATGCGCCTCCAGCCGACGTCGACGTCGGCGGATGCGCGGCCGATGCTGAAGCACGTGCAGTCGGTGGTCGGCCTGGGACTGATCGTGCTGGGCCTTTTCATGACGCGCAGCACCAAGGCGTTTCCCGGCTGGTGGGCGTTGCTGCCGGTGCTCGGCGCGGTGAGCTGCATCGCCGCAGGTCCGAACGGCGTGCTGAACAAGTACCTGCTGTCGAACCGTGTGATGGTGTGGATCGGCCTCATCAGCTACCCGTTGTACCTGTGGCACTGGCCGCTGCTTTCGTATGCGCGCATCGTCGCGGGCGGCGAGCCCTCGCTGCAGGTGCGCATCGCGATGGTGGTGGCTTCGGTCGTCCTGGCCTGGGTCACGTACCGTTTCGTGGAGCGCTTTGTCAAACTGCACCTCTCGCAGGGCATGCTGCGCGGGCTGGCCGCCGGCGGCGCGGCGCTGGCGCTGGTCGGCGTGCTGGTGTTCCTGGGCATGCCGCAGCCGCGCCACGACAGCCAGGCACTGCAAGCCGTGGCCGATGCGACGCGCGAAGACAACTACTACGGGGGCTTCGAGGAATCTGCACTCGGTGGCCAGTTCGTTTACCGCACCGGCAACGGCAAACACAACGTGCTGCTGATCGGCGACAGCCACGTCGAGCAATATGCGCCGCGCGCACTCGAGCTGGGGCGCACGCAGCCCGACAAGGCCCGCACGGTGTACTTTGCGACCAGGGATCGTGCCCGCCGGTGCCGGGCCTGTTCAGCGGTGCCGACACGGCCTGCGACGCGCGGCGCGCGGCCGTGCTCGATCTGGCGCTCCAACCGGAAATCGACTCGGTGGTGCTCGGGGCCTGCTGGAGCTGCTATTTCACCGGCGTCGGACCTGCGGTGAACTATTTCGTCGACGACAAGAAGGTCGTGCACCCGTTCCAGAACGGCGACGGCGTTGACCTGGCGCTCCAGTCGCTGGGCGAGGTGCTGAGGCGTCTGTCCGCGGCGCACAAGAAGGTCTACCTGGTGCTCGGCAACCCGGTCGGCATGGATTTCGATCCGCTCAAGCAGATCGAGGGCAGCCGCTTGGGCGGGATGCGCGTCAGCGAGCAAGGCAAGGCCCCGTTGCCGGAAGACCAGGCGCAGTTCAATGCGCGGCTGAAGCAGGTGGCCGAAGCCAATGGCGCGCAGGTGATTGCGCCGTTCGCCAGCTTGTGCACTGACGGCCAGTGCCTGCGCAGCATGCCGGACGATGGTTCGCCGGCGTACAAGGACATCGGTCACCTCCGGCCGCGCTATGCGCGCAGCTTTGCGACCTACATGGATCCGGCGTTGCTGGACGAGGACGCAGGCGGCAAGTAGTCGTCGGCGCGGCGGGGCGGTTACTGGACCTTCGGGTCGCCGAACGGATCGTCGTCGGGCGGGGCCTCGGTCGGCATCCGGAACTCTTCGCTGGCCCAGGCGCCCAGGTCGATGCCCTTGCAGCGCGCGCTGCAAAACGGGCGGTAGCTGTTGCTCGGCGCATAGACGCTGTCGCCGCCGCACGTGGGGCAACGGACGATCCGCTCGCCCTTGTCGTTCACCTCGGTCATGCGCAGAGAGTCAGCTCGAAAGGCGCGTCGTCCGAGCTTGGATGGAGGCGATCGTCCTTGTCGTGCCGCATGAGGCGCACGGACACCATGAGGCGGTTGCCGCTGATTTCAGGAATCAGGCCCAGCTTCGGGTCGATGCGCAGGCGCAGCAGCTGGAAGCTGCGGCCTTGCGGCAGGTTCTGCTGGAACTGGCCGTTGGTCGCGATCACCTTGTAGGGCACGTCGGCGTCGCGCAGCAGCTTGAGCAGCAGGTAGATCGACGACGCCAGCGGAGACAGGGTGTTCGACCAGCGTTCGAGGTCGGCGCGACGGCTGGCGGCCGGGCGGTGTTGCCAGGCGAAATAGGCGGGCAGGTCGAACTCGCAGGTGCCGCCCGGAATGCCGGCGCGGCTGCGGATGCTCATGAGCCACTCGTTTTCCGTCAGCGCCTGGCCGGCCTTGCCCGCCACGCCGTTCAGTGTGGTGAAGTTGCGCTCGAGCTGGCCGACCACCTGGTCGAGCACGGCTTCGGCGATGGCCGGATTGCCCCGGTAGCCGTTGAACACGTTCTTGTGCTTGTCGAGGTCGCGCATGACGTCGGCCTTGAGGTCGGCTCGCGCGGCCACGTCCATGATCTCGAAGATCGTGACCAGGGCGTAGTGATGGGACAGCGGCGATTCGGAGGGCACCAGTTCACCGAGCCGGCGGAAGAGGTGCTCCAGCCGCAGGTAGGTGCGGGTGCGCTCGTTGAAGGGGTACTCGTAGAGGATCACGCGTATCGGCTTTTCAGATCAGGTTCGAGCTCATTGCGATTTTGCAATTGGTGCCGGCAGCACCTCACGCACAGCCTCCAGCATACGCTGGCCGAAAAGAATGTAACCCTGGGTCGAGACGTGGGTCTCGTTCGCGGGAAATAGATCCGTCATCTTGAAGCGGTTTTTCTCCGCAAGATCGAACAGGTCCGGCCCGATATTTTGCGGGTTGAATTCGGCCCTGAACGCATCGGCATGGTTTTGTTGCAAATAGACCGTGCTCTTGTTGGGCACGACCATCCATACCACCTTGTAGGGCGCGGCGCTGTTCTCGAAGCGCTTCATGAAGCGTGCCGACTCGACCGACAACGGGGCGTTGACGCGGTCTTCGGCGGTCACCAGCAGCTTGTCGCACGCGCGGTGGCTGAACTGCTTGCAGCCGTCGGGCACCTTGCGCGCGTCGATCAGCGGGCCCCAGTGCTCGGGGGTGTTGGTCCAGCTGTCGGAGCGCAGGATGGCGCGGGTGTTGTGATAAGTGAACCAGCCGCTGAGCAACTGGGCGTCCCAGTTGAGCTGGAAGCCGGGGGCTGGTTTGGACGGATTCTCACCGGGCGGCGGGGTCGGCTTGAAGGCGTGCTTCATCGTCTTGCAGGCCGCGGACTTCTCGATGCGGTCTTCGAGCAGGCGCTCGATGCTTTCGACGATGACGACCTTGCCCTTGAAGCCGGACTTTTGGAGCCAGCTCGCGAAGTCCTCGCACAGCGGGCCGGTGTTGTCCCAGTGCGTGGTGGTGAGCTTGTAGCCGGCGCCCACGAGCACCGATTGCCAGACGTAGCGCACCGAGAAGCTGTCGCCGATCACCAGGATGTCGGATTCCTGGATTGGCCAGGTCTTGACGTTGGCATCAGGGATCGGCGGAGGCGGTACGTGCCAGCCGAACTCTTGCTCCGAGATGCGACCGATGCGGGTCAGGTCGCCGTACGGAATGGGCGTGAAGAGGCTGACGACCAGCAGGGCGCAGCACACCAGGTAGCCGGCGGCGAAGATGCGGAGCCAGACCTTGGCCGATTTCGTGTCTTCCATGTCAGAACTGGAAATAGAGGAACGGGCTGTAGCTGCCGAACTTCGACACGCACAGACCGAAAAGATAGACGCAGCCCAGTCCGGTGACCCATGTGGCCAGGCGTTGCAGGCGGGTCGTCCGGCCAGGCCGGCGACGTTCGGAATCCAGCGGTCGAGGGTGATCGTCGGCGGCAGCGCCAGGCAGATCACGAGGCCCACGAGGATGGTCTGGAAGAATTCGGGCTTGCGGAACGGAACGCGGAACTCGCCGAAGGCCGACACGGGGCGCCGTGCAGGCCGAGCATGCCCTTGTAGATCTCGATGGCAGCCGTCATGCTGTCGGCGCGGAACACGACCCAGGCGATCATCACGCACAGGAAGGTGATGAACCAGCCGATCACGCGGCCGTACCAGGTGGTCTTGGTGTTGCCGCGGCGCACCTTGGCGTTCCAGAAGTGATTGACCATCAGGTAGGCGCCATGCAGCGCGCCCCAGATCACGAAGGTCCAGGCGGCACCGTGCCACAGGCCGCCAAGCAGCATCGTCAGGAAGAGGTTGAGGTAGCGGCGTGCCGGGCCCTTGCGGTTGCCGCCGAGCGGCACGTAGAGGTAGTCGCGCAGGAAGGTCGACAGCGAGATGTGCCAGCGGCGCCAGAACTCGATCATGTTGGTCGACTTGTAGGGCGAGCGGAAATTGAGCGGCAGCTGCACGCCCAGGCACAGCGACAGGCCGACCGCCATGTCGGAGTAGCCCGAGAAGTCGAAATAGATCTGCAGCGTGTAGGCCAGCACACCGAACCACGCGGTGTACAGGGAGGGCAGCACGCCCTCGTGCACGCCCTTGAACATCATGTCGGCGTACTGCCCGAGCGGGTCGGCGATCAGCATCTTCTTGGCCAGGCCGAAGACGAAGATGCCCAGCCCGAGCGCCACGTTGCTGGCGTTGAACCTGTAGGTCGCCGGGCTGTTGAACTGCGGCATCATCTGCGCGTGGTGCAACACCGGACCCGCGATCAGGTGCGGGAAGTAGGTGACGAACAGCATGTAGTGGATGAAGCTGCGCTCATGCACCTTGCCCTGCCAGCAGTCGACCAGGAAGGCGATCTGCGTGAAGGTGTAGAACGAGATGCCGATCGGCAGCACGATGTGCACCAGATCGATGGGCGTCATACCTGCCGCGACCAGCCCGGCGTCGACGTTTTCCAGGAAGAAGTTGGCGTACTTGAAGACGGCCAGCACGCCCAGGTTGATCACCAGCGCGGCGATCAGCAGCGTCTTGCGCTTGCGGTCGTTGCGGCCCGGCGCGGGTGTCAGCTGCAGGCCGAACCAGTAGTTGACGCAGATCGAGCCGAGCAGCAGCGGCAGGGCCTGCACGCTCCACCAGCCGTAAAAGAACAGCGAGGCCAGTCCGAGGAAGCCGGCGGCAGCGCGGGTGTTGCGTTTGCCGATCAGGAAGAACCCGATCAGGACCAGCGGGAAATAGACAAAAATGAAGGGATACGAGTTGAAAAGCATCTCGGGGAGGGCACTGCAGTGGCGAGCGCCTTTTTGTCGTAATCGTTATAGAGCCGCCGGGGCGGCTGGTCTCCGATTATCGCGTGGTGGCCGCGGCCCACAGCTTCCAGAGACCCCGCACCTCGGTGCCCAGTTCCCCGAGCGTCAACGACTCGTTGTAAATCACGGCGTCGGCGGCGGCCCGGCGTGCCTTGCGCGGGGCTTGTTGGGCGATCACGGCGCGCACGGCTTCGGGGGCCCAGCCTGAACGGGTCATGACGCGCTGCAACTGCGTTTCTTCCCGGGCATCGACCACCAGCACGCGGTCCACGAGGGCGCGCCAGCGGCCCGATTCAACCAGCAGGGGCACATCGAACACGACAACGGCATCGTCGCCGGCCGCGGCGGCCTGGCGCTGGGTCTCGGTGCCGATCAGCGGATGCAGGATGGCTTCGAGGCGGGCCTTGGCGCCCGCATCGGCGAACACCAGTTGGCGCATGGCCGCCCGATCGAGGCTGCCGTCGGGGGCAATGACTGAAGGGCCGAATGCGGACTCGAGGGCGGGCATCGCGATACCGCCGGCCTGCGCGATGCTGCGCGCAATGGCATCGGTGTCGACGAGCACCGCCCCTTCGGCCAACAGCAGCGATGCGACCGTGCTCTTGCCGCTGCCGATGCCGCCGGTCAGGCCGATGCGCTTCACTGCCATGCCGCTGCTGTTCCTAGAGGGCCAGGGCGCCGAAGGGGAAGGCGAAAGGAATCCATTGCTTCACGACCGCGGGACCGGCCACGAGGCAGATCAGGCCGGCACCGGCCAGGAACGGTCCGAAGGCGATGGGGATGTCCTTGTGGGCCAGCTTGCCGGCAAAACGCAGCGCGAGGCCGATCACGGCGCCCACCACCGACGACACGAGGATGATCGCGATGAGGTAGTCGGCGCCGAGCCAGGCGCCCAGTGCGGCGAGCAGTTTGAAGTCCCCATGTCCCATGCCTTCCTTGCCTGTGGCCAGGCGGTAGGCATGGTACACAAGCCACAGGCTCAGGTAGCCGAACACGGCGCCCCAGACTGCGGCGTTCAGGGCGACGCCGGTCCAGCCCATGGCAGCACCGATCAGGCCCAGCCAGAGCAGGGGGTAGTTCAGTGAATCGGGCAGGAACTGCGTGTCGAAGTCGATGAGGAACTGGCAGATCAGCACCGCGCCGAAGGCCGCCCAGAGCGCGCCTGCCGGGGTGATGCCGAAGCGATGCGCGCACAGGGCGAACAGCCCGCCGGTGATCAGCTCGACAAGGGGATAGCGCGGGCTGATCGACGTCTTGCAGCTGGCGCATCGGCCGCGCAGCAGAAGGTAGCTCAGCACGGGGATGTTCTGGTACCAGCGGATCCGGTGGCCGCAGGCACCGCAGCGCGAAGCAGGGCGCGAAAGGTCGAAGGGTGGCAGCTTCTCGAGGGCTTCGGCCGCTTTGTCGGCCGCCGCTTCGAGGCCCGCAGGCGGCACCGACTTCGGGCCGAAGACCAGCGACCACAGCGAAGGCATGTCCTTCGACGACATGAGATTGGCGACCGCATCGCTCAGCCAGCCCCGGTACATCATGATCGGCGTGCGGTAGATCACCACGTTCAGGAAGCTGCCGACCAATAGCCCCAACACACCGGCGAGCGCGGTGTCGAACCCCTGCGACACCAGCATCAGACGACCTGGCCGAGCTTGAAGATGGGCAGGTACATCGACACCACGATGCCACCGATGATGACGCCGAGGAACACGATGATGATGGGCTCCATCAGGCTGGAAAGGCCGGCGACCATGTCGTCGACTTCGGACTCGTAGAAGTCCGCGGCCTTGCCCAGCATGTGATCGATGGAGCCCGATTCCTCGCCGATGGCGGTCATCTGGATCACCATCGAGGGGAACAGGTTGACGTTGGTCATGGCCGTGGTCAGGCTGGTGCCGGTCGAGACTTCCTGCTGGATCTTGGCGGTGGCGTCTCCGTACACCGAGTTGCCCGATGCGCCGCCCACGGAATCGAGCGCCTCGACCAGCGGAACGCCGGCTGCGAACATGGTGGCGAGCGTGCGGGTCCAGCGGGCCACGCAGGATTTTTCGATCAGCGTACCGAAGATGGGAAGGCGCAGCAGCAGGCGGTCCATGACCTTCTGGACGCGCTCGTTGCGCTTCCAGGCTTGCAAAAAGAAGTAGATGCCGCCGCCGAGCACGCCGAAGATCAGCCACCAGTAGGAAACAAAAAACTCGCTGATCGCCATCACGATCAGCGTCGGTGCGGGCAGGTCGGCACCGAAGGAGGAGAACACCTGCTTGAACGCAGGGATCACGAAGATCATGATGATCGCGACCACCACGAAGGCCACGACGACCACCGAGGTCGGGTACATCAGCGCCGACTTGATCTTCGACTTGATCGCCTCGGTCTTCTCCATGTAGGTCGCCAGGCGATCGAGCAGGTCTTCCAGAATACCGGCGGCCTCACCGGCTTCCACCAGGTTGCAATACAGGTTGTCGAAGTACTTCGGAAACTTGCGGAACGCGGCCGACAGCGAGGTGCCGGTCTCGACATCGCTACGGATGTCGTTCAGTAGTTTGGCCACACTCGGATTTGCGTTGCCGCGCCCCACGATGTCGAAGGACTGCAGCAGCGGCACGCCCGCCTTCATCATGGTCGCGAGCTGGCGCGTGAAGATCGCAATGTCCTTGGGCTTGATCGACTTGCCCGAGCGCATGCGGCGCTTCTTGATCTTGGACGCCAGCACGCCCTGACGGCGCAGCGCCGCCTGGACCTGGTTCTCCCCGGCGGCGCGAAGCTCGCCGCGCACCAGCTTGCCGTTGCGGTCCTTGCCTTCCCATTCGAAGACGAATTCCTTGTGCGTGACCTGGGAGCGGGAGGATGCCACTGTTGCCATTCGATCTCCGGTTCAGTGTGTTCGTTATAGGTTGGTGCAGGCCACGACTTCTTCGAGCGAAGTGAGGCCCTGCATGACTTTGCGAAGGCCCGACTGGCGCAGCGAGCGCACGCCTTCGGCTTCGGATTGGTTCGCGATGTCCAGTGCGCTGCCATCGCGCAGGATGATTTCCTGGATGGCTTCCGTAATCGGCATCACCTGGTAGATGCCGACCCGGCCCTTGTAGCCGCCGCTGCAGGCGGCACAGCCGACCGGGCGGTACGGCTTCCAGGTGCCGTTGATGTCTTCCTCGTTGAAGCCGGCTTCAAGCAGGGCTTCGCGCGGGATGTCGATCGGCACGCGACACAGCATGCACAGCCGGCGCGCAAGGCGTTGGGCAGTGATCAGGATCACGCTTGACGCAATGTTGAAGGGCGCGATGCCCATGTTGCGCATGCGCGTCAGCGTGGTCGGCGCGTCGTTGGTGTGCAGCGTCGAGAGCACCAAGTGGCCGGTTTGCGCGGCCTTGATCGAGATGTCGGCGGTTTCGAGGTCGCGGATTTCGCCGACCATGATGATGTCGGGATCCTGCCGCAGGAAGGCGCGCAGCGCCGCCGCGAAGGTGAGGCCGGCCTTCTCGTTGACGTTGACCTGGTTGACGCCGGGCAGGTTGATTTCCGACGGATCTTCCGCCGTCGCGATGTTGACGCCCGGCTGGTTGAGCAGGTTCAGGCAGGTGTACAGCGACACGGTCTTGCCCGAGCCCGTGGGGCCGGTCACCAGCACCATGCCATACGGGCGGCCGATGGCGTGGAGGAGCCGTTCTTTCTCGTCGGCGTCGTAGCCCAGGGCGTCGATGCCCATGCGGGCGCTGCTCGGGTCCAGGATACGCACGACGATCTTCTCGCCGAACAGCGTGGGCAGCGTGCTCACGCGGAAGTCGATCACGCGATCGGGACCGATCTTGAGCTTCATGCGGCCGTCTTGCGGCACGCGTTTTTCCGAGATGTCGAGCCGGGAAATGACCTTGATGCGCGAGGCGAGCTTGTCCTTGATGACCGTGGGCGGGCTGGCGATTTCGCGCAGTTCGCCGTCTACGCGGAAACGGACCCGGTAGTGGTGTTCGTAGGGCTCGAAGTGAATGTCCGAGGCCCGCATGCTCACTGCGTCGAGCAGCATCTTGTGCAGGAAGCGCACCACGGGTGCGTCTTCGACTTCGGCGATGGCCTGCTCGTTGGCGTCGCCCGACGTGTCGGCCGTGACATCGTCGAACTCGAACTCGGTGCCGACGATGCTGTTGATCGTTTCCGCCGCACTGGCTGCGGCGGCTTCGATCATGCGCGAAAGCTTGTCGTACTCGGCGATGACCCAGTCGACGCCCATCTGCGAGGCGAACTTGATCTTTTCCGCAGCCTGCTGGTCCGACGGGTCGGCCGTGGCGACGATCAGACGGTTGTTGCGCTTGCTGAGAACGACGATGCGGTAGGCGTGGCAGAGCTTCGGATCGAGCAGGTCCTTGGGCAGGCGCTGGTGATCGATGGCGTCGAGGTCGAGCAATGGGGCGCCGAAAGCGCTCGACAGGGTGTGGGCGAGGTCTGCTGCAGAGACGGCGCCGGTGCCGGTCAATTCGGCGATGAAGCTGGTGCGGCCGCTCAGCGACTTCTGATAGATCTCTTCGGCCGATTTCGCTGCAAGCTTGCCGGCGGACACCAAAGCGCGCGCCAAGCCGGGAAGGGCGATCTGCGTAGTTTCTTTAACGGGAATTTCGGCAGCGGCCATTCAGCGAATGCAAAAGATGTGAAAAAGTGCTTCACGATCATCGCTGAACACGCCTGTGCTGTAAATCGTTACACAGCAACAGGCGCTGACAAAACTGGACCAGTCGAGAAAAACTGGTCGGGGTGAGAGGATTCGAACCTCCGGCCTCTACGTCCCGAACGTAGCGCTCTACCAGGCTAAGCTACACCCCGATTGGTTGCAAGAAAAAAACTCGTCCTAGATGCCAACTCTGTGGAGGTGTTTCAGGCACGTCGCTCAAGCAACTGAGCCGCTAATTGTAGCAAACCTGAAGCGTGCAAATTCGATGGAAGGTTGCGCAATGCATGAATTGCGCGTTCGGCCTCTGCGGCTGCGGCTGCGCGCGAGGCTTCCAGCGCGCCGGTTTCGCGAACGATCTCGACGATTTTCCCTAACTGGGCGGTGTCGCCGGCCTCGATGGCAGCGCGCACAAGTGCGCTCTGTTCGGGCGTGCCGCGTTGCATGGCGAAGATCAGCGGCAAGGTCGTCTTGCCTTCGCGCAAGTCGTCGCCGACGTTCTTCCCGGTTTCCTGGGCGTCGCCTGCGTAGTCGAGTACGTCGTCGATCACCTGGAAGGCGGTGCCCAGCGCTTGTCCATAGGTGGCGCAGGCTTCTTCGACTTCGGGCGTGGTGCCGGCCAGCACGGCTGCCAACCGGGTGCTCGCCTCGAAGAGCTTGGCGGTCTTGGAGCGGATCACGCGCAGGTACGCCGCTTCGTCCAGCGAGGCGTCGTGCATGTTCATCAGCTGCAGCACTTCGCCTTCCGCGATCACGTTGGTCGCTTCGGCCAGGATCTGCATGATGCGCATGTTGTTTGCATCCAACATCATCTGGAAGGCGCGCGAGTACAGGAAGTCTCCCACCAGCACGCTGGCGGGATTGCCGAAGGATTCGTTGGCGGTTGCGCGACCGCGTCGCAGAGTCGACTCGTCGACCACGTCGTCGTGCAGCAGGGTGGCGGTGTGGATGAACTCCACCACGGCCGCCAGATTGAAGCGTTGGTCGCCGGTGTAGCCGAGTGCGCCCGCCATGAGCAGCAAGAGCGCCGGCCGCAGTCGCTTGCCGCCGGCCGAGATGATGTATTGCGAAACCTGGCTGACCAGCGGAACGCCGGTGTTCAGTCGCAGGGCGATCACACGGTCGACTTCGACCATGTCGCCGGCAATCAGGTCCAGCACGGTGGCGGTGGGGGAGGTGTCGGCGGCGGGAACTGGCAAAGCGAAGGCGCGGGGCGCTGCGAAGATGAGGGCGGCCCTGGGGGCCGGAACGCCGGAATTATAGGGAGCCGTGCACGAATCCCGGGCGCGTCTCAGAGTCGGGGTGGTGGGCGGTCGCAAAGCGCGCTATAATCTTGGGCTCTGCGGAATTCGCTGCGGGGACTCATTTCTAAGAGGTTTACATGTACGCGGTCATAAAAACCGGCGGCAAGCAATATCGCGTTGCTTCCGGCGAAAAAATTAAAGTAGAACAGATTGCTGCGGACGTAGGCCAGGAAATCGTGATCGACCAGGTTCTGGCTGTCGGAAACGGCGCTGAAATCAAGGTTGGCACGCCCCTGGTGTCCGGCGCAACGGTGACAGTCACGGTACTGTCGCACGGCAAGCACGACAAGGTCGGCATCTTCAAGATGCGCCGTCGCAAGCACTATCAAAAACGTCAAGGCCATCGCCAGCAGTTCACCGAACTGCAAATCGGCGCGATCGCCGGCTAAGGAGCACATTCCATGGCACAGAAAAAAGGCGGCGGCTCAACGCGAAACGGGCGCGATTCCAAGCCCAAGATGCTCGGCGTGAAGGCCTTCGGCGGCGAACTGATCAGCGCAGGCTCGATCATCGTGCGCCAGCGCGGCACCCAGTTCCACCCCGGCGTGAACGTCGGCGTGGGCAAGGACCACACGCTCTTCGCCCTGGTCGACGGCCACGTGTCGTTCGGTCACAAGGGTGCGCTGAACAAGCACATGGTCAACGTGACGCCCGCGGCCTAAGCCCCGCCAGTCACTTCGATCTTTCCGAGGCCCCGCATTGCCGGGGCTTCTTCATTTGTAAACTGGACATCCCATGAAGTTCGTCGACGAAGCCTTCATCGACATCGCCGCGGGCGATGGCGGCAACGGCTGCGTGTCGTTCCGACATGAGAAGTACAAAGAGTTCGGCGGCCCCAACGGCGGCGACGGCGGCCGTGGCGGCCACGTGTTCGCGGTGGCCGACTCGAACCTCAACACCCTGGTCGATTTCCGCTACTCGCGCCGGCACGAAGCCAAGCGCGGCGAGCACGGCATGGGCTCCGACATGTTCGGCGCCGCGGGCGATGACATCGTCCTCAGGATGCCGGTCGGCACGATCATCACCGACGCCGAAACCGGCGAGGTTCTGTACGAGATGCTCACGGAAGGTGAGGTCGTCACGATCGCCAAGGGCGGCGACGGCGGTTTCGGCAACATGCGCTTCAAGAGCGCGATCAACCGTGCGCCGCGCCAGAAGACGCCTGGCTGGCCCGGCGAGAAGAAGAGCCTTAAGCTCGAACTCAAGGTGCTGGCCGACGTGGGCCTGCTGGGCATGCCCAATGCGGGCAAGTCGACCCTGATCAGCGCGATCTCGAATGCCCGTCCCCGTATTGCGGACTACCCCTTCACCACACTGCACCCCAACCTGGGTGTGGTGCGCGTCGGTCCGGAGCAAAGCTTCGTGGTCGCCGACCTGCCCGGCCTGATCGAAGGCGCGTCCGAAGGCGCCGGCCTCGGTCACCTGTTCCTGCGGCACTTGCAGCGCACGCGCCTGCTGCTGCACGTGGTCGACATGGCGCCGTTCGACGATGCCGTCGATCCGGTCGCCCAGGCCAAGGCCATCGTGGGTGAACTGAAGAAGTACGATGCCGCGCTCTTCGAAAAGCCGCGCTGGCTGGTGCTGAACAAGCTCGACATGGTGCCTGGCGACGAGCGCGCGGCGCTGGTCAAGGACTTCGTCAAGCGCCTGCGCTTCAAGGGCCCGGTCTTCGAGATCTCGGCGCTCACGCGCGAAGGCTGCGAGCACCTGATCAAGGCCGTGTACCAGCAGGTCAAGGCCCAGCAGGTGGCCGAGCACGAGACCGTCGTGGTCGATCCGCGCTTCGTTCCGCTGCCGCCGGAAGGAAGCTGAGCGCGTCGCGGCGCCTTCGGTGCTGCAAAATGGATAGCAAGCAGCGCAGGCTGCATCCCTGAAACACGCCTTCTTCCTTCATGACCTCGAATTCCGGTTCCACTGCCTTGCGGGATGCCCGCCGTATCGTCGTCAAGGTGGGCTCCAGCCTTGTGACCAACGAGGGGCGCGGCCTCGACGAAGCCGCCATCGGCGAGTGGTGCCGGCAGCTGGCGCAGCTGGTGCGCGACGGGCGCGAAGTGGTCATGGTGTCGAGCGGCGCGATCGCCGAAGGCATGAAGCGCCTCGGCTGGAAAACCCGGCCGCACGCGATCCACGAGCTGCAGGCGGCGGCGGCCGTCGGGCAGATGGGCCTGGCCCAGATGTACGAGACCAAACTGCGCGAGAACCAGATCGGCAGCGCGCAGGTGCTGCTGACGCATGCCGACCTGGCAGACCGGGAGCGCTATCTCAATGCGCGCTCGACCCTCGTCACCTTGCTGCGCCTGGGCGTGGTGCCAGTCATCAACGAGAACGACACCGTCGTCAACGACGAGATCAAGTTCGGCGACAACGACACGCTCGGCGCGCTGGTCGCCAACCTGGTCGAAGCCGATGCGCTAGTCATCCTGACCGACCAGAAGGGCTTGTACACGGCCGATCCGCGCAAGGACCCCGACGCCAAGTTCGTGCACGAGGCCGCCGCAGGCGACCCGGCGCTCGAAGCCATGGCGGGCGGCGCCGGCTCGAGCATCGGGCGGGGCGGCATGATCACCAAGATCCTTGCGGCCAAGCGTGCGGCGGGTTCCGGCGCCTCGACGGTCATCGCCTGGGGCCGCGAAGCCGACGCGCTGCTGCGGCTCACGCGCGGCGAGTCCATCGGCACGCTGCTGGTGGCGCAGACCGCCAAGCACCAGGCGCGCAAGCGCTGGATGGCCGATCACCTGCAGCTGCGTGGGGCTGTCATCGTCGACGCCGGCGCGGCTGCCAAGGTGCGCGGCGAAGGCAAGAGCTTGCTGCCGATCGGCATGACGAGCGTGTCGGGTGAATTCTCGCGCGGCGACGTGATCGCAGTACGCGATGTCGACGGTGTCGAGCTGGCCCGCGGGCTGGCCAACTATTCGAGCGTGGAGGCCCGGCTGCTGTGCCGCAAGCCGTCAGCGGAATTCGAGCGACTGCTGGGTTACGCGGCCGAGCCGGAGATGGTGCACCGCGACAACATGGTGTTGATGCCCGGTTGATCGCCAAGGCGGGGCGCCATGCCCCGCCGCCACTTCACGGCAGTTCGCGCAGCGGATTGCGGATGTTCTGCACCATCTCGTTGACCGAGCTGCGCGGCGCGTTGCCCCGGCACAGGCCTTGGGACGCCAGCGCCGGCACGTAGCTGGAGTTCATGTCCTTCACGCGCTTCCACTCGGGCGACTTCGTTTCCTGCCAGGCACCGTTGTTGAAGCGGGCATAGCTCTTCATCTCTGCCGTCGAGCAGCGCACGCCTTCGTAGAACGCATTGACGGCACCGCCCGCCCGGTTCTGCGCCACCACCACGTAGCGCACGATGCCGTCCTTCGTGATGGCGATGGTGTTCGGGTCGACGCCGAACTTCAGCGTCATGTAGGGCGGCATGGCGATCGGCAGCAGACGCGCTTCGCTGAAGGTGGGCGGCGGCGGCACTGCGGTTTCTTCCCACTCCTTGTCCTGCTCGGTGCTCTTCGGCGCGGGTGGCATGCCGGCTTGGGCCCAGTCGGGGTTGTCGGTGTCGTAGCCGCGGGAGGCGCAGGCAGCCAGCAGGCTGACGCAGGCGATGACGAGCGCACGCTCAGCGTGGCGTCGGGAAAGAAGAAGGCGCGCTGTTCTTGGGAGGAGGTTCATCGCTCGCAGAAGGAATGTCGGGATGCGGATCGAAGCTGCCGCCGGGCGGCAGGTCGAGGCCCGCAGGTGCTCCATGGTCCAGCGTGTGGCGCTCGAATTCTCGGGCGCGCACGTTGCTGCGCAGGAAGCGGTTGCGGAAATCCTGCCGGGGCAGGTAGCGAGCAAGCTCGGTAAGCGCCATCTCGTAGACGCCGCGCTTGAACTCGACGACCACGTCGAGCGGGACCCAGTAGTCATGCCAGCGCCAAGCGTCGAATTCGGGATGGTCGGTGGCACGCAGGTTGAGATCCCAGTCGTGGCCGACAAGTTGCAGCAGATACCAGATCTGCTTCTGGCCTTTGTAGTGGCCCCGTGCGTCACGGCGGATGAACCGATCCGGCACCTCGTAGCGCAACCAGTCGCGGGTACGGGCCACGATGCGCACATGCTCCGGATGGAGCCCGACTTCCTCGTGCAGTTCCCGGAACATGGCTTGCTCGGGACTTTCGCCACGGTCGATGCCGCCTTGCGGAAACTGCCAGGAATGCGTGCGTATGCGCTTGCCCCAGAAAACCTGGTTTCTCTGGTTGAGCAGGATGATGCCGACGTTGGGCCTGAAGCCGTCCCGGTCGAGCATAATCAAACCCCAATTTTTGAACTGAGTCGATTATGCATGCCGGGTTGCCCTCGGCAAGCGACCGGTTCCGGGCTCTCAGGGTCTATCCGGGGTGCCTGTCTCCCTCCTCACTTCGAACCCACCTGCGCGATCCCGATGAAAGCTTCCCGATTTTTTGTCTCCACCCTGAAGGAAGCGCCCGCTGACGCGGAGGTCGCGAGCCATCGGCTCATGATGCGCGCCGGCATGATCAAGAAGCTCGGCACGGGCATCTACACGTACATGCCCATGGGCCTGCGCGTGATCCGCAAGGTCGAGGCCATCGTGCGCGAAGAGATGAACCGCGCCGGCGCCGTCGAGCTCGCGATGCCCGTGGTGCAGCCGGCCGAGTTCTGGCAAGAGACCGGCCGCTTCGACAAGATGGGCCCCGAGCTGCTGCGCATCAAGGACCGCCACGACCGCGACTTCGTGATCCAGCCGACCAGCGAAGAGGTGGTGACCGACATCGCCCGCCAGGAAATCCGCAGCTACAAGCAGCTGCCGAAGAATTTCTACCAGATCCAGACCAAGTTCCGTGACGAGCGTCGTCCGCGCTTCGGTCTGATGCGCGGGCGCGAGTTCATCATGAAGGACGCCTACAGCTTCGACCGCGACCTCGACGCGGCCAAGGCCAGCTACCAGGTGATGGCCCAAGCCTACCGCAACATCTTCGACCGCTTCGGCCTGCGCTACCGCGCCGTGGCGGCCGACAGCGGCGCCATCGGCGGTGACCTGAGCGAAGAGTTCCAGGTGATCGCCGCCACCGGCGAAGACGCGATCGTCTACTGCCCCGACAGCACCTACGCCGCCAACATGGAAAAAGCCGAGGCACTGGCCCCGGCCGGCCCGCGTCCTGCCGCCGCCAATGCGCTCGAGAAGACGCCCACGCCCGGCAAGGCGACCTGCGCCGACGTGGCCGAGCTGCTCGGCGTGCCGCTGGCCACCACCGTCAAGTCGCTGGTGCTGGCCACCGACGTTCTCGATGCCGCCGGCGACATCAAGGGCGCGCAGATCTGGTTGCTGCTGCTGCGCGGTGACCACGACATGAACGAGATCAAGGTCAGCAAGCTGCCCGGCCTCGACAAGGGCTTCCGCTTTGCCACCACCGCCGAGATCGACGAGCACTTCGGCTGCAAGCCGGGCTACCTCGGCCCGCTGAACCTCAAGAAGCCCGTCAAGCTCGTGGCCGACCGCGAAGCCGCCGTGCTGGCCGACTGGATCACCGGCGCCAACGAGGTCGACTTCCACATGACCGGCGTCAACTGGGGCCGCGACCTGCCCGAGCCCGACCTGGTGGCCGACCTGCGCAACGTGGTCGCCGGCGACGCCTCGCCCGACGGCAAGGGCGTGCTGGCCATCGAGCGCGGCATCGAAGTGGGCCACGTCTTCGTGCTCGGCACCAAGTACAGCAAGGACATGAACGCCACCTATCTCGACGAAGGCGGCAAGCCGCAGTTCCTCGAGATGGGCTGCTACGGCATCGGCATCACGCGCCTGCCCGCCGCCGCCATCGAACAGAACCACGACGAGCGCGGCATCATCTGGCCCGACGCGCTGGCGCCGTTCACGGTGGTGGTCTGCCCGATCGGCATGGACCGCAGCCCCGAGGTCAAGGTCGCGGCCGAAGCGCTCTACGAAGCGCTGCTGGCCAAGGGCGTCGACGTGCTGCTCGACGACCGCGGCGAGCGCCCCGGCGCAATGTTCGCCGACTGGGAACTGATCGGCGTGCCGCACCGCGTGGTGATCTCCGACCGCGGCCTCAAGGAAGGCCAGCTCGAGTACCAGGGCCGGCGCGACACCGCGGCCACCAAGGTGCCTGCCGCCGGCATCGCCGACTTCATCGCCGGCAAGCTCGCGGCATGAGCGTGGCGGGCGGCTTGTCGCGACGCAGCTGCCTGCTGGGCAGCGCCGCCGCCGGCGCCCTCACAGCTCTGTCACTGCCGCAAACGGCCTGGGCCGGCGCGCAGATCGAAGAGCCGCTGATCGACTCGGTGCGCACCGCGCTGAGTTCGGCCGTCCACAACAAGGCGCCGCCGGTGCCGCAGTTTGCCGACACCGAGGCCCGCCTTGCGTACCTGCGGTGGCTCGGCGAAATGAGCGAGCGCCTGCGCAAGAAGGTCGCTGACCCATCGACGCGCATCGAGTTCTTGCAGACTGTCTGGTACGAGGCCAAGCGCTCGGGGCTCGACGTGAGCCTGGTGCTGGGCCTGATCCAGGTCGAGAGCAACTTCCGCAAGTTCGCCGTCTCCAGTGCGGGCGCGCGCGGCTACATGCAGGTGATGCCGTTCTGGACCCGCGTGATCGGCGACAGCGACTCCGCCAAGCTGTTCCACATGCAGACCAACCTGCGCTTCGGCTGCGTGATCCTGCGCCACTACCTCGACCGCGAGAAGGGCGACCTGTTCATGACGCTGGGCCGCTACAACGGCAGCCGCGGCAGGGCGCCGTATCCGAACGCCGTGTTCGCGAACCAGCGGCTCTGGGCCTACGTCGACAAGGAACGCGAGCGCGACCGCTCGGCGGCCTGAGCGCAATCGCTCAGTCGGCGACCACGGCCTTGGCGGTGGCCGATCCCCTGGTCACCATCACCTGGTCGATGCGGTAGCTGTCGACGTCCATCACCTCGAAGGTGTAGCCGCCCCAGGTCACGCTGTCCGTGCGCTTGGGCACGCGGCGCAGCATCACCATGAGGAAGCCGGCCAGCGTTTCATATTCCTCGGCATGCGGCAGCTCGTCGATGTGCAGAGCGCGCTGCACGTCCTGGATGGGCGTGATGCCGTCGATCAGCCACGAGTTCTCGTCGCGCTTCACGATCTGTTCTTCTTCGGGCGTCGACGTCGACACCAGGTCGCCCATCACCGTGCTCATCACGTCGTTGAGCGTGATCACGCCGACCACCAGGCTGTATTCGTTGACGATGATCGCGAAGTCTTCGCGCGCCTGCTGGAACTGCTCGAGCACTTCGGTGAGCGACAACCGGTCGGGAATCACCAGCGCCTTGTGCAGCGTCAGGCCCTGGTCGAAGGCCAGCGGCTGGCCGCTGAGCACGCGCTGGAACATGTCCTTGGCATCCACGTAACCCAGCACGTGGTCGATGTCGCCGTCGCACACCGGGTAGGCCGAAAACGGCTCGGCCACGATGCGCGCGCGCAGCACCGACTCGGGGTCGTCGTGCAAAAACCAGGCGATGCTTTCGCGCGCCGTCATCACGCTGCTGACGAGGCGCGTGTCGAGCTCGAACACGTTGGCAATCACCTGCTGCTCGCGCGCCGCCAGCACGCCGGCCTGCGCGCCGGCCTCGGTCATGGCAAGGATGTCGGCCGAGGTGATCTTGTCGTCGCGCGCCATCGGCATGCCGAGCACCTTGAACAGCAAATCGGTCGCGCGCGTGAAGAACCACACCAGCGGCTTGAAGGCGGTGATCAGCAGCAGCATCGGCCCGACGATGCGCACGGCAAGCCGCTCGGGCGCGCTCATGCCCAGGCGCTTGGGGAACAGGTCGGCGAACACCAGGAACACCGCGATCACGATCACGAACGAGCACAGGAAGGCGATGTTGGCCGCGACCTCCACGCTCAGCCAGTTCTCGAAGAAGCGCGCGAAATACGGGCTCAGCGAGCCTTCGCCGACCACGCCGCCGAGGATCGCCACGGCGTTCAGGCCGATCTGCACCACGGTGAAATAGTGGCCCGGCTGCTCCTGCACGCGCAGCACCTTTTCCGCGCGCGGGTCGCCCTCGTCGGCCATCTGGCGCAGACGCAGGCGGCGCGAGGCGGCCAGGCAGATTTCGGCGAGGGAGAAGAAGGCGCTCATCGCGATCAGCAGCGCGATGATGAGCAGGCTTTGGGTGAGAGTCATGGCGGCACGTTGTAGACCGCCATGGTGCCATGACTGGCACCGGGTTCGGGCGCGCGCGAGGCGCGGCGCCCGTCAAACAGAAAGAGAAAGCGCGGGGCTCAGGCGGACGCGCCGCCGCCGATCACCTGCTGCAGCTCGCCCGACTCGTACATCTCCATCATGATGTCCGAGCCGCCCACGAACTCACCCTTCACGTAGAGCTGGGGGATGGTGGGCCAGTTGCTGTATTCCTTGATGCCCTGGCGGATGCCGTCGTCTTCGAGCACGTTGACGGTCTTGAGCGCCTTGGTGTCGACCCCCACGGCCTTGAGGATCTGGATGGCGCGGCCCGAGAAGCCGCACATCGGGAAGCTGGCGTTGCCCTTCATGAAGAGCACGAGTTCGTTGGATTTGACGAGGTCGTCGATGCGTTGTTGAGCGTCGGACATGGGGACTCCTGAAGAAAAGTGGGCTGGGGGGATTATTTCACCGTGCGCCAGATGCCGCCGGAGCAGCGGGCGATGCCGGCAAGGTCGTCGCGGCTTTGCACTTCGGCAAAGCCGCGCGCGGCCAGCAGCTGGCGCACCGCCTCGGCCTGGTCGTGGCCGTGTTCCAGCAGCAGCCAGCCGCCGTCGGCGAGGTGGGCGGGCGCGTCGCGCACGATCTGGCGGATGTCGTCGAGGCCGTCGGCGCCCGCCACCAGCGCGCGGGTCGGCTCATGGCGCAGCGCGGGCAGGTGCGGATCGCCGGCGGCGATGTACGGCGGGTTGCTGGCGATGACCGCGTAGCCGTCGGCGGCGCCGTCGAGCCAGCTCGATTCGGTGAAGCGCACCGGCAGGCCCAGGCGCTGCGCGTTGGCCCGGGCCACCGCGAGCGCGTCGGCGCTGGCGTCGACCGCGTCGACCTGCGCGTCGGGCCGTGCATGCTGCAGCGCCAGCGCGATCGCGCCGCTGCCCGTGCCGAGGTCGAGCACGCGCGGGGCCGGGCGACCATCGAGGCAGGCGAGGGCCCACTCGACCAACGTTTCGGTGTCGGGGCGCGGCACCAGCACGCGGGCATCGACCTGCAGCTGCAGGCCGTGGAATTCCTTCTCGCCCAGCAGGTAGGCGACCGGCTCGCCCGCCGTGCGGCGCGACAGCCGGGCCGCGAACGCAGGCCAGGCCTCGCCGGGAAACGGATCGGTGTCGTGTGCGAGCAGCCAGGCGCGGTCGTTCACGGGGCGGCCCAGCGCGTGCAGCAGCAGCAACTGGGCGTCGAGTCGGTCGATGCCCAGGGCCACGGCCGCGGCCAGCGCCTGCGCCACGGTGGACGGTGCGGTGGCGTCGGTCATCACGCGGGCAGGCTCGATTCGAGTTCGGCCAGCTGCTCGGCTTCACGCGCGGCGCGCAGCGCCTCGAGCACGTCACCCAGGTCGCCTTCCATGATGGCGAGCAGCTTGTAGAGCGTGAGATTGATGCGGTGATCGGTGAGCCGACCCTGCGGGAAGTTGTAGGTGCGGATGCGGTCCGAGCGGTCGCCGCTGCCGATCAGGCCCTTGCGCATGGCGGCGTCCTTGGCGGCGCGCTCGCTGCGGTCTTTTTCCTGGATGCGGGCCGACAGCACCTGCAGCGCCTTGGCCTTGTTGCGGTGCTGGCTGCGGTCGTCCTGGCACTCGGCCACGATGCCGGTCGGGATGTGCGTGATGCGCACGGCTGAATCGGTCTTGTTGATGTGCTGGCCGCCGGCGCCGCTCGCACGGTAGGTGTCGATGCGCAGGTCGGCCGGGTTGATCTGCACCGCCACGGTTTCGTCGGGCTCAGCCAGCACGGCGACGGTGCAGGCGCTGGTGTGGATGCGGCCCTGGGTTTCGGTGGCCGGCACGCGCTGCACGCGGTGGCCGCCCGATTCGAAGCGCAGCTTGCCGAAGACTTCGTCACCGACGATGCGGATCACCACTTCCTTGTAGCCGCCGAGTTCGCTCGCGCTCTCGCTCACCACCTCGCAGCGCAGGCCCACGCGCTCGCAGTAGCGCGTGTACATGCGCAGCAGATCGCCCGCGAACAGCGCCGATTCGTCGCCGCCCGTGCCGGCGCGGATTTCCATGAAGGCGTTGCGTGCGTCGTCCGGGTCCTTGGGCAGCAGCAGGCGCTGCAGCTCGTCTTCGAGCTGCACCAGCTCGGCCTCGGCACCGGCGATTTCTTCCGCTGCCATCTCGGCCATGTCGGGGTCGTCGAGCATTTCTATTGCGCCCGCGATGTCGGCCTCGCGCTGCTTGAAGCGCTCGTAGCGGCCGGCGATCTGCGTGACCTCGGCGTGCTCGCGCGAGATGGTGCGGTACTGCGCCATGTCGCTCATGATGTCTTCGCGCGAGAGCAGGAAGTCGAGCTCGCCCAGGCGTTGGACATAGCGTTCGAGTTGGTGGCGCAGAAAGGATTTCACGACGGAAGGGACTCGAAAAATGGGGAGGGGGACGCCGCAGTGCAGCGGCAGGGCGCATGAAAAGCACAGCCCGCGCGGCAGGCGGGCCATCAACGAGCGTCGTCGCTAACGCTCTTTGCGCAGGAACAGGCGCGAGAGCGTCTGCGCCGTCTGTTCGCGCGAGGCGGCATCGCCCGCGTGCAGTTCGGCCATGGCGCCGTGCATCATCTTCTGCGTGAGCCCGCGCGACATGGCTTCGAGCACGACCTCGACCGATTCGCCCTTGGCGAGCAGCTTGCGCGCGCGGGCCATTTCGGCGGCGCGCCATTCGTCGGCCTGCGCGTTGAGCTGCTGGATCAGCGGCACGGTGCCGCGCTGGCCCAGCCAGTGCATGAAGCTCTGCACGCCGGCGTCGATGATGACCTCGGCCTGCGCCACGGCCGCCTGGCGGTTGGCCTGGCCCTGCTGCACCACCTGGGCGAGGTCGTCCACGGTGTACAGGTAGATGTCTTCGAGGGCCTTCACTTCGGGTTCGATGTCGCGCGGCACGGCCAGGTCGACCATGAACATCGGGCGGTGCTTGCGTGCCTTGAGCGCGCGCTCCACGGCGCCCAGGCCAATGATCGGCAGCGTGCTCGCGGTGCAGCTGATGACGATGTCGAACTCGGCCAGCCGCGCCGGCAGGTCGGCCAGCCGCATGGCTTCGCCGCCGAAGCGCGACGCCAGCTTTTCGCCGCGCTCCAGCGTGCGGTTGGCGATGGCGATGGCCTTGGGTTCCTTGGCCGCGAAGTGCGTGGCCGCGAGGTCGATCATTTCGCCCGCGCCGACGAACAGCACGCGCGTGGTGCGCAGGTCTTCGAACAGCTGGCCGGCCAGGCGCACGGCGGCGGCGGCCATGCTGATCGAGTGGGCGCCGATTTCGGTGGCGGTGCGCACTTCTTTGGCGACCGCGAACGAGCGCTGGAACAGCTGGTTGAGCGTGCTGCCGAGCGCGCCGGCGGTTTCGGCCGCGCGCACGGCGTCCTTCATCTGGCCGAGGATCTGGGCCTCGCCGAGGACCATGGAGTCGAGGCCGCTGGCCACGCGGAAGGCATGGCGCGCGGCTTCGTCGTCGTGCAGGGTGTAGGCGTGCGAGCGCAGCAGGGCGGGGGCCACGCCGCCGCTCTGGGCCAGCCAGCCGAAGGTGTGGTCGAGCGCGATGTGCTCGGAGGCGCAATAGATCTCGGTGCGGTTGCAGGTCGAGATGATCGCGGCCTCGACTTGCGGGTGGCTGCTGCTGCCAAAAGAACTGCGCAAACTGTGCAGCGTCGGGGCGATCTGATCGAGCGCGAACGCGAAACGACCGCGCAGATCGAGCGGCGCGGTCGTGTGGTTCAAGCCGAGAGCCCAGACTGACATTCCATGATTATAAAATCAGCAGCCGGGCGAGGTTTGCCGAGGGGCAAATGGCTTTCCCTATGACCGCCATATGCGCCGCCACATGGCCTCGCGCCCACTCACGGCCCCTCATGGACCTGCTGGACCTCTTCAATCACCTGCTTAATTTTGCGGCACCCGCGGCTTTCATCGCCTGGGTGCTCGTGGCCGTGGGGCGCTTTCTTGGCGGCCCGCGCACCGGCATTCCGCGCTGGTGGATGCAATGGGCGATCACCTTCGGGGCCGGCCTGCTGACCTCGCTGGCCGGCCTGATCGTCACGGGCCGCGACGGCTCGATGGCCACCTATGCCGCGCTGGCGGCGGTCTGCGGCACCGTGCAGTGGCTCGTGATGCGCGGCTGGGGCCGCTGAGCCGACGTCAGTCGAGCCGGCGGGCCATGTAGACCGAGTGCCCGGGGTAGGTCGCCAGCCGGGCCTGCTGCTCGTCGCCGGCCGGCGCCGTGGCCGCATACCCCTGGCGCTCCCAGAACCCGACCGATGCTTGCACCGACACCAGCGTCGAATGCCGCCAGCCCGCACGCAGCGCGTGGGCCCAGGCGTGGCGCACGAGGCGCGGCCCCAGGCCGAGCCCCGAGGCCTCGGGGTGCACCGCCAGGTCGTGCAGATAGAGCGCGTCGGCGGCGGGCGCGACCTCGAAGTCGCCATGCAACGGCGTGAGCTTGCCGCGCTGCGAGGGGTAGGCCGCCAGGTAGGCCCGCACGGCGCCGCCGTGCTCGGCCACCCAGCCGGTGTGCGGCGAGGTGGCCAGCCGCCGCGCGATGAGCACGCCGTCCTCCACGAACCCCGCGCCGTAGCAGGCGAGCTGGATCGCCAGCACGGCCTCGAGATCGTCCGCGCGCATGTCGCGCACGAGAAGAGAAGGCGCTGCGTCCATCAGGCGAGCAGCAGCTTGTCGTCGTCCAGCTTCTCGCCGCGCGTCTGCTCGAACATGCGCAGCAGGTCGGGCACGTCCAGGCCCGAGCGCTGGTCGCCGGCCACGTCGAGGATCACCTGGCCTTCGTGCAGCATCACGGTGCGCGAACCGTAGTCCAGCGCCTGGCGCATGCTGTGCGTGACCATCATCGCGGTGAGCTGGCTGCCTTCGACGATCTTGGCGGTCAGCTCCAGCACGAAGGCGGCGGTCTTCGGGTCGAGCGCGGCCGTGTGCTCGTCGAGCAGCAGGATGCGCGAGGGCCGCAGCGACGCCATCAGCAGGCTCACGGCCTGGCGCTGGCCGCCCGAGAGCAGGCCGATGCGGTCGGCCAGCCGGTTTTCGAGGCCCAGCTTCAGGATCGACAGCTTCTCGCGGAACAGTTCGCGCAGGTTGCGATTGAGCGAGAAGCCGAAGCCCCTGCGCTCGCCGCGCTTCCACGCCAGCGCCATGTTTTCCTCGATGGTCAGCGCCTCGCAGGTGCCGGCCATCGGGTCCTGGAACACGCGCGCCACCATGCCCGAGCGCTGCCAGGCGTTCAGGCGGGTCACGTCCTTGCCGTCGATTTCGAGGCGGCCCTTGTCGACCATCAGGTCGCCGCTGATCGCGTTCAGAAAGGTCGACTTGCCCGCGCCGTTCGAGCCGATCACGGTGACGAACTGGCCGGTGGGAATGTCCAGGCTCAGGCCACGCAGCACGCGGTTTTCGATCGGCGTGCCGGGGTTGAAGGTGATTTCGAGTTGTTGCGCGCGCAGCATCAGTTCTTCCCCTTGAAGAGTCCGCCCAGCTTGCGCTTGTAGGCGGGCACCAGCAGCGCGAACGCCACGAGAACGGCGGTGACGAGGTTCAGGTCTTGCGCCTGCAGGCCCATGAAGTCGGTGTTGAGCGCCATCGCGATGAAGAAGCGATACAGCAGCGCACCCAGCACGCAGGCCAGCGTGGTGATGACCATGCTGCGCGCGGGCAGCAGGGTCTCGCCGATGATCACGGCGGCCAGGCCGATCACGATCGTGCCCACGCCCATCGAGATGTCGGCCGTGCCCTGGCTCTGCGCGAACAGCGCACCGGCCAGCGCCACCAGCGCGTTGGAAAGCGCCAGGCCTGCCATCGTGTGGAAGTCGGTCGAGATGCCCTGCGCACGCGCCATGCGCGCGTTGCCGCCGGTGGCGCGCATCGCCAGGCCGGCTTCGGAGGCGAAGAACATGTCGACCAGGATCTTCGCGGCGATCACGATGATCAGCAGCAACAGCGGCTTGGCCCACTGCTCGGGCATGCCGCCGAAGCTGACCATGCTGAACACCGTGGGTTCGGTGATGAGCGCCACGTTGGGCTTGCCCATCACGCGCAGGTTGATGGAGTACAGCGCGATCATCACCAGGATGCTCGCGAGCAGCTGCATGATCTTCAGCTTGACGTTGAGCCAGGCCGTGAGCCAGCCCGAGGCGGCACCGGCCACGCAGGCGACGGCCGTGGCGGCGGCGGGGTTCCAGCCCGCGACGATGAGCGTCGCGGCCACGGCGGCGCCCAGCGGAAAGCTGCCGTCCACCGTGAGGTCGGGAAAGTTGATGATGCGAAACGACATGAAGACGCCCAGCGCGACCAGTCCGAAAATCAGACCGATCTCGATGGCGCCCAGCGAAGCAATGAGGGACATGGGGGCTTCCGGGGAGCGCAGTCGGCGGGCCCCGGCGCCCGGCCTGCGCCGGGAGCGGAAGGCCCGCCGGGGCGGCTTTTACTTGGTGCTGACGACCTTCGCCGACTTCAGCAGCGCGTCCGACAGGGTCACGCCCTGCAGCTTGGCCGCGCTGGGGTTCACCACCAGCTCGAAGTTGGTGCTGGTCTGCGATGCGATGGCGCCGGGCTTCTCGCCCTTGAGGATGCGCACCACGATCTTGCCGGTCTGGCGGCCGATGTCGGTGTAGTTCAGGCCCAGTGCGGCCACGGCGCCGCGCTCGACGGTGGCGGTGTCGGCGGCCACCACGGGCAGCTTGGCCTGCTGCGCCACCTTCACGATGCCCTCGAAGGCCGAGACCACGTTGTTGTCGGTGGGCGTGTAGATCACGTCGGCCTTGCCGACCAGGCTCTGGGCGGCGGTGGGCACGTCGACGGTGCGCGCGGCGGCGGCTTCGACCACGGTCATGCCGGCGTCGGCAGCGGCTTTCTTCAGCGCTGTGACGATGGCCACCGAGTTGGCTTCGCCGGGGCTGTAGATCACGCCGATGCGCTTGGCGTTCGGCACGACCTTCTTGATCAGGTCGATGTGCTTCTCGAGCGGCGACAGGTCGGACACGCCCGTCACGTTGGTGCCCGAGGGCTCCCAGTTCTTCACCAGCTTGGCGGCCACCGGGTCGGTGATGGCCGAGTACACGACGGGAATCGTCTTGGTGGCGGCCACGGTCGCCTGCGCCGACGGCGTGGCGATGGCGACGATCACGTCGGGCGCATCGCCCACGTACTTGCGGGCGATCTGGGCGGCGGTGCCCACGTTGCCCTGCGCGCTCTGGTAGCTGAACTTCAGGTTCTTGCCCGCTTCGTAGCCGGCGGCCTTCAGCTCTTCCTTCACGCCGTCGCGCACGGCGTCCAGCGCCGGGTGCTCGACGATGGCGGTCACGGCGACCGACTTGTCGGCGGCCAGCGCCGGTGCGGCGGCGAGCACGCCGAGGGCCAGGGCCATGGCGCTGAAGGGGGTGCGAAGCAAAGCGTTTTTCACGTAAGGGTCTCCGGGAGGGGAAAGGGGTGTGGGTGCGTTCGAAGCCGCGGGCAAAGCCTGGGGCGCCATCCAGCGGCCCGGATGGGTGCAACGCCGTCCGGGCGCGTCGAAGTCTAGATCGTACTTTGCACAATTAAGGTGCATGAACCCCTCGGGCTTTCCCCGCTTTAAGAAACATAATTGCATCAATCATGCATATAGGGAGACGAAATTGCAGATCATCGAACTCGACCGCACCGACCGGCGGATTCTGGAGCACCTCCAGGCGCACGGCCGTGCGTCCAACCTGGACCTGGCTGAGGTGGCCCAGCTGTCGCCCGCGCAGTGCCTGCGGCGCCACCGGCGGCTCGAAGAACTGGGGCTGATCAGCGGTTACGCCGCGCGGCTGAATGCGCGCCACATCGGGCTGGGCGTGATCGCCTTCATCCACGTCACGATGGCGCGCGGCCACGTCGACGAGCTGCCCAAGTTCCAGGACCTGATCGCCGACATGCGGCAGATCCTGGAGTGCTACTCGGTGACCGGCGACTTCGACTACGTGCTCAAGGTGGTCGCGCGCGACCTGGAGGCGTTGTCGCAGTTCTTGATGCACACGCTGATGCACATGCCGGGCGTGTCGGCTGTGCGCTCCAGCGTGTGCCTGAACGAGATCAAGTGCACGGGCGCGCTGCCGCTCGAATAAGGCGGCGGGCGCTTCAGGTGCTGGTGGTGCCCGGCAAAGGAGACGCTGGTGTGGCCGGCGCCGGCGACGGCTCGGCGGGCAGCACCGGCGCGGCCGCGGCCATCACCAGCGTCGTGGGCGTGGCCAGCGGCAGGTCGGCCTGCTTGAGCGCATCGAGGATCGTGAACAGCAGGTCGCTGCGCACGCCGCCCGCCAGCCGGGGGCTCGGCACGTAGGCGATGGCCTGGAAGATCAGCAGCCCGTTCTCGATGCCTTCGAGCGTGAGCGAAGGCGCCGGCGTTTCCAGCACGCCTTCGTGCGCGCGGCACGCCTCGAGGATCAGGTCGCGCACGCGCTGCGCGTCGGTGGTCAGCGGCATCGGCAGGCGGATCAGCACGCGGCCCTCGGCGTTGGCCAGCGTCATGTTGCGCACGGTCTTGGTGATGAACTCCGAGTTGGGCACGATCAGCGTCGAGCGGTCGCCCAGCTGGATCTCGGTGGCGCGCACGTTGATGCGCCGCACGTCGCCCTCGGTGGTGCCCAGCACCACCCAGTCGCCCACCTTCACCGGCTGCTCGGCCAGCAGGATCAGCCCCGAAATGAAGTTCTGCACGATGGCCTGCAGGCCGAAACCGATGCCCACCGACAGCGCGCTCGCCACCCACGCGATGCGCTCGATGCCGATGCCCAGCGCCGACAGCGAGAACGCCACCACCAGGATGCCGCCCACGTAGCCCAGCAGCGTGGTGATCGAGCTTTGCATGCCGGGCTCGAACTGGGTGCTCGGCAGGTAGCTGCGCGAGAGCCAGCGCTTGAACACCCGCAGCACGATGAAGCCGATCACCGCCACTGCCACGGCGCTGAGGATCGCGCCCGGCACCAGCTGGAACTCGCCCACCTTCACGCCGGTGCCGAGCTTGCCGCCGCGCTGGAACACCTCGCCCGGGCCCGTGCCCAGCGGCGCGGCCAGCGCCACCAGCATGTAGAAGAACAGCGCCACGCGGCTCAGGCCCGAGAGCACCGTGGCCGCCTGGTCGAGCGTCTGCGGCGCGAGGCCGAAGCTCTTCTGCAGCCGCTGGCCTGAAGCGCTGCGCGAGGACACCACGGCCATGAACAGGTCGTCGGCAAACTTGAACAGCACGTAGAAGGCCGCCGCGACGATGCCGCTCCAGGTGAGCTGCGAAGCCAGGAAGCTCGCCAGCGCCACATAGCCGAAGGCCACCAGCACCCAGATCGCGATCACCAGCACCACGATCAGCGCCACCAGCACCCCGACCCACATCGGCCGTTCCGGCAGGCCGGCGTCGGGCGCGTCGGCGCGCAGCGCCTTCAGGCGGTACACGACGGTGCCGACCAGCGCGGTGAGCAGCAGCGCCGTCGCTACGTGCGTGGTCACCACGGCGGCAAAGCTGGCGTCGATGAGCGCGTTGATCTCGGCGGGCGTCCACGCCAGCGCGGCCACCAGCGCCACCAGCCACGGCAATGCCGACAGGCGCTGCGCCGTGAGGTCGGGAATGGCCGGCAGGCGCCACGACGGCCGGCCCGTGGCCAGCAGCCCGCGCCCCAGGCCGACGATGAAGGCCATGAAGGTCAGCGTCTGCGCTGCCGATTGAAGCGCCTTGCGCGCCTGCGCGTCCCACATCGCGTGGGCCTTGAGCACTTCGACGACGCCGTGCGCGGCCACGGCGACCAGCAGCACGTGCGTGGCGACGATGGCGATCACCAGCAGCGAGCGGCGCAGCCGCCCGGCCGGCAGCACGCGCGTGGCCAGCCGTGTCAGCCCGCGCTCGGCGGCCCACACACCGAGCCACGCGAGCAGCAGCGCACCGATGAAGGCGGCGATCACCGGCGTGCGGCTTTCGGGCTGCAGCGCCTGATCGAAACCGTCGCCGAGCGCCGACCCGATCGCCTGCAGCCGGGCCAGGTCGTCGGGCCAGGCCTCGCGCAGGTCGTCCCAGAACTCGCCGCCGAGCGGCGAGGCGGCGCGGCTGGTGAGCTCGGCTTCGAACTGCTGGCGCCGTTGCGACACCACGTCGGTGCCGCGCTGGCGCACGTCGATCGCCAGCAGCCGGGCCAGGCGGATGTCCGCGTCGAGCGCATTGCGCTCCTTGGTCAGCTGCGCGCGCTGGCGCGTGATGTTGGGGTCTTCGGTGGCGCCGGCCGCGGGCGGGTTGCCGAGTTCGCCGAGCCGTGCGTTCAGGTCGGCCAGTTCGCTGGCGCGGGCGGACACGAACTTGTCGGCCTGCACGCCGATTTCGTTGATCTGCGCGAGCTGCTTGCGGGCGTCGTCGTCTTCGGCGCCCGGAACGACACTGGCGTTGGCCTTGCCCGTCGGCGCGATGCGCGCGAACTGCGCGCGCAGCTCTGCAATGGTGGGTGGCGGGGCTGCGGCGGCGGCCGCGGTGTTGGCGCTGTTGTTGGGGTTGCCGTTGCCGGCGTTCATGCTGGCGTCGGGCTGCGCGAGGGCGCTGCCGCACATCAGCAGGGCCCACACGGTCAACGCGGCCAGGAGGGCGGGAAGGCGCAGGCCCGCGAGGCGAGAGGTCCGATTCATGGCCGCATCATAGAAGCCGCCATGACGTAAGAACGGGTAAGAAATGCAGCCTCAGCCCGCGGGACTGAACAGGTCGACGCGGTCGGTGATGATGCCGTCGGTGCCCAGGTCGATGAGCCGCTGCGCGGCCCAGTCGTCGTTCACCGTGTAGCTCAGCGAGCGCAGGCCCGCGCCATGCACCTGCGCCACGGTGGCGGTGTCCCACAGTGCGTGGTTGCAGACGATGGCCTGGCAACCCAGGTTCAGTGCGGTGTCGAGCCAGCCGTTCCAGAGCGTGTCGAGCAGCAGGCCGCGCGGCAGCTCGGGTTGCACGGCCTGGGCGCCCTTCAGTGCGTCGATCTGGAACGAGGTGAGCAGCGGCGGCACGGCCGCACCTTGCCAGAGGCGCGCGGCTTCGCGTGCCACCACCTCGCCGGTCTCGCGTTCGGTGCCGGGCGTGGGCTTGATCTCGATGTTCAGCAGCAGGGCGTTGGCGCGGCAGAAGCGCGCCAGGTTCTCCAGCGTGGGCAGCGGCTCGCCCGCGAAGGCGCGCGAATGCCAGCCGCCGGCGTCGAGCTGCGACAGCGCGCCCCACGCCTGCTGGCCACCGATGCCGTGGCCGTTGGTGGTGCGGTCGAGCGTGGCGTCGTGCATCAAAAAGACCACGCCGTCGGCGCTGAGCTTGGCATCGCACTCGAACATGCGGTAGCCGTGCGATGCGCCGAAGCGGAAGGCGGCGAGCGTGTTTTCAGGCGCCAGCTTGCCGGCGCCGCGGTGCGCGACCCAGCGGGGATAGGGCCAGGGGCTGCGTTCAGCCATCGCTCAGTCGGCGCGCTTGCCGGAGCCGGCGTCGAACCAGTGCAGCTTGTCTTCGCGCGCGGCGATCTTCACCGTGTCGCCGGCCACTGGCGGATGGTCGCCTTCGTCGGTGCGCATGATGATCTGCTCCTCGCCGATGCGGCCGTACACCAGGCGCTCGGCGCCCAGCAGTTCGACCTGCTCGACCTGCACGGTCCAGCCGCTTTCGTCGAGCTTCATGTGCTCGGGGCGGATGCCGAGGATCTGCCCCGGGCGCACGCCTGGTGCGTGCCGCAGCAGGTTCATCGGCGGCGAGCCGATGAAGCTCGCGACGAACGTGGTGGCCGGGCGCGAGTACACCTCTTCGGGCGTCGCGAACTGGTCCATCACGCCGCCGTTCATCACGATGATGCGCTGCGCGAGCGTCATGGCCTCGACCTGGTCGTGCGTGACGAACAGCGAGGTGATACCGAGTTCGCGGTGCAGCTTCTGGATTTCGAGGCGGGTCTGCGCACGCAGCTTGGCGTCGAGGTTCGACAGCGGTTCGTCGAACAGGAACACGCGCGGCTGGCGCACGATGGCGCGGCCCATGGCCACGCGCTGACGCTGGCCGCCCGAGAGTTCGCGCGGCTTGCGCTCCAGCAGGTGGCCCAGCTCGAGGATCTTGGCCGCCTTGTCGACGCGCACCTTGATCTCGTCCTTCGGCACCTTGGCGATCTTCAGGCCGTAGGCCATGTTCGCGAACACGCTCATGTGCGGGTACAGCGCGTAGTTCTGGAACACCATGGCGATGTCGCGCTCGGAGGGTTCGAGCTGGTTCACGACCTTGCCGCCGATGCAGATTTCGCCGGCCGAGATTTCCTCGAGGCCGGCCACCATGCGCAGCAGCGTCGACTTGCCGCAGCCCGAGGGGCCGACGATGACGATGAATTCATGGTCGGCGATCTCGGCGCTCACGCCGTGGATGACCTGGTTGGCTTTCGGCCCGTGGCCGTAGCGCTTGATGACGTTGCGTAGAGAGAGAGCAGCCATAGTTATTTTTCAGTGTCCACGAGGCCCTTGACGAACCACTTTTGCATCAGGATCACCACCAGCGCGGGCGGCAGCATCGCCAGGATGGCGGTGGCCATCACGACGTTCCATTCGTTCTGTCCGTCGCCGCCGGCAATCATTCGCTTGATGCCGACCACCACGGGGTACATGTCTTCGCTCGTGGTCGCGAGCAGCGGCCACAGGTACTGGTTCCAGCCGTAGATGAACTGGATCACGAACAGCGCCGCGATCGAGGTCTTCGACAGCGGCAGCAGCACGTCGAAGAAGAAGCGCATGGGGCTCGCGCCATCCATGCGCGACGCCTCGGTGAGCTCGTCGGGCACCGTGAGGAAGAACTGGCGGAACAGGAAGGTCGCCGTGGCCGACGCGATCAGCGGCACCGTCAGGCCCGCGTAGGTGTTCAGCATGTTCAGGTCGGACAGCACCTTGTAGGTGGGCAGGATGCGCACCTCCACCGGCAGCATCAGCGTCACGAAGATGGCCCAGAAGCAGATCTTCTTGAACGGGAAACGGAAGTACACGATGGCGAAGGCCGACAGCAGCGAGATGGTGATCTTGCCGATGGCGATGACCATGGCCGTCACGAAGCTCACCCACATCATGTGCGCCACCGGGGCGTTGGAACCCGCGCTGTTCTCGCGCCCGAACAGCGCGCCCTTGTAGCTGTCGACGATGTTCGAGCCGGGTGTCAGGGGCATCGGCGCCTGCACGATCTCCTGGGCTGTGTGCGTGGAGGCCACGAACGCCAGGTAGAGCGGGAAGGCGACGATGAACACGCCCAGGATCATGATGACGTGGGCCAGGATGCCCTGCGTGCCGCGTTTCTCAACCATGCTGCGCTCCGCCGAATTCGAGTTGTTCTTGTTGCTTCATCAGTACTGCACCTTCTTCTCGACGTAGCGGAACTGGATGACCGTCAGCGCCACCACGATCACCATCAGCACCACCGACTGCGCGGCCGAACCGCCCAGGTCAAGGCCCTTGAAACCGTCGTGGTAGACCTTGTAGACCAGGATGGTCGTGTCCTTGCCCGGACCGCCCTGCGTGGCTGCATCGACGATCGCGAAGGTGTCGAAGAAGGCGTAGACCACGTTGATCACCAGCAGGAAGAAGGTGGTGGGCGACAAGAGCGGGAACTGCACGGTCCAGAAGCGGCGCCACGGGCGCGCGCCGTCGATGGCCGCGGCCTCGATCAGCGACTTCGGAATCGACTGCAGCCCGGCCAGGAAGAACAGGAAGTTGTACGAGATCTGCTTCCACACCGAGGCCATCACGATCAGCGTCATGGCGTGGCCCGAGTCGAGCAGGTGGTTCCAGTTGATCCCGATCTTGCCCAGCGCATAGGCCACCACGCCCAGCGAGGGCGAGAACATGAAGACCCACAGCACGGCCGCCACGGCGGGCGCCACGGCGTACGGCAGGATCAGCATGGTCTTGTAGAACATGCCGCCGCGGGTGATGCGGTCGGCGAACACGGCCAGCATCAGCGACAGGCTGATGCCGATGCCGGCCACCAGCACCGAGAACAGCGCGGTGGTCTTGAACGACTCGCCATAGGCCGGGTCGTTGAAGAGCTGGCGGAAGTTGTCGAACCCGACGAACTCGACCGACGTGCCGAATGCGTCCTGCTGCTGCAGCGACTGCAACAGCGCCTGGCCGGCCGGCCAGAAGAAAAACACGAGGATCACCGCCATCTGCGGTGTCAGCAGCAGCCAGGGCAACCAGCCCGAGCGAAAGAAAACGCGTTTTTCCATGAAGCCTCTACATAAAAAATCCCGCCCGGCACGCCCTTGAACAAGGGCGTGCGGGGGCGGGCGATATTAGCCGGACACGGAGCCCGGAACTTCAATCGTTAGCTTTTGTTCGCCTTTTGGAAGCGTTCGAGCTGTTCGTTGCCGCGGGTCACGATCGAATCGAGGGCTTCCTTGGCGGTCTTCTTGCCGCCCCAGACCTGTTCGAGCTCTTCGTCCTCGATGGCGCGGATCTGCACGTAGTTGCCCAGGCGGATGCCGCGGCTCTTGTCGGTGACCTTGCGGATCATCTGCGTCACGGCCACGTCGGTGCCGGGGTTCTGCTTGTAGAAGCCCGAGTCTTCGGTGAGCTTGTACGACGCGGTGGTCACCGGCAGGTAGCCGGTGCGCTTGTGGCTGGCGGACTGCACTTCAGGCGTCGAGATGAAGCTGAAGAACTTGGCCACGCCCTTGTACTCGGCGGCCTTCTTGCCCGACATGACCCACAGGCTGGCGCCGCCGATCACGGTGTTCTGCGGTGCGCCCGGCACGTCCGGGTAGTAAGGCAGGGGCGCCAGGCCGTAGGCGAACTTGGCGTTCTTGGCCACGTTGCCGTAGAAGCCCGAGGACGTGTTGATCATGGCGCACTCGCCCGACACGAACGACGCTTCAGGCACGTTGCCGCGGCCCTTGTAGATGAACAGGCCCTGCTTGGACATGCTGGCCAGGTTCTCGATGTGGCGCTGGTGCAGCGGCGAATTCACCTTCAGGCGCGCGTCCAGGCCCTGCAGGCCGTTGGCCTTGCTCGCGAACTCCACGTTGTGCCAGGCCGAGAAGCTCTCGACCTGCGTCCAGTTCTGCCAGGCCGTGGTGAACGGGCACTTGTGGCCGCTGGCCTTGAGCTTGGCGGCGGCGGCCACCACTTCGGGCCAGGTGGCCGGCGCCTTGTCGGTGGGCAGGCCGGCCGCCTTGAAGGCGTCCTTGTTGATGTAGAAGATCGTGGTCGAGCTGTTGAACGGGAAGCTCAGCATCTGGCCGTTGGGGGCGGTGTAGTAACCGGCCACGGCGGGGATGTAGGCGGCCGGGTCGAACTTCTCGCCCGCGTCCTTCATGACCTGGCCGACCGGAATGATCGCGCCCTTGCTGGCCATCATGGTGGCGGTGCCCACTTCGAACACCTGCAGGATGTGCGGTGCGTTGCCGGCGCGGAAGGCCGCGATCGAGGCCGTCATGGATTCGTCGTACGTGCCCTTGAAGGTCGGGACGATCTTGTAGTCTTTCTGGCTTTCGTTGAACTGCTTGGCCAGGTCGTTGACCCACTCGTTGTTGACGGCGGTCATGGAATGCCACCACTGGATTTCGGTCTGGGCCTGGGCTGCATTGAACAGCGTGGCGGCCAGCGCCGATGCCAACGCGAGCGTCTTGAATCGCATGAAGTCTCCTCGGGGAAAAAATGGAAAGCGCGAATGCTAGGGCATGTGCGTGACACAGCCGCGTCACATTGAGGCACGGACCCGGGGGCTATTCCAATCGGGGAAACCCCTTTAGCGTCAAGCCCGGCGCGGGCTGCGGGGCGCTTGCTGCGCTGCACCATGCTAGCATCGTCCTCCCCTTTTTCTGGCCTAGCTTGTCGCCATGGCCGGGGTCTTCCTGAGTACGCCATGAGCAGCAAAACCTCCCTCGACAAAAGCAGGATCAAGTTCCTTTTGCTCGAAGGCATCCACCCCTCGGCCGTGGAGGTGCTGCGCGCCGCCGGCTACACCAACATCGAGGCGCTGCCGGGTGCGCTGCCCGACGCCGAACTCAAGGCCAAGATCGCCGACGTGCACTTCGTGGGCATCCGCTCGCGCACCCAGCTGACGGCCGAGGTGTTCGCTGCCGCGCACAAGCTGGTGGCGGCCGGGTGCTTCTGCATCGGCACCAACCAGGTCGACCTCGAAGCCGCCCGCGAACACGGCGTGGCCGTGTTCAACGCCCCGTATTCCAACACCCGCTCGGTGGCCGAGCTGGTGCTGGCCGAAGCCATCCTGCTGCTGCGCGGCGTGCCCGAGAAGAGCGCCGTGGCGCACCGCGGCGGCTGGCTCAAGTCGGCCGACAACGCTTTTGAAATCCGCGGCAAGACGCTGGGCATCGTGGGCTACGGCTCGATCGGCGCGCAGCTGTCGGTGCTGGCCGAGGCGCTGGGCATGCACGTGGCCTTTTACGACGTGGTCACGAAGCTGCCGCTGGGCAACGCCCGCCAGGTGCGCGAGCTGCACCAGCTGCTGGCCCAGAGCGACATCGTGACCCTGCACGTGCCCGAGACGCAGGCCACGCAATGGATGATCGGCGCGCCCGAGATCGCCGCCATGAAGCCGGGATCGATCCTGATCAATGCCTCGCGCGGCACCGTGGTCGAAATCGAGCCGCTGGCCGATGCCCTGAAGAGCAAGAAGCTGCTGGGCGCCGCGATCGACGTGTTCCCGGTCGAGCCGCGCACCAACAAGGACGAGTTCCAGTCGCCGCTGCGCGGGCTGGACAACGTGATCCTCACGCCGCACATCGGCGGCTCGACCATGGAGGCGCAGGCCAACATCGGGCTCGAAGTGGCCGAGAAGCTGGTCAAGTACAGCGACAACGGCACCTCAACCTCGTCGGTCAACTTCCCCGAAGTGGCGCTGCCGGCGCACCCGGGCAAGCACCGCCTGCTGCACATCCACCGCAACGTGCCGGGCGTGCTGTCCGAGATCAACAAGATCTTCTCGGACAACAACATCAACATCTCGTCCCAGTTCCTGCAGACCAACGAGAAGGTCGGCTACGTCGTGATGGACATCGACGCCGCCTCGTCCGACCTGGCGCTGGAGAAGCTGGCCAAGGTGAACGGGACGATCCGCAGCCGCGTGCTGTTCTAAGCCCTTTGTCTTTCTCCCTCTCCCGCCGGGAGAGGGCGGGGTGAGGGCCGACGGCCCCACGTCAATGCAGGCATCGGGCCTGCCATAGGGAATAGCGGAACGGGAAGGGCAAAGACCCCAAGGCCTGCCCTAAAATCCACCCCCCGGCTACATGGGCGCGCAGCGCCTGGCCAAGGGCCCCACCCGATGAATGCTCCGACTGCGTTGAATACGCTGTTGTCACAGGCCGCAGAGCCTGTACGACTGCGCGAGATCCCGTACAACTACACCAGCTTCTCCGACCGGGAGATCGTGCTTCGCCTCTTGGGCGAACGCGGCTGGGACCTGCTGCAGACCCTGCGCGCCGAGCGCCGCACCGGCCGATCCGCGCGCATGCTCTACGAGGTGCTGGGCGACATCTGGGTCGTGCAGCGCAACCCCTACCTCGTCGACGACCTGCTCGACAACCCGCGCCGCCGCGGCCAGCTGGTCGACGCCCTGCGCCACCGCCTGGGCGAAGTGCAGAAGCGCCGCACCCCCGACAGCGACCTGCCGCGCGACCAGCTGGTGGGCGAGCTCACCGGCCTCGTCAGCCAGGCGGTCGCCGCCTTCGACGAGACCTTCCGCGAAGTCGCCGCCCTGCGCCGCAAGGCCACGCGCGTGCTGCGCCGGCTCACGGCCAAGGACAACATCAAGTTCGATGGCCTCTCGCGCGTGTCGCACGTGACCGACGCCACCGACTGGCGCGTCGAGTACCCGTTCGTCGTGCTGTGCCCCGACACCGAGGTCGAGATGGCGCTCTTGGTCAAGGGCTGCATCGAACTGGGCCTGACCATCATTCCGCGCGGAGGCGGCACCGGCTACACCGGCGGCGCGATTCCGCTGACCTGGAAGAGCGTGGTCATCAACACCGAGAAGCTCGAGGCCATGACCGAGGTTGAGCACATCTCGATGCCCGGCTTGGATCACCCCGTGCCCACCATCTGGACCGAGGCCGGCGTGGTCACCCAGCGCGTGGCTGATGCAGCCGAGCGCGCGGGCTTCGTGTTCGCGGTCGACCCGACCTCCGCCGAGGCCTCGTGCGTCGGCGGCAACGTCGCCATGAACGCCGGCGGCAAGAAGGCCGTGCTCTGGGGCACGGCACTCGACAACCTCGCCTCGTGGCGCATGGTCACGCCGCAGGCCGAATGGCTCGAAGTGACCCGCATCGGCCACAACCTGGGCAAGATCCACGACGCCGAGAGCGCCGTGTTCGAGCTGCAGTACTACGCCGCCGACGGCAAGACCCCGCTGCGCACCGAGCGCCTCGACATTCCCGGCAAGACCTTCCGCAAGGAGGGCCTGGGCAAGGACGTGACCGACAAGTTCCTCTCGGGCCTGCCGGGCATCCAGAAGGAAGGCTGCGACGGCCTCATCACCAGCTGCCGCTGGGTGGTGCACAAGATGCCGGCGCACACGCGCACCGTGTGCCTGGAGTTCTTCGGCAACGCGAAAGACGCGGTGCCCAGCATCGTCGAGATCAAGGACTTCATGTTCGCCGAGCAGAAGCGCTCGGGCGTGCTGCTGGCCGGCCTCGAGCACTTGGACGACCGCTACCTCAAGGCAGTCGGCTACGCCACCAAATCGAAGAAGCACGGCGGCCTGCCGAAGATGGTGCTGTTCGGCGACATCGCGGGCGACGACGCCGATGCGGTGGCGCGCGTCACCTCGGAAGTGGTGCGCATCGCCAACTCGCGCAGCGGCGAAGGCTTCATTGCCATCAGCCCCGAGGCGCGCAAGAAATTCTGGCTCGACCGCAAGCGCACGGCCGCCATCAGCAAGCACACCAACGCCTTCAAGATCAACGAAGACGTGGTGATTCCGCTGCCGCGCATGGCCGAGTACAGCGACGGCATCGAGCGCATCAACATCGAGCTGTCGCTGCAGAACAAGCTGGCGCTCACCGACGCGCTCGAAGCGTTCTTCACGCGTGGCAACCTGCCGCTGGGCAAGACCGACGACGCGCACGAGATCCCGGCGGCCGAGCTGCTCGAAGACCGCGTGGCGCAGGCCGTGGCGCTGGTGCACGACGTGCGCGCGCTGTGGGCTGGTTGGCTGCAGAACGTCGACACGCTGTTCCCGCAACTGCAGGACCACACCTTGCGCGCAAGCTGGAAGACCCAGCTGCGCCAGCCGTTGCAAGAGATTTTTTCGGGCGCCGAGTTCGGGCCGATCCTGGCCGAGTGCACCGCCATCCACAAGCAGGTGCTCAAGGGCCGCGTGTGGGTCGCGCTGCACATGCACGCGGGCGACGGCAACGTGCACACCAATCTGCCCGTGAACAGCGACAACTACGAGATGCTGCAGACCGCGCATGCCGCGGTGGTGCGCATCATGGCGCTGGCACGCAGCCTGGACGGCGTGATCTCCGGAGAGCACGGCATCGGCATCACCAAGCTCGAGTTCCTCAGTGATGAAGAGCTGCGTCCCTTCACCGAATACAAGGCCCGCGTCGACCCCGAAGGCCGCTTCAACAAGGGCAAGCTGCTGCGCGCGCCCGCGGGGCAGGCGCAGACGCAGACGCTGCACGCTGACCTGACCAACGCCTACACGCCGAGCTTCGGTCTCATGGGGCACGAGTCATTGATCATGCAGCAGAGCGACATCGGCGCCATTGCCGACAGCGTGAAGGACTGCCTGCGCTGCGGCAAGTGCAAGCCGGTGTGCGCCACGCACGTGCCGCGCGCCAACCTGCTGTACAGCCCGCGCAACAAGATCCTCGCGACCTCGCTGCTGGTGGAGGCCTTCCTCTACGAAGAGCAGACGCGGCGCGGCATCAGCATCAAGCACTGGGAAGAGTTCGAGGACGTGGCCGACCACTGCACCGTGTGCCACAAGTGCCTCACGCCGTGCCCCGTGAAGATCGACTTCGGCGACGTGTCGATGAACATGCGCAACCTGCTGCGCAAGATGGGCCAGAAGAGCTTCCGCCCCGGCAACGCGGCCGCGATGTTCTTCCTGAACGCGACCAACCCGCAGACCATCAAGGCGGTGCGCGCGGGCATGGTGGGCGTGGGCTTCAAGGCGCAGCGCCTGGCCAACGACCTGTTGAGCCGTCTCGCGAAGAAGCAGACCGGCGCGCCGCCGGCCACGCTGGGCCCTGCGCCGATCAAGGAGCAGGTGATCCACTTCATCAACAAGAAGATGCCGGGCAACCTGCCGAAGAAAACGGCGCGCGCGCTGCTCGACATCGAGGATGCCGACTACGTGCCGATCATTCGCGACCCGAAGACGACCACTTCGGAAACCGAGGCGGTCTTCTACTTCCCGGGCTGCGGGTCGGAGCGGCTGTTCTCGCAGGTCGGCTTGGCCACGCAGGCGATGCTCTGGCATGCGGGCGTGCAGACGGTGCTGCCGCCGGGCTACCTGTGCTGCGGTTACCCGCAACGCGGCAGCGGCCAGTTCGACAAAGCCGAGAAGATGATCACGGACAACCGCGTGCTCTTCCACCGCGTCGCCAACACGCTCAACTACCTGGACATCAAGACGGTGGTGGTGAGCTGCGGCACCTGCTACGACCAGCTGCAGGGCTACCAGTTCGACAAGATCTTCCCGGGCTGCCGGATCATCGACATCCACGAGTACCTGCTCGAAAAGGGCATCACGCTCGCCGATGCCGGCGGTGGCGGCTACCTGTACCACGACCCCTGCCATTCGCCGATGAAGCTGCAGGACCCGATGAAGACCGTGAAGGCGCTGGTCGGCGACAACGTGCTCAAGAACGACCGCTGCTGCGGCGAGTCGGGCACGCTGGGTGTGTCGCGGCCCGACATCTCGACGCAGATCCGCTTCCGCAAGGAAGAAGAGCTGAAGAAGGGCGAGGCCGCGCTGCGCGACGCCGGCCAGGTCGGCGCGACCGACAACGTGAAGATCCTCACCAGCTGCCCGAGCTGCCTGCAAGGCCTCTCGCGTTACGGCAACGACCTGAACAACGGGCTGCTCGAAGCCGACTACATCGTGGTCGAGATGGCCAACAAGCTGCTCGGCGACGACTGGATGCCGAAGTACGTGGCCGCCGCCAATCAGGGCGGCATCGAGCGGGTGCTGGTATGACGGCGGTGGCGGGTTGCCCGCTGTGCGATGCGCCCGGCGGGCGCGTCGTGTTCGAGGGCGCGAAGCTGCGCGTCATCCATGCGCAGGAAGAAGGCTTTCCGGCCTTTTACCGCGTGGTGTGGCGTGACCATGCGGCGGAGTTCTCCGACCTTGATGCAGCCGACCGCGTGCTGTGCATGGAGGCCGTGGTGCGCGTGGAGCAGAGCCTGCGCGACGCGCTGGCGCCCACCAAGCTCAACATCGCCGCGCTCGGCAACATGGTGGCGCACCTGCACTGGCACGTGATCGCGCGCTTCGACTGGGACAGCCATTTCCCCGGGTCGGTCTGGGCCGGCGTGCAGCGGACGGCGCCGGCCGAGCGGCTGGCCGCCGTGCAGGCGCTGCTGCCGCAGGCGGAGGCCGACATGGTCCGCCGGCTCGCGACGCTGGCCTGAAGCCCTGGTTTTTCTTCAGCTGGCTGCGGCGGTGCGCGTCGCACGGCCCGCCTTGCGGTCCGCACAGGCCTGCTTGAATTCCGGCGTGGCGCGCGTTTCCTTCGAGAAGCGCTTCGAGGCCACGCTGCCGTCCCTGCACACGCGGTCGAGTTCGGCCTGCGCGCTCTTGTTGCCCGCATGCGCGGCATGGGCCAGCAGGCGCACCGCGTGGAAGGGCAGCGCGCCCGAGCTGCCGGACGACGCGGTGGCTGCAGCGGTCGTCGGCTGCGGTGCTGCTGCGGCCTTGACGGGCTCCGCGGGCAGCGTGCGTGCGGTGCTCGCCGACGTCGGCAGGCGCTCGACGGCGGTGAAGTCGCCGCTCTTGCCGGCGCGCTCGACCATCTGCCGGTAGCTGTCCATCATGCGCGACGTGTCCTTGGGCGTGAGTTCCTTCGCCGGCTTGGCGAGGTAGGCCGCGACCTCGGGCGGCAGTGCGGCGTTCACGGTGCTCAATTCATGTGCGCCGCCGAAGCCCCGCGAGCCGGCCTGCGCGGCATGCGCTGCGTCGTCGCCCAGCGCCATCGCGCCCTTGGCGGCCACGCCCGTTGCCCCTTCGGCCGCCACCGCTCCGGCGCCGACTGCCGCGCCCTTGCCCGCCACGCCGGCTGCCTTGCCGGCGGTTGCAGCCTTGCCCGCCGCCTTGCCGATCAGGCCCCAGAAGGCGTGGGCCTGTGGGGCAAGGGCGGCGCCTGCGAGCGCGGCGCAGAGGACGAGGGCGGCCCGGTTCGGACGCGACAGGAGGAGGGGAAAACGTGTGCGTGACGGCATGCCGCAATGCTAAGCGCAGGCAGCGGGCACGCCGCCGCGGAGCGCGCGGCATACTGCGCGACTCCGATCCTTTTTCCCTTTTCTCTTCCTTCGAACGGATTCCCCATGGCAGGTTTGCAAGCCGGCGCGCCGACGCCCCAATCGATCACCGTGCACGGCCAGTCGCGTGTGCTCGAAGTCGGCTTCTCGGACGGCGCGACCTTTCGCATTCCCTTCGAGCTGATGCGCATCTATTCGCCGTCGGCCGAAGTGCAGGGCCACGGCCCAGGGCAGGAAGTGCTGCAGACCGGCAAGCGCGACGTTGAACTGGTCGGGCTGGAGCCCGTCGGCAACTACGCCGTGCAGCCCGCCTTCAGCGATGGCCACAACTCCGGCATCTACACCTGGAGCCTGCTGTACGACCTGGGCGCCCGGCAGGCCGAGCTGTGGGCCGACTACGAGCAGCGCCTGGCTGCGGCCGGCGTGGACCGCGATGCGCCGATGGCCGACAAGGGCGGCAGCGCCTGCAGCAGTCACTGAGCGCAACCGGAACCGAGGGTAAACATACCCTGTTGCTATTGAAAAGATAGCCTTACACGCAGCAAGCATGCGCGTTGCGGCGGCCCTCCGTTGGAGGAAAAAGCAACAAATGTCCGCCGTGCCTGCGGGGTCGTCGCCTTGAAGGAATGCCTTCCGGCCTAACATCCAGCGCATGAGTACAACCCACTTCGGCTTCGAGAAAGTCGACGAAAGCGAGAAGGCGCAACGCGTTCGCGGCGTCTTCGACTCGGTGGCCTCGCGCTACGACATCATGAACGACCTGATGTCGGCCGGCCTGCACCGGGCCTGGAAGGCCTACACCGTGATGGTCGCGAACGTGGGCGAAGGCTCGCGCGTGCTCGACATCGCGGGCGGCACCGGCGACCTTGCGCTCGCCTTCTCGAAGAAGGTCGGTGCCACGGGCCAAGTGGTTCATACCGACATCAACGAAGCCATGCTGCGCACCGGCCGCAACCGCCTGCTCGACGCCGGCGTGGTGCTGCCCACCACGGTCTGCGACGCCGAGAAGCTGCCCTTTCCCGACGACCACTTCGATGTGGTCACCGTGGCCTTCGGCCTGCGCAACATGACGCACAAGGACGTCGCGCTCAAGGAGATGAACCGCGTGCTCAAGCCGCGCGGCAAGCTGCTGGTGCTCGAGTTCTCGAAGGTCGCGAAGCCGCTCACGAAAGCCTACGACTGGTATTCGTTCAACGTGCTGCCGCGCCTGGGCAAGCTCGTGGCCGGCGACGACGCGAGCTATCGCTACCTGGCCGAATCGATCCGGATGCATCCCTCGCAAGAGGAACTCAAGACCCTCATGAAAGAGGGCGGTTTCGGACATGTGGACTATCACAACATGACGGGGGGAATTGCAGCCCTCCATGTTGGAATCAAGTGTTGATCACGATGACGACGCGATTTTTTCGCTCAAGAGGAGACGGCATGAAGAGTTTGGGTTCTTTGTTTTTGGCGGCTGCGCTGGTGCTGGTGAGTGTTCAGGCGGAAGCCGCACGCATGGGCGGCGGCAAGTCCGTCGGTCGCCAGTCGTCCAACGTGACGCAGCGCCAGGCCACGCAGCCGACGGCCCCCGCGCAGCAGAACGCGACCAATGCGGCGCCGAAGCCCGCAACGCCCGCCGCCGCTGCACCGAAGCGTCCGTGGGGCGCGATGCTCGGCGGTCTCGCCGCCGGCCTGGGTCTGGCATGGCTCGCGAATTCGCTGGGCCTGGGTGCCGGCTTCGCCAACATCCTGCTGATCGCGCTGCTGGCCTTTGCCGCGCTCGCGGTGTGGCGCATCTTCAAGGCGCGCTCGGCCGCGTCGTCGGGCAACGCCAACCGCCGGGGCGCTTTCGCGTTCCAGGGCGCCGGCAGCCCCGCCGATGCACGCGCACCGGCACAGTACAGCCCGGCCAACGTCGGCAACGACGCCTCGGCACGGCCGTGGGAGCGCAACGCCACGGCGTTCGATGCCGCGCCCGCCGAGTCGGAGCGGCACGGCAGCAGCCTGTCGGCCGCGGGTGCCGCAGCCGGCGGCAGCATGATCGGTTCGGCGCTCGCCGGTTCGCAGTCCTGGGGCGTCCCCGCGGGCTTCGATGCCGACGGTTTCCTGACCGCCGCCAAGCGCAACTTCGTGACCCTGCAAGACGCCTGGGACCGCGCCGACGTTTCGATGCTGCGTTCCATGATGACCGACAGCATGGTCGAAGAGATCCGCACGCAACTGGCCGATCGCGCCAGCCACACGGGTGGTTCGTCGAACAAGACCGAAGTCGTGATGCTCGACGCCAAGCTGCTTGGCATCGAAGAGCTGCCCGACGCCTACATGGCGAGCGTGGAGTTCTCCGGCATGATCCGCGAAGACGCCTCGGCGGGCCCGGCCCCGTTCCGCGAAGTCTGGAACATGACCAAGACCGGCAGCGCCGGTTGGCTGGTGGCAGGCGTGCAAGCGTTGCAATGACAAAAACCTGGGCTACAGCCGTCACCCGGCTGTAGCACTGACGGGATAATGGGGACCATGGCTACACCATCGTCCCCTTTTTCTTTGCTCGGCGACCTGTTCAACCGCATCGGCGAACGCCTGCAACCGCCGGACTGGGCGATCCACGAGATCCAGCACCGCGTGGTCCTGTTCATGAACCACGTGCTGCAGCAGGAGCCCGAAGCACAGCAGCGGCTGCTGCGCCAGCAGGGCCGGGTGGTGCGCTTCCAGTGGCGCTTCGTGACGATGGAGCTGGTGGCCACGCCGGCCGGCCTGCTCGACCTGGCACCCGCCGGCTCCACGCCCGAACTCACGCTCACCGTGATCGATGACTCCCCCTTCGACATCGCCCGCGCGACGCTGCGCGGCGACAAGCCTTCCGTGCAGATCGTCGGCGACGTGCAGCTCGCGGCCGAGGTCAACTGGCTGGTCGACCATGTGCGCTGGGACGTCGAGGACGACCTGGCCCGCGTGATCGGCGACGTGCCTGCGCACACGCTGGGCAACGGCGTGCGCCGCGTGGTGGGCGCGCTGCGCCAGTTCGTCGGCGACCGCTCGGCACGCGCCGGCGGTGCGGCGGGCCACGCCGAATGAGTCGCTTCTATCGCGGCCTGTTCATCGTCTGGGTCGCACTGCGCTATGGCCTGGACGAGCTCGTGCTCACGAGCTTCCAGAAGCCCTGGCTGCGCGTGGTGGCACGCATCGTTTCTGTCGGCCGCAACCTCGACGCACCGCGCGGCCAGCGCCTGCGCGAGGCGCTGGAGCGGCTGGGCCCCATCTTCGTGAAGTTCGGCCAAGTGCTGTCCACGCGGCGCGACCTGCTGCCGCCCGACATCGCCGACGAGCTGGCTTTCCTGCAGGACCGCGTGCCGCCGTTTCCCTCGGCGGTGGCGGTCGCGACCATCGAGCGCGCCTTCCGCCGTCCGGTGAGCGACGTGTTCGTGCAGTTCGACGAGACGCCGATTGCGAGCGCCTCGATCGCGCAGGTGCACTTCGCGACTATTCGCACGAACCAGGGGGAGATCCGCGACGTGGCGGTGAAGGTGCTGCGCCCCAACATGCGCGGCGTGATCGAGAAGGACCTGGCCCTGATGGCGATGATGGCCGGCTGGATCGAAAAGCTCTCGCCCGACGGCAAGCGCCTGAAGCCGCGCGAGGTGGTCGGCGAGTTCGACAAGTACCTGCACGACGAGCTCGACCTCGTGCGCGAGGCGGCCAACGCCGCGCAGCTGCGCCGCAACATGGCCTCGCTCGACCTGGTGCTGATCCCCGAGATGTTCTGGGACTTCTGCCACCCCGAGGTCATCGTGATGGAGCGCATGAACGGCGTGCCCATTGCCCAGCTCGAGAAGCTGCGCGCGGCCGGCGTCGACATTCCCAAGCTCGCGCGCGACGGCGTGACGATCTTCTTCACGCAGGTGTTCCGCGACGGTTTCTTCCATGCCGACATGCACCCGGGCAACATCCAGGTGAGCCTGGCGCCCGAGACGTTCGGGCGCTACATCTCGCTCGATTTCGGCATCATCGGCACGCTCACGGAGTCCGACAAGGAGTACCTCGCGCAGAACTTCGCGGCCTTCTTCCGACGCGACTACAAGCGCGTGGCCGAGCTGCACCTCGAGAGCGGCTGGGTGCCGCAGGGCACGCGCATCGACGAACTCGAGGCCGCGATCCGCACCGTGTGCGAGCCGTACTTCGACCGGCCGCTGAAGGAAATCTCGCTGGGCATGGTGCTGATGCGCCTGTTCCAGACCTCGCGCCGCTTCCACGTCGAGATCCAGCCGCAGCTCGTGCTGCTGCAGAAGACCTTGCTGAACATCGAGGGACTGGGCCGCAGCATCGACCCCGAGCTCGACCTCTGGGCCACGGCCAAGCCTTTCCTCGAGAAGTGGATGGTCGACCAGATCGGGCCGAAGAAGCTGTTCCAGCAGCTGCGGGCCGAGGCGCCGCGCTACGCGAAATTGCTGCCGCAATTGCCGCGTCTGCTGCACGATTTCCTGGAAAATCGGCCGCCCGATCACCGCCGCGAGTTGCTGGAACTGCTGGCCGCGCAGAAGCGCACCAACCGGCTGCTGCAGGCCATTCTTTATGGCGGCGTCGGATTCGTCCTTGGTTTGCTCGCCATGCAACTGCTGCTGCGCGTGCGCTTGTTCTAGAGGCTGGAGGAGTTTCGCCGTGTTGCTGACGCTGGTCATCGTCTATCTGCTGGTCACCATCGCCATCGGCCTGTATGCGGCCAAGCGGGTGAAGAACACCACCGACTTCGCGATCGCGGGGCGGCACCTGCCGCTGTTCATGATCATCACGACCACCTTCGCGACCTGGTTCGGGTCCGAGACGGTGCTCGGCATTCCGGCCAAGTTCATCGAGGGCGGCCTGGGCGGCGTGGTCGAAGACCCGTTCGGCGCGGGCACCTGCCTGATCCTGGTGGGCCTGTTCTTCGCGGGCAAGCTGTACCGCATGACGCTCCTGACCATCAGCGACTACTACCGCGAGCGCTACGGCCGCAGCGTGGAAGTGGCCTGCTCGCTGATCATCATGCTGAGCTACCTGGGCTGGGTGTCGGCGCAGGTCACGGCGCTGGGGCTGGTGTTCAACGTGCTGTCGGCCGGCGCCATCAGCATCCCGGTGGGCATGGTGATCGGCGTGGTCTCGATCCTGGCCTACACGCTGTTCGGCGGCATGTGGTCGGTGGCCGTGACCGACTTCATCCAGATGATCATCCTGGTCGTCGGCCTGGCGGTCATCGCGATGTTCGCGGGCGACATGGCCGGCGGCGCCGACAAGGTGATCGCCTTCGCGGTCAGCAAGGACCTCTTCAAGTTCTGGCCCGAGCCCAACTGGCACGACATGGTGTTCTTCTTTGCCGCGGCCATCACGATGATGCTGGGCTCCATTCCGCAGCAGGACGTGTTCCAGCGCGTGATGTCGGCCAACAGCGTCAAGGCCGCGACGCGCGGCCCGGTGATCGGCGGCGTGGCCTACATCCTGTTCGCCTTCGTGCCGATGTTCCTTGTGGCCAGCGCGCTCCTCATCATGCCGGACGAGGTCGCTGTGCTGCTGAAGGAAGATCCGCAGAAGGTGCTGCCCACGCTGGTGCTGCAGAAGATGCCGTTCGTGATGCAGGTGCTGTTCTTCGGCGCGCTGCTGTCGGCCATCAAGTCGACGGCCTCGGCCACCTTGCTGGCGCCCAGCGTCACCTTCACCGAGAACATCTGGCGCCAGTTTCGCCCGGCCGGCACCGACCGCGAGAACCTGATGACCATGCGCATCACGGTGCTGCTGTTCAGCGCCGCCGTGCTGGCCTACGCGATCCGCATGCAGGGCACGCCGATCTACGAACTGGTGTCGGGCGCCTACCAGGTGCCGCTGGTCGGGGCCTTCGTGCCGCTGGTGTGCGGCCTGTACTGGCGCCGCGCCACCACCCAGGGGGCCATCGCGTCGATTGCGTGCGGCATCGGCGTCTGGCTGCTGTTCATGGCGATGCCCTGGGGAGCCGCATTCCCGGCGCAGCTGGCCGGTGTGCTGTCCGCGTTCGCGGGCATGGTCATCGGCTCGCTGCTGCCGCAATGGATAGCGAACACTCACACGCCGCACCGCCTCCTGGCGACCGAGCCGGCCTGACCGCGGGCAGGGCCGCACCCCTGCGGCCCTTGCGGGCGGGGTCGCCCCTATAATCGAGGGCTTTGCGAGCGGCAGCTGCGTCGCTCATTTCCACCCCGATTCCCATGCCCATTTACGCCTACAAGTGCAGTTCCTGCGGCTTTGCCAAGGACGTTCTGCAGAAGATGTCGGACGCGCCGCTCTCGGTGTGCCCGGAATGCGGTGCGAGCGCATTTGAAAAGCAGGTCACGGCCGCCGGCTTCCAGCTCAAGGGCTCGGGCTGGTACGTGACCGACTTCCGCGAGGGCGGCGGCAAGAAGTCCGAGGCCACCACCACCGCGCCCGCTGCTTCCGGCGACGGTGCCAAGTCGGCCGATGCGCCTTCTTCGTCCTCCGCTTCCAGCCCCGCACCGGCGCCCGCGCCGGCCCCCGCTGCTCCGGCTGCCCCGGCTGCGGCCAAGAGCGGCGACTGACGGAACCCTTTCATGTCCGCCCTGCGCAAATGGTTGTTCTCCGGCTTGCTGGTGATCGTTCCGCTGTTCATCACCCTGGCGGTGCTGAAGTGGATCATCGACACGCTCGACCAGACGCTGTGGGTGCTGCCGGGCGCCTGGCAGCGCTGGCTGTACGACAACAACATCCGCGGGCTCGGCGTGCTGCTCACGCTGGCCATCCTGCTGGTGGTCGGCGCCATTGCGAGCAACTTCGTCGGCAAGCGCCTGCTCGGCTGGGGCGACGCCGTGGTGCGGCGCATTCCGGTCGTGCGCTCGATCTACTCGAGCGTCAAGCAGGTGTCGGACACGCTGTTCTCCGAGAACGGCAACGCCTTTCGCACTGCAGTGCTGATCCAGTGGCCGCGCGAGAGCGTGTGGACCATTGCCTTCGTGACCGGCGCGCCGGGCAACGAGGTGGCCGAGCACCTGGGCAGCGAGGAATTCCTCAGCGTCTACGTGCCGACCACGCCCAACCCCACCGGCGGCTACTTCGTCATGCTCAAGCGCAGCGACTGCGTCGAACTGAAGATGAGCGTGGACGAAGCGCTCAAGTACATCGTCTCGATGGGCGTGGTCGTTCCAGGCGGCCCCTCCTCGGTGGCGATCAAGCCATCCCACTCATAAAAACGAACGCGCCACGACGGCGCCGGAAGTCCTTTCTATGGCCATGCGTACTCACTATTGCGGTCTTGTGACCGAAGCCCTGTTGGGCCAGACCGTCACCCTGTGCGGGTGGGTCAACCGTCGCCGCGACCACGGCGGCGTGATCTTCATCGACGTGCGTGACCGCGAAGGTTATGTGCAGGTGGTGTGCGATCCCGACCGCGCCTCGACCTTCGCCGTGGCCGAGAACCTGCGCAACGAGTTCTGCGTGCAGATCACCGGCCTCGTGCGTTCGCGCCCCGAGGGCACGACCAACGACAGCCTCAAGAGCGGCAAGATCGAAGTGCTGTGCCACGAACTGAAGGTGCTGAACCCGTCGGTCACGCCCCCGTTCCTGCTGGACGACGACAACCTGTCGGAAACCACCCGCCTCACGCACCGCGTGCTCGACCTGCGCCGCCCGGCCATGCAGCGCAACATGATGCTGCGCTACAAGGTGACGATGGAAACGCGCAAGTTCCTCGACGCCAACGGCTTCATCGACATCGAGACCCCGATGCTCGGCAAGTCCACGCCCGAAGGCGCGCGCGACTACCTCGTGCCCAGCCGCGTGCACGACGGCAGCTTCTTCGCGCTGCCGCAGTCGCCGCAGCTGTTCAAGCAGCTGCTGATGGTGGCCGGCTACGACCGCTACTACCAGATCGTGAAGTGCTTCCGCGACGAAGACCTGCGCGCCGACCGCCAGCCTGAATTCACGCAGATCGACATCGAGACCTCGTTCCTCGCCGAAGAAGAAATCCGCGAGATGTTCGAAGGCATGGTCCGCACCATGTTCCGCAACGCCGCGGACATCGACCTGCCGGTGTTCCCGACCATGAGCTACGCCGACGCGATGTTCAAGTACGGTTCGGACAAGCCCGACCTGCGCGTCAAGCTCGAATTCACCGAACTCACCGAACTGATGAAGCGCGTCGAGTTCAAGGTGTTCTCGAACGCCGCCACCATGGCTGGCGGCCGCGTCGTCGCACTGCGCGTGCCCGGCGGCGGTGCCGAGGGCGGCCTGTCGCGCGGCGAGATCGACGCCTATCAAGAATTCGTGAAGATCTACGGTGCCAAGGGCCTGGCCTACATCAAGGTCAACGACGCAGCCGCCGGCCGCGAAGGCCTGCAGAGCCCGATCGTCAAGAACCTCGACGACGCCACGCTGGCCGAGATCATCGCCCGCACGGGTGCCCGCAACGGCGACATCCTGTTCTTCGGTGCCGACAAGGAAAAGGTCGTCAACGACGCCATCGGCGCGCTGCGCGTGAAGATCGGCCACAGCGCCTTCGGCAAGAAGGCTGGCCTCTTCGAGGACCGCTGGGCGCCGCTGTGGGTGGTCGACTTCCCGATGTTCGAGTTCGACGAGGAAGGCCAGCGCTGGAGCGCCGTGCACCACCCGTTCACCGCACCGAAGGACGGCCACGAAGACCTCATGGACACCGCGCCCGAGAAATGCATCGCCAAGGCCTACGACATGGTGCTCAACGGCATCGAGATGGGCGGCGGTTCGGTGCGTATTCACCGCGAGGAGGTGCAGAGCAAGGTGTTCCGCGCGCTGAAGATCAGCGCCGAGGACGCGCAGCTCAAGTTCGGCTTCCTGCTGGACGCGCTGCAGTACGGCGCTCCGCCGCACGGCGGCATTGCCATCGGCCTGGACCGCCTCGTCATGCTCATGACCGGCGCCGAGTCGATCCGCGACGTGATCGCCTTCCCCAAGACCCAGCGCGCGCAAGACCTGCTGACGCAGGCGCCGAGCCCGGTCGACGAGAAGCAGCTGCGCGAACTGCACATCAAGCTGCGCAACACGCCGCAAGCCGCGGCCTGAGGCCGGCCGGTTGGCTCGGGCAGGGTGATTGGCTAAAATGGCTAATCATTCCCCGGAGCCCGCCATGCAGATCACCGCCACCGAAGCCAAGAACCGATTCGGCTACTACCTCGGCCAGGCCGAGCGCGAACCGGTGCACGTGATGAAGAACGACCGCGTGGCGGTCGTTCTTGTTTCTGCGGCGCGCTTTGCGGAACTCGAAGCGCTGGAGCAAAAGAAATCGATGGCGCAGCGCAGGCGCGAGTTCAATGCGGAATACAAGGACTGGATCGCCGCACAGAACGAACTGGTGGAGAAGCACGGGCTGTGGTGCGAGGGCATGGTGGCCTGGCAGGACGCGCCTTGAATGGCACAGTTCGACATCTACGAGAACCCTCGGCTCGAGGCGCGCCGGACGGTTCCCTACGTCGTTGATGTGCAAAGCGGCCTGCTCGATCATTTGTCGACGCGCCTTGTCATTCCCGTGTTTCGCGTTGGTGCGCGCCAAGCACCGGTCAACTTGTGCCCGACAGTTGAAATGGATGGAGAGACGTTGTCCTTGATGCCGCACCTGGCGGCCCCTCTCTCAGCAAGACTTCTCAAGAAACCAGTCGCTTCGCTCGCTCCCCGCGCTGGTGAGGTGGCAGCCGCATTGGATGCTGTGCTCAGTGGTTTCTGATCCGCGCCCCTTCAAGATCCCCGAATCGGTGCTGGTCGTGATCCACACGCCCGCGCTCGACGTGCTGCTGATCCGGCGTGCGGATGCCCACGAGTTCTGGCAATCTGTCACCGGCAGCAAGGACGCCCTCGACGAGCCGCTCATGCTCACCGCGGCGCGCGAAGTGGCCGAGGAAACAGGCATCCAGTGCGGCGAGGGCACGCCGCTGGCGTCGCAGCTGATCGACTGGCAGCTGCGCAACATCTACGAGATCTACCCCGGATGGCGCTCCCGCTACGCGCCCGGCATCACCCACAACACCGAGCACCTGTTCGGCCTGTGCGTGCCCGAGCGCCTGACGCCCGTGCTCGCCGTGCGCGAGCATACCGACTGGCAATGGCTGCCGTACCGCGAGGCGGCCGATGCGTGTTTTTCCCCGTCGAACGCCGAAGCCATTCTGTTGCTGCCAGAATTTGCGCGATGAACCCACCGGCAGCAGCAGCAACGCACAACCTCCGGGTCGCGACCTACAACATCCACAAGGGTGTCCAAGGGATCGGGCCGGCGCGCCGGCTTGAGATCCACAACCTGGGCCACGCCATCGAGCAGCTCGATGCCGACATCGTCTGCCTGCAGGAGGTGCGCAAGATGAACCGGCAGGCCGCCGCGCGCTTTCCGCGCTGGCCCGAACTGCCGCAGGCCGACTTTCTCGCGCCCGAGGGCTACACGGCCGTCTACGAGACCAATGCCGTCACGCGCCACGGCGAGCACGGCAATGCGCTGCTCACGCGCTGGCCGGTGATCCGCACCAGCCACCAGGACATTTCCGACCACCGCTTTGAACAGCGCGGCCTGCTGCACGCGGTGATCGAAGTGGAAGGCCGTCCGATTCACGCCATCGTGGTGCACCTGGGGCTCATCAAGGGCAGCCGCGTGCGGCAGGTGGCGCGGCTGCGGGAGTTCATCGAGCGCGAGGTGCCGGTCGACGAGGCCGTGGTGGTGGCCGGCGATTTCAACGACTGGGGCGCGCGCATGCGCTACGCCATGAACGCCATGGGCCTGCGCGACGCCAGCGACCTGCGCGGCCCGCGCACGCTCACGTATCCGTCGCGGCTGCCGGTGGCGCAGCTCGATTTCGTCTACGGCCGCCAGCTCGAACCGCTGGCCTGCTCGGTACCGCGCGGCCCGATCTGGGCCCGCATGTCTGACCACCTCCCGCTGGTAGCTGACTTCTCGCTACCTAATTGATAGCATTGCTCTGAGAAGGGGCGGGCGTTGCAGCCCGAATCCCCTGGAGCCATTCACTGGTACGATCCCCGCCATGCTGAGGAAAACCGACGTCGAACCGCTTCCCGATCGAAAAGACGATGACGAGGGCACGCCCGTCTCCGTCAAGATCCGCGAGCGACTGAATGCAGCGCGCAAGCGTTTCAACGCCAACGACAACATCGCCGAGTTCATCCAACCGGGCGAACTGGAGTCGCTGCTCGACGAGGTCGAGGTCAAGATGAAGGGCGTGCTCGACAGCCTCGTCATCGACGTCGAGAACGACCACAACACCGACAACACCGCGCGCCGCGTGGCCAAGATGTACCTCAACGAGGTGTTCCGCGGCCGCTACGTACCGCCGCCGCCGCTCACCGAGTTCCCCAACGCCGAGCACCTGAACGAGCTGATGATCGTCGGCCCGATCACCGTGCGCAGCGCCTGCTCGCACCACTTCTGCCCGATCATCGGCAAGCTCTGGATCGGCGTGATGCCCAACGAGCACACGAACGTGATCGGCCTGTCGAAGTACGCGCGCCTGGCCGAATGGGTCATGGGGCGCCCGCAGATCCAGGAAGAAGCCGTGGTGCAGCTGGCCGACCTGATCCAGGAAAAGACGCAGCCCGACGGCCTGGCGCTGGTCATGGAAGCCGAGCACTTCTGCATGGCCTGGCGCGGCGTGAAGGAAATGGACAGCAAGATGATCAACTCCGTCATGCGCGGCGTGTTCCTCAAGGACCCGAGCCTGCGCCGCGAATTTCTCTCCCTCCTGCCACGAAAGAGCTGAGCCATGCTGGTCCGCCTTCTCTACGCCAGCCGCGCCGTCGATACCAGCCCCGAAGCCATCGAGGCGATCCTCGCAAAATCGCGCACGCACAACCCGGCCTGCGGCATCACCGGCATCCTCTGCTACGGCGCCGGCACCTTCCTGCAGGCCATCGAGGGCGGGCGCGACGCCATCAGCGATCTCTACGGCCACATCCAGCGCGATGCGCGCCACAAGGACGTGGTGCTGCTGCACTACGAAGAGATCTCCGAGCGCCGCTTCGGCGGCTGGACGATGGGGCAGGTCAACCTGTCGAAGCTCAACGCCTCGACGCTGCTGAAGTACTCCGAGAAGCCCGAGCTCGATCCGTACAAGGTCTCGGGCAAGGTTTCCCTCGCGCTGCTCGAGGAACTGATGGCCACGGCCGCCATCGTCGGCCGCCACTGATCCCGGTTCCACCGGGGTGCCGCTCTCCGCTTTTGCGCTGATCCTGCTGGCCGGCGTCATTCACGCCAGCTGGAACATCGCCGCCAAGAAGGCGAACGGCGACGCGCGTTTCGCGTTCCAGAGCGGCGTGTTCATGGCCGTCGTGTGGGCGCCCGTGGGCATCACGCTTGGCTGGAGCGTCGTGCCGACCTGGGGCACGAAGGAGTGGGCCTTCATCGTGCTGAGCGGCGTGCTGCACGTCTTCTATTACGTCGTGCTGCTGCGCGGCTACCGCAAGTCCGATCTCACGGTGGTCTATCCGCTGGCACGCGGCTCGGGGCCGCTGCTGTCGTCGCTGGTCGCGATCCTGTTCCTTGGCGAGAAGATCAGCCTCGTCGGCGTGGCGGGCATCTTCGGCGTGGTGCTCGGCGTGTTCCTGGTGGCGGGTGGTCCGCGCCTCTTTCACAAGAAGCACGACCCGGTGCAGCGCGAGCGCGTGCAGAAGGGCCTGCGCTACGGCGTGCTGACCGGCGCCTTCATCGCGGCCTACACGATCACCGACAGCTACGCCGTCAAGTTCCTTGCGATGTCGCCGATCCTGCTCGACTACATGAGCAACTTCGTGCGCCTCGTGCTGCTGCTGCCCGCCGCGCTGCAAGACCGCGCGACCACCGCGCGCATGTGGCGCGAGCAGTGGAAGTACGCGCTGCTGGTGGCGGCGATCAGCCCCGTCTCGTACGTGCTCGTGCTGTACGCGGTGCAGCAGGCGCCCATCTCGCACGTCGCGCCGGCGCGCGAGGTCTCGATGCTGTTCGCCGCACTCATCGGCGGGCACCTGTTGCGCGAGGGCGATCGCATGCTGCGTCTGCTGGGCGCGCTGTTCATCGCGGCCGGCGTGATCGCGCTCGCCCTGGGTTGACCGAAGGCGGGCGATGCTCTTCGGCTGCGATTTCTCGAGCGCACCGACCGCCCGCAAACCCATCGTCGTGGCTGTCGGCGAGATGGCAGGTCCGGGCATCGTCGCGCTGACCCGTCTGCACCGCTTCGCCGCGCTCGACGCCTGGGGCCAGTGGCTCGACAGCAGCACGCCCGCTTGGGTCGGCGGCTTCGACTTTCCCTTCGGCCTGCCGCGCGAGTTGGTGGAACACCTGCGCTGGCCCACGGCATGGGACGCGCTGATCGCCCATTACGCCGCCCTGAGCCGCGCCGAGATTCGCGACACCTTCGCCGCCTTCTGCGCAGCGCGTCCCATTGGCGGCAAGTTCGCACACCGTGCGACCGATGCGCCGGCGGGGTCGAGTCCGTCGATGAAGTGGGTGAACCCGCCCGTCGCCTACATGCTGCACGCCGGCGTGCCGCGCCTGCTCGCGGCGGGAGCCACGCTGCCAGGTCTGCACGCCGGCGCGCACCCGGACCGCATCGCGCTGGAGGCCTACCCAGGCCTGCTGGCGCGCGAACTCATCGGCCGGCGCAGCTACAAGAGCGACGAGCTTGCGCGCCAGTCGCCCGAGCGCGAGGTGGCGCGCGCCGACCTGCTGGCCGCACTCGAGGCCGGGCAGACACGCCTGGGCCTGCGGCTCGAACTCACCGCCGCGCAGCGCGACGGATTGAGGGCCGATGCCAAGGGCGACGAGCTCGATGCGGTGCTGTGCCTGCTGCAGGCCGCGTGGGCCCGTCAGCGTGCCGACACTCCCGGGCCTGGCTACGGATTGCCGTGGGCCATGGACCCGCTCGAAGGCTGGATCGTCAGCGCCTGAGCGGCTTGCCCTCGCTTGCTTGTCCTACAGCGCTTCGGGGCTGTGGCGCCGCCCGTGCGCAGGGGGAGGGGAATAGATTGTCGGGAGTGGACCAGCCGGTCCACGCACCCCTGATCGAAGGAGGATTACCCATGACAACATCGAACCATTCCCTCGCGCCCTTTGCCGCCTCGCGCACCTGGCTGGCCGTGTTTGCCGCCGGTGCCGCGCTGGCCCTGGCCGCCTGCGACAAGCCGGGCAACCAGACGGCAGGCGAGAAGCTCGACAGCGCCGTCGCCAAGACCGAGCAGGCGGCCTCCGATGCCAAGGCCAAGTCCGAACAGGCCGCGGCCGATGCCAAGACCGGCATGGCCGGCGCCACGGCCGATGTGAAGGAAGCCGCCAAGGACGCCTCCGCCGCCGTGAGCGCGACAGTCGACGACGCCGCCATCACCGCCTCGGTTTCGGCTGGCCTGGCCAAGGACCCAGACCTGAGCGCGATCAAGATCGACGTCGACACCAAGGGCGGCGCCGTGAGCCTCAAGGGCCCGGCCCCGACGGCCGCCGCCAAGTCGCGCGCCGAGGAGATCGCCAAGGCCGTGCAAGGCGTGAAGTCGGTGGACAACCAGCTTGAAGTGAAGGGCTGACCGGTCCTTCCGCTGCGCCCAGCAAAAAGCCCGGTTCGACCGGGCTTTTTCTTGGGTGCGTGCAGCGGGCGCGGGGTCAGGGCGGGTCTTGCCGCGACGGCCGCGCGGGCTTCTGCATCAGCGTGTTGACCAGATCGGCCACGTCGGAGGTCTTGAGCACGGCCGCGATCACGGCCGTGGCCGAGAGCAGTCGCCACGGGCGCACGAGCACCAGCAGCGAGCCCGTGGCCGCCGCGGCGGCCATGAGCTTGACCGGTTCCGTGCGGGCGTAATGTTCGAGCAGGGGGCGGGCCAGTTGGCCGGCCGCGTGCGCGGGATGGCGGCGCCACCAGCGCTGCATCACGCCGCGCGCCATGGCGCTCCAGACGTTGCGGCGGCGCCCCGGCGAAGCGGATGATTCGCCCGTGCCGGTGTCGTGGTGCGCGTATTCGAGATCGTCGCCGGCGTCGTCGCCATCGAAGGCGCGGCGCGGCGCCGGGGCCTCAGGCTCCTCGCCGTTCAGTTGCCGCACGAGCGCCCGGCGCGAGAGGGCCAGCCGCTGCTGCGGGGTGAGCTGCGATGCGGCAGTGCGGCGGGGATCAGTGCTGCTCATGGCGGGCTCCGGCGACATGCAGCGCTTCGACGTCGGCGGCCAACTGGGCCCGCAGATCGTCGAAACCATAGTTCGGACTCGGGCGGGCGGCGATCCAGGCGCAGATCGCCGCGATCACCACGGCGACCGCAGGCACGGCCACCAGCACCCAATGGAAGCTGCCGTGCAACACGCCGAGCAGCACGGCCACGCCGATCAGCCCGAGTGCAAGCACGGCGGTGGCCACCGCCAGCACGCCTGCGATGAGGCGTGCCATGAGGCCGCGCCCCGCCTCCGCACTCTCCTGCCGGACCAGGGCGGCGTAGTTGGCGAGGTGATCGGCAATGAGCCCCGGGTGCCCGAGCACCGTCGAAAAGATCGGATGAAGCATGTGCGAGGGTGGTCGGGCGGGGAGTCGGTCGGTCGGTCGGTCAGTGGCGATGCAACGGATCAGTAGTCGTCGCGGCTGCGGCGGCTGGCCAGCACGATCAGCGCCGTGATGGCGGCACCGGCGGCAGCGGCCAGCAGCACCGAGCGCACGGGCTGGTCGGAGATGTAGCGGCCCGTCACGTCGGCGGCCTGTTCGATGCGGCGCTGGGCGCGGGCGCTGGTGGTCGAGGCGGCATCGAGGCCGCGCTGCACGGCCTGCTGCACGCGGGCGGCCAGTTGCTCGACGGCAGGCTCGGCGTCGCGGCGCAATTCGCGGACCTTTTCGCCCGCCGCATTCACCGCGTTCTGAGCGTAGGCGCGGGTCGTTTCGGCCGCCTCGTGGGCGGTCTGGCGCGCGTCGTCGGCGAGTTGCGAAGGGGTCTTGGTCGTGTTCATGGGAGAGTCCTTTCCGGGAAGATGAAATGCGGGAGCCTGTGGATCGTAACTACGCTACTTGCGTCGTAGCAAGCCGGCCAGGAAGCTGGCGATGGCGAGCACGGCGAAGATGATGAAAAGGACCTTGGCAATACCCACCGCGCTGGCAGCGATGCCACCGAAGCCGAACACGGCGGCGATGAGTGCGATGACCAGAAATACCACGGCGTAGTGCAGCATGCGGAACTCCTTCGAGGCTTCCCTCTTTGTGGTTTGAAGCCGTGCATCGGGGCGCATCGGTGAGGAAGCGGCCCGGTGCCGGATGACACAGGACCCACCTTAAGGGCAGGGCCGCGACGGCCCTGTCAGCGACCGGGGCGGGGGAGCGTAGGAGGCGACCGAGTCGCCGCAGGCCGGGGCGTGAAGAAATGCCACCGCCCGTCAGGCCGCGCGCGGCGCGGCGGTGTCGGAGGCCGCCGGCTTCACCACCGGCAGCATCGCGCTGAGCCGCGTGCCTTGCCCGGGTGTCGAGGTGATGGTGAGCTTGCCGCGCGCCGCCTCGACCCGGTGGCGCATGCCCGCCAGGCCGTGCGTCGAAGGGCGCATGCGCTGCGCGTCGAAGCCCTTGCCGTTGTCCGCCACCTCCACGATCACGTGGTTGGCGTAGTTCTTCAGCACGATGGTGGCTTCGGTAGCCTCGGCGTACTTGCCGATGTTGGTCAGGCTCTCCTGCACCATGCGGTAGATCGTGAGCTGGCGCGACTCGTCCATGGTCACGGGCTCCAGCGCCATCTCGATCTCCAGCCCCGAGCGCTCCCCGAACTCGCGTCCCAGGATTTCCAGCGAGGCGACCAGCCCGAGGTTGGAGAGCGACGAGGGCCGCAGGTCTTCGATGATGCGGCGCTTCAGCGCAATGCCGCTGTTGAGCAGTTCGGTCAGATGCTGCAGCCGCTGGATCGCGTCGGGTGAGTCGGCCAGCCGCGACTTCAGCCGCGCCACATCGAGCTTGGCGGCCGTGAGCAGCGAGCCCAGTTCGTCGTGCAGCTCGCGCGCCAGATAGCCGCGCTCGGTCTCGCGCACGTCCTGCAGGTGGGTGGCGAGCTCGCCCAGCGAGGCGGTGCGCTCGCGCACCTCGTCTTCGAGGGCATTGCGTTCGCGCTGCAGCGCCTCCTGCTGGCGCTCGCCGACAGAGCGCAGCGCGTGCGTCTGGCGCAGGTACAGGAAGAAGGCGATCAGCGCGGCCAGTGCGACGATGCCGGTGCCGATGCGCGCCAGTTGCAGCGACTTCATCACCTGCTGCTGGCCGGCCTGCAGCGTGGTGTTGCTGGCCTTCACCAGCGCGTTGGCGGTGGCACGGATGGCTTCCATCTCCTCGCGCCCGACGTCGGTGGTCATGACGAACTTCCAGGCGTCCTCGTTGCCCTCGTGGCGCAGCCGCACGCTCATGTCCATCTCGGCGATCTTGCGCAGCACATGCTTCGAGAGTTCGGACAGCTGGGCCCGCTCGGCCGGGCGCTCGGCATACAGCTGGCGCAGCGTCGCCAGGTTGCCGTCCACCTGCCTGACCGCGATGTCGTAGGGTTGGCGGTAGGCCGCTTCGCCCGTGAGCAGGAAGCCGCGCTGGCCGGTTTCGGCGTCCAGCATGTTCTGCAGAATCTGGTTGAGCGCGCCGCGGATCTGCTGCGCCTCGTCGATGTCCGCCAGCGCGCGGCTCGACTGCCGGTATCCTGCCTCGTTGATGCCCACGAGGGCCAGTGCGGCCAGCGCCGCGAGCAGGAGGCTCATGGCCATTTTTTGAGGGGCTAACCAGTGCATGACACCTTCAGGGTCGCATTCAATGCAACTTCGTGAATAATTGATAACAATCAGGGACCGGCATGCTGCGGCTTCCACCTGTGCAGCACAACGACGAAAGTAACAGATGATCAAAATTGGAATTGTGGACGACCACGCCATCGTGCGATCGGGCCTCCGGCAGTTCTTCTCCGAGCACGTGGACCTGCGCGTGGCGGGCGAGGCAGCGAGCGGCCGCGAAGCCATCGAACTGGTGCGCACCACCGAACTGGACGTGCTGGTGATGGATCTGTCCATGCCGGGGCAAAGCGGCATCGATGCCCTGGCCATGATCCGCGCCAAGGCGCCGGACGTGGGCATCCTGATCCTCAGCGGCTACCCCGAGGAGCACTACGCGATGAACCTGATCCGTCAGGGCGCGAGCGGCTACCTCAACAAGGAGTGCGATCCCATCGAGATCGTGAACGCCATTCGCACCATTTCGCTGGGCCGGCGCTACATCACGCCCGCCGTGGCCGAACTGCTGGCCCGCCAGCTCGACCGCAAGGACGACGCCGCGCCGCACGAGCAACTCTCGGAGCGCGAGTTCCAGGTGTTCCTGAAGCTGGCCAAGGGCGAGACCGCGGGCGACATCGCCAAGACGCTGTCGCTGTCGGTGAAGACGGTGAGCACCTACCGCACGCGGCTGATGGAGAAGATGAACCTGTCGTCCAACAGCGACCTGACCTACTACGCCCTGAAGAACAAGCTCATCGATTGAGCCCCGGCTAGGCATCGCCGGGCGCGGGCCGCAGCGCGGCGGCCTGGCGGATGCAGAAGTCGACCAGTGCGTCGATCTCGTTCGACTTGTCGAACACCGCGTCGACCCCGAACTCGGCGCAGCGGCGCCGGATGTCGGGCGTCGCATAGTTGCTGAGCACCACCACCGTCTGGCCGGGCTTGCGCGACCGGCAGGCCTGGAGGATGCCCAGGCCGCTTCCTTGCTTGAGAAAGAGATCGACGATGGCCAGGTGCCACTCGTCGGCGTGGTCGCGCAGCCAGTCGCGTGCGTGCTGCTCGTTGTCGGTAAAGCCGACGACCGTGGTGCAGGTGAGCTCTTCCAGAGTGCCGATGAGGTTTTCACGGATCGTGGGGTTGTCTTCGACAACGTAGGTCTGCAATCTGGAATCCATGCCGAACCGCGCTTCCTCTGAGGTGGGCAGGTGCTCATGTCCAAGCGCCCTGTGGAGGAGAGAGCCTGCCCATGGACGTTGAGGCTTTCCCGCACCGGATCATGAAGGGTTCGAGGGCCGCGCGTTGTAGGCGGGTTCCGACGCCTGTGCAGGCGGCTGTCCCGGCGCTGCCTTGCGCCTTCCCGTAGGCCAAGCCGCACGGGGTCTGCGGCCCGCCGCCGACCCGGCCCGGGTGCGCTTCCGGGTAAGAATCGACCATGGCAACCCAATCCCTTCGCGCCCGGCCGCGCTGGCAGAAGCTGCTGGCGGCCTTCGTGCTGCTGGTCGCCGTCCTGCTGGCCGCGCTTGCGCTGCTCGTCGCCTTCTTTCCGTGGGACACGCTGCGCGAGCCGCTCAACCGCTTCGTGAGCGAGAAGACGGGGCGCAAGTTCGAGATCACCCGCCGCCTCGACGTGGACCTGGGCTGGAAAGCCGCCACCATCAACTTCGACGGCATCGAGTTTGCCAACCCCGAATGGGCGCGCGATCCCTATCTGGTGAAGGCCGAGCGCGCGAGCTTCGAGATCCGGCTGTGGCCGCTGATCGACAGGCGGGTGGTCATTCCGAGCCTGGCGCTGACCGCGCCCACCGTGGGCCTGCAGATGGAGCCCGACGGGCGCCGCACCTGGGCCTTCGGCAAGGACACCTCGGACACCGGCACCGTGCCCACCATCGGCCTGATCCAGGTCGACAAGGGCGCCGTCGACTTCCTGGCCGCGCACCTGGGCGTCGACGTGCATGCCGACCTCGACTACGACAGCAACCGCGGCGAGCTGCCGCTGCATTACCGCATCAAGGGCCGCTACCAGGGCCAGCCGCTCACGGCGAGCGGGCGCACCGGCAATGTGCTGCAGATCAACGCCGCCGGTGCGCCGCCGTTCCCGCTCGAGATCGACGCCGCCGCCGGCCAGACGAAGCTCAAGGCCAGCGGCACCGTGGCGCAACTGGCGGGCTTCGACGGCATCGATGCCCGATTCCAGGTCAAGGGCCAGACGCTGAGCGCGCTGTACCCGCTGATCGGCGTCGTGCTGCCTCAGACCCCGCCCTATGCCCTGAGCGGCGGCCTGCGCAAGCGCGGCAAGCTCTGGGAGGCGGCGGGGCTCACCGGCCGGCTGGGCCTGTCGGACATCGGCGGCGACATGAGCTTCGATCAGGCCGGCAAGGTGCCGCGCCTGTCGGGCACGCTGCGCTCCCGCGTGATGGACATGGACGACCTCGGCCCGCTGATCGGCCTGCCGCCCACGGCGCGTTCCGCCAATGCGGTGGAAGGCGTGGCGCCGGTCGCCTCGGCCCAGCCCAAGCGCCCGCCCGGCGGCAAGGTGCTGCCGACCCACCGCTTCGACTTCGCGCGGCTGCACGCCATGAACGCCGACGTGGGCTACACCGCCGAAACCATCCGCAACGTACGCCAGATGCCGCTGGACCGCGGCAGCGTCAAGATCAAGCTGACCGACGGCGTGTTGTCGCTCGACCCGCTCGACCTGGGCGTGGCCAACGGCAAGCTCGCGGGCGCGATCCGCATCGACGCCACCAAGACACCGGCCGACATCCGCGCCTCGCTCGACGTGCGCGGCCTGCGGCTGGCGCGGCTGATTCCCAAGCTCGAAAACTCGGGCAACAGCGTCGGCCGGCTCGACGGGCGCATCAACCTCTCGGGCGCCGGCAATTCGGTGGCCAGCTGGCTCGGCGGCGCGTCGGGCGACATGGCGGTGCTGTCGGGACGCGGCCAGTTCGGCAACCTGATGCCCGTGTTCGCGACGCTGGTGGGCGGCGACATCCTCAAGTTCCTGCTGCGCGGCGACCGCGACGTCGAACTGCGCTGCGCGGCCTTGGCCTTCGACGTGAACAAGGGCGTGATGAACGCGCGCACGCTGGTGCTGGACACCACCAACGCCGTCTTTACCGCCACCGGCCAAGCCAACCTCGCGACCGAGTCGCTGGACTTCGTGGTCCGCCCCGAGCCCAAGAGCCCGAACCTCCTGTCGCTGCGCACGCCCTTGGTCGTGAGCGGCACCTTCGGCGCACCCCGGGGCGGTGTCGAGGTGGGGCCGCTGGCCGGCCGGGGTCTTGCAGCGCTGGCGCTCGGTGCCATCAACCCGCTGCTGGCACTGGCCGCGACCATCGAGACGGGTCCCGGCGAGAACGCCGACTGCTCGGGTGTGCTGGCGCTGGCGAACCGGCCCACGACAGGCGCTGCGTCGCGCGGTGCGGCGCGGGCCAAGGGCGCGCGTCAGCCCTGAGGAAACACAAAAGAAAGAGGGGGGCGGGCGCTCAGGCGCTCGCCGTCTGGCGCTGCGCGCAGACGCCGCAGTGCGGGTCGCGCGAGACGCGCAGCGTGTCGAAACTCGTGCTGCGCCCGTCGAACATCAGCAGCTTGCCCGCCAGCGACGGGCCGATGCCCGCCAGCAGCTTGAGCGCCTCGCTGGCCTGCAGCGTCCCGATGGTGCCGACGACCGGGCCGAACACCCCCAGCACTGCACAGCGCGTTTCCTCGAAGCTGGCCTCGGGCGGGAACAGGCAGGCGTAGCAGGGACAGGCGGCGTCGCGCGTGTCGTAGACGCTCAGCTGGCCGTCGAAACGGATCGCCGCGCCCGCCACCAGCGGTTTGGCATGCGCCACGCAGGCGCGGTTCACGGCCTGCCGGGTGGCGAAGTTGTCGCAGCAATCGACCACCACGTCGGCCGCGGCCACCAGCCGTGACAGCAGCGCCTCGTCGGCGCGCACGGCGTGGGTCTCGATGGCAATGTCGGGATTGATGTCGCGCATGGCCTGCGCGGCGGATGCGACCTTGGACTGGCCGACCCGCGCCTGCGTGTGGGCCACCTGCCGCTGCAGGTTGGTGAGATCGACCTCGTCGTCGTCGACCAGCACGATGTGGCCGACCCCCGCCGCCGCGAGGTACAGGGCCACCGGCGAGCCCAGCCCGCCGGCGCCGATGACGAGCGCCCGTCCGGCACTGACGCGCGCCTGGCCGTCGATGCCGAATTCCTCAAGGAGGATGTGGCGCGAATAGCGCAGCAGGTCGTGATCGTCCATGCGCGCTGCCTGGAACTTCGCGGATGAAGGAAAAACGCCGGTGGCGCGAACCGCACGCAGGGTGCGGCCCGCTCGCCGGATCAGTTTTCCTTCTTCTCGTCCTTGTTGTCGACGATGACCTGCGTCTTGCTCACGAGCACCGGCTGGCCCTTCAGGCGGTTCAGCGCCTGCACCAACGGGAAGTCCTTGTCGGTGCCGAACTCGGGCACCTTGCGGTCCTGCGGCGGCTTCTTGGCTTCTTCCTCGAGGCGCTTGCGGGCTTCGTCGCGGGCCTTTTCACGCTCGGGGTCTTTCACCTCGGGGCCCTGGCCGCTGGCCAGGTGCTTCTCGAGGTCGGCCTCGCGCATGCGCAGGGCGGCAAACGGGCTGCCCTCGGCGCTTTCGTCGATCAGCACGTTGGGCACGATGCCCTTGGCCTGGATCGAGGTGCCGCTCGGCGTGTAGTAGCGCGCGGTGGTGATCTTCAGGCCGGTGTCGGGGCCGAGCGGGCGCACCGTTTGCACCGAGCCCTTGCCGAAGGTCTGGCTGCCCATGATGGTGGCGCGCTTGTGGTCTTGCAGTGCGCCGGCCACGATTTCGCTGGCCGAGGCCGAGCCTTCGTTCACCAGCACCACTAGCGGCACGTTCTTGAGCGCTGCCGGCAGGTTGCGCAGCGGATCGCTGCCCGAACGGCGCTGGTAGAACTCGGGCGCCGCCTTGTAGATCGACTTGCTTTCGGCCAGCTGGCCGTCGGTGGTGACCACCGTGACGTTCTCGGGCAGGAAGGCCGCCGACACCGCCACCGCCGCGTCGAGCAGGCCGCCCGGGTCATTGCGCAGGTCGAGCACCAGGCCCTTGAGGTTCGGGTCTTCCTTATAGAGCTCTTCGATCTTCTTGACGAAGTCGTCGACCGTGCGCTCCTGGAACTGCGACAGGCGGATCCAGCCGTAGCCCGGCTCGATCATCTTGCCGCGCACCGACTGGGTACGGATTTCCTCGCGCGTGATCGTGACCGGGAAGGTGCGGCTCTCGTCCTTGCGGAAGATGGTCAGCAACACCTTGGTGTTGGCCTCGCCGCGCATGCGCTTGACGGCTTCGTTCAGCGACAGGCCGCGCACGGCCGTGTCGTCGATCTTGGTGATCAGGTCGTTCGGCTTCAAGCCGGCGCGGAAGGCGGGCGAGCCTTCGATGGGGGAGACGACCTTGATGAGGCCGTCTTCCTGCGAGATTTCGATGCCCACGCCGACGAAGCGGCCCGTGGTGCCCTCTCGGAATTCCTTGAAGGACTTCTTGTCGAAGTACTGCGAGTGCGGATCGAGCCCGGCGACCATGCCCGAGATGGCGTCGGAGATGAGTTTCTTCTCATCGACCGCCTCGACATAGTCGCTCTTGACCATCCCGAAGACGGCCGCGAGTTGCTGCAGTTCCTCGAGGGGGAGCGGCGCGAGCGAACCTCGCGCGACCGTCTGCAGCGAGACGGTGGTCAGGACGCCAGCAACGGCGCCGGCGGCGACCCAGCCGGTGATCTTCAGTTTCTGGCCCATCATGAGTGAAATGTCCTGTATGTCGACGGCTGTCGAACCAATATACACAGCTTGGAAGCAAATTGCCTGCCGGGGTTCCACGGAGGGACCGGCAGGCCGGGTTTTCTTCTTTTGCTTACGTCTTCAGCCCTTGCCTTGCGACGCCACCGCGGCGGCGGCCTTTTCGGCGGCGGCGGCATCGCCCAGGTAGTAGTGGCGCAGGGGCTTGAGGTCGTCGTCGAGCTCGTAGACCAGCGGAATGCCGTTCGGGATGTTCAGGCCGACGATGGCGTCGTCCGAAATACCGTCCAGGTACTTCACCAGCGCGCGGATCGAATTGCCGTGGGCGGCCACCACCAGCCGGCGGCCGGTGCGGATGGCCGGCGCCATCGACTCGTTCCAGAACGGCAGCACGCGCGCCACCGTGTCCTTCAGGCACTCGGTCAGCGGAATCTGCTCGGGCGACAGCTTGGCGTAGCGCACGTCGGAGCGCTCGCTGCGCGGGTCGTCGGCTTCCAGCGGCGGCGGCGGGGTGCTGTAGCTGCGGCGCCAGACCAGCACCTGCTCGTCGCCGTACTTCTTGGCGGTTTCGGCCTTGTTCAGGCCCTGCAGGCCGCCGTAATGGCGTTCGTTGAGGCGCCAGGAGTGCACCACGGGCAGCCAGGTGCGGTCGAGTTCGTCGAGCGTGTGCCAGAGGGTGCGGGTGGCGCGCTTGAGCACGCTGGTGTAGGCCACGTCGAAGTCGTAGCCCTCGGCCTTGAGCAGCCGGCCGGCCTGCTTGGCCTGCTCGACGCCGGTCTCGGTCAGGTCGACGTCGGTCCAGCCGGTGAAACGGTTTTCGAGATTCCAGGTCGATTCGCCATGGCGGATCAGTACCAGTTTGTGCATGTCGGAGGCCTTTGGCAGCGCGTGGGAAAACCAGCATTCTAAAATCCCGGGTTTGCCATCCAAGGAACCCCCGTGAAATTGATCGAATTCGTCACCGCGAACTGGATGCTGATCCTGATGGCGCTCACTTCGGGCGGCATGCTGGCCTGGCCGATGATCCGCGGTGCGGGCGGTGGCACGCTCACGGCCCAGGGTGCCGTGCAGCTCATCAACCGCGAGCGCGCGGTGCTGGTCGACGTGCGCGAACCCGAAGAGTTTGCCGGCGGCCACATGATCGGCGCCAAGAACGTCCCGCTGAACCTGCTCGAGGAAAAGCTGGCTGGCACGGTCAAGAACAAGAACGTGCCGCTGCTGCTGGTGTGCGCCACCGGCGCCCGTGCCCAGCGCGCCGTGGCCACGGCCAAGAAGCTCGGTTACGAGCAGGCCCAAGCGGTGGCTGGCGGGCTCAAGGCCTGGAAAGAGGCTAATCTGCCGGTTGAAAAGGCTTAACTCTTCCCCAAGGTAAAGCGCATGCAAGCCGTCAAGATGTACACCACCGCGTTCTGCCCGTACTGCACGCGTGCCAAGCAGATCCTCAAGGCCAAGGGCGTCGAAGAGATCGAAGAGATTCGCATCGACACCGACCCGCAAGCCCGCAACACCATGATGGAAATCACCCAGCGCCGCACGGTGCCGCAGATTTTCATCGGCGACACCCACGTGGGCGGCTGCGACGACCTGCAGGCGCTCGACAGCCGCGGCGGCCTCGTTCCGTTGCTGCAAGGCGCCTGAAGCCCGCTGCGGTCCGGCGTCACGAAAGTGCGCGGGCCGTCGGGCGATAATCGTTTGTTCCCTCATCTGCAGCCCGCTGCGGGACCCTCTCCCCGGCGGGCATTGTTTTGATCCTCGAAAGTTCAGCCATGGCCGACCAGCAAGCCCAAGATCCCGTGTTCCAGATCCAGCGCGTCTACCTCAAGGACCTGTCGCTCGAACAACCCAACTCGCCCGCGATCCTGCTGGAGCAGACGCAGCCCACCGTCGACATCCAGCTCGGCGTGGACGCCCAGCCCGTGGCCGACGGCATCTTCGAGATCACCGTGTCGGCCACCGTGCAGACCAAGATCGAAGACCGCACCGTGTTCCTGGTCGAAGCCAAGCAAGCCGGCATCTTCGAGATCCGCAACCTGCCGGAAGACCAGATGGGTCCGATCCTGGGCATCGCCTGCCCGCAGATCGTCTACCCGTACCTGCGCGGCAACGTGGCCGACGTGATCCAGCGCGGCGGCTTCCCGCCCGTGCACCTGGCTGAAATCAACTTCCAGGCCATGTACGAGCAGCAGCAAGCCCAGGCCGCCGGCCAGGCTGCACCCACCCTGGCCCAGTAAACCGGCCGCACGACGCCGCCAGCGCACGATGAAGATCTGCGTTCATGGCGCCGGTGCCTGGGGCACGGCCGTCGCAGTCAACGCGGCGGCCCGCCACGAGGTCACGCTGTGGGCGCGCGACGCCGCCCAGGCCGACGCCATGTCGGCCGCGCGTGAAAACACCCGCTACCTTCCCGGACTGGCCCTGCCGGCCTCGCTGGCCGTGCGCGCGGGCGACATCGCCCAGGCGCAGGCCGGGGCCGACCTCGTCATCGTCGCCACGCCCATGGCCGCGCTGCGCGAACAGCTGATCGCCCTGCGCGGCACCACCGTGCCGGTGGCGTGGCTGTGCAAGGGCGTCGAGCCCGCGCTCGACAGCACCTCTCCCACCGCCTTTGGCCTGCTCGCCCACGAAATCTGGGCGCAGGTTGCGCCTGAGTTGAAGGCGGGCGTGCTCAGCGGCCCCAGCTTTGCGCAAGAGGTCGCCGAAGGGCGTCCGACCGCGCTGGTGGCTGCCAGCCCGCACGCCGGCGTGCGCGATGCGCTGGTCGACGCCTTCCACGGCCCGGCCCTGCGCGTGTACGCCAACGACGACATCGTCGGCGTCGAAGTCGGTGGCGCCGTGAAGAACGTGCTCGCCATCGCCACCGGGCTGTGCGACGGCCTCGCGCTCGGGCTCAACGCCCGCGCGGCGCTGATCACGCGCGGCCTGGCCGAAATGACCCGCTTCGGCCTGGCGCTCGGCGCCCGCGCCGACACCTTCATGGGCCTGTCGGGCCTGGGCGACCTCGTGCTGACTTCCACCGGCGACCTGTCGCGCAACCGCAAGGTCGGGCTGCTGCTGGCCCAGGGCCGCACGCTCGCGCAGGCTGTCGATTCGCTGGGCCACGTGGCCGAGGGCGTGTACTGCGCCCGCACCGTGGTGCAGCGCGCGCGCGGCCTGGGCATCGAGATGCCCATCGCCGAAGGCGTGGTCGCGCTGCTCGACGGCCAGGTGAGCCCGCGCGACGCCGTGGCGGCGCTGACCGGGCGCGACCCGGTGCCGGAATCGGTGCAAGCCGGTTCGGTGCCCCGCCACTCCTCCTGAAAATCAGAGATTCCAGAGACATGAGCCTTCGCTTTGATTTCTCGGCGTCGGCCGTCGCCGCGCTGGCCGAGTCCGACGTCGCCCGCGCCCTGCAAGAAGACGTCGCCGACGGCGACCTGACCGCCTCGCTGGTCGACGCCTCCCGCACGGCCCATGCCCGCGTGCTCGCGCGCGAAGCCGCCGTGGTGTGCGGCGCGCCCTGGGTCGAGGCCACCGTGCGGCGGCTCGATCCGCAGGCGCGCATCACCTGGCTGTGCGGCGAGGGCGAACGCTGCGCCGCCGACCAGCCCGTGCTCGAAATCCGGGGTGGCGCTCGCGCGCTGCTGACGGCCGAGCGCACCGCGCTCAACTTCCTGCAGCTGCTGAGCGCCGTCGCCACCAAGACCGCGCTGTACGCCGACGCCGTGAAAGGCACGCGCGCCCGCATCGTCGACACCCGCAAGACCCTGCCGGGCCTGCGTCTGGCGCAGAAGTACGCCGTGCGCACCGGCGGCGGGCTGAACCACCGCATCGGCCTGTACGACGCGGTGCTCATCAAGGAAAACCACATCGCCGCGGCCGGTGGCGTGGCCGCCGCCCTGCGCGCGGTGGCGCCCGTGGCCGCGCAGGCCGCGTTCGTCGAGGTCGAGGTCGAGACGCTGGCCCAGTTGAAGGAAGCGCTGGACGCCGGCGCCCGCATGGTGCTGCTCGACAACATGGACCTGCCCACGCTGCGCGAGGCCGTGCGCCTGAACGACGCCGTGGGCGACGACCGCAAGGCCGTGCTCGAGATTTCGGGCGGCGTCACGCTCGACGGCCTGCGCGCCCTGGCCGAGACCGGTGTCGACCGGATCTCGATCGGCGCGTTGACCAAGGACGTGAAAGCCATCGACTACTCGATGCGCTTCCTGAACCACTGAACCGCCATGACGACCGCTTCCGTCATCGATGTCGACTACGAACAGCCCGCGCAAGGCTCGGTCTGCGACACGCGCCACGCCTGGGCCCGCGTGCCCCCCGAGCCTTCGCCCGATGAGCGCATCGCGCTGAAGGAGCGCATTCGCCGCCTGCTGCGCGAGCATGACGGGGGAAGAGGGGCGGTGATGGTCTCGCACTTCTACGTGCACCCCGACCTGCAAGACCTGGCCGAGGAAACCGGCGGCATCGTGAGCGATTCGCTCGAGATGGCGCGCTTCGGCCGCGACCACGCCGCCACCACGCTGGTGGTGTCGGGCGTGCGCTTCATGGGCGAGACCTCGAAGATCCTCTCGCCCGAAAAGCGCGTGCTGATGCCCGACCTCGACGCGAACTGCTCGCTCGACCTGGGCTGCCCGGTCGACGAATTCAGCGCCTTCTGCGATGCGCATCCCGACCGCACCGTGGTGGTCTACGCCAACACCAGCGCGGCCGTGAAGGCGCGCGCCGACTGGCTCGTCACCTCCAGCTGCGCGCTCGATGTGGTGAACGCACTGCACGCGGCCGGCCAGAAGATCCTCTGGGGCCCCGACCGCCACCTGGGCGACTACATCCGCCGCCAGACCGGCGCCGACATGGTCAGCTGGAACGGCGCCTGCATCGTGCACGACGAATTCAAGTCGCTCGAACTCGAGCTGCTGATGAAGGAACACCCGAAGGCCAAGGTGCTGGTGCACCCCGAGTCGCCGTCGGACGTGATCGCGCTGGCGCATGCGGTGGGTTCCACCTCGGCCATCCTGAACGCGGCGCAGCGCTTCGACGCGACCGAGTTCATCGTCGCGACCGACACCGGCATGCTGCACAAGCTGCGCACGCTGAATCCCGGCAAGACCTTCATCGAGGCGCCTACGGCGGGCAACGGCGGCACGTGCAAGAGCTGCGCGCATTGCCCGTGGATGGCGATGAACGGGCTGGTTGAACTGGCGAATGCGTTGGAGACCGGCGCGGGCGAAATCCACGTCGATCCGGCGCTGGGCGTGCGGGCGCGGGTGCCGATCGATCGGATGCTGGCGTTTACCGCCGGGCTGAAGAACGGGCAGGCGCCAGGCAGTCTGGTCGCCGGCATCGGCGCGGCCTGATCCTGTCTTGCTCCTTCCCCCGCTGGGGGAAGGTTGGGATGGGGGCTCGCGGCGCTGAATGGGCCGACGGCAATGGATGCGCCGCTTGCCCCACCCCAACCCTCCCCAGCGGGGAGGGAGAAAAACCTAGAACTCCACCGTGCAGGAATCGCCCAGCGCCTCGCGCCACACACGCACGCGCGCCAGCGACGCCCGCAAATCCGGCAGCGCCTCCGCAATGAACACGCACAGGTTCTCCAGCGTCGGCGGATGCAGCCCCGGCACCTCGTCCAGCAGATGGTGGTCAAGCTGCTCGCGCACATCCTCGAGCCGGCGGCGCAGCAGGCCCAGGTCGATCACCATGCCCGTCACCGGGTCGAGTTCGCCCGCAAGCCATACCTCTGCGTGGTAGGTGTGGCCGTGAATGCGGCGGCTGCCTTCGACTTCGATCTCGCGTTTGAGCGTGTGGGCGGCGTCGAAGAAGAAGCGTTGGCTGATGGTGAAGCGCATCGTCGGAAGAAAAAAGAAACTCGGAAACGGAGAAAAAAAGAAAAGAGGCCGCCGCGTCAGCGGATGCCCGTGATCTTGTGGGTCTGCACGCTGAGGCGCCACACCGGCTGCTTCATGCATTCGTCGATGCAGCGTTCGGTGTTGGCGAGGCGGTCGGGCCCGTCCATCGGCTGCAGAAAGCGGTGCGTGAACTCGCCCGTGCGCGCCATCGTGTCGAGGTCGAAACCGGCCTGTGGCCACACGAGCTTGAGCTCCTGACCGCGCTGCTGCACCCACGGCGCGCCGGCCTTGGGGCTGATGCACAGCCAGTCGATGCCGGCGGGCGCGGCGACCGTGCCGTTGCTCTCGACCGCGATGCGGAAGTGCCGCGCGTGCAATGCGTCGACCAGCGCCGCATCGACCTGCAGCAGCGGCTCGCCACCGGTGAGCACGACCAGCCGGTGCGCGGTGTCGCCGGCGGGCCATTGCGCGGCGATGGTGTCGGCGAGTTGGTCGGCGCTCTTGAACTTGCCGCCCAGCGTGCCGTCGGTGCCGACGAAATCGGTGTCGCAGAAACGGCAGACGGCGGTATCGCGGTCTTCCTCGCGGCCGGTCCAGAGGTTGCAGCCGGCGAAGCGGCAGAACACGGCCGGCATGCCGGCTTGGCCGCCTTCGCCCTGCAAGGTGTAGAAGATTTCCTTGACGCTGTAGGTCATGAAGCGAGCGGGGTGTCGATTTCGAGGTTGTCGATGAGCCGCGTGCTGCCCAGCCGCGCGGCAGCCAGGGCCACGAGCGCATCGCCGGCCTGCGGTGCCTGCAGGTCGGCGCGGCGGCGCAGCACGAGGTAGTCGGGCTGCCAGCCGCGCTGCGCGAGCAACTGCATGGCGCGCGCCTCGAGGGCGGCCACGTCGCGCTCGCCGGCGCGCACGGCCTCGGCGATGTCTCGCAGCGCCTTCGACAGCTGCACGGCCTCGGCGCGTTCCGTCGCGCTCAGGTAGCCGTTGCGCGACGAAAGCGCCAGGCCGTCGTCGGCGCGGAAGGTCTCGCCGCCGACGATCTCGATCGGCATCGCGAACTGCCGCACCATGTGGCGGATCATCATGAGCTGCTGGTAGTCCTTCTTGCCGAACACGGCCACGCGCGGCTGCACGCACTGGAACAGCTTCATCACCACCGTGCACACGCCGATGAAGAAGCCGGGGCGAAAGTGCCCTTCGAGCAGGTCGGCCAGCGCCGGGTCGGGGTGCACCTTGCAGGTCTGGGGCTCGGGGTAGAGCGCCTTCTCGTCGGGCGCGAACAGCACGTCGCAGCCGGCGGCGCGCAGCTTCTCGCAGTCGCTGTCCCAGGTGCGCGGGTAGGTGTCGAAGTCTTCGTGCGGCAAAAACTGCAGGCGGTTCACGAAGATGCTCGCCACGGTGGCGTCGCCCAGCGGCTTGGCCTGGCGCACGAGCGCGAGGTGGCCCTCGTGCAGGTTGCCCATGGTGGGCACGAAGGCCGGGCGCTGGCTGGAAGACAGGTGCTGGCGCAGTTCGTCGATGGTCTTGGCGATGTACATGGTCGGTGTCTTTCTGGGCTTACCAGGCGTGGAGGCGGTCGTCGGGGAAGCTGCCGTTCTTCACGGCCTGCACGTAGGCCTGCAGCGCGGGCAGCACGCCCGGCGCGTCGGCCATGAAGTTGCGCACGAACTTCGGCATCTTCCCGAGGTTGATGCCCAGCATGTCGTGCAGCACGAGCACCTGGCCGGCGGTGGCCTTGCCGGCGCCGATGCCGATGGTGGCGCAGTGTTTCAGCTCGGCCGTGAGTTCGGCTGCCAGCGCGGCCGGCACCATCTCGAGCACCAGCATGGCGGCGCCCGCGTCCTGCAGCGCGTGGGCCTGCTGCTTGAGCAGCGCGCCGGCGGTGTCGCCCTTGCCCTGCACGCGGTAGCCGCCGAGCGCATGCACGGTCTGCGGCGTCAGACCGAGGTGGGCGCACACGGGAATGCCGCGTTCGACCAGGAAGCGCACGGTCTCGGTGGTCCAGCCGCCGCCTTCGAGCTTGACCATGTGCGCGCCGGCCTGCATCAGCACGGTGGCGCTGCGCAGGGCCTGCTCGCGCGATTCCTGGTAGCTACCGAAGGGCAGGTCGGCGATGAGCCAGGTCGTGCCCTGCACGCGGCGCAGGCCACGCGAGACGCTGTCGGTGTGATAGCGCATGGCTTCCAGGCTCACGCCCACGGTGCTGTTCAGGCCCTGGCAGACCATGCCCAGCGAGTCGCCGACCAGCAGGCAGTCGATGCCGGCGGCGTCGGCCATGGCCGCGAAGGTGGCGTCATAGGCGGTGAGCATGGCGATCTTTTCGCCGCGCGCATGCATGTCGGCCAGCCGCGGCAGGCTCACGGGCTTGCGCTGCGCCAGCGGCGAGGCGGGCGGCAGCGTGCCGTAGGGCGTGCCGGCCGGGGCTTCAGACGGTGGGGTGGGTGTGGAAGGTGTGTTCGACATGGTTGGCTTTCTCCCTGCGGGCGTCGGTGGCCGGGCATCCTGAGGGTGATCGAAAGGTGACGAAGGGTGGGCTCAGTCGACCGGCGGCACCAGCACGGTGGGTGCGGTGGGCTCGGCCAGCGAAGGGTAATCGCGACTGAAATGCAGGCCACGGCTCTCGTGGCGGGCCTGCGCGGAACGCACGATCAGCTCGGCCACCTGCACCAGGTTGCGCAGTTCGAGCAGGTCGCGCGTGACGTGGAAGTTCGCGTAGAACTCCTGGATCTCGGCTTGGAGCAGCGCGATGCGGTGGCTCGCGCGCTCCAGGCGCTTGTTGGTGCGCACGATGCCGACGTAGTCCCACATGAAGCGGCGCAGCTCGTCCCAGTTATGAGAGATGACCACGGCTTCGTCGGCGTCGGTGACGCGGCTTTCGTCCCAGGCGGGCAGCGCGGCGCGTTCGCGCGACGGCGCCTGCGCAATGGCGTCGGCCGCGGCGCGCGCGAACACCATGCACTCGACCAGCGAGTTGCTGGCCAGCCGGTTGGCGCCATGCAGGCCGGTGCAGGCGGTTTCGCCGATGGCGTACAGGCCCGGGATGTCGGTGCGGCCGGCCAGGTCGCTGAGCACGCCGCCGCAGGTGTAGTGCGCGGCGGGCACGACGGGAATCGGCTCGCGCGTGATGTCGATGCCCAATTCGAGGCAGCGCGCCAGGATGTTGGGGAAGTGTTCTTTCAGGAACGCGGGCGGCTGGTGCGAGATGTCGAGGTAGACGCAGTCGAGCCCGTGCTTCTTCATCTCGAAGTCGATGGCGCGGGCCACCACGTCGCGCGGTGCGAGTTCGGCGCGTTCGTCATGCGTTGGCATGAAGCGCGTGCCGTCGGGCAATTTCAGCAGGCCGCCTTCGCCGCGCACCGCCTCGCTGATCAGGAACGACTTGGCGTGCGGGTGGTACAGGCAGGTCGGGTGGAACTGGATGAACTCCAGGTTCGACACCCGGCAGCCCGCGCGCCAAGCGGCGGCAATGCCGTCGCCGGTGGCGGTGTCGGGGTTGGTGGTGTACAGGTACACCTTGCCCGCGCCGCCGGTCGCCAGGATGGTGTGCGGCGCGCGGAAGGCCAGCACCTCGTCGGTCTCGTCGTCCAGCGCGTACAGGCCCTGGCACGACGGATCGGCCAGGCCGAGCTTGGGGCCGGTGACCAGGTCGACCAGCGTGTGGTGCTCGAACAGCGTGATGTTGGGTGTGCGGCGTACCCGCTCGATCAGCACCTGCTGCACGGCTGCGCCGGTGGCGTCGGTCACGTGCACGATGCGGCGCTGGCTGTGGCCGCCTTCGCGCGTGAGGTGCAGGTCGCCGCCTTCTTCCGAAAAGGGCACGCCCAGTTCGCGCAGCCAGCCGATGGCCTGCGGCGCGCCCTCGACCACGAAGCGCGTGGCTTCGGGGTCGCACAGGCCGGCGCCGGCGACCAGCGTGTCTTCCACGTGGGCGTCGAAGCTGTCGCCCGCCGCCAGCACAGCCGCGATGCCGCCCTGCGCCCAGGCGCTGGAGCCGTCGTTCAGCGCGCGCTTGGTGAGCACGGCCACGCGGTGCGTGGGGGCCAGGTGCAGCGCGGCGGAGAGGCCGGCGAGGCCGCTGCCGACGATGAGGACGTCGAAGTCACGTACGGCAGAAGTCACAGGCGTGGAAACCGGTTGGGTCAGGCGGGCGAATAGGCCAGTCGGACGTAAATAGGGGCGAAGGCCTCGGCCTGCGTGATGTCGATCAGCGTCTCTTTCGCGAGCTCGAGCATCGCGATGAAGGTGACGATCAGCACGGGCACGCCGCGCGAGACGTCGAAGAGCTTTTCGAACTCGACGAAACGCTGGCCCTGCAGGTGGCGCAGCACGATGCTCATGTGCTCGCGCACGTTGAGCTCTTCGCGCGAGATCTTGTGGTGCTGCACGAGCTTGGCGCGCTTCATGATGTCGGCCCACGCATCGCGCAGTTCGACCACGTCGACGTCGGGAAAGCGCGGCTTGATCGACTGCTCGATGTAGACCTGCGCCTTCCAGAAGTCGCGCCCGTAGGTCGGCAGCGCGCTGATGGCGGCGGCCTGCAGCTTGGTCTGCTCGTACTCCATGAGCCGGCGAACCAGCTCGGCGCGCGGGTCTTCAGCCTCTTCGCCGTCGGCCACCTTCTTGGGCGGCAGCAGCATGCGCGACTTGATCTCGATCAGCATCGCGGCCATCAACAAATATTCGGCCGCGAGTTCGAGGTTGGTCTGGCGGATCTCGTCGACGTAGCTCAGGTACTGCCGCGTGAGTCCCGCCATCGGGATGTCGAGGATGTTGAAGTTCTGCTTGCGGATCAGGTACAGCAACAGGTCGAGCGGGCCCTCGAAGGCCTCCAGAAAAACCTGCAGCGCCTCGGGCGGGATGTACAGGTCTTTCGGCATCGCGAACAGCGGCTCGCCGTAGAGCCGGGCCAGGGCGACCTGGTCGACGACCTCGGGCATGCTGGCCACGATCGTGCCGTTGTCCTCGTCTGCGCTCATGAGGCGGTTGCTATTAACTTAATAGCTGTGCGCGCACGCGGGGCGGCGGGATGCCGGGTGGGCACCATTCACTTGGGTTGGGTCTGGTAGACGTACGGCTGCATCGGCACGCGGGCTTCGCTGTACTCCTCGAGCAGGCTGCGGTCGAGGTGCTTGTCCCAGAGCAGGGCGCGGCCGGCGCGCTGTTCGGCTTCCAGCGTCGGCTTCTTTTCCTTCATCTCCTCGATGAAGTTCGTGATCTCGGAGGTGTAGTGGGGGCGACGGAAGATAGACATAGACTGGACCTTTATCGCTCGAATTTTACCGGGGACCGCATGCAACGATTCCAGAAGGCCCGGATCGGCCTCATGACAGGACTGCTGGCAGTACTCATCGGGCTCGCGGGCTGCGATCCGCAGCGCATCAGCGAGCTCGAAGAAGGCGTCTCGACCGAAGCCGACGTGCGCGCGCGCTTCGGCGAACCCGAGAACGTCTGGGACGTGCCCAACGGCCGCGTCCTGGAGTTCAACCGCCAGCCGCAGGGTCAGAAGAATTACATGATCACCATCGGCGCCGACGGCAAGATGAGCGCGCTGCGCCAGGTGCTCACGCCCGAGAACTTCGCCAAGGTGCAGCCCGGCATGATGATGGAAGACCTGCGCAAGCTGCTCGGCAAGCCCGCCAAGGTCACGCCCTATGCGCTCAAGCGCGAGACCGAATGGGAATGGCGCTGGGTGCAGCCGCCCAGCTCGGCGATGGTCTTCACTGCCACGCTGAACGACGACCAGCGCGTGGTGCGCAGCGGCTCGTCGCCCGACCGGGGCACCGAAGCGCCGTAACGCAGCGGTCAGGCGCCGTGCGACGCGCCGGGCTGGCCCGTCGTCAATTCCTCGGCAAAGCCTGAACGCTCCAGCACCTCGAGCGGCTGCGGCTGCAGCGACTCGATGCGGAGCAGCCCGTCGCGCGCCAGTACCGCCCGGTGCAGCTGCCGCAGCGCGTCGACGCCGGTGGCATCGATGTAGATCAGGTGCGTGGCGTCGAGCACCACCGTCATGCCGCGCGGTGCGCGCTCCGCGGCGTTCACTGCTTCGTCGAGCTTGGCCGCCGCGCCGAAGAACATGGCGCCGTACAGCCGGTAGGTGAGCACCGGCGGCTGCAAGGTCACGAGTTCGACGCTGAACAGCCCGCTCATGCGCCGGATGAAAAGCGCGCACGCCAGCACGATGCCCACTTGCACCGCCACCGTGAGGTCGAACACCACCGTGAGGAAGAAGGTGCCGAGCATCAGCAGCCGGTAATGGCGGCTGAAGTGGCGCAGCTGGCCGGGCGTGAACTCGCGCCATTCGCCCATGTTCAGCCCGACGAACACCAGGATGCCCGCCAGCACCGCGAGCGGCACGTGGCGCGCCAGCGGCGCCGCCAGCAGCACCACGAGCAGCAGCGTGACCGCATGCACGATGCCCGCAATGGGCGAGCTGCCGCCCGAGCGGATGTTGGTCACGGTGCGCGCGATGGTGCCCGTGGCCGGCATGCCGCCGAAAAAGGGCGTGACGATGTTGGCGATGCCCTGCGCCATCAGCTCCTGGTTGGGGTCGTGGCGCGGCTGGCCGCTGACCTGGTCGGCCACGCGCGCGCACAGCAGCGACTCGATGGCGCCGAGCAGCGCGATGGTCAGCGTCGGCGTCACCAGCTGCTTGACCGTCTCCCACGAGAAATCGGGCAGCGCGAAGGCCGGTACGCCCTCGGGAATGCCGCCGAAGCGTGTGCCGATGGTCTCCACCGGCAGCGCGAAGCCCCACGACACCAGCGTGAGCGACACCAGCGCGACGATCGGCCCCGGGATGCGCCCGACGATCTGCACCGGGCGCGTCTGCACCCACCGCCCGCCCACGCGCTGCACCGCGCGCGCCAGCGCCGAGTCACCACGAAACAGCCGCGACCACGCCAGCAGGCCGAGCACGCAGGTCAGCCCGAGCGCGAAGGCGTGCGGGTTGAAGGTGTCCAGCCGCAGTGCCATCGCGTGCAGCTGCGAGAACACGTCGGCCGGCATGCGCTCCACCGTGAGGCCGAGCAAATCCTTGAGCTGCGACAGCAGGATCAGCACCGCGATGCCGTTGGTGAAGCCCACCACGATCGACAGCGGCACGAAGCGCACCAGCCGCCCGAGCCCGAACAGCCCCGCCATGAACAGCAGCACGCCCGCGCAGGCGGTGGCGATCAGCAGGTTGGCCACGCCGTAGCGCTCGACGATGCCGTAGACGATCACGATGAACGCGCCCGCCGGTCCGCCGATCTGTACGGCCGAGCCGCCCAGGAATGAGATCAGGAAGCCCGCGATGATCGCCGTCCAGATGCCGGCTTCGGGCTTGAGCCCCGAGGCGATGGCAAACGCCATGGCCAGCGGCAGCGCCACGATGCCCACCGTGGCGCCCGCGCCGAGGTCCCTCAGGAACCGCCCCCGGTCGTAGCCCGCCATCGTGTCCATCAGGCGGGGGCGAAAGCGGGTGAGGTTCAGCGGCGATGACATGTGCGGTCATTGTGGCCCGGCCGTCGCGGCGGGCCGGCGATTTCCCGGGGGTGAGTACTTTCAGTCAGCTTATCGGCGGCGAGGCTGAAAGATACATTTTTGACGTTTAGAAACAAACGTCAATAAGGTTGCCCAATGCACATCCTGCTCGTCGCGAGCGCCTTCAACAGCCTCACGCAGCGCGTGCTGGCCGAACTCCAGGACCGGGGCCACACCGCAGGCATCGTGCTGGCGCTCGGCGATGACGAGGCGCTGCGTGACGCGGTGCGCCAGCACGCGCCCGCGCTGCTCATTGCGCCGATGCTGACCACCGCAATTCCCGAGGATGTCTGGCGCGCCCACACCTGCCTGATCGTGCACCCGGGCCCGCCCGGCGACCGGGGCCCGTCGTCGCTCGACCGGACGCTGCAGGGCGGCGTCGACAGCTGGGGCGTCACCGTGCTCGAAGCCGTGGCCGAGATGGACGCGGGCGATGTCTGGGCCTGGTCGCCGCTGAAGGTGCCGCCGCAGGCCGGCAAGAGCGACCTGTACCGCGGCGAGGTGGCCGATGCCGCCGTCGATGCGGTGCTGCTCGCTGTCGAACGTTTCGCCTCGGGCACCTACAAGCCGAAGCGGCAGAAGGCGGCCGACCTCGCCGCCGGCTGGCGGCCCTTCATGAAGCAGGCCGAGCGCCGCATCGACTGGGCCACGCAGACCACCGAATCGGTGCTGCAGCACCTGCGCGCGGCCGATTCGCAGCCCGGCGCGCTTGACGAGCTGCTGGGCGCATCGTGGTACCTGCACGGCGGCCATGCCGAGGACGAACTGCGCGGCACGCCCGGCGAACTGATCGCCACCCGCACCGGCGCCGTCTGCCGCGCCACCGTGGACGGCGCGGTCTGGCTCACCCAGCTGCGGCCGTGGCGCGAACCGGGCTCCGACCTGCCGAGCTACAAGCTGCCGGCCGTCGAGGCGCTGGGTGCGCGGCTGCCGGCGGGCTTGCCCGAGGTGCCCGCGCCCCTCGAGCTGCCGGCCAGTCGTCGCACCTGGACAGACATGCGCTACAGCGAACACGGCCCCGTCGGCGTGCTGAACTTCTCGTTCGCGGGCGGGGCCATGAGCACCGCGCAATGCCGGCGTCTGCTCACTGCCTACCGCTTCGCCTGCACGCGGCCGACGTCGGTGCTGGTGCTCGGCGGGCTGCGCGACTTCTTCTCCAACGGCATCCACCTCAACGTGATCGAGGCGGCGGCCGATCCGGCCGAAGAATCGTGGGCCAACATCCACGCGATGAACGACCTGGTCGAGGCCGTGCTCACCACCACCGACCGCCTCACGGTGGCCGCGCTGGGCGGCAATGCCGCGGCGGGCGGCGTGATGCTCGCGCTCGCGGCGGACGAGGTGTGGTGCCGCGACGGCGTGGTGCTCAACCCGCACTACACGTTGATGGGCCTGCACGGCTCCGAATACTGGACCTACAGCCTGCCGCGCCGCGTGGGCACCGACGAGGCCGCGCGGCTCACGCAGTCGGCGCTGCCGGTGAGCGCGAGACGCGCGGTGGCGCTGGGCCTGGCGCAGCGCGTCCTGCAGGCCGCGCCGGAAGAACTGGGTGACGAGGTCGGCCGGCTGGCCGCGCAACTGGCGGTATCGCCGGACCTGGCTGTGCGCATTGCGGACAAGCAGGCGGCGCGCGCCCGCGACGAGGCGATCAAGCCGCTGCAGGCGTATCGCGATGAGGAGCTGGCGCACATGCGGCGCAATTTCTTTGATCCCGCCGAGCCGCACGCGGCGCTGCGTTCGGCCTTCGTGCGCAAGGAAAAAGCGCAGCACACGCCCGCGCACCTCGCGGCGCTGGGCCTGCCGCGCTGAACGGCTGTCAGTCTTCGCTGTCGGGAATCACCGCGTCGGCAGCGGCGCCCACCACCTTGCCGGTGATGCGCGCGGTACCGATGGCGGCATCGGCGGCGAGGCCGACCGCGCCGGCGCCCACGCTCACGGCGGTGCTCGCGACGCTGACCACCGCGCAGCCGCTCAGCAGCAGCGCGCTCGCAAGGCCGAGTGCGGAAAGGACGAGGGGGCGGAGGCGGTCACTGCGTTGCATGGGCGGATTCTGCACCCGCAGCGCTTGATCGGGCCAGTGACGCCAGGATGGCCTCGCGGTCCTGGTCCAGCCGCGGCGGTTGCCGCCGCACCTGCGTGCGCAGCCCGCCGACATGCACCGGGTTGCCCGCCACCGTGAGCGACTGGCCGCCCTGCGTGCGCACCTGCACCAGCATCTCGCGCGCCTGCACCTGCGGGTCTTTCACCACCGCCGCCACGTCGTTGTAGTCGCCCGTGGGAATGTTGTGCTGCATCAGCAGCGCCTGCCAGTGCGCGCAGGGCGCGGTCGACAGGCGCTCTTCGAGCAACTGCTTCAGCGCCTCGTGGTGCTGGCAGCGTGCCGCGTTGGTGGCAAAGCGCGCGTCCTCGGCGAGCGCGGGCAGGTCGAGCGCGGTGCACAGGCGCTGGAACAGCGCATCGTTGCCCGCCGCGATCACGAACCAGCCGTCGGCCGCGCGGAACACGTCGAAGGGCGTGATCGACGGGTGCCGCGAACCGATCGGCCCCGGCGCGCGGCCCTCAGCCTCCATGCGCGAGATCGCGTTCTCGAGCAGCGCGACCTGGCAGTCGAGCATCGCCACATCAACCCTGTCGCCCAGGCCCGTGCGACTGCGCTGCAGCAGCGCAGCCTGCGTGCCGATGGCCGCGTACAGCCCGGCGCCGAGGTCGCCGATCGACACGCCCACGCGCGTCGGCGGTGCGCCCGGGTGGCCCGTGAGGCTCATGATGCCGCCCATCGCCTGCACCACCATGTCGTAGGCGGGGCGTTTGCTGTACGGCCCGGTCTGGCCGAAGCCGGAGACCGAGGTGAACACCAGTTTCGGAAACCGCGCATGCAGCGTCGGCCAGTCGTAGCCCAGCTTTTCCATCGTGCCGGGCCGGAAGTTCTCGACCAGCACGTCGGCCGTGGCCAGCAACTGTTCGAAGACCGCGCGGTCGGCCGGCGCCTTCAGGTCGAGCGCGATCGATTCCTTGTTGCGGTTGACCGACATGAAGTAGGCCGAGTCGCCCTCGACGAAGGGGCCGATCTGCCGTGCGTCGTCGCCCAGGCCGGGCTGCTCCACCTTGATGACGCGCGCGCCCAGGTCGGCGAGCAGCATCGTGCAGTACGGGCCCGCGAGCACGCGGGTCAGGTCGATGACGGTGAAGCCCTGCAGCGGGCCTGCTTTTGCTGCGTCTTGCGTCATTCGATGCTCGCGCCGGAGCGCGCAGTGAGTTCCTTCGACTTCACGCCTTCGGCCAGGGCCCAGTCGCGGAATTCGGCCAGCGACTTCGAGGGCGCCGACTCGTTGCCCGACTTCTCCAGCCGCGCCTTGACCTCGGGGTCGTTGAGCGCCGCCACGCTGGCGTCGAACAGCTTCTGCGTCACCTCCGGTGGCAGGCCCGCGGGTGCGAAGAGGCCGAACCAGAAGGTGTAGTCGTAGCCCTTCACGCCGGCTTCGGCCACGCTGGGCACATCGGGAAAGAGCGGCGAGCGCTGGCCCGAAGTGACGGCCAGCACGCGCAGCTTCTGGCCCTGCGCCATCGGCAGCACCGAGGGCGGCGTGCCGAAGGTGAGCTGCACGTCGCCCGCGGCCACGGCCTGGATCGACGGGGCGCCGCCCTTGTACGGCACGTGCAGCATCTGCACGCCGGCCGCCTTCTCGAACGACAGGCCGGCCAGGTGCGTGACCACGCCGGCGCCCGACGACGAGTACGCCAGCTTGCCGGGGTTCTGCCGCGCCTCGGCGATCAGCGCCTGCACGGTCTTCGCGCTCACGTCCTTGTTGACCGCGAGCAGCATCGGCGCGGAACTCCAGCGCGAGATCGGCACGAAGCTCTTGGCGCCGTCGTACTTCACGCTCTTGTAGAGCAGCTTGTCGCTGCCGTAGAGGTTGGCGCTGCCCAGCAGCAGCGTGTAGCCGTCGGGCGCGGCGCGCGCGACCTGGTCCGACGCGATGGTGGTACCGGCGCCCGGCTTGTTGTCGATGACGATCGGCTGGCCGAGCAGCTTGGCCATCTTGTCGCTCACGATGCGCGCCACGGTGTCGGCGCCGCCGCCGGCGGGGAAGCCCACCACCAGCGTGATGGGCCGTGACGGGTAGGTGTCGGCCAGCGCGCCGGCCGAGGCCAGCAGCGCGGCGGCCGCGAACGAGAGGGCTCGCAGTTCTTGCTTCATGGGTTGTCTCCTGAGTCTTGTGTGGGGGGAGGGCGGGCGCGTTCAGCGGCCCTGGAACACCGGTGTGCGCTTCTCGCGCCAGGCCCGGCCGCCCTCGGCGAGGTCTTCGGACGCGACGGTGCGCTGCACCTCGCGCGAGATCGCGGCGGCATCGGCGGTGCCGCGCGCGATCTGGTTCAGGTGCTTCTTCATGCCCAGCAGCGCCAGCGGCGCCATGCCCGCGAGCACGGTGCGCAGGCGCTGCACCTCGGTGTCGAGCGCTGCCGCGTCGTCGACCAGCTGCGTGAGAAAGCCGCAGTCGCGCATCGCGGCGCCGTCGAGCTTCTCGGCGGTGAGGAACAGGCGCTTGGCCGTGTCCAGCCCCAGCCGCGACACGTAGCGCTCCATGCCGCTCTGGTAGTAGTGCAGGCCGAGCCGGGCGGCCGGCATGAACATCTCGGCGGCGCGGGCACCCACGCGGAAGTCGCAGGCCAGCACGAGGTCGGTCGCGCCGCCGTACACACCGCCGTGCACCGCCGCGATGGTGACCGCGCGGCAGTTTTCGACCACATCGACCATCTCGCCGAAGCTGCGGCCCTCGGTCTGGCTCTGGCTGGCCACTTCTGATATATCAAACCCGCTGCAAAAGTACTTGCCCTCGGCGCGCAGGACCAGCACCAGCACCTCGGGCGTGCGGTTCACCATGTCCACATGCTGGATCAGCACGGGCAGGTCGTCCGGCGTGAGCTTGTTGGCGGCTTGAGGACGGTGCAGCGTCAGGTAGGCCACGTGGCCGTCGATCGCGAGGGTGGGAGACATTGATGTACCAAACAGATGAATTGATATATCTGTAAGGTTAGCTAATATCCAGATCGCCATGCAACCCGCGAAAACCCTCGACACCCACAGCCTGCAGGACCGCATCCGCGCCCGGCTCGAACAAGACATCCTGGGCGGCGTGCTGTCGCCCGGCATGCCCATCGACGAAAAGGCGCTGGCGCTGAGCTTCAACACCTCGCGCACGCCGGTGCGCGAGGCGCTGCTGCTGCTCAGTGCGCGCGGGCTGGTCGACATCGTTCCGCGCACTGGCATCTACGTGCGCCAGCTGCGGGCGAACGAACTGGTGGCGATGATGGAAGCGCTGGGCGAGCTCGAAGGCGTGCTGGCGCGGCTGGCGGCGCTGCGCATCGGCCCGGTGCTGCGCGACGAACTGCTGCAGGCCCTGGCCGGCACCGCCGCGCAAGCCCAGGCGGACGACGCCGAGGCCTACCAGCAGGCCAACGCCGCGCTGCACGACGTGATCTACCGCGCCAGCGGCAACCCCTTCATCGTGGAACAGGCGCAGACCGTGCGGCTGCGCATTTCGGCCTACCGCGGGCGGATGTTTGAGAAGCCCGGCCGGCTCGCCGCTTCACAGCGGGAGCACGAACGGGTGGTCGAGTGGATTCTGAAAGGCCACGCGGACAACGCCGCGGAGGCGATGCGCGACCACATCTCGGTGGGCGGCAAGGTGTTTGCCGACCTCGTGTTGAACAACAAGTTCGGCTAGTTCTTCTCGTCTTCTGAACTGATCAGCGCACGCGCATGCCCGGCGTCGCGCCTGCCCAGGGCTCGAGCACGTGGATGCCCGGGTGGGCCTTTTCGTCGCCGTGGCTGGCGGCCAGCACCATGCCTTCGCTGATGCCGAACTTCATCTTGCGCGGCGCCAGGTTGGCGACCAGCACCGTGAGCTTGCCCACGAGCTGCTCGGGCTGATAGGCCGAGGCGATGCCGCTGAACACGTTGCGCGTCTTGCCTTCGCCCGCGTCGAGCGTCAGGCGCAGCAGCTTGGTCGAGCCCTCGACCTTCTCGCAGGCCACGATCTTCGCGAGGCGCAGGTCGATCTTCACGAAGTCGTCGATCGTGATGGTCGGCGCGATGGCTTCGCCGCCCGGCAGGTCTTGTGCTTCCGCGGCGACAGGCGCGGCTGCTGCTGCGGCTTCGGGCACGTCGAACAGCTTGTCGACCACCTTGGCATCGGCACGCTGCATCAGGTGCTTGTAGTCGCCGATGGCGTGGCCGGCCGGCAGGGCCTGTGCGGCGTCGGCCCAGGTGAGTGGCGCGATCTTCAGGAAGGCCTCGACGTTCACGGCCAGCGCCGGCAGCACCGGCTTCAGGTACAGCGTGAGCAGGCGGAAAGCCTCGATGCAGACCGTGCACACGTCGTGCAGGCGCGCCTCGGCGCCTTCCTTCTTGGCCAGTTCCCAGGGCTTGTTCTGGTCGACGTACTCGTTCACCTTGTCGGCCAGCGCCATCACCTCGCGCAGGGCGCGGGCGTAGTCGCGGCCGTCGTACAGCGACTGCACCTGCGTGGCTGCAGCGCGCAGCGTCGACAGCAGCGTTTCGCCGTCGGCCGACACCGCGCCCAGCTGGCCGCCGAAGCGCTTGCCGATGAAGCCGGCCGCGCGGCTGGCGATGTTGATGTACTTGCCCACGAGGTCGCTGTTGACGCGCGCCACGAAGTCGTCGGGGTTGAAGTCGATGTCCTCGTTGCGGCCGTTGAGCTTGGCGGCGATGTAGTAGCGCAGCCATTCGGGGTCGAGCCCGATCGACAGGTACTTGAGCGGGTCGATGCCGGTGCCGCGGCTCTTGCTCATTTTTTCGCCGCTCACCGTCAGGTGGCCGTGCACGTACACGGCGTTGGGCGCCTTGCGGCCGCTGAAATGCAGCATCGCGGGCCAGAACAGCGTGTGGAAGGTGATGATGTCCTTGCCGATGAAGTGCACCTGCTCCAGCTCGGGGTCGGCCATGTACTCGGTGTACGAGATGCCGTCGCCGCCCAGCTCGATGCAGCGCTTGTCGAGCAGGTTCTTCAGCGAGGCCAGGTAGCCCACGGGCGCGTCGAGCCAGACGTAGAAGTACTTGCCCGGCGCATCGGGGATCTCGATGCCGAAGTAGGGCGCGTCGCGGCTGATGTCCCAGTCGCCCAGGCCGCCCTTGCCTTCGTCGTCCTTGTAGAGCCACTCGCGGATCTTGTTCTGCACCTCGGACTGCACATGGCCGGGGGCGGCGGTCCATTCCTTCAGGTAGGCCTCGCAGCGCGGGTCCGAGAGCTTGAAGAAGAAGTGCTCCGAGCTGCGCAGCTCGGGCTTGGCGCCCGACAGCGCCGAGTACGGGTTGATCAGCTCGGTGGGCGCATACACGGCGCCGCACACCTCGCAGTTGTCGCCGTACTGGTCCTTCGCGTGGCAGTTGGGGCACTCGCCCTTGATGAAGCGGTCGGCCAGGAACATGCCCTTGGCCGGGTCATAGAACTGCTCGACGCTCTTGGTCTCGATGAGGCCGTTGGCGCGCAGGTCGCGGTAGATGTCTTGTGCGAGCTGGTGGTTCTCGGGCGCGTCGGTCGAGTGCCAGTTGTCGAAGGCGATGTGGTAGCCGTCCAGGTAGGGCTTGCGGCCCGCGGCGATCTCGGCCACGAAGGCCTGCGGCGTCACGCCGGCCTTGTCGGCCGCGATGGTGATGGCCGCGCCGTGCGCGTCGTCGGCGCACACGAAGTTGACCTCGGCGCCATTCATTCGCTGGTTCCGCACCCAGATGTCGGCCTGGATATATTCCATCATGTGGCCGATGTGGAACTTGCCGTTGGCATACGGCAGGGCGGTGGTAACGAAGAGCTTGCGCGGGGCGGACATCGGGGAGGGCGCTTTCGAGAGTGGTACGGACGGAACCGGGCATTTTAGGTGGCGGCGTCCGCCCTGCGCCCGCCCCCGTGTTTGAGGGTGCGAGTGACCCACAAACGCGCGGGGTGTCTCGCGCGCGACGTATGCTTCGATCTCCGATACAGAACGCCAGAAAGCGAGCCGCAGCCGATGACCACCTCCATTCCCGCAACCCTCATTCCCGGCGATGGCATCGGCCCCGAAATCGTCGACGCCACGCTGGCCGCGCTCGATGCGCTGAAGGCGCCTTTCGTGTGGGACACCCAGATCGCCGGCCTCGGCGGCGTGAAGGCTTCGGGCGATCCGCTGCCCAAGGCCACGCTGGACAGCATCCGCAGCACCCGCCTGGCCCTCAAGGGCCCGCTCGAAACCCCCTCGGGCGGCGGTTATCGCTCGTCGAACGTGCGGCTGCGCGAGGAGTTCCAGCTGTACGCCAACCTGCGCCCCGCGCGCACCATCATCCCGGGCGGGCGCTTCGACAAGATCGATTTGATGATCGTGCGCGAGAACCTCGAGGGCCTCTACATCGGCCACGAGCACTATGTGCGCATCGACGGCGACCCGCATGCCGTGGGCATGGCCACCGGCATCAACACGCGCCAGGGCTGCCGCCGGGTGCTCGAGTACGCGTTCGACACGGCGATCGCCACCGGCCGCAAGAAGGTCACGCTGGTGCACAAGGCCAACATCATGAAGGTGCTGACCGGCTTGTTCCTGGAAACCGGCGAGCAGCTCTACGCCGAAAAGTACAAGGGCAAGTTCGAACTCGATTCGATCATCGTGGACGCCTGCGCCATGAAGCTGGTGCTCAACCCCTGGCAGTTCGACATGCTGGTGACGACCAACCTGTTCGGCGACATCCTGTCGGACCTCGTGGCCGGCCTCGTCGGCGGCCTGGGCATGGCACCGGGCGCCAACATCGGCACCGATGCCGCCATCTTCGAGGCCGTGCACGGCTCGGCGCCCGACATCGCCGGCAAGGGCATCGCCAACCCCACCGCACTGCTGCTGGCCGCCGCGATGATGCTCGACCACACGAAGATGCCCGAGCTGGCCACGCGCCTGCGCACGGCCATCGACCAAACTTTGAACATCGACAACGTGCGCACCGGCGACCTGGGCGGCTCGGCGAACACCGCCGCTTTCACCAAGGCGCTGGTCGCGCGCATCAACGGCGGCTGAGCAAGCAAGCAAGAAAAAGGCAGCGCAGGTCGTCGCATGAAAAAACTGCTGCTGCCTGCGCTGGTCTTTCTGCTCGCCGGCCTGGCGTGGTCCGCCGCCGGGGCCGCCGACCCGCCGCGCTACACCGTCGTGAAGGTCGACCTTCGCACCGAACGGCTCGCGCTGTTCCTCAACGACGACACGGGCACCGCCTTCAAGCGCTTCGACCGGCTCGATGCCTGGTTGAAGGCGCGCCACAAGCAACTGCTGTTCGCGGTGAACGCCGGCATGTACCACGCCGACTTTGCACCGGTCGGCCTGCTGGTGCGCGAAGGCCGCGAGGAAGCGCCTTTGAATCTGGCCGACGGTGTCGGCAATTTCTTTCGCAAGCCCAACGGCGTGTTCCTGGTGACGGCCGACGGGCCGCGCATCGTCGAGGCGTCGGAGTACCCGGCGTTGGCTGCGAAGGGCGGCGTGCAGTTGGCGACCCAGTCGGGCCCGCTGCTGCTGCGCCACGGCGCGGTGCATCCGGCGCTCATTCCGAATTCGGATTCGCGCAAGACCCGCAACGGCGTGTGCGTGTCGGGCTCGACGGCGGTCTTCGTCTTTGCCGAAACGCCGGTGAATTTCTACGATTTCGCGCTCTACTTCCGCGATGTGCTGCATTGCCGCGACGCGCTGTACCTCGACGGCACCGTGTCGGCGATCTATTCGAAGACACTGCAGCGCAACGACTTCGTGCGCGACCTCGGGCCGATGCTGGCCGTGGTGGCGCCCTGAGTCGCCGTTGCCTTTCCACTTCTGTTTTTTCTCCCTGCGCCATGTCCACACCGCTGCCCGTCCTGTCCCTCCTTGAAACCCGCGTGCTCGGGGTGCTGGCCGAAAAGCAGCGCACCGTGCCCGACAGCTACCCGCTCACGCTCAACTCGCTGGTGTCGGGCTGCAACCAGAAGACCAGTCGCAACCCGGTGCTCGAACTCAGCGAGTCGCAGGTGCAGGCCGCCATCGAGAGCCTGAAGGGCTACAGCCTCGTGGCCGAAACCAGCGGCGGGCGCGCCTTCCGCTACGAACACAACGCCGACCGCGTGCTGCGCATTCCGTCGCAGTCGGTCATCCTGCTCACCGTGCTGATGCTGCGCGGCCCGCAGACCGCCGGCGAACTGCGCATCGCCTGCGACCGCATGCACAACTTTGCCGACATCTCGTCGGTCGAGGGCTTCCTCAACGAGTTGGCCGAACGGCCGGCCGGTGCGCTGGTGGTGAAGCTGGCGCGGCTGCCGGGCGCGCGCGAGAGCCGCTGGGCGCACCTGCTGAGCGGGCCGCCCACGGAAGAGGTGGCGGGGCCGGGCGCATCGGGCGACGGCGCGTTTTCCACGCACGGCGATTCGCTCGGCGAAGTCGCGGCGCTCAAGGCCAACGTGGCGCGGCTCGAAACCGAGGTGGCGTCGCTGAAGGCGCTGCTGGGACGTGTGTGCTCGGAGCTGGGCATTTCCCCTGACGCGCCAGCCACGCCAGAAGCACCCGAGGCCTGATCCCCCCGCGTTCACACAGGCTTCATCCAGCCCGCACATTCGCTGCCTACCGTCGGACCCATTGCGAACCCAATGGAGCTCCGACCATAGACCACGGACAGACAGCCGCCTGGCGCGACCACACGCCCTTCGACGACATCACCCGCCGCCTGCTGGGTGGACTGGCGGCCCTCGCCGGCATTGCCAGCCTCTACGCCTTCTTCTGGTGGGCCGCCTCGGCCACCGGCTTCCTGCTGTTCGACGGCTGGTGGCACACCTGGCGCGGCCTGGGCACGGCCCTCGCGTTCCGCGACGCGGACTCGGCGTTCTACCTGCTGAGCTGGACGCTGTCGGTCCTCGGCGGTGCGGTCGGCTGGATCGCGCTGGTCGCCTTCGCGGTGACCCATCGGCGCGGTTGGGGCGCGGTGCCGACGTGGATCAAGGCCGGGTGTTTCGTCGGCGCCATCGCAGGGCTGGCCTTCGAACCCGGTCGGCTGCTGGCGATGGCCCCGATCGTCGGCGCGGTGCTGCTGATGTTGCGGTCGATGCTGCCGGTGCGCTGAGCCCGCGCCCTCAGCCCCCCGCCGACACCGGCACATCCAGGCTCACCTTCACCGGGTCCATCGTCACCAGCGTGCGAAAGCGCTTGACGTTGTTGCTCTGGAAAAACAGCTGGCGGGTGAGCGCGGTGTACTGCGCCATGTCGCGCACCACGCACACAAGGATGAAGTCCCACTCGCCCGTCACGTAGTAGCACTGCTGCACCTGCGGGCAGTCGCGAAAGCTCTGTTTCATGGCGTCGAGCCGTTCGATCTGCTCGCTCTCGGCCTCGACCTCGACCACGATGGTGAGCGGATGCCCGAGCGCGGCCGGCGACAGCACGGCGCCGTGGCGCTGGATCACGCCTTCGTCGCGCAGGCGCTTGAGCCGGCGGTTCACCGCCGCCGTCGACAGGTGGATGCGCTCGCCCAGTTCGCCCTGCGAGAGGCGGCTGTCGGCCTGGATCAGTTCGAGCAGGTGCAGATCGAGGGCGTCGAGGGGCGTCATGGAAAGAGGGGGTATTCGCGCAAAAACGTTGCGTAGGAACAGCTCATTTTGCGCACCTGTCCCGTCGCGTTGTCAATAGCATCTCGCCATGAAGTTTCCAGACCACCCCCTGCGCGACCAGCTGGCCGGCTGGCGGCACCAGCTGCATGCGATGCCCGAGACCGGCTTCGAGGAAGCCAAGACCTCGGCCTTCATTGCCAACGCGCTGCAGGCGCTGGGGCTCGAGGTGCACAGCGGCATCGGCGGCACCGGGCTGGTCGCCAGCCTCACGGTGGGCAGCGGGACGGGCGTGATCGGCCTGCGCGCCGAGATGGACGCGCTGGCCATCACCGAGCTGGCGACCGAGCGGCCGTACACCTCCGGCACGCCCGGGCGCATGCACGCCTGCGGCCACGACGGCCACATGGCGATGGTGCTCGGCGCCGCGCAACTGCTGCGCGAGCGGCGCGATTTCGACGGCACCGTGCGCTTCATCTTCCAGCCCGCCGAAGAGCACGGGCGCGGCGCTCGCGCCATGATGGACGACGGCCTGTTCACGCGCTTCCCGGTCGACGAGATCTACGGCCTGCACAACATGCCCGGCCTGCCCGCCGGCACCTTCGCCACGCGCGCGGGCGGCCTGATGGCGAGCGAAGACAACTTCGTGATCCACATCCATGGCCGGGGCACGCACGCGGCGCGGCCGCACATGGGCATCGACCCGATCGTGATCGGCGCGCAGATCGTGCTGGCGCTGCAGACCATCGTCTCGCGCACGCTCGACCCGGGCGCGCAGGCCGTGGTGTCGTGCACCGAGTTCATCACCGACGGCATCCGCAACGCCATTCCGTCGAACGTCGTCATCAAGGGCGACACGCGCAGCTACGACCCCGCCGTGCAGCGCATGCTCGAAACGCGCATGCGCGAGATCAGCGAAGGCATCTGCCGCATGCACGGCGCGCAATGCTCGTTCAGCTACACGCACGAGTTCGCGCCCACCGTGAACTGGGCCGAGTGCGTGCCGACCGCGGTGGCCGCCGCCACGGCCGTGGTGGGCGCCGAGAAGGTCGATGCCAATGTCGCGCCGATGATGATCTCGGAAGACTTCGGCGCCTTCCTGCGCGCCGTGCCGGGCGCTTTCGTCTTCCTGGGCAACGGCGCCGAGGGCGAGCCTGGCGGCACGCCACTGCACAACGGCCGCTACGACTTCAACGATGCGGTGCTGACCACGGGCGCGCGCTACTTCGCGGAGATCGTGCGGCTGCGACTTCCCGCGCGCACCGCCGCCTGATCCATTTTTCTTTTCCAGTTTTCTTCCCATGCTCTTCGCCAACCCTCACGCGCAACGGCGCGGCTACGACGCGGCCCTGCAGGCCGTCATGAACATCGCACGCGGCCGCGAGAGCCGCCAGTGGCTGTCCACCTGGGACCGGCTCTCACCGCAGCCCACACCCGCGTGGCCGCTGCCCCGGCTCGCGGCACAACTGGGCATCGCGCAGATCGTCGTGAAAGACGAATCGCGCCGCTCCGCGCTCGGCAGCTTCAAGGTGCTCGGTGCGCCCGTGGCCTTGCTGCGCCTGGTGCTGCGCCGCTGGCCCGAGCGGGGCTGGGCGCCGGCCGACCTGTTCGCGGGCCGGCATGCGGCAGCGCTGCGCGATTTCGTCGTCATCAGCGCGACCGACGGCAACCACGGCCGTGCACTGGCCGCGGCCGCGCAGAGCATGGGCTGCCGCTGCGTGATCGTGCTGCACGCGCAGGTCAGCGAGGAGCGCGAGGCGCCCATCGCCGCGCTCGGCGCCGAGATCGTGCGCATCGCCGGCAACTACGACGCCTCGGTCGAGGAGGCCGCGCGTTTGGCCCAGGCAAACGGCTGGCAGGTGGTTTCCGACACCTCCTACGAAGGCTACGAAGAGATTCCGCGCGACGTGATGCAGGGCTACGGCATCCTCGTCGACGAGTTGCTCGAGACCACCGCGCCCGGCGCGCCGTGCCCTTTCACGCACGTCATCGTGCAAGGCGGCGTCGGCGGGCTCGCAGCCGGCGTGGCCAGCCATTTGTGGGAGCGCTACGGCGCCGCGCGGCCGGCGCTGATCGTGGTCGAACCCGAGCAGGCCGACTGCCTGCTGCAGAGCGCGCGCAGCGGTCGGCCTGACCGCGCCACCGGCAGCGTCGATTCCGTGATGGCCGGGCTGGCCTGCGGCGAAACCTCGCCGCTCGCGTGGCGCTTTCTGCAGCCCTCCGTCGACCTCTTCATGACCGTGACCGATGCCGACGCCGAGCACGCCATGCGCACCTTCGCCACCGGCGAGGCGGGCGACGTGCCCGTGCTGGTCGGCGAGTCCGGCGCGGCCGGCCTTGCCGCGCTGCAGGTGCTCGCGGCCGACCCCGAACTGGCGCGCAAAGCCGGCCTCGACGCCAGCTCGCGCGTGCTGCTGTTCAGCACCGAGGGCGCGACCGCACCCGGCGTGTACCGCGCGCTGACCGGCCGCTCGGGCGAAGAAGTCGTGGCGGCGCAGACGCAATGGCTGCAACACGAAGGCATCGCCGAAGCCGCGCTGATGGCGCGCATCGACGACCACGCCGCCATCGGCGCGACCGCACAAGGCGGCGTCTGCCGCATTGCGCTCACCGACGCCGACCGCGCGGGCCGCGACCGGCTCGTGCAGTGGATGCGAGAGCTGGGCCTCACGGTGCGCATCGACCGCATCGGCAACATCTTCGGCATCCGACCCGGCCAGCTGCCCCATGCCCAACCCGTGATGACCGGCTCGCACATCGACACCGTCGCCACGGGCGGTCGCTACGACGGCAACTACGGCGTGATGGCCGGCCTCGAGGTGGTGCGCTGGCTCAACGAACGCCAGCGCCAGACGCTGCGCCCCTTTGTGGTCGCTGCCTTCACCAACGAGGAGGGCGTGCGCTTCATGCCCGACATGCTGGGCTCGCTGGTGCACGCGGGCGGCCTGGCGCTCGATGCGGCGCTCGACACCGTCGCCACCGACGGCGCACGGCTGGGCGACGAACTCGCGCGCATCGGCTACGCGGGCGACATGCCTTGCGGCACGCTGGTGCCGCATGCGTTCGTCGAGCTGCACATCGAGCAGGGCCCGGTGCTGGAGGCCGAAGGCGTCACCATCGGTGCGGTGGCCGACCTGCAGGGCATCTCGTGGCAAGAGATCGTCGTCACCGGCCAGTCGAACCACGCCGGCACCACGCCGATGCGCCTGCGCCACGACGCGGGCTACTGCGCCGCCGCCATCGCGGTGTTCGTGCGCGAGCTGGCGCGCCGCTACGGCGGCAGCCAGGTCGCGACGGTCGGTGCGATCGACCTGCATCCCAACCTCATCAACGTGATCGCGGCGCGCGCCACGCTCACGGTGGATCTGCGCAACACCGACGAGGCGACGCTGCAGGCGGCCGAAGGCGAGCTCGCGAGCTACCTGCGGCAACTCGAAGCGACCGAAGGCGTGACCATCGCGGCCCGCACGCTGGCGCGTTTCGAGCCGGTGCAGTTCGACGAGCGATTGGTACGCATCATCGAAGCCAGCGCGCATGCACGCGGCCTTCGCCACCGCCGCATGACCTCAGGTGCCGGCCACGACGCGCAGATGATGGCGCGCATCTGCCCCGCCGCGATGGTCTTCGTGCCAAGCGTGCGCGGCATCAGCCACAACCCCAAGGAGCACACGGCGAGCGCCGACCTCGCGCAGGGCGCGAATGTGCTGCTGGACGTGGTGCTGGGGCTGTTGGACGAGGCGGGGTGAGCGGCGGGATGTCAGTCGACCGCTGGCGCCCTCACTTCAACGCCCACCCAAAGAACCGCACCACTTCATCGCGCTGGCGCATCGCATCCGCGCGCCCGAGTGCCATCAGCTCGCGCGTGTAGGCCGACTCGAACAGCAGGTAGCTCGCCAACGCGCCGCCCTTCACGTCGGCCGCGACCTTCGAGCCGCCCAGCAGATGCCGCACAGCGCCCGGCAGGGCATCGACGTGGCGCGCCGCGATCATGTCGATGCGCTCCGAGGGCGAGATCACCAGCAGGTCGAGTGGGCGCAGCGTGCTCGCGGTGCGCGCTTCTTCGGGGATCAGGCCCAGCGTGTGGTTGATGCGGCGCAGCCGTTCGATGTCGACCGCGAGCGCATCCAGAAAGATGCTCGACAGCGCATGACCCGCGATCTGCGCCATGGTCGGATAGCCGCTGTGCGTGTTCGGCCCGGCTTCGTCGCGCGGCTCGTGCATGCGGCCGGCGCCGATCACCACGATGCGTTGCGCACCCAAGTGGATCGCTGCCGCGATGGGCGCCGACTGCCGCATCGAGCCGTCGCCGAAGTACTCGGTGTGGCCCGGCGGCATGGGCAGCGCGGTGGCCGGGAACACGAACGGAATGGCCGACGAGGCCATCAGGTGCGCATGCGTGATGCGGTCGCGCACCGACAGGCGCTGCGAACGCACCCACGGTTCCATCGGCACGGCCGCCTCGAAGAAGGTGACGTGCTCGCCCGAGCTGTAGCTCGACGCCGTGACGGCCAGCGCCTGCACGTGGCCCTGCTGCATGAGCTGCGGCAGCCGGTTCAGCGGCACCAGGCGCGCCAGCAGGTCGGCCAGCGGTGCGTTGTCGAGCAGCGACTTCGGCTTGATGCGCATCCAGTTGGCCGCGAAGCGCCCCAGGCCGAGCAGCATGCGCCAGCGCGCGCCGCTGCCGAGCACCGAGAGCGAGTCGGCGCGGTAGACCTGCTCGGCGCGAAAGTTGCCCCACACCTGCGCGATGTGCGCGACCACGCGGTCGAAGTCGTCGGAACCGCAGGCCAGCGCGGCGGCGTTGATGGCGCCGGCCGAGGTGCCGGTGATGACCTGGAACGGATTGCCGCTGCCGATGGCCGCGCCGGCGGCCAGGGCGTCGCGCCGGATCTCGGCGATGGCTTCGAGCACGCCGACCTGGTAGGCGGCGCGGGCGCCGCCGCCTGTCAGCAGCAGGCCGGTGGCGGGGCGTGTCTCGGGCATTCTTTTTTTGCGTCTGGGTTTTCGGGTATTGAACGCGGCCCGGTACGGGCTTGGCAGGCGGAATAGACTACCCGCCATTCAGGAGTTTGATCAATGGCACTCACCCCCGACGGGCTCATGGACGCGCTCAAGAGCGTCACGGACCCTAACACCGGCAAAGAATTCGCAGCGACGCGCTCGCTCAAAAACCTCCAGATCGCCGAGGGCGACGTCTCGTTCGAGCTCGAACTGGGCTACCCGGCCAAGAGCCAGCACGCGGCCATCCGCAAGTCGCTCGTGGCCGCGGCCAAGACGGTGCCGGGCGTGGAGAACGTGTCGGTCAACATCGTCACCAGGGTCATCAGCCATGCGGTGCAGCGCGGCGTGCAGCTGATGCCCAACGTGCGCAACATCGTGGCCGTGGCCTCGGGCAAGGGCGGCGTGGGCAAGAGCACCACGGCCGCCAACCTGGCGCTGGCGCTGGCCGCCGAGGGCGCCACCGTGGGCCTGCTCGACGCCGACATCTACGGCCCGAGCCAGCCCATGATGATGGGCCTGGACGGCCGCCCCGAGAGCATCGACGGCAAGAACATGGAGCCCAAGGAGCGCCATGGCGTGCAGGTGATGTCGATCGGTTTCCTGGTCGACGCCGACCAGGCCATGATCTGGCGCGGCCCCATGGCCACGCAGGCGCTCGAGCAGCTGCTGCGCCAGACCAACTGGAAAGACCTCGACTACCTGATCGTCGACATGCCGCCGGGCACCGGCGACATCCAGCTCACGCTGAGCCAGCGCGTGCCGATGACGGGCGCGGTGATCGTCACCACGCCGCAGGACATCGCGCTGCTCGACGCGCGCAAGGGCATCAAGATGTTCGAGAAGGTCGGCGTGCCGATCCTGGGCATCGTGGAGAACATGGCGGTGCACATCTGCTCGAACTGCGGCCACACGGAGCACATCTTCGGCGCGGACGGCGGCAAGAAGATGGCGGCCGAATACCAGATGGAATACCTGGGCGCGCTGCCGCTGGACATCAACATCCGGCTGCAGGCGGACAGCGGGGCGCCGACCGTGGTGTCCGACCCCGACGGCGAAGTGGCTGCGCTCTACAAGGCCGTGGCGCGCCGCGTGGCGGTGGGGATTGCGGAGAAGGCGAAGGACTTCTCTGCGAAGTTTCCGACGATTTCGATCAGCAAGAACACGTGAGATAGGGGCGTTTCAGGGCGACGCTCCCGCCGACGGGGAGCCTTGCTCCGCGAATGTCCCCCGCCCTTCGGGCTCCTCCTTGATTTCGCTGCGCAAGGCACCCCGTCGACGTGAGCGTCATGCGCAGCGGTCGTTGATCGGTGAGCACCCACAGCGCGTCCTGTGCGCAGGGCACTGGGTGCTTCCCGCAGCGAAATCAAGGAGGAGGGCGAAGCCCGGGGGACATTCGCGGAGGGAAGTACCCGGTGGCCTGTGCACGCGCCCCGAACGAGCGCACACAAAGGACAAGAAGAAATGAACCTGCTCGCCTCCATGCGCTACCTCGTCGCACTCAGCGAGCACAAGCATTTCGGCCGCGCCGCGCAAGCCTGCCACATCACGCAGCCGGCCCTTTCGAACGCACTGCGCGCGCTGGAAGGCGAGTTCGGCGTCGTCATCGTCAAGCGCTCGCGCGTGTACGTGGGCCTCACGCACGAAGGCGAGCGCGTGCTGGCCACGGCACAGCGCATGCTGCGCGACAACGAGGTGCTGCTGCAGGAGCTGCGCAGCGGGGCCGACGACCCGCGCGGGCGCCTGCGCATGGCCGCCGTGCCGACTGCGATCCCGATGCTGTCGCGCTTTGCCGCGATGCTGCAGCAGCGGCATCCGGGCATCGTGCCGGCCGTGCTCTCGATGAGTTCGCAGGAGCTGGAGACGGGCCTGGAGAATCTTTCGGTCGATCTCGCGCTGGGCTATACCGAGCGCATGCACCTGCCGGGCGTCAAGCTCAAGGCCTGGCCGCAGAGCATCGAGCATTACTTCCTGCTGCGGCGCGCGAAGAAGCCCTCGGCGGACCGGTTGCGCATCGGCCGCCCCATCGCGTGGGCCGAAGCCGGCAAGCTGCCGCTGTGCCTGCTCACGCCCGACATGCACAACCGCGCCATCATCGACCAGGCCCTGCGCGACGCTGCCGTGGCCGCGGTGGCGCCCGCCATCGAAACCAATTCCGTGCTCACGCTCGCGCTGGCCGTGAGCGTGGGCACCGTCAGCAGCGTGCTGCCCGGCGCCATGGTGGCGGCCGTGCGCAGTCATCGCGAACTGGAGGCACTGCCGCTGGTATCGCCCGAAGTGCGCACGCCCATCGGCTTCATGACGCAGGAGGGCGTGCGGCCCGCGCGTGCGCTCGACGCGGCGCTGGCCTTTCTGCAGACGCCCGAATGGCAGGCACAGGCGCGCGAAAACAGCGGCGCGCTCGACGCCCCGTAGCCCCACAACCGAGTGCCGATGGCACTGGATGGTTTACCCTTCGCGCCACCATGAAATCCAAAGCCCAGTTCCGCCTGCGCATCTACCGGGACGACGCCATCGCCATCGGCCCCGGCAAGATCGCCGTGCTCGAAGCCGTGGCCGAAACCGGTTCGATCTCGGCGGCGGCGCGCCTGCTCGGCATGTCGTACCGACGCGCCTGGATGCTGATCGACGAGATGAACCAGACGCTGGCTTCGCCCGCGGTGAACACGGCCGCGGGCGGCTCGCGCGGCGGCGGCACGGCGCTCACGCCCGTGGGCGAGGACATCGTGAAGCGCTACCGCGCGATCGAGAACGCCGCGCGCCTGGCGACGGCCGCCGATGTTCGCGCGCTCACGCGGCTGCTGGCCCCCTAAGCCGCAGCAACGCATCGGTCGACGGCTCGTGCCGAGCGCATCGCGCAGCGCCATCAGGAACGACTGGCTCTCGTCGCGCGGCGCGATGCTCGACGGGATGAAAGCCGCCGGCGTCCAGAATTCGCTGTATTCGCCAGGATATGAAGACGGGCGCTTTCACGCATCTCTGCAAGCGAAAAAATGGCGGTGCGTGTAACAATCGCGCCGTATCCAAATGAACACGACGACCGCTTCGCTCATCGCCACCACCGACTGGTCTCCGCTGGTCCTGTCGCTGCAGGTCGCGGCGGTCGCGACCTTGTTGGCGCTGGTCGTGGGCGTGGCGCTGGGCTGGGTGTTCGCGCGCAAGCAGTTCGTCGGATCGGGCGTGCTCGAGGCCGTGTTCATGCTGCCGCTGGTGCTGCCGCCGACGGTGATCGGCTACGCCATCCTGGTGGCGGCGGGGCGCCGCAGCCCGCTCGGCGCGTGGCTGCGCGAGCACTTCGACTACACCATCATCTTCAGCTGGCACGGCGCCGTGGTGGCCTCGGCCGTGGTCGCGCTGCCGCTGGTGCTCAAGTCGGCGAGCGCGGCGTTCTCGAACGTCGACCGCTCGCTCGAAGCCGCCGCCAGCACCTTGCGCCAGTCGCCGTTCTCGGTGTTTTTGCGCGTCACGCTGCCGCTGGCCTGGCCCGGCATCCTGGCCGGCACGCTGCTCGCGTTCGCGCGCGCCATGGGCGAGTTCGGCGCCTCGCTGATGGTGGCTGGCTCGATTCCCAAGCAGACCCAGACCCTGTCGATGGCCATCTACGACGCCGTGCAGTCCGGGCACGACGACCTGGCGCTGCTGCTGGTGGTCGTCACGTCAGTGCTGTCGATCGCGGTGCTGGTCGTGTCGAACCGCTTCTTTTCGCTTCGTTGATTTCCACTTTTTCCTGGAGACTGTGTCCATGCGTCCGTTGCGCCTCTTGACTGTTGCCCTCGCCCTTGCGCTGCCGCTCGCGGCCGCCGCGCAGCAGATCACCGTGTCCGCCGCCGCAAGCCTGACCGACGCGTTCAAGGAGATCGGTCCCAAGTTCGAAGCCGCCAAGGCGGGCCGCACCGTGCGCTTCAACTTCGCCGCGTCGGGCGTTCTGCTGCAGCAGATCGCGCAGGGCGCGCCGGTCGACGTGTTCGCCAGCGCCGACCAGGAGACGATGAATCGCGGCGCCGACCAGAAGCTCATCGACACCGCCACCCGCAAGGACTTCGTCACCAACAGCCTCGTGCTGGTCGAGCCCGCGCAGGGCGCCGTCGGCCTGAAGTCGCTGCAAGAGCTGAGCGGCGCCCGCGTGAAGCGGATCGCCGTCGGCAAGACCGCCACCGTGCCGGTCGGCCGCTACACCCGACAGGTGCTGGACAACGCCAAGCTCTGGACCGTGCTCGAACCCAAGTTCGTGCGGGCCGACAGCGTGCGCCAGGTGCTCGACTACGTGAGCCGCGGCGAGGTCGAGGCCGGGTTTGTGTACCGCACCGACGCGGCCGTGGCCGGCGACAAGGTCAAGGTCGCCTTCACGCCCACGGGCCACACGCCCGTGACGTACCCGATCGCCGTGGTGGCCGAGAGCCGGCAGAAGGCGCTGGCCGGCGATTTCATTGCGTTCCTGTCGACGCCCGCCGCCCAGGAAGTGCTCACGCGCTACGGATTCGGCAAGCCATGATCGACGTCGATCTGCAGCTCACGGTGAAGGACGGGGCCCGGCGCTTCGACCTCGCCGTGCGCTTCCAGACCGACGTTCCATTTGCCGCGCTCTATGGCCCCTCGGGGGCCGGCAAGTCGCTGACCCTGCAGGCCATCGCCGGCCTGCTGCATCCATCGGCGGGCCACGTGCGGCTCGATGGCCGCACGCTGTACGACGCGGCCCAGCGCATCGACGTGCCCGCGCCGGCGCGCCGCATCGGCTACCTGTTCCAGAACTACGCGCTGTTCCCGCACCTCACCGTGCGCGAGAACGTGGCCTTCGGGCTCACGGCGTGGCACCGCCGCACGCTGCCGCCGCGCGACGCCGAGCGCGTGCAGGCGCTGCTCGACAGCTTCGGCCTCGCCGCGCTGGCCGACAGCCGTCCGCAAAAGCTGTCGGGTGGGCAGCAGCAGCGCGTGGCGCTGGCGCGCGCGCTGGCCTGCGAACCGCAGGTGCTGCTGCTCGACGAGCCCTTTGCGGCCCTCAACCCCATGCTGCGCAGCGAATTGCGCAACGAACTGGCCCAGGTGCGCAAGCAGTGGGGAATTCCGGTGTTGATGATCACGCACGACATCGAGGACGTGCTCGCCCTGGCCGATGTGGCCTTCGTCTACAAGGACGGCCAGGTGGTGCGGGAGATCGACCTGCACAACGCCGAGAGCCGCGACTTCGCGCTGCGCGAGATTGCGGGTGTGCAGGAGGTCGAGGAGACGCCGCTGCGCAGCAAGCTGCGGGGTTTGCTGATGGGTGGCGCGCGCGAGGCCTGAGCGCCTTTTTTCTTCCCCTTCATTTCCATTTTGAATCGCCGCATGTCCCGATTCAATTTGACGCCGCGCCCCCGCACACCAACACTGCCGCCATGAGCGAGCAGAAGATCGAGTTCTACAAGGGCCCGGCCGGTGGCTGGGGCGCGTTGCGCAGCGTGACGAATGCATTGCTGCGGCAGGACATTCCGGTCAAGGGCGCGAAGACGCTGCTCTCGGCCAACCAGCCCGATGGTTTCGACTGCCCGGGCTGCGCCTGGCCCGACCGCAACCACGCCTCGACCTTCGAGTTCTGCGAGAACGGCGTGAAGGCCGTGGCCGCCGAGGCCACCGCGCGCCGTGCGGGCCCGGCGCTGTTTGCGAAGCACACGGTGGCCGAGCTGGCGCAGCAGAGCGATTTCTGGCTCGAAGACCAGGGCCGGCTCACGCACCCCATGGCCTATGACGCGGCGAGCGACAAGTACGTGCCTATCGACTGGGACGACGCCTTCGCATTGATCGCGCGCCACCTGAACGCGTTGCCCGATCCGAACCAGGCGATCTTCTATACCTCGGGCCGCGCGAGCAACGAGGCGGCTTTTCTGTACCAGCTGTTCGTGCGCGAGTACGGCACCAACAACTTTCCCGATTGCTCGAACATGTGCCACGAGCCCAGCGGCAGCGGCATGCGCCCGCAGATCGGTGTGGGCAAGGGCACGGTCACGCTCGAAGACTTCGAGAAGGCCGACGCGATCTTCATCTTCGGCCAGAACCCGGGCACCAACCACCCGCGCATGCTCGGCGAGCTGCGCGCGGCCTCCAAGCGCGGCGCGCGCATCGTGAGCTTCAACCCGCTGCGCGAGCGCGGGCTGGAGCGCTTTGCCGATCCGCAGGACAAGCTCGAGATGGCCACGCTGGGCTCCACGCCGATCAGCACGCATTACTTCCAGCTGCGCGTGGGCGGCGACTTCGCGGCCGTGAAAGGAATGATGAAGCACGTCATCGAGCGCGAAGACGCGGCGGTGGCGCGCGGCGAGCCCTCGGTGCTCGACCATGACTTCATCGCCACCCACACGCTGGGCTTCGACGCGATGGCCGACGACCTGCGCGCCGAATCGTGGCCGCTGCTGGTGCAGGAGTCGGGCCTGAGCGAAGCGCAGATCCGCGCGGCGGCCGACGTGTACCTGGGCGCCAAGCGCGTCATCGCCTGCTGGGGCATGGGCATCACGCAGCACCGCCATTCGGTGGCCACGATCCAGATGATCGGCAACTGGCTCATGCTGTGCGGCCACATGGGGCGCGAAGGCGCGGGCGCCTGCCCGGTGCGCGGCCACAGCAACGTGCAGGGCGACCGCACCATGGGCATCTGGGAGAAGCCGCCGGCCGCGCTGCTCGACCGGCTGCAGCAGGTGTTCGGCTTCGAGCCGCCGCGCGAGAACGGCGTGGACACGGTCGAGGCGATCCAGCTCATGCTCGACGGCAAGGGCAAGGTGTTCTTTGCGCTGGGCGGCAACTTCGCGGCGGCCACGCCCGACACCTACCAGACCTGGAAGGGGCTGCAGCAGTGCGACCTCACGGTGCACGTGACCACCAAGCTCAACCGCAGCCACATCGTGCACGGGCGCGAGGCGCTCATCCTGCCGTGCCTGGGCCGCACCGAGATCGACATGCAGGCGAACGGCCCGCAGGGCGTGACGGTCGAAGACTCGATGAGCATGGTGCACCTCTCGATGGGCATCAACCCGCCCGCGTCGGAGCACCTGCTGTCGGAGCCGGCCATCGTGGCGCGCCTGGCCGCGGCGACCATCGGCGCGCGCAGCAAGACGCCGTGGCTCTGGCTGGTGGAAGACTACGCGCGCATCCGCGACAAGATCGAAGCCGTGTTCGACGACTTCAAGGACTTCAACGCGCGCGTGGCGCACCCCGGCGGCTTTCGCCTGCGCAACACGGCGAGCGAGCGCGTGTGGGCCACCGCGTCGCAGAAGGCCGTGTTCTTCACGCACGCCGTGCCGCTGGACACGCACGCGCACCGGGCCCGCGCGCGCTTTGCGTCGCAGCGCGACACGCTGGTGTTCACGCTGCTCACCACGCGCTCGCACGACCAGTACAACACCACCATCTACGGCATGGACGACCGCTACCGCGGCGTGTTCGGCCAGCGCCGCGTGGTGTTCATCCACGCCGACGACATTCGCCAGCTTGGCATGAAGGACGGCGACTGGGTCGACATCCAGACCGTGTGGAGCGACGGGCCCGAGCGCCGCGCCGGGCCGCCCCAAGCAAGCGAGGCCCCCCTTGGGGGGCAGCGAGGACACGAAGTGCCGAGTGAGGGGGCCGTCATTCAGCGCCGTGCGGATCGCTTCAAGCTGGTGGCCTACGACATCCCGCGTGGCAACCTCGCGGCCTACTACCCCGAGACGAACCCGCTGGTGCCGCTGTCGTCGGTGGCCGAGAACGCGGGCACGCCGACGTCCAAGTCGATTCCCGTGGTGCTGTCGCTGCATGTGGCGCCGGTCGTGGTGGAAGTCGACGCCGTGGCGGCATGAGCGATTCGGGGTTCGACGCCGACGCTTTTTCCATCGCGATCCTGCGTACGCTCGCCGAAGCACCGGGCGAGGGCGGCATGTCGCTGCCGCGCCTGGGCAAGCGGCTGGGGCAGGGCGCGAGCGTGGTCATGCGCCAGCTCACGCTGATGGGCGATGCCGCGCTGGGCGGCGTGCGCGGGCCTGGTTGGGTGCGCGTGATGCAGTTGGACGACCGCTGGGTCGCGCACCTCACCGACGCGGGGCGCGCGATGGTCGACAGTCTGCCGGCTGACGAAAACCGTAGCTGAGCCGACAATGGCCGCGGCCATGACAAACACCCCCGAACCCGACTCCCTGCCGCCGCTCGCGCGGCATGCCGTGCATGTCTTCGGCGAGCGCGGCCTCGCGCCCGAGGGCGTGGTGCGCGACGACACGCTCGCCGCCGAGGTGCCGGTGGCGCTGGTGTTCAACGGCGTCTCGCACGCGGTGATGATGGCCACGCCGCAAGACCTCGAGGCCTTCGCGCTGGGCTTTGCGCTGAGCGAAGGCATCCTCGACAGCGCCGCCGATTGCCGCGGCATCGACGTGCAGGTGGTCGATGCCTCCGACGCCGGCCTGCCCGAAGGCATGCCCGGCATCGAGGTGCAGCTCGACATTGCCACGCGCAGCTTCGAACGCCTGAAGGACCGGCGCCGCAGCCTCGCGGGCCGCACCGGCTGCGGCGTGTGCGGCGTCGAAAGTTTCGCGGGGCTCGACCTGTCGCCGCAGCGCGTGCCGCCGCGCGACTGGATCGAACGCATCGACCTCGCCACCGTGCTGCGCGCCTTCGCCGCCATGTCGCCGCGCCAGGTGCTCAATGCCGAAGCCGGCGCGATCCATGCGGCGGCCTGGGCCACGGTCGACGGCGAACTGACCGACCTGATGGAAGACGTCGGCCGCCACAACGCGCTCGACAAGCTGCTCGGCAAGCTCGCGCGTGCGAATCGGCTCGATGAACCTGGCTTCGTGCTGATGTCCAGCCGCGGTAGCCACGAGCTGGTGCGCAAGTGCGCGCGCCTGGGCATTGCGGCGATGGCGACCATCTCGGCGCCGACCGCGATGGGCGTGCGCATGGCCGAGCTCAGCGGCCTGCGTTTCTGGGGGCTGTGCCGCGCGCCGCGCGGTGTGCTTTACGCCGACGGGCTCGGTGCGACGGGTGGATCGCCGAGCGCCAGCACCGCGTCGGCCACAGCCTCGATGCCCTGATCCGACAGGTCGGACGCCGCCACGCTTTGGCGCTTCGCCCACGCGCGAAAGTGCGTTTCCTGCGACTTCTCGTAGTGCGGGTCGTAGTGCAGCGACATGAGTTCGGCGAACAGGTGCGGCAGGTCGGCGTCGTGTGCCCACTGCTGCCAGCGCGTCACCGTTTCCTTGCCCTGCATTTCCTTCAGCACGCCCATCTTTTCGGCGAGCGCCGCGCGGTCGTCGCCCAGGTAGGCGTAGTCGCGCAGCAGGTAGGCCAGCCGCGCATCGGGCGTGGCCGCCACCTCGATGCACGGCGCGGCGCGCATCTGCGCGACGAGTGACAGCGGCAGCGACAGCCGCCCGATGCGCACGCTCTCGCCCTCGACATACAGCGGACGCGAAAGGTCGATGGCTTCGAGCACGGTCGCGATGCGCGTCTCGAAGTGTTTTTGCGAAGGCTGCGCCACGCCCGGCAGCGCGCCGAGCAGCGAGCCCTTGTGGTTGGCGAAGTCTTCGAGGTCGAGCACCTGCGCGCCGCGTTCGGCCAGCGCGTGCAGCACGCGCGTCTTGGCGCTGCCGGTGGCGCCGCAGACCACGCGCAGGTCGAGCTGCGGCGTCAGCGCATCGATCTGCGAGATCACATGGCGGCGAAAGCTCTTGTAGCCGCCGGCGAGTTGCTGCGCGTCCCAGCCCACGAGCCGCAGCCACGTGACCATCGAGCCGCTGCGCATGCCGCCGCGCCAGCAATAGACCAGCGGCTTCCACTTCTCGGGCCGGTCGGCCAACGTGTCGCGCAGATGCGTCGCGATGTTGGCCGCGACCATCGCGCCGCCGATGCGGCGCGCCTCGAAGGCGCCGGTCTGCACGTAGACCGTGCCGACGATGTGGCGCTCCTCGTCGTTGAGCACCGGGCAGTTGATGGCGTCGGGGATGTGGTCGAGCGCGAACTCGGCCGGCGAGCGGGCGTCGATCAGCGTGTCGAAGGCGTGGCGGTCGCCGATCCGCACGGGCTGGCGATGACTCATGGCAGTAGGGACCTCATGCCCCGATTGTCGCCGCAGGTCTCAGGCGTAGGCGGGGCCAAGGCCCTTGCGCAAGCGAGCGCTCGCCAAGTCGACAAAGGTGACCAGCACGAACATCGCGATCAGCACCGTCATCGCCTGCTGCTGCTGGAAGATCGACAGGTGAAAGTACAGCAGCTGCCCCAGCCCGCCGCCGCCGACGAAGCCCAGCACGGCCGCCATGCGGATGTTCATTTCCCAGCGGTAGAGCGTGTAGGCCACCCACTGCGGCAGCACGATCGGCAGGCTGGCGTAGCTGAAGGCGGCGACCGGGCCGGCGCCCGAGAGCGTCAGCGCCTGCTCGGGCTCGCGTGGTGCGTTCTCCAGTGCCTCGGCAAAGAGGCGGCCGAGCACGCCCGTGGTGTGCAGCGCCAATGCCAGCGCGCCCGCGAAGGGGCCGATGCCGGCGGCCAGCACCATGAGCGCGGCCCACACCAGTTCGGGCACGCTGCGCAAAAAGTTGAGCACGAAGCGCGCGCCATGACGCAGCGGCCCGCCGGTGCGGCCCGAGGCCGGCAGCGCGAGCACGGCGCCCGCCACGGCGGCCAGCACGGTGCCCAGCGCCGACACGGCCAGCGTCTGCAGCGCGCCGTGGCCGACCTTGGCGAGAAACTCGGAGGACACGTCGGGTGGGAAGAACTCGGCGATGAACTTGGCCATCAGCCGGAGCGATTCGGCCGAGCCCAGCGCGCCGTAGTCGATGCCCAGGTAGACAAAACTCGCGACCACCGCGGCGGCGATCAGCGCCACGGCGAGCCAGCAGCGCAGGCACAGAGGGGGGCGTGGTGGCAGCGTCGTCATGCCAGCAGCTTTCGCAATGCGTTGCTCAGCATGTCGGCCAGCAGCACGAGCGCGAGAAACACGAGCAGGATGCTGCTGGCCTCGCCGCCGTTGAGCATCTTCATCGACTGGTCCATCAGCTGCCCGAGGCCACCCGCGCCCACGAAACCCATCACCACCGAGGCGCGCACCGCGCATTCCCAGCGGTACACGGTGTACGAGGCCAGCTCCTGCGCCGTGTGCGGCAGCAGGCCATAGCACAGCGCCGCGAGCCGGCCGCTGCCGCTTTCGAGCAGGGCGCGCGCGGGGCGCGTGTCGGTCGATTCGAGGATCTCGGCGTAGACCTTGCCCAGCATGCCGCCGTAGGTGATGGCCAGCGCCAGCACGCCGGCCGCGGGTCCGAGCCCGAGCGCGCGCACGAACAGCAGCGCCCACACGATTTCGGGAATGGCGCGCAGCACCATCAGCAGCCAGCGCGCCGCCTGGCGGACGATGCCGGCCTGCAGCCGGCCGGGGCCGGGTCCGATGCGAGAGATGGAGAGCGCCCGCGTGGTCACGAAGCCCAGCGGCGCGCCGATCAGCAGCGCCATGGCCGTGCCGGCCGTGGCCATGGCGAGCGTCTCGAGCGTGGCCTTGGCGAGCAGTGCGAGAAAAGCCGGCGAGCCGTCGGGCGGAAAGAAGCCCGCGAGAAAGCCGCCGATGACGGCGAGCTGCCCGCTGCCGAACAGCGCCCACGGCTTGAATTCGGAGAGCGCCAGCATCGGCCACGCGATGACCAGCGCCGCGAGCCAGCCGGCCAGCCGGCGGCCTGCCTGCGGATCGCGCAGGGCGGGAGACGACAACGTGGTCGTGGCCGTCACGGGCAGTCCGGCCGATGGAAGGCCGGCTCGGCGGTGCCGACCGGCTGCGCAAGCGGCAGCGGCCCCTGCGTCGCCACGCCGCCTTCGCTCGCATAGAGCGCCTCGAGCAGCGCCGGCGTCACTTCGGCGGCCGGCAGGTCGAAGGCGACCTGCCCGTCGCGCATGCCCACGATGCGCGGAAACCAGCGCAGCGCCAGGTCGACCGCATGCAGCGACGCGACCAGCGTGGCGCCGGTCGATTCACTCTGCGCGACCAGCTGGCCCACGGCCGCATGCGACAGCGTGGGGTCGAGCGCCGACACCGGCTCGTCCGCCAGCAGCAGCGCGGGGCGCTGGTACAGCACGCGCGCGATGCCCACGCGCTGCAGCTGACCGCCCGAGAGGCGGTCGCAGCGGTCGAACAGCCGGTCTTCGAGCGCGAGCCGGGCCAGCGCCTCGTGCGCGCCCGCGATGTCGGACGGATAGAAAAGCGAGCCCAGCGCGCGTGGCACCGACCACTGGCCGAGCCGGCCCGCGAGCACGGCCGTGACCACGCGCAGGCGCGGCGCGATCGGCGGCGCCTGGTGCACGGTGCCAATGCGCGCGCGCAGCTGCTTGAGCGCGCGGGCCGGCAGCCGCCACGGGTGCTGGCCCAGCGCCTGCACCTCGCCCTCGCCGGGCCGCAGCGCCGCGCCCAGCACACGCAGCAGCGTGGTCTTGCCCGCGCCCGAGGGCCCGATGACGGCGATGCGCTCGCCGTTGTTCGCGGCCAGCGTCACGCCGGCCAGCGCGCGCTGGCCGTTGGGGTGGACGACGCTGATGGCCTCGAGGGAGAAGCTCACGCTGCAGGTCTTTCTTGCGCCGTTCCCTCACCCCAGCCCTCTCCCGCCAGCGGGAGAGGGAGCAAAGCGGGGCCCGGCTGTGGGCCCCCTCTCCCGCTGGCGGGAGAGGGTTGGGGTGAGGGTGAAGCCCCCACGCTCAAAGTCACTTGATCAGTCCCGCCGACTTGCCCGCCGTCTCGATGCCGTCGTAGTTCGACGACTTCGTCGGGATGAACTTGCTCGCACGCTGCAGCGCCATGATCTCCTTGTGCGCCGGGTTGGCCGGGTCGAGCTTCAGGAACGCATCCGTCAGCTTCTTCTGCAGCGCCGCGTCCATGCCCGGGCGCACGGTCCAGTTGTAGTCGTAGTAGGTCGGCGTGGTCGCGAGCACGCGCACCTTGGCGGCGTTGGGGTTCTTCGACTCGACCAGCTTGTCCCACACCGAGGCGTTGAGCACACCCGCTTCGGCGCGCGAGGCGGCCACGAAGGCCACGGTGGCGTCGTGCGCGCCCGAGAACGCGACGGTCTTGAAGTCCTTCTCGGGGTTGATGCCGGCCTGCAGCAGGAAGTAGCGCGGCATCAGGCTGCCCGAGGTGGACGAGGGCGCGCCGAAGGCGAAGGTCTTGCCCTTCAGGTCGGCCAGGGTCTTGGCGGGGCTGTCGATCGGCACGATGAACTTGCTGGTGAACACCTCGTCTTCCGCGCGCTGCACGATCGGCACCGCGCCGCCGTTGGTGCGGATGCGCGCCTGCACGAAGGTGAAGCCGCCGAGCCAGGCCATGTCGATCTTGTTCGTCGCCAGGCCTTCGACCACGGCGGCGTAGTCGGTCACGGGCGTGAACTGCACGTCCATGCCGGTTTCCTTCTTCAGGTAGTCGCCCAGCGGCGTGAACTTGCGCTGCAGCTCGGTGGGCGCCTCGTCGGGAATGGCCGACACGCGCAGCACGCCCTGGGCGAAGGCGCCCACGGCGGTGAGGGACAGGGCGAGGGCAATCGCCAGCCGGGACACGGTTTGTTTCGTTTGCATGGTGTGGGTGAAGCGTTCAGTGGAGAAGAAAGAAAAGGGTGTGTTCGGGTGCGCAGGCAGACGGTGGCGCGGGCTTCGATAATTGCGGCTTGTTCCATTCGACCGACCCGCCGCCATGATCGAAGCCGCACCTTCCAAGCTCCTGAATCCGTTGGCGCCGCTGCGGCTCACCAGCTTCTCGCATGGGGGCGGCTGCGGCTGCAAGATCGCGCCGGGCGTGCTGTCGCAGATCCTGCGCCACCATGGGGGCGGGCTGATTCCGCCCGAACTCATGGTCGGCATCGAGACCGCCGACGACGCGGCAGTCTACCGGCTCAACGACGAGCAGGCGCTGATCGCCACCACCGACTTCTTCATGCCCATCGTGGACGACCCCTACGAGTTCGGCCGCATCGCCGCGACCAACGCGATCAGCGACGTCTACGCGATGGGCGGGCGCCCGATCATGGCGCTGGCGCTGGTCGCCATGCCGATCAACGAACTGCCGGTGGAGGTCATCGCCGAGATCGTGCGCGGCGGGCAGGACGTGTGCCGCGCGGCCGGCATTCCCATTGCGGGCGGCCACACCATCGATTCGGTCGAGCCGATCTACGGGCTGGTCGCGATGGGGCTGGTGCACCCGAAGCGTGTGCGGCGCAACGCCGACGCGCGGGCGGGCGACGTGCTGGTGCTCGGCAAGCCGCTGGGCGTGGGCGTGTTGTCGGCGGCGCTCAAGAAACAGCAGCTGTCCGAGGCCGGCTACCGCCAGCTGATCGAGAACACGACCAAGCTCAACACGCCCGGCATCGCGCTGTCGGCGCTCGACGGCGTGCATGCGCTGACCGACGTCACCGGCTTCGGCCTGGCCGGCCACACGCTCGAACTCGCACGCGGCGCGGGGCTCACCGCAGTGGTCGAATGGTCGCGCGTGCCGCTGCTCGACAACGTGATCGCGATGGCGGCCGGTGGGCTGGTCACGGGGGCGTCGGGGCGCAACTGGGCGGGCTACGGCGGCGACGTGCAGTTGCACGAAGGCTTGCCGGCGACGGCGCAGGCGCTGATGACCGATCCGCAGACGTCGGGGGGCTTGCTTGTGAGTTGCGCGCCTGAAGTGGCCGAGGCGGTGCTGGAGATCTTCCGGAAGGAGGGCTTCGGGCAGGCGGCGGTGATCGGGCGCGTCGAGGCCGGCGCGCCGGGCCTCGTCGTGCTGCCGTAGGGCCCCGTGTTTCTCCCTCCCCGCTGGGGAGGGCAGGGGTGGGGCAAGCGGCGTTCGATCCGGCACGGCCCTCGTGCGAGCGCCGCGTGCCCCATCCCAACCTTCCCGGGAGGAAGGAGCAAGACAAGGGTCCGGGGCGCCCTGTATTTCCCTCCCCTCTGGGGAGGGCAGGGGTGGGGGCCAGCGGCATTCGATGAGGCACAGCCCTCGTGCGAGCGCCGCGTGCCCCCATCCCAACCTTCCCCCGGGAGGGGAAGGAGCAAGACAAGGGCAGAGTTCCAGCGCGGCACAAATAACCCTTGAGTCCGCCAGTGCCGGTAGGCGTCGGCTATCGTTCGCGCCTATGAATGCTTCCCTTCGCCTTGGCTGGCGCACGCTCTGGCGCGACCTGCGCGCCGGCGAGCTGCGCCTCTTGATCGTGGCCGTGGTGCTGGCCGTGGCCGCGCTCACGGCGGTCGGCTTCTTTGCCGACCGGCTGCAGGGCGGATTGCAGCGCGACGCGCGCCAGCTGCTGGGCGGCGACGCGGTGATCGTGAGCGACAACCCGACGCCCGAAGCATTCATCACGCAGGCCCAATCGCTCGGCCTTGCGGGCACCGGCACCTTCGGCTTTCCCACCATGGCGCGGGCCGAAGAGGCGCAGGGCGGCGCCAGCAAGCTCGTGGCCCTGAAGGCCGTGACGCCGGGCTATCCGCTGCGCGGCAACCTGCAGACGGCCACCACGGCCGAAGGCGCGGGCACGGTGACGCGCGACGTGCCGGCCTCGGGCGAAGTGTGGGTCGATGCCTCGCTGCTCGACTCGCTGGGCCTGAAGGTCGGCGACACGCTGCTGCTGGGCGACACCGGGCTGCGCGTGGGCCGCGTGATCACGCTCGAGCCCGACCGGGGCGCGGGCTTCATGAGTTTTTCTCCGCGCGTGATGCTCAACCAGGCCGACGTGGCACGCACCGGCCTCGTGCAGCCGGCCAGCCGCGTGGGCTACCGCTACGCCGTGGCGGGCGACGATGCCGCCGTGAAGCGCTTCAGCGACTGGGCCGAGGCGACCATCAAGAAGGGCGAACTGCGCGGCGTGCGGCTCGACTCCTTCGAGGGCGGCCGGCCCGAGATGCGCCAGACGCTCGACCGCGCCGAGAAATTCCTGAGCCTCGTCGCGCTGCTCGCGGCGCTGCTGTCGGCCGTGGCCGTGGCGCTCGCTGCGCGTGGCTTCGCGGCCAGCCACCTCGACGACTGCGCGATGCTGCGTGTGCTCGGCCAGAGCCAGCGCACCATCGCCGCGGCCTATGCCTTCGAGTTCGCCATGATCGGCACCGTGGCCAGCGCCATCGGCGTGGCCATCGGCTTCGCCGTCCACTATGTGTTCGTGCTGCTGCTGGCCGGGCTGGTCGAAACCGCCTTGCCCGCTGCCACGCTGTGGCCCGTGGCCTTCGGCCTGGGCATGGGGCTCACGCTGCTGTTCGCCTTCGGCCTGCCGCCGGTGCTGCAGCTGGCGCGCGTGCCGCCGCTGCGCGTGATCCGCCGCGACGTGGGCGGGCTCAAGCCTGCATCGCTCGCCGTGTTGGGCATCGGCGTGGCGGGCTTTGCGGCGCTGCTGATGGCGGCCAGCAGCGACATCAAGCTGGGCCTCATCGCGGTCGGCGGCTTTGCCGGTGCCGTGGCCGTGTTCGCGCTCCTGAGTTGGCTGGCGGTGAAGGTGCTGCGCCGCAGCGTCAACGAAACGACTGCGCCGCGCTGGCTGGTGCTGGCCACGCGGCAGATCTCGGCGCGGCCGGCGTACGCCGTGGTGCAGGTCAGCGCGCTCGCCGTGGGCCTGCTGGCGCTGGTGCTGCTCGTGCTGCTGCGCACCGACCTCGTCGCGAGCTGGCGCAAGGCCACGCCGCCCGATGCGCCCAACCGCTTCGTCATCAACGTGATGCCCGAGCAGAGCGACGCGTTCCAGAAGACGCTGCGCGACGCGGGCGTCGCCAAGTTCGACTGGTACCCGATGATCCGCGGCCGGCTGGTTGCGATCAACGACAAGCCCGTGACGCCCGACGACTACACCGAGGACCGCGCCAAGCGCCTCGTGGACCGTGAGTTCAACCTGAGCAACAGCACCGCCGCGCCCGCGCACAACGCCGTCACCGCCGGCACCTGGACGCCCGAGGCGAAGAACGAGGTGAGCGTGGAAGAAGGCCTGGCCGAGACGCTGGGCCTGAAGCTCGGCGACACCCTGCGCTTCGACATCGGCGGCATGCAGAACGATGCGCGCATCACCTCGCTGCGCAAGGTCGACTGGGGCTCGCTGCACGCCAACTTCTTCGTGATGTACACCGTGGCCTCGCTGGCCGATGTGCCCGTGACCTACATGGGCGCCTTCCGCGCGCCCGAGACGCGCGGCTTCGACAACGCGCTGGTGCGCAGCTTCCCCAACGTGACCAACGTCGACATGAGTGCCACCATCAACCAGGTGCAGCGCGTGCTCGACCAGGTGATCCGCGCGGTCGAGTTCCTGTTCGGCTTCACGCTCGCGGCCGGGCTGGTGGTGCTGTTCGCGGCCGTCACGGCCACGCGTGAAGAGCGTGCGCGCGAATTCGCCGTGATGCGCGCCGTGGGCGCGCGCGCCAGCCTGCTGCGGCAGGTGCAGCGCGCCGAGCTGATCGGCGTCGGCCTGCTGGCGGGCTTTCTCGCGAGCATCGTCGCTTCGGTGATCGGCTGGGGGCTGGCGCGCTACGTGTTCGAGTTCACCTGGACCGCGTCGCCGCTCGTGCCGGTCGCGGGCGCGCTGGCCGGTGCGGTGCTTGCGCTGGCGGCGGGGTGGTGGGGCTTGCGCGATGTGCTGCGCCGGCCGGTGGTCGACACGCTGCGCCGCGCGGCCGAGTAGGGCCGCACCGCGACAGGCTCGTACAGTTTTTTTCTTCCGCGATCGGCAGGACGGGGCCGGGGATGCAATACATTCCCCGGCCCCGTATCCAATTCAGAAGAGAAATTCCTGCATGCGCTTGGCGTCATTCCAGATCACCAACTATCGCTCGATCCACGACAGCGGCTCCATCGATTCCTCCCAGATCACCGCGATCCTCGGCCGAAATGACAGCGGCAAATCGAACCTGCTGCGCGCGTTGCACAGCCTGAATCCGACCGACGGGCTCACGGCACTCAGCCCCATCAAGGACTTTCCGCGGCACCGCCGCCTCGACGAATGCACCGACGACACCCCCGTCGTGCACACGCGCTGGGACCTCGACGCCTCCGAGCAGCTGGCGCTCGCCTCCATCCTGCCGCGCGCCGCCGGCGTGCGCCAGGTCACGGCTGGCCGCGGCTACGGCGCCACGCGCACGACCGGCTTCGAGGGCATGGGCCCGCTGTCGATCGACGTGAGCGACATCAAGGCCAAGGTCCGCAAGATCGTGCCCGCCGTGAAAGCCGCGGCCGAGAAGGTCGCCGACGAACTGAAGGCGCCGCTCGAACAGGAGGGCGACGCCTTCGACGCCGCGATGATCCCGAGCCCCGACTTCGTGAAGTGGTCGGCCGGCGCACTGCTGGCATTGCAGGCCCTGCGCCAGGCGCTGGCCACGGCCGGCGCGGAAATCGCCGACAAGCAGGCGCAGATGCTGACCGAGCTCGAAGAGCTGGCACGCACGATCGACAACGACCAGCCCGCGCTGGCCCGCGCCCGCGCCTGGGTGCTGGAGAAGTTGCCGCGCTTCATCTACGTCGAGGACTACGCCTCGCTGCCCGGCCGCCAGAACATCGCCGAGTACCTCACGCGCAAGGGCTGGGGCGAGCGCACGGCCGGCGAGCGCAATTTCGAGAAGCTGTGCCAGGTGGCGGGGCTCGACCCGCAGCAGCTGCAGGACCTGTTGGCGAAGAACGATCTGGCGACGCGCAACCAGTTGGTGAACCGTGCGGGCTCGGTCGTCACGTCGGAAATCCGCCGCGTCTGGAAAGACCGCGAACTCAAGGTCCGCTTCAACCTCGACGGGCAGCACCTGGAGACGCTGGTGTCCGACCCCAACGCTGCCTACGAGGTGGAAGTGAACCTGGACGAACGCAGCCGCGGCTTCCAGTGGTTCTTCTCGTTTTACATCGCCTTCTTCGCGGACACGAAGGGCGCGAGCGATGCGATCCTGCTGCTGGACGAGCCCGGTCTGCACCTGCACGCGCATTCACAGGCCGATCTGCTGGCGCACCTGGAGCATGACTTCAGCAACCAGACCCTCTATACGACGCACTCGCCGTTCATGGTGCCGACCCACCGCCTCGACGCGGTGCGCACGGCCCGCATGAGCGAGGCCGATGGCACGACGGTGAGCAACAAGGCCGAGGGCGATCCGCGCACGCTGTATCCGCTGCAGGTGGCGCTGGCGTTGAGCCGGATGGGAAGCGAACCTGTAAAGGCGCCGCCCAAGGACAGCGCCCCGCAGGTCGAGGTGGTGTCCGCCGAGCCAAGAGTCGTCGCTGAAGCTGTCGCTTGATCCGGTCCGGCACCCGCGTCAATGCGTGGTGCCTTGCAGGAATTCCCGCTACATCGTGTCGATGTCGCGGGGCGAGAGGATGGGCGCGAACATGATGTCGCGCCGGTCCGTTGAGCGCTTCATGCGGAAGTACTGCTCGTGTCTTCTTGGTCCAGTTCAGCGAACACCTCATCCGAAGACCTGAATTGGTTCTGCTCGATTTCGTGACTGCCGAGCACCAGGACTTTCAGCAGCACGGGCGCTTCTTCGTGTGCTTTGTCGGAGCCGACCAACAGCGGCTTCACGACCTCTGTGGCATGACGCTCGGGATCGTCGATGGATTTGATCTGCATGGAAGAGCTCATTGCGCGTCCCGTGGGTGCCGTGAATCAGCCGGATTGTGGTCTGAATCGGGTTCAGGTCGTTTGTGCGTCTGCGCCGTCGCCCCTGAACATGTGCTCACCCGCAAAGTCGACAAACGCCCGCACCTTCGGCGACAACTGCCGGCTCGATGGCCACAGTGCCGAGAACTGCCCTCGCCGCACGAGGTGCGGCGCCAGCACGCTCTGCAGCTCACCGCGGCGCAACGCATCACGCGCCAGAAAGTCGGGCATGTACGCAATGCCCAGGCCCGCAACCGCGGCGCCCAGCATGGCTTCCATGTTGTTGCAGACCAGGCCCGGCGGCAACTGGGATGGCAGGCCGGGCAGGTCCCAGTCTTCGATCTTTCCGCCGGTCACGAACTTGTAGCGCAGGCAGCGGTGGCGGGCGAGGTCGGCCGGCACCTGCGGCACGCCGTGCTGTGCCAGGTAGGCCGGCGAGGCCGCGAGCACGAAGCTGAACGGGCCGAGGCGGCGCGCCACGAGTTGTGAGTCGACCAGCTCGCCGCTGCGGATCGCCACGTCGACGCCTTCGGCCACCACGTCGACCAGCCGGTCGTTGAAGTCGAGATCGAGTTCGATCTCGGGATAGCGCGCCTTGAACGCCGGCAGGATCGGCAGCAGAAAGCGGTAGCCGATGGTCGGCAGGCTCACGCGCAGGCGGCCGCGTGGCGTGGCGACGGCGTCCTGCAGCATGGCGCGCGCATCGCCGAGCTCGTCGAGGATGCGGCGGCAGCGCTCGTGGAACATCGCGCCCTCGGCCGTGAGCCGCACCTGCCGCGTGGTGCGGTGAAACAGGCGCACACCCATCTGCGCCTCGAGCCGCGCGACGTTCTTGCCCACGGCCGAGGCCGAGATGCCCAGGTCGCGGCCCGCCCGCGCAAAGCTCTGCAGGTCGGCCGCCCGCACGAAGGATTCGAGTCCGCTGAAGCTGTCCATGGGCTTGATTGGCAACCTTGGGTTGGCAGTGTGAGGATCAGAGGGCCTATTTTCGTTTCATTGAATCCTTTTTATCGTCACTTCACGCATTTCCCCTTTTGTCTTCCTCCGCGTGAAAGCCCTCCCGATGTCTTCCCCCGATTCCCACAAAGCCTGGCTGCTCGCTGCCGTCTGCCTCGCCGCGCTCGGCATGCCACTGAGCTTCACCGGCCCGGCCGTGGTGCTGCCCGCGATCCGCGACACGCTGGGCGGCACGCCGGTGCAGCTCAACTGGGTGACCAACGCCTTCATGCTGAGCTTCGGCGCCACGCTGATGGCGGCCGGTGCACTGGCTGATGCGTACGGGCGCAAGCGCGTCTTCTTGCTGGGCTTGGCGGTGGTGGCGCTGAGCAGTGCGCTGCTCACGCTGGCGCCGGGCATCGTCGCCTTCGACCTCGCGCGCGCCGTGCAGGGGCTGGGCTCGGCGGCGGCCTTCGCGGCGGGCACGGCGGCGTTGGCGCAGCTGTTCGACGGGCCCGCGCGCCTGCGGGCGTTCAGCCTCATCGGCACCTCGTTCGGCGTGGGGCTGTCGTGCGGGTCGATCCTGTCGGGCTGGCTGGCCGACACCGTCGGCTGGCACGCCGTGATGCTGAGCCCCGGCGCCGTGAACCTCGTCGCGTTGTGCCTGGCGGCGCCGCGCATGCGCGAGTCGCGCAATCCGCGGGCGATGGGGCTGGACGTGCCGGGCACGCTCAGCTTCACGGCCGCGCTGAGCCTGCTCACGCTGGGCGTGCTGCAGGCGCCCGACAGCGGCTGGGGCAGCCCGTGGGTGCTCGCGGCGCTGGCCGGCGCGCTGGCGATGGGCGCGGCCTTCATCTCCATCGAACGGCGCGTGGCGCACCCGATGCTCGACCTGTCGCTGTTCCGCTTTCCGCGCTTCGTCGGCGTGCAACTGCTGGCCGCGGCGCCGGCCTATGGCTTTGTCGTGCTGCTGGTGTTGTTGCCGATCCGCTTCATCGGGCTCGAAGGGCGCAGCGCGCTGGAGGCGGGCGGTTTCATGTTCGCGCTGTCGGGGCCGATCCTCATCGTGCCGACGCTCGCGGCATGGCTTGCACACCGGTTCTCGACGGGCGTGATCTCGGCCGTGGGGCTGCTGGTGTGCGCGGTGGGGCTCGTGTGGCTGAGCCGCTGCGCGCCGGGCACGCCCTTGCACGGCCTCGTGGGCCCGCTGCTGTTGATCGGTGCGGGCATCGGCCTGCCCTGGGGGCTGATGGACGGCCTGGCCGTGAGCGTGGTGCCGCGCGAACGGGCGGGCATGGCGTCGGGCATCTTCAACACCGTGCGGGTCGCGGGGAGGGATTGCGTTGGCGCTGGTGGGGCGGGGCTCACGGCGCTGGTGGCGCTGCAGCTGGGGTCGGCGTCGTCTTCGTCCGTGGCGGTGTCGCAGGCGGCACAGCGCGTGGCGACGGGCGACCTGGCGCAGGCGCTGGCCTTGTTGCCGGGCATGGAACGCGCGGGGCTGCTGCAGGCGTATGGCGCGGCGTTCGGAGCGCTGTTGTGCGTGCTGGCGGGGGTGACAGTGTTGACGGCGGTGGTGGTGTTTGTGTTCCTGCGCGGTGAGACGCATGCCGACGCTGGCGCCGCGGCGTTGGAGTCGCCGGCCTGTTGAGGGGACTGCCTTGCTCCTTCCCCTTCCGGGGGAAGGCCGGGATGGGGGCTCGCGGCCTTCGCAAGACGCTGCGCCGCTTTCCTGTCCAATAGCCCCATGGAACATTCACCGAACGACGTGACAGAGCGTCTGAACGACCTCGAGATCAAGTCGAGCTATGCCGAAGACCTGCTCGAGCAGCTGAACATGACGATCTACCGGCAACAGCAGCAGATCGACAGCCTGATCCTGCAGGTCGCGCAGCTGCGGCTGCAGAGCCAGAACGCAGGGCAGGACGGGGGCGCGCGCAACCTGCGCGACGAACTCCCGCCCCACTACTGAGGAAGATTGCTCAGCCGTGCGCGTGCCAGAGCACGGCGAAGAAGTGGCAGGTGCTGCCGGCCAGCACAAACAGGTGCCACACCGAATGCGCGTAGCGCACCCTGTTGTCGAACAGGAACACCACAGCCCCGGCCGTGTAGAACAGCCCGCCGGCCACGAGCCAGGCCAGCCCGGCCGATGACATGCGCTCGTACAGCGGCACCGCCGCCATCAGCGCCATCCAGCCCATCGCCACGTACAGGCCGGTGGACCACAGCGGGTGCTGCAGGCGGTTGAACAGCTTGGCGCTCACGCCGAGCACGGCGGCGGCGGTGATGGCGCCGAACAGCGTCCAGCCCCAGGGCCCGCGCAGCACGCCGAACAAGAAGGGCATGTAGCTGCCCGCAATGAACAAATAGATGGCCGCGTGGTCGAGCCGGTTGAACCAGGCCTTGGCACGGCCGATCGGCAGCGCGTGGTACAGCGTGGAGATCAGGTACAGCACGATGGCCGTGCCCGCGAACAGCGACGCGCCCACCACGGCCGCGGCCTGGCCCTTCTGGGCAGCGCTGTAGACCAGGATGGGCAGCGAGGCAATCGCCAGCAACAGGCCCAGGCCGTGGCTCAGGGCGTTGAAGAGTTCTTCCATCGCGGTCTGGTCGCGCGCGGCGGACGCCGGCTTTTTCTTCGCGGCGGCGGAAAGGGCGGGCTGCAGTTGCAGCGGCGGGCTATTCGTCATCGGGAACAGAGCCTTCGGGGTCGGGTTTGGTTCCGAAAAATGCGCGAAACCTGCAGATCATGTTACTTGACCTGCTGTTTGCCGAGTTTGCGCGCCAATGTGCGCCGATGCATGCCGAGCCGGCGCGCGGTTTCCGAGATGTTGAAGCCGGTTTCGGCCAGCATCTCGTGGATGCGCTCCCACTCCAGCGTCTTGATGGAGGTCGAGCGGTTGGTCAGTTCGACCTCGGTGGTGCCGGCGGCGCGGCCGAAGGCGGCCTCGATGTCGTCGGTGTTCGAGGGCTTGGCCAGGTAGTGGCAGGCGCCGAGCTTGATAGCCTCGACGGCGGTGGCAATGCTCGCGAAACCGGTGAGCACCACGATCAGCATCTCGGCGTCGTGCCGGTGCAGGATCTGCACGCAGGCCAGGCCCGAGGCCTCGCCGTTGAGCTTGAGGTCGACCACCGCATAGCCGGGCGAGGGGCCGTCGCCTTCCTCGAGCACCGCTTCCACCTCCTCGAGGTTGCGCGCATGCACCACGACGTAGCCGCGCCGCTCGAATGAGCGTGCGAGCGTGCGCGCGAAGGCCTCGTCGTCCTCGACGATCAGCAGCTGGCGGACCTCGGCGGTGGGGTCGGGTGTGGGGTCATGGGCTGCTCGGGGCTGGGGGCGGCGTTGTCCGCGATGGCTGGGGCTTCCTCGTCCTCTTCGAGCACGATGGCCGCCAGCGGCAGCGTGATGGTCACGATGGCGCCGCCCTCGGGGCGGTTGCGCACGGAGACGCGCCCGCCCAGCGTGCGCGCCACGTTCACGACCAGGAACAGGCCCAGCCCGCCGCCGGGCCGGCCCTTGCTCGACTGGTAGGGCTTGCCGAACTCCGCGAGGATGGCCGGCATGAAGCCGGGGCCCGCGTCGGTGACGGTGATGGTGAGCGCGTCGGCGTCGTGCGTGGCTTCCAGGCGCAGCCAGTGCGGCGAGGCCTCGAGCGCGTTGTCGAGCACGTTGCACACCATCTGCTTGATCGCCGAGTCGGACACCATGGGCAGGTCTTGGCCGAACAGGTTCTCGTAGTCGAACTCCTCGACCGGGCGCGTGGTGCGCCATTCTTCGACGAGGTCGTCCAGGAAGGTGCGCACGGTGGTCTCTTCGGACGACTCGCCGCGCGTCTCGCCGGCCGACAGCAGGATGCCGCTCACGATGCTCTTGCAGCGCTGGATCTGCACTTCCATCTCGGCCACTTCCTGCAGCAGTTCGGGGTCGGAGCTGAAGTGCGGCAGCCGGCGCCAGTCGCCGAGGATCACGGCCAGCGTGGCCAGCGGCGTGCCCAGCTCGTGCGCTGCGCCCGAAGCCAGGAGGCCCATGCGCACGATGTGTTCTTCTTCCGACGCGCGCTGGCGCAGGTCGGCCAGCCGCGCATCGCGCACGCGCAGGTTGCGGCTGATGCGGGTGATGAAGACCACCAGCAGCGCGGCGTTGAGCGCAAAGCACACCAGCATGCCCTGCACGTAGGGGCTCCACAGGCCGCGGTCGTGGTCCAGCGGCAGCGGCAGCGGGCGCGAGAACAGCGCCAGGCCCGCGAAGCACAGTCCGGTGATGACCACGATGGTCCAGGTCGACCAGGCCTTGAGCAGCACCGCGCCGAGGATCACCTGCAGCAGGTACAGGAAGACGAAGGGGTTGGTGGCGCCGCCGCTGAGGTACAGCTGGGCCGTGAGCGTGGCCACGTCGACCAGCAGCGCGACGAACAGCTCGCCGTTGGTCACGCGGCCGTGGATGCGCAGGCGCAGCAGGCTCACCATGTTGAACAGCGCCAGGCAGGTGAGCACCTGCAGCATGTGGTTCAGCGGCAGCCGGATGCCGAAGCCGTAGTGCACCACGAGGATGGTGGCGACCTGCCCGACCACGGCGAACCAGCGCAGCTGGATCAGCTGCTGCATGTTCTGGTGGCCGATGACGTTGTCCAGGCTCGCGACGCCCGCGCGCGGGGCGTGCAGCTCGCCGGCCACCGCGGCGAGCTTGTCAGTCGCGGCGGACATTGGCGGGATCGGCGCTTGCGGTGTCGGCATGCCGCGCATTTTCGCCGCTGCCGCCGGGGGCCGCCTGCCGGCGCCTGTCGTCGCGCCACGCGAACCAGGCGGCGCCCAGCACCATCAGCGCCAGCCCGTACCAGGTGAGGGCGTAGACGAGGTGGCTGTTGGGGAAGGCGATGACGGTCAGGCCGCCTGCCGGCCATGCGGGGGCGGCTTGTGCGGTTGCAGGGCCGGCTTCGGCATCGACGAAGTAGGGCGCCACCTCTGCCAGGCCGCGCGCGGCGGCAATGGCCTGCACATCGCGCGAGAACCAGCGGTCGGCCGTGGGGTCGTTCGTGCGCAGGAAGCCGCCCTTCGGTTCGGTGAGGCGCAGCAGGCCGGCCACGGTGGTGTCGCCTTGGGGCTCGGGGGCGGTGCGGGCCGCGCGCTCGCGCGCTTCGGGCGGCACGAAGCCGCGGTTGACGAGCACGACGCTGCCGTCGGCGGTGCGCAGCGGCGTCAGCACCCAGAAGCCGGCGCCGAGCCGGGTGCTGGCCTGCACCAGCGCTTCCTTGTCATGGAGGAACGTGCCGCGAAGGCGCACGTGTCTGTATTCGTCGTTGGCCGCGTTGACCGTGGGCCATTCGGAGCGCGCCGGCGCGTCGGTGGCCGGGGCGTGCACGCGCTGGTCGACGCGGGCGATGAGGTCGAGCTTCCAGGCCCGGCGCTCGACCTGCCAGGTGCCGAGCGCAAGAAAGCCGGCAAAGGCGAGGACGGCGCAGACCGCCAGCGCCGCACGCGTGACAACCGAGCGCGGGCGGGCGGCCGAGGCCATCAGGGCATGTTCTTCATGTCGTGGACCATGGCCGGCATCATGTTGGTGTTCATGTGATACATGACCCACAACGACCCGGCCAGCGTGATGACCACGAGCACCAGCGTGAAGATCAGCGCCAGCATGTTCCAGCCGCCTTCCGACTTCGCGTCCATGTGCAGGAAGTACACCATGTGGACCACGATCTGCACGACGGCGAAGCCGAGGATGACTAGCGCGGTAGTGCTCGGGTTGGCGATCACCTTGCCCATCACGAGCCAGAACGGGATCGCGGTCAGGATCACGGCCAGCACGAAGCCGGTCATGTAGCCCTTGAAGGTGCTGTGGCTCACGGGGCCGTCGTCGTGATGGGCGTCGTGCCCATCGTGTGCGCCATGGCCGTGCGCGGCGGTGTCGGTGTGGGCGCTCATGCCATCGATCCCATCAGATACACAAAGGTGAAGACGCCGATCCACACGACGTCCAGGAAGTGCCAGAACATCGACAGGCACATCAGGCGGCGGCGGTTGGCGGGGGTGAAGCCGTGCTTGGGCAGCTGGAACATCAGCACGACGAGCCAGATGATGCCGAAGCTCACGTGCAGGCCGTGCGTGCCCACCAGCGCGAAGAACGACGACAGGAACGCGCTGCGCTGCGGGCCGGCGCCTTCGTGCAGCAGGTGCGCGAACTCGTACAGCTCCAGGCCGATGAAGCCCAGGCCCAGCAGGCCGGTGATGCCCAGCCACAGCAGCACGCCGCCCATGCGCTTGCGCTGCATCTCGAGCATCGCGAAGCCGTAGGTGATCGACGACAGCAGCAGCAGCGACGTGTTCATCGCCACCAGCGGCAGGTCGAACAGGTCGGCGCCCGAGGGGCCGGCCGCGTAGCTGCGGCCCAGCACGCCGTATACCGCGAACAGGCAGGCAAAGATGAGGCAGTCGCTCATCAGGTAGAGCCAGAAGCCCAGCAGCGTGCCGTTCTCGGGGTGGTGGTCCTCGTTGCGGACGTGGAACAGCTCGAACACCGGCGGCTTGCCCGTCAGGTCGCTGTGGGCGTGCACGTGCACGCCCGGGGGAGTGGAGAGAGCGGTGGTATCAGACATGGGCGGCAGCCATCAGGCGGGTGCGTTCGGCTTCGGTGCGCACGACTTCTTCCGCGGGGATGTAGTAGTCGCGCTTGTAGTTGAAGGTGTGGACGATGATCGCGACCAGCATGGCCACGAAGCCGATGCCGGCCAGGAGCCACATCTGCCAGATCAGCGCAAAGCCGCACACCGCGCTCAGCGCCGCGATGATGAAGCCGGCGGCCGTGTTCTTGGGCATGTGCACGGGGCTGAAGCCTTCCAGCGGACGCTGGTAGCCGCGGGCCTTCATGTCGGTCCAGGCGTCGTTGTCGTGCACGCGCGGCGTGAACGCGAAGTTGTAGGCCGGCGGCGGCGACGAGGTCGACCACTCCAGCGTGCGGCCGTTCCACGGGTCGCCCGTGGTGTCGCGCAGCGACTCGCGGCGGATGAAGCTCACCACCAGCTGGATCAGGAACGAGGCGATGCCCAGTGCGATGAGCACGGCACCGACGGCGGCGACCTGGAACCAGATCTGCAGCGACATGTCCTGGAAGTGGCTCATGCGGCGCGTGACGCCCATCAGGCCCAGGATGTACAGCGGCATGAAGGCCATCCAGAAGCCGACGATCCAGAACCAGAACGAGCACTTGCCCCAGAACGGATCGAGCTTGTAGCCGAAGGCCTTCGGGAACCAGTAGGTGATGCCCGCCAGCATGCCGAACAGCACGCCGCCGATGATCACGTTGTGGAAGTGGGCAATGAGGAACAGGCTGTTGTGCAGCACGAAGTCGGCCGGGGGCACGGCCAGCAGCACGCCGGTCATGCCGCCGATCACGAAGGTGATCATGAAGCCGATGGTCCACATCATGGGCAACTCGAAACGGATGCGGCCGCGGTACATGGTGAAGAGCCAGTTGAAGATCTTCGCGCCCGTGGGGATCGAGATGATCATCGTCGTGATGCCGAAGAACGAGTTCACGCTGGCGCCGGAGCCCATGGTGAAGAAGTGGTGCAGCCACACGAGGTACGACAGGATCGTGATCACGACCGTGGCGTACACCATCGAGGCGTAGCCGAACAGGCGCTTGCCCGAGAAGGTGGAGACCACTTCCGAGAAGATGCCGAAGGCCGGCAGGATCAGGATGTACACCTCGGGGTGGCCCCAGATCCAGATCAGGTTCACGTACATCATGGCGTTGCCGCCGAGGTCGTTCGTGAAGAAGTTGGTGCCGACATAACGGTCGAGCGACAGCAGGGCCAGCACGGCCGTGAGCACCGGGAAGGCAGCCACGATCAGCACGTTGGTGCACAGGGCCGTCCAGGTGAAGACGGGCATCTTCATCATGGTCATGCCGGGCGCGCGCATCTTCACGATGGTGGCCAGCAGGTTCACGCCCGAGAGCAATGTGCCCACCCCCGCGATCTGCAAGGACCAGATGTAGTAATCGACCCCCACGTCAGGACTGAACAGGATGCCCGACAGCGGCGGGTACGCCAGCCATCCGGTCTTGGCGAACTCGCCCACGAACAGCGACGCCATCACGAGGCCGGCGCCGAAGGTGGTCATCCAGAAGCTGAAGTTGTTCAGGAACGGAAAGGCCACGTCGCGCGCGCCGATCTGCAGCGGCACCACGAAGTTCATGAGGCCCGTGACCAGCGGCATCGCCACGAAGAAGATCATGATCACGCCGTGGGCGGTGAAGATCTGGTCGTAGTGGTGCGGCGGCAGGAAGCCCGCGTTGTCGCCGAAGGCGACGGCCTGCTGGGCCCGCATCATCAGCGCGTCGGCGAAGCCGCGCAGCAGCATCACCAGGCCCAGGATGATGTACATGATGCCGATCTTCTTGTGGTCGATGCTGGTGATCCAGTCATTCCACAAGGTGCCCCACAGCTTGAAGTAGGTCACGGCGCCCAGCAGCGCCAGGCCGCCCAGGATCACGGCCGCGAAGGTCACGAGCAAAATCGGCTCGTGAAGGGGAATCGCCTCCCAGGAGAGGCGGCCGAAGACGAGCTTCGTCAGGTCTAGGTTCTGCAGCATCTTCTTAGTCTTCGGTGGTGCACATCGCGGTGACGTACTTGCGCTTGGGCGTGTCGAGGGAGTCGGCCTGCCAGGCCTGCTTGGTGGCGATGTTGAAGGCGCCGGGCTTGCCCATGCCGCCGTCGGCGTCGATGGCCATCATTTCCTTCATGCACATCTTGTTGCGATCGACGCACAGGTTCAGGATGGCGTCGTACAGGGCCGGGTCGACCGCGGCGTAGTGGCGCACGGGCTCGCGCTCGCTCGGCACTTCGAGCTTCTTGTATTGCTCGCGCGTGAGTTCGCCGTCCTTGCCGGCCTTGACCTTGGCCACCCACTGGTCGAAGCCGTCGTGGCTCAGGCCGTGGAACTTGAAGCGCATGCCCGAGAAGCCCGCGCCGCTGTAGTTGGCGGAGAAGCCTTCGAACTCGCCCGGCTTGTTGATCACCGCGTGCAGCTTGGTCTCCATGCCCGGCATGGCATAGATCTGGCCGGCCAGCGCGGGGATGAAGAAGGAGTTCATGACCGACGAGGCCGTGATCTTGAAGCTGATCGGGCGGTCCACCGGAGCCGCCAGTTCGTTCACCGTGGCAATGCCCTGCTCGGGGTAGATGAAGAGCCACTTCCAGTCCAGCGCCACCACCTCGACCACCAGGGGCTTGGTTTCGGCGGGAATCGGGCGCTGCGCGTCCAGGCGGCTCAGCGGGCGGTACGGGTCCAGCGTATGCGTGCTGATCCAGGTGATCGCGCCCAGCGCGATGATGATCAGGAGCGGCGCGGCCCAGATCGCCAGCTCGAGCTGCGTGGAGTGGTCCCAGTCGGGGCTGTAGGTGGCCTCCTTGTTCGACTGGCGATAGCGCCAGGCAAAGAAGATGGTCAGCGCGATCACCGGGATGATGATGATCAGCATCAGCACCGTCGAGACGATGATGAGACGCCCCTGCTGGTTGGCGATGTCGCCGGAGGGGTTCAACAGCACTGTGTTGCAGCCCGCCAGGAAAATGGCGGAGAGCAGCAGGAGCGCTCGGCGAAGGGTCTTGAGGATGTGCATGCCGGGAGAGGAGAGTGCGAAGGCCGCGCAAAAATGACCCTGCAATCTACGCCGCCCGAGGGATTTCGCCTATTGGACGTTTTGTCCTATGGCGGTAAACGCAAATCGGTGAGACGCTACAGGGTGTCCAGAATTCCCCCCTGTGTCGCGCTCCGGCGTGACGCCTGAATTACAGCCAGCCAGCAAGATGACGACGTCCAGCATCAGTCCACAAGGCGCCCAGCCTGTGTCGCACACGCCCGAAGGCGGCGCCCGCGCCGCAGACGCCGACCATTCGCACATTGCCCCGGGCGAGATCGCGGTCGGCGTGATCATCGGTCGCGCTTCCGAGTATTTCGACTTCTTCGTCTACGGCATCGCCTCGGTGCTGGTGTTCCCGGCGGTGTTCTTCCCGTTCGAGCAGCGCCTGGAAGGCGTGCTCTGGGCCTTCGTGATCTTCTCGTTCGCCTTCATCGCGCGCCCCTTCGGCACCGTGATCTCGATGGCGATCCAGCGGCGCTTCGGGCGCGAGACCAAGCTCACGATTGCGCTGTTCCTGCTGGGCACCTCGACCGCCGGCATCGCCTTCCTGCCGGGCTACGCGAGCATCGGCTTCACGGCCATCGTGCTGCTGTCGGTGTTCCGCTTTGCCCAGGGCCTGGCGCTGGGCGGCTCGTGGGACGGCCTGCCGTCGCTGCTGGCGCTGAACGCACCGCCCAACAAGCGCGGCTGGTACGCCATGCTGGGCCAGCTGGGCGCACCGCTGGGCTTCTTCGTGGCCAGCGCGCTGTTCGCATACCTGTACTCCAGCCTGCCGCTGGCCGACTTCCTCGACTGGGGCTGGCGCTACACCTTCTACGTGGCTTTCGCCATCAACGTGGTGGCGCTGTTCGCGCGCCTGCGCCTCGTGGCCACCGACGAATATTCGCGCCTGCTCGAAGAGCGTGAGCTGCAGCCCACCAGCGTGGTCGAGCTGACCCGCTCGCAGGGCGCCAACCTGCTGATCGGCGCGTTCGCCGCGCTGGCCAGCTACGCGCTGTTCCACCTGATCACGGTGTTCCCGCTGTCGTGGATCTCGCTGTACTCCGACCAGTCGATCACCGAGTTCCTGATCGTGCAGATGGTCGGCGCGGTGTTCGGCGCCATCGGCATCGTGGCCTCGGGCCTCATCGCCGACCGCATCGGCCGTCGCTTCACGCTCGGCGGCCTGGCCGCCATGATCGCCGTGTTCAGCGGCTTCGCGCCCACGCTGCTCGACGGCGGACGCATCGGCCAGGACATCTTCATCGTGCTGGGCTTTGCGCTGCTGGGCCTGTCGTATGGCCAGGCGGCCGGCGCCGTCACCTCGAACTTCGAAGCCAAGTACCGCTACACCGGCGCGGCCCTCACGGCCGACCTGGCCTGGCTCATCGGCGCGGCCTTTGCCCCGCTGGTCGCTCTGGGCCTGTCGGCCCACTTCGGCCTGGCCTTCGTGAGCATCTACCTGCTGTCGGGCGCGCTCGGCACGCTGGCGGCGCTGGGGCTGAACCGGGCGTTGGCGCGGGACTGACCGGCAGCTGGCGTTTCTCGAACGAAGGGGCCGATGGCCCCTTTTTTCATGGCCGCTGCGCGGCTCGCTTAGGATTCGCCTCGATGTTCACCGCCGCCATTTTTGACATGGACGGACTGCTGATCGATTCCGAGCGCCCCATCATGGCCGCCTGGATCGCCGCGGCCCGCACGCTCGATATCGAGCTTTCGCACGCCCAGTACCTGCAATGCGTGGGGCTGGCCATGGGCGAGTCGAAGCAGATCCTTGCGGGGCTGCTCGGCGGCGTCGCTGCCTACCAGCATGCGGCGGCGCAAGTGACTGCCGCGCTGCAGCTGGAACGTCTGGCAGGCGACGTGCGGCCGCTCTTTCCCATCAAGCCCGGCGCGGCCGAGCTGCTCACCGCCTTGCGCGGACGTGGCACGCGCTGCGCGGTCGCGTCGTCGTCCACACGCGGCCAGATCGCGGCCTGCCTGGGCAGTCTCGACGTGCTCCATCACTTCGAGGCCTTCGCGGGCGGTGACGAGGTGGCGCGCGCCAAGCCCGACCCGGCGCTGTACCGCCTCGCGGCCGAGCGCTTGGGCGTGGACCCTGTCGATTGCGTCGCCTTCGAAGACAGCGAGAACGGCGCCAAGGCCGCACTGGCCGCCGGGATGCGCGTGGTGGTGGTGCCCGACCTCAAGCACCCGCCCGAGGCGATCGTTGCGCAGGCCTTTCATGTGCTTGATTCGCTGCACGATGCAGTGCCGCATGTGACGCGCTGGTTTCCCTGACGAGGCCAGGGCGCGCGTTCAGTTCAGAGCACCTCGTCCCGCAGCTGCGGAAACACCTTCGACACTTTGGCCAGCAGGTAATCGCCATAGCGCCCGCTGAACGCGTGCACGTTGGCGCGGTCCCAGCGCTCGGCGCTGTCGTCGAGCGCATCGGCACCGGCGAGGCCTTCGATGCGCTGCACGCGCGCTTCGAAGTTCGGGTCGAAGAACAGCGGGAACGACAGCCGGTCGCGGCCCGAGGTGTTGCGCTTCACGCGGTGCGGCGTCGACTTGTAGAGCCCGCCGGTCATGCGGTCGAGCATGTCGCCGATGTTGCAGACGAAGGCGCCGGGCACCGGCGGCGCGTCGATCCAGCCGCCCGGCGTGTGCACCGCGAGGCCGCCCACGGTGTCCTGGTGCAGGATCGTGAGCAGGCCGTAGTCGGTGTGCTCGCCCACGCCCCATTGCACGTCCAGGCCCTCGGGCACGGCCTGCGTCGGGTAGTTGAAGAGACGGAACAGGATCAGCGGGTCGGCCGTGTAGCGCTGCGCAAAGTAGCCCGCGGGCAGGCCGAGGCCCAGCGCGATGCCTTCCATGAGCCGATGGCCCAGCTGCGTCACCGCATCCATGTACGCGAGGATGGTCTCGCGGAAACCCGGCACGTCGGGAAAGAGGTTCGGCCCGTGCACCGGCGTCTTCGCCTGCACCAGCGGGTGGTCGGCGGGCAGCTCGGTGCCCAGGTAGAGGCCTTCCTTCCAGTCGGGGCGGCCCGAGGTCAGCTCGCCGCCGCGCGGGAAATAACCGCGCCAGGCACGGCCGCCGAGGGCCATGCGCCATTGCATCTTGGTTTCCTCGGGCAGGTCGAAGAACTGGTGGCTCAGGTCTTCGAGCCGCTGGATCAGCGCTGGGTCGACACCATGGCCGGTCACGTAGAAGAAGCCGTGCGCGCGGCAGGCGTCGCCGATCTGCGCGGCCACGCGTTCGCGGTCGGGCGCGCCGGCCACGAGCGGCGCGACGTCGATGAGGGGAAGAGATTGGTCGGTCATGCGTCTCTCGAAAAAGGCGAACGGATGTCGGACAGAAACTGCTGCGCGCGCGGGTGCTGCGGGCGGTTGAAAAAGTCGTCGGGCGTGGCGCGTTCGAGCACCTGGCCCTGGTCCATGAAGAGCACGCGGTCGGCCACCTCGCGCGCAAAGCCCATCTCGTGCGTGACGCACACCATGGTCATGCCGTCGCGCGTGAGGTCGCGCATCACCAGCAGCACCTCGCCGACCATCTCGGGGTCGAGCGCGCTGGTGGGCTCGTCGAACAGCATCAGCGGCGGCTTCATGGCGAGCGCGCGCGCAATGGCCACGCGCTGCTGCTGGCCGCCCGACAGCTCACCGGGCCACGCGTTGGCCTTGTTCGCGAGGCCCACGCGCTCCAGCAGCGCCATCGCGCGCGCGTCGGCCTCCTTGCGCGAGAGGCCGTGCAGCTGCATCGGCGCCATGGTGCAGTTCTGCAGCACGCTGAGGTGCGGGAACAGGTTGAACTGCTGAAAGACGAAGCCGATGCGCGAGCGAAACGCGTTCACGTCCAGGCCGGGCGCGTGGATGTCCTGCCCGTCGAGCGTGATGCGGCCCGACTGGATCGGCTCCAGCCGGTTGAAGGTGCGGATCAGCGTCGATTTGCCCGAACCCGAGGGTCCGCACACCACGACCACCTCGCCCTTGTGGATGGTTTCGGTCACGTCGACCAGTGCGTGGTAGCTGCCGTACCACTTGTTGACTTTTTCGAGTTCGATCATGCGGGCACCTTGAGGGTCGCGGCGGGAAGGCCGCGGCGCGCGAGCCGGCGCTCCAGCCAGTAGGCGAAGCGCGAGAGGCCGAAGCACAGGATGAAGTAGGTCAGGCCCAGGATCAGGTAGATCTGCGCCGGCTTGGTGAACACCTGCGTGTTGATCTGCGTGGCAATGAACGACACCTCGGCCAGCCCGATGATGTAGCCCAGCGAGGTCTCCTTGATGGTCGAGACGAACTGGTTCACCAGCGAGGGCAGCATGCTGCGCAGCGCCTGCGGCAGCACCACGAGGCGCATGGCGCCGAAGTAGCTCAGGCCGAGCGCGCGCGCGGTTTCCATCTGCCCGCGCGGCAGGCCCTGGATGCCGGCGCGCACGATCTCGGCGAGGTAGGCGGCATCGAAGATCACGAGCGCGATCAGCATGGTGGTGAACTGGTCGGTCTTCACGCCCGTGACGCTGGGCAGGAAGAAGTAGGCCCAGAAGATCACCATCAAGAGCGGCAGGCCGCGCACCACGAACACCAGCGCCGTGACGGGCCAGCGCACGCAGCGCCACGGGCTCACGCGCGCCAGGCCGAGCACGATGCCCAGCGGCAGCGCGAGCACCAGCCCGCACGAGGCCAGCAGCAACGTGAGCACCAGGCCGCCGAGCGGGCCGTTCGGGTACTGGCCGATGAGGAAGTAGACCCAGTAGTCGTTGATGATTTCTAGCATTGGAAATGGCCCCCACGCTCGGCACTGCGTGTCCTCGCTGCCCCCCGAGGGGGCCGCTCGCGCCTTGGGGCGGCCCGGCGGCGCTCGACCGCCTTCATATGGTCCGCACCGGGAAGCGGTGGTGGTACCAGGTCGCGAGCCCGGTGATGGCGAGCGACACCGTCAGGTACGCCGCGCTCGCGAACGCGAACGACTCGAAGCTGCGGAAGGTGGCGCTTTCGACCTGCCCGGCCTGGTACATCAGCTCGGCCACGCCGATCACGGTGGCGATCGAGGTGTTCTTCCACAGGCTCAGCGTCTGCGAGATGAGCGGCGGCACGGTCACGCGCAGCGCCTGCGGCAGCACCACGCGGCGCATGGTGGCCAGGAAGCTGAAGCCCAGCGCGCGACCGGCCTCGAACTGCACGGCCGGGATCGAGCGGATGCCGCTGCGGATGTCCTCGGCCATGAAGGCGGCTGTGTACAGCGACAGCGCGACGATCGCGCTGTAGGCCTCGATGTGACCTTCATAGAGCCAGGTCTTGATGCCTTCGGGCAGCAGCTCGGGCGCGCCGAAATACCAGAAGAGCATGTGGGCCAGCAGTGGGATGTTGCGGATCGATTCCACGTACGCAAAGCCGAGCCAGCGCAGTGGCGCCAGCGGCGAGAGCCGCAGCAGCGCCACCACCAGCGCCAGCGGCAGCGCGAAAACGAGCGAGACCGCGAGCAGCTGCAGCGACAGCCACAGGCCCGCGACCAGCATGTCGTGGTACTGGCCGGTGAGCAGCAGCGAATAGTCGAACAGGGGCATGGGGGGCGACAGTATCACCGTCGCGAGGGAATCTTCTCCCTCCCCGCTGGGGAGGGTGGGGTGGGGGCACGGCGGCGGTTGATGTGCCGCGGCCTGTGCGAAGGCTGTCAGCCCCCATCCCGGTCTTCCCCCGGAAGGGGAAGGAGAAAGTCAAAAGACCGGTCAGTCGATCTTGTCGGTCTCGAGCTTGAAGTCGCGCGTCTGGAAGCCTGACGCCGTGTTCGGGCCGTACCACTTGATGAAGATCTTCTGCGCTTCGCCCGACTTCTCGAGTTCGCGCAGCGTGTCGTCCACCACCGCCTTCAGGCCGCTCTCGCCCTTCTTGATGCCGATGGCCAGCGACTCGGTGCTCAGGTTCTGCTTGAGCACCACGTACTGCGCCTTCTGCGGGCCCAGCTTGGCGTAACTGCGCAGCAGCGCGGCCTCGTCGTCCACGTAACCCACGCCCTTGCCCTGCTGCAGCGCCTGGAAGGCCTGCTGGCTGGTGTCGAAGGTCACGACCTCGGCGGTGGGCACGGCCTTGCGGATGTTGGGTTCCTGCGTGCCGCCGCGGATGGTCAGCACCTTCTTGCCGCCGAGCTGCGGCACGTCGGTGATGCCGCTGGTCTTCTTCACGACGGCCTTCTGGCCGGTGACGAAGGTGGTGAGCGAGAAGTCGATCTGCGCCTCGCGCTCCTTGTTGTGCGTGAGGCCGGCGGCCACCAGGTCCACGTGGCCCTGCTGCAGTTCGGGAATGCGCGCGGCCACGGCGATCTGCTTGAGCACCGGCTTCACGCCGATCTTTTTCGCGATGGCGTTGACCAGGTCGACTTCGTAGCCGACGATCTGGCGCGTCTTCGGATCGATGAAGGTGGCGGGCTCGTCGGTGCCGAGCACGCCGACCACGAGTTCGCCCTTTTTCTTGATGTCGGCGAGCTGGTCCGCATGGGCGGCAACGCCGGTCAGCAGGGCGGAAGCGGCAAGGGCCGCGGCAAGCAGGGTGTGGCGCATGGTGGGATCGTCCTCTCTCCAGAGTGAAATTCAGGCCGGAACCATATCAATAAAACCCAAGATTATTAAATCGTCAATCGACATATGCATATGGGGCTGATGAATCGGCCTGTTGCCGGCTGGGTTAAATTCGCGGCGCCGCGACGCGCCCCGCCGCCGTCCCCCCCATGTCCTACCGAGCGAGCTTTTCATGATCATCCAACCCCGCGTGCGCGGCTTCATCTGCGTCACCACCCATCCCGTGGGCTGCGAAGCCAATGTCCGGCAACAGATCGACTACGTCAAAGCCAAGCCCTCCATCGCGGGCGGCCCCAAGCGTGTGCTGGTGATCGGCGCCTCTACCGGCTACGGCCTGGCCGCGCGCATCACCGCGGCCTTCGGCTGCGGCGCCGACACGCTGGGCGTGTTCTTCGAACGCGCAGGCAGCGCGACCAAGCCCGGCTCGCCCGGCTGGTACAACACCGCCGCGTTCCACCGCGCCGCCACGGCCGAAGGGCGCTACGCCAAGAGCATCAACGGCGACGGCTTTTCCGATGCGGTGAAGCAGCAGACCATCGACACCATCCGCGCCGACCTCGGCCAGGTCGACCTCGTGGTCTACAGCCTGGCCGCGCCGCGCCGCACGCACCCGAAGACGGGCCAGGTCTTCAACTCCGTGCTCAAGCCCATCGGCAAGGCCGTGACGCTGCGCGGCCTGGACACCGACAGCGGGGCCGTGAAGGAGTTGGTGCTCGAGCCCGCCACGCAGGAAGAAATCGACAACACCGTCGCCGTCATGGGCGGCGAAGACTGGCAGATGTGGATCGACGCGCTGCAACAAGCCGGCGTGCTGGCCGACGGCGCCAAGACCACGGCCTTCACCTACCTGGGCGAGCAGATCACCCACGACATCTACTGGAACGGTTCCATCGGCGCCGCCAAGAAGGATCTCGACGAGAAGGTGCTGGACATCCGCGCGCAGCTGGCCGCCAAGGGCGGCGACGCGCGCGTGTCGGTGCTGAAGGCGGTGGTCACGCAGGCCAGCTCGGCCATTCCGATGATGCCGCTGTACCTCTCGCTGCTGTTCAAGGTGATGAAGGCCGAAGGCACGCACGAAGGCTGCATCGAGCAGGTGCACGGCCTGTACGCGGACAGCCTGTACGGCGCCACGCCGCACCTGGACGACGAAGGCCGCCTGCGCGCCGACTACAAGGAACTGGCGCCGCAGGTGCAGGCGCGCGTGCAGGAACTCTGGCCGCAGGTGACTGGCGAGAACCTCAACGAGTTGACCGACTTCGCGGGCTACAAGACCGAGTTCCTGCGCCTGTTCGGCTTTGCCGTCGACGGCGTGGACTACACGGCCGACGTGAGCACGGATGTGGGCATTCCCGATCTGATCCAACTCTAGAGTGCCCCCGCAGGGATACTCGCTTTCATGCAGATTCAAGACAAACCGCCCGCCGGCACGCCTTTCGAGTGGATCGGCGGCGAGCCGAAGGTGGAGGCGCTGGTCGAGCGCTTCTACGACCTGATGGACCTCGAGCCGGCCTACGCGCAACTGCGCGCCGTGCACGGCACCGACCTCGACAACGCGCGTCAGCGCCTCTTCTGGTTCCTGTGCGGCTGGCTCGGCGGGCCCGCCCACTACACCGACCGCTTCGGCCACCCGATGCTGCGCGCGCGGCACATGCCGCAGGCCATCGGCGGCCACAGCATCGGCATCAAGGAACGCGACCAGTGGCTGGCCTGCATGGACCAGGCGATGGGCGAGACCGGCGTGCCTGAAGACCTGCGCGCACGCCTGTGCGACTCCTTCTTCAAAACCGCGGACTGGATGCGCAACCGCGGTGAGTGACCAGACAACGATTCCCGAAAGACTGTTCTCCATGAATTCCATCGTCATCATCGGCGGCGGCCACGCCGCGGCCCAGTTGTGCGCGGGCCTGGCCGAAGCCGGGCAGGGCGCGCGCGTGCACCTGGTCTGCGAAGAGGCCTGCGAGCCCTATCACCGCCCGCCGCTGTCGAAGGCTTTTCTCAAGAGCGCCGAAGAAACCACGCAGCCGCACAAGGCCACCGACTGGTACCGCGAAGCGGGCATCACGCTGCACCTGGGCGACGCCGCCGTGGCCATCGACCGCGAGGCGCACACCGTCACGCTGCGTTCGGGCGCGGTGCTGCCGTGGGAGCGCCTGGTGCTGGCCACCGGCACGCGCGCACGCCTGATGCCCGGCCTGCCGCAAGGCCTTGAAAACGTCGCGAGCCTGCGCGCCGCCGACGAGGCGCATCGCCTGCGCACGCGGCTGGCGGAGGCGCAGCAGGTCACCGTGCTGGGCGGCGGCTTCATCGGCCTCGAAGTGGCGGCCACCGCGCAGGCGCTGGGCAAGCGCGTGCAGGTGATCGAATGCGCGCCGCGCCTGCTGGGCCGTGCCGTGTCGCCCGAGCTGTCGGCGCACGTGCTGGCCACGCACCGCGCGGCCGGCATCGACATCGTGCTGGGCGCGCAGACCGGCGCCTTCGAGGTCGTGGGCGACCGGCTCGTGTCGGTGGAAGTCAACGGCGCGAAGCAACCGATCGACCTGCTGCTGCTGGGCATCGGCGCCGTGCCTGAGACCGCGCTCGCACAGGCCGCGGGCCTCGAGTGCGCCGACGGGATCGTGGTCGATGCGCACATGCAGACCAGTGCGGCCGATGTGCTCGCGGTGGGCGATTGCACGCGCTTCCCCGACCGCCGCGCGGGCCGCGCGCTGCGGCTCGAATCGGTGCAGAACGCGAACGACCAGGCGCGCACGGCCGTGGCCACGCTGACCGGCGCCGCACGCGATCACGATGCGGTCGCGTGGTTCTGGTCCGACCAGGGCGGCCTGCGTTTGCAGATGGCGGGCCTCATGCCGGCCGAAGGCACGCCGGGCCTGGTGAGCGTGCGCCGCGCGGGGCCGAAGCCCGAGGCGTTCTCGCTGTTCCACTACGTCGACGGCCAGCTTGTCTGCGTCGAATCGGTGAACGCGCCGGTCGATCACATGATGAGCCGCAAGCTGCTCGAAGCGGGTCGCAGCCCCGCGCCGGAAGCGGTGGCGGACGCGGCGGTACCACTAAAGAATCACCTGGCCTGAACCTGGTGTAACGGCTGTCGCAACGGCGCTGCACGGCGGGCCCGGATTCACCGGTCTGTCACCCTGCTTTCGGAGACTGGCCTTCCTCATATCCGTAGGGAGACCTCTCGATGAACAACGCAGTGGCCGCGTCGCTTGCGCGCCTCGCCCCCATGTCCACCTGTGCCGCCGTTCTGGCCGCCGTGCTCACCGCCTGTGGCGGTGGCAACGGGGGCGGCACCACCTTCCCGCCGATCGTTCCGCCCCCTGCGCCGGCACCCGCTCCGGCGCCCGTGGCCGCAGGCACGCGCACCACGGTCGCGCTGCTCGAAACGACCGACCTGCACTTCAACGTGCGCAGCTACGACTACTTCAAGCTCGCCGAAGACAAGTCGTACGGCTACGAGCGCACCGCGACGCTCATCAACGCCGCGCGCAAGGAGTTCGCGAACACGATGCTGTTCGACAACGGCGACACCATCCAGGGCACCGCGCTGGCCGACTACGAGGCGCTGATCAACCGCATCCCGTGCACGCAGCCGCTGTCGATGTACAAGGTGATGAACGCCACCGGCTACGACGCCGGCACGCTGGGCAACCACGAGTTCAACTACGGCCTGGACTTCCTCAACCAGGTGCTCGGCGGCGGCCTCGATGTCGAGGGCGTGGACGGCAGCAAGAAGTGCGCGGGCCCGAGCTTCCCGATGGTCGTGGCCAACGTGCACAGCCTCAAGAGCGGCAAGCCGCTCGTCGCGCCGTACACCATCGTTACGAAGCAGTTCACCGCGACAGCACCTGATGGCAAGAGCGTGACGGTGCCGGTGAAGGTCGGCGTGATCGGCTTCACCACGCCCGGCATCATGAACTGGGACAAGCGCTTTCTCGAAGGCAAGCTGCGCACCGAAGGCGCGGTCGAGGCCGCCCAGCGCTACGTGCCCGAGCTGCGCGAGAAGGGCGCCGACATCGTCGTCGCGCTGCAGCACGGCGGCCTCGACGGTTCGCCGTACTCGCCGACGATGGAAAGCCCGGGCCTGTACCTGTCGAAGGTGCCCGGCATCGACGTGCTGATGATGGGCCACCAGCACGGCCTGTTCCCCGACCGTGGCGCCAAGCCCGGCTACACGCAGGCGGGTGTCGACAACGCCGCCGGCACCGTCAACGGCGTGCCGGCCGTGATGCCCAGCTCGTGGGGCAAGGCGCTGGGGCTCGTGAAGCTCGAGCTCGTGTGGGACGGCAAGGCCTGGGGCGTCGACAAGACCAAGACGCTGGTCGAGGCGCGCTCCACGCAAACCGGCAAGGACGGTGCGGGCAAGGCCGTGTACGTCGACGCCGACCCGAGCGTGGCGCCGCTGGTCGACACGCAGCATCAGGCCGCGATCGACTACGTGAAGACGCCCATCGGCACCACCGACTTCCGCATGAACACCTTCTTCGCCGACGTGGGCGACCCGGGCGCGATCCAGATCGTGAACCAGGCGCAGGCCGATTACGTGAAGACCTATATCCAGGCCAACCTGCCGCAGTACGCGAGCCTGCCGGTGCTGTCGGTGAGCGCGCCCTTCAAGTCGGGCTTCGAGGGCGGGCGTGACTACACCGACGTGGCCGTGGGCAACCTCGCGATCTTCAGCGCCGCCGACCTGTACCTGTACCCGAACACGGTGTACGCGGTGAAGGTGACGGGCGCCGAGATCAAGGGCTGGCTCGAAGCCGCGGCCAAGCGCTTCAACACGATCGACCCGGCGCTGACGACCGACCAGCCGCTGATCAGCACGTTCCCGGGCTACAACTTCGACATGTTCACCACGCCCGACATGCAGTACGAGATCGACGTGACGCAGGCCGTGGGCAGCCGCATCAAGAACCTCATGTACCTGGGCGCGCCCATCGACGCGGCGAAGGAGTTCGTCATTGCGACGAACAACTACCGCGCGACCAGCGGTGCGAGCTTCATCCCGGCGCTGGACGGCCGCGCGACGATCTACGCCTCGCCCGATGCGAACCGCGATGTGCTGATCGCGTACATCAAGGCGAAGAAGACCATCACGCGCGCGGCCAACGGCGCGGCGCGCAGCTGGCGCTTCACCAAGGTGACGACGGCGGGGAATGTGACGATCACGTCGGGGCAGGGGCAACTGAGCGCTGCGACGGATGCGGGGCTCACGAACATCTCGCTGCTGACGGCGGATGACAACAGCGGCAAGGGGCGCTCGGTCTACAAGGTCGATCTGAGCAAGTGACCTGAGTTTCTCCCTCCCCCGCTGGGGGAGGGCAGGGGTGGGGGCTCGCGGCCTCCAACGCCGCGCAGCCTCGAAGGCCGCGTGCCCCCATCCCAACCTTCCCCCGGAAGGGGAAGGAGCAAGACACGCAATTCAGCGCCGCACAGGCGCCAGCAACACCACCAGCGCCCCGGCCCCACCCTCCGCCGGCTTCGCCTGCACGAACGCGATCACCTCGTTCTTCTGGATCAGCCAGCGCTGCGTCTTGGTCTTGAGCACCGGCTGCTTGCCCGGCGAGCCCAGGCCCTTGCCGTGCACCACGCGCACGCAGCGCAGCCCCTGCTTGTGGGCGTTGCGGATGAAGCCGCCGAGCGCCTCGCGCGCTTCGTCGCTGCGCAGGCCGTGCAGGTCGACCTGCGCCTGGATCGACCAGTCGCCCTTGCGCAGCCGCGCCGTGATCTCGGTGCCGATGCCGGGGCGGCGAAAGCTCATGGCGTCGTCGACGTCGAGCAGCGTGGTCACGTCGAACTCGTCGGACAGCGACTCGCGCAGCACGCGCTGCTCGTCGAGTTGGTGCTGAAACGGAATGGGCGCGGGCGGCTCGGGCGCGAGCGGCACCGAGGCCTTGCGGCGCAGCGGCTCGGTGGCGCCGATGGCGCGCGTGAACAGGTCTTTCTCGGCGGCGCGCTTGCGCTCGGCCGCGGCGCGCGCGGCGGCGTCGGCGGCTTCGCGCTCGCGGGTTTCGGCGAGCACGCGCTGCACCTGCTTGAGGTCGGCGAGCGTCTTCAGAGCGGGAGGACGGGAAGAAGAAGCCATCAGATCAGTCCCCGTTCCGCCATCGAGAAGCTCTGGCCCGGGCTCACGATGACGTGGTCGAGCACGCGCACGTCGACCAGCGCCAGCGCGGCGCGAAGGGTTTGCGTGAGCGATTCGTCGGCACGCGAGGGCTCGATGCTGCCGCTCGGGTGGTTGTGGGCCAGCACCACGGCCGCGGCCTTGTGATGCAGGGCGCGGGTGACGACTTCGCGCGGGTAGACGCTGGTCTGCGTGAGCGTGCCGCGAAACAGTTCTTCGAGCGTGAGCAGGCGGTGCTGCACGTCGAGGAACAGCACCGCGAACACCTCGTGCGGGCGCGAGCCGATGTGCAGCTGCAGGTACTGCTTGACCGCCTCGGGCGAATCGAACACCGTGCGCTCCTTCAGGCGCTCGCCCATGGCGCGGCGCGCCAGCTCGAGCACCGCCATGAGTTCCGAGCGCTTGGTGCTGCCGCCCATGCCCTTGACCGCCTTGAGGTCATCGGGCGCGGTGTGCAGCAAGCCCGACAGGCCGCCGAAGCGTTCGAGCAGTTGCTGGGCCAGCTGGAGCACATTGCTGCCCGCGACGCCGGTGCGCAGCAGCAGCGCCAGCAGCTCGGCATCGGCCAGCGCGGCGGCGCCCCGCGCCATGAGCTTTTCGCGCGGGCGGGCGTCGAGAGGGAGATCCTTGAATGCCATGAAACCCTGCTGAAACCTTGGCCGGGGCGAGATGTTGCCCCGATCCTTAAAATGAGGGTCAGTTTATCGGGACACCTCCCTCCTCTTTGCCCACCTTTGCTGCACCCATGTCCCAAGTTGTGACTTCCGGCTCCTTCCTGACCCTGCACTACCGGCTGGCCGGTCCGGCGGGCGACATCATCAACACCTTCGCCGACAAGCCTGCCACGCTGTCGCTCGGCACCGGCGAGCTCTCGCCGGCCATGGAGCAGCGCCTGATGGGCATGGAAGAGGGCGCGCACGCCACCTTCGAGCTGCCCGCCGGCGAGGCCTTCGGCGAGCGCAATCCCGACATGCAGCAATGGGTGGCGCGCAAGCTGCTGGCCCAGATGGGCGACCCCGACGAGCAGTACGCCGTCGGCGACGTGGTGCAATTTCCCACGCCCGACGGCTCGGGCAGCTACGCGGGCGCGGTCGTCGAGTCGAACGAGACCGGCGTGCGCTTCGACTTCAACCATCCCTTGGCAGGCCAGCCCGTCACCTTCGAAGTGAAGCTGATCGGCGTGCTATGAACCCCAGCATCGAAGAAGTCCTCCTGGCCGAGCCGCGCGGTTTCTGCGCCGGCGTGGACCGCGCCATCGAGATCGTCGAGCGCGCCCTCGCCAAGTTCGGCGCGCCGATCTACGTGCGCCACGAGATCGTGCACAACACCTACGTGGTGAACGAGCTCAAGGCCAAGGGCGCGATCTTCATCGAAGAGCTGTCCGACGTGCCGCCCGGCTCCACGCTGGTGTTCAGCGCGCACGGCGTGAGCAAGGCCGTGGAGCAGGAGGCGCGCGACCGCGGCTTCTCGATCTTCGACGCCACCTGCCCGCTCGTGACCAAGGTGCACGTCGAGGTGGCCAAGCTCGCGAAAGAGGGCTACGAATTCATCATGATCGGCCACAAGGGCCACCCCGAGGTCGAAGGCACGATGGGTCAGCTGTCGAGCGGCATCCACCTCGTGGAAGACGTGGCCGACGTGGCCAACGCCTCGCCGCTGCAGACCGAGAAGCTCGCCGTCGTCACCCAGACCACGCTCAGCGTGGACGACGCCGCCGAGATCGCCGCCGCCGTGCGCGCGCGCTTTCCGAACGTGCGCGAGCCCAAGCAGCAAGACATCTGCTATGCCACCCAGAACCGCCAGGACGCGGTGAAGATCATGAGCCCGCAGGTCGACCTCGTGATCGTGGTCGGCAGCCCCACCAGCTCCAACAGCAACCGCCTGCGCGAGCTGGCGCAGCGCCTGGGCACCGAAAGCTACATGGTCGATTCGGCCGACGAGCTCAAGCCCGAATGGTTCGAAGGCAAGTCGCGCGTGGGCCTCACCGCCGGCGCGTCGGCGCCCGAGGTGCTGGTGCACGAGGTGATCGAGCGCGTGCGCGCGTTCGGCGCCGTGTCGGTGCGCAAGATGGACGGCATCGAAGAAACCATCAAGTTCCCGCTTCCCAAGGGCCTCAAGCTCGACGACATTCCGCCCCCCGGGCACATCTCCTGAATCCCATGAAAAACACCAACTGGCGCTCCGACATCGAGAGCGCCTCCCGCAGGCTGGGCGAGCGCGCCGGCCACTTTCTGCGTGAAACGCCGCTGTGGAAACTGCCGGCCGCCGCCGTCGGCGTGACCGCGCCCGGCGCCGAAGTCTGGCTCAAGCTCGAGCACATGCAGGTCAGCGGCAGCTTCAAGGCCCGCGGCATGATGAACCGGCTGCTTGCCAACGACATCCCCGCCGCGGGCGTGATCGTCGCCTCGGGCGGCAACGCCGGCATTGCCACCGCCGCGGCCGCCAAGGCGCTGGGCGTGCCCTGCCAGGTGTTCCTGCCGGGCGTGTCGCCCGAAGCCAAGCGCGCACGCCTGCGGGCGCTGGGCGCCGAAGTGGTCGTGGTCGGCGAGCTGTACCCCGACGCACTGGCCGCCTGCCTGACGCGCCAGAAAGAAACCGGTGCCTTGCTCACCCACGCCTACGACCAGCCCGAAGTGGTGGCCGGTGCCGGCACGCTCGGTCGCGAGATCGAGGCGCAGGCCGGCCTGCCCGACGCCGTGCTCGTGAGCGTGGGCGGCGGCGGCCTGATCGGCGGCCTCGCCGCCTGGTTCGAGCAGCGCGCCCGCGTGGTCGCGCTCGAGCCTGAAAAGGCCCCGACGCTGTTCCGCGCCCGCGAGGCCGGCGAGCCCGTCGACGTGGACGTTGGCGGCGTGGCAGCCGATTCGCTCGGCGCGCGCCGCATCGGCGCCATCGCCTGGGAGATCACGCAGCAGCAGGTGCGCGACGCGCTGCTGCTGTCCGACGAATCCATCCGCGCCGCCCAGCAGTGGCTGTGGAAAGAGCTGAAGCTCGCCGTGGAACCGGCCGCTGCGCTGCCGCTGGCCGCGCTGCAGACCGGCGCCTACGTGCCGCGCGAGGGCGAGAAGGTGTGCCTGATCATCTGCGGGGCGAACGTCGACCCGGCCACGGTCGCCTGAGTCGTCGCAGGCGTGCGAGCGGGGAGGGCGGGCACGGGCCGGGCGCCCACCTAAAATCTCCCCATGCTCGACATCACCCTGCTCCGCAAAGACCTGGCCTCCGCTGTGGCCGGCCTCGAAAAACGCAAGAAGAACCAGCCCTACCTCGACGTCTCGGCGTTCACCGCGCTCGAGGCCGAGCGCAAGACGCTGCAGACCCGCACCGAGGAAATCCAGGCGCGCCGCAACACGCTGAACAAGCAGATCGGCCCGCTCAAGGCCAAGGGCGAGTCGGTCGACGCGCTCATGGCCGAGGTCAACGCGCTCAAGGCCGAGCAGGAATCGCAGTCCAAGCGCCTCGAAGAAATCCAGCCCGACCTGCACGCACTGCTGCTCGCCGTGCCCAACCTGCCGCACGCCAGCGTGCCGCTCGGTGAAGACGAGGCCGGCAACGTCGAGATGCGCCGCTGGGCGCCCCAAGGCGGGGCCGGTGCCAATGCCACGCCGCTGGCCTTCGCGCCCAAGGACCATGTCGACCTCGGCGCACCGCTGGGGCTCGACTTCGAGATGGGCGCCAAGCTCTCGGGCTCGCGCTTCTCCGTCATGAAAGGGCCGATCGCCCGCCTGCACCGCGCGCTGGCCCAGTTCATGGTCGACCTGCAGACCGAACAGCACGGCTACACCGAGTGCTACGTGCCCTACATCGTCAACGCCGCCACGCTCAGCGGCACCGGCCAGCTGCCCAAGTTCGAAGGCGACCTGTTCGCCGCGAAGAAGGGTGGCCAGGACGGCGAGCCCGCGCCCGACCATTCGGCGCTGTACCTCATTCCGACCAGCGAAGTGCCCCTGACCAACTTCGTGCGCGACGAGGTCGTGCCCGAGTCGCAACTGCCGATCAAGCTCACGGCCCACACGCCGTGCTTCCGGTCGGAAGCCGGCAGCGCCGGGCGCGACACGCGCGGCATGATCCGCCAGCACCAGTTCGACAAGGTCGAGATGGTGCAGATCGTGCATCCCGAAAAGAGCTACGACGCGCTCGAGCAGATGGCCGGCCACGCCGAAGCCGTGCTGCAGGCCCTGGAGCTGCCGTACCGTGTCGTGCTGCTGTGCACCGGCGACATGGGCTTCACCGCCGCCAAGACCTTCGACCTCGAGGTGTGGCTGCCCGCGCAGAACACCTACCGCGAGATCAGCTCGGTGTCGAACTGCGAAGCCTTCCAGGCGCGCCGCCTGCAGGCCCGTTTCAAGAACGCCCAGGGCAAGAACGAGCTGGTGCATACCCTCAACGGCTCCGGCCTGGCCGTGGGCCGCGCGCTGGTCGCCGTGCTGGAGAACCACCAGAACGAAGATGGCTCGATCAACGTGCCGGCGGCGTTGCGTCCGTACCTCGGCGGCCTTGAAGTTTTGCGCGGTTGAAGCGTCGAGCGTCAAAAGTCAGATTTTTCTGGCTATAATCTGAGGCTCGACAGCACCGGAGAGGTGGCAGAGTGGTCGAATGTACCTGACTCGAAATCAGGCGTACTAGCGATAGTACCGAGGGTTCGAATCCCTCCCTCTCCTCCAAGAATGGCCCCGCAAGGGGCTATTTTTTTGCCTGTTCGTTACGGAACAACGCCTCGCGGGGCGAAGGCTGCGGCCCATCTCGCCCCGTGTCTGCGTCGAAAAGACTGGGCCGCCAACGGCAGCGGCCCGAAGGAAATCACTCCGCCACGATGCCCGCGGTCTTGATGATCTGGCCCCAGCGTTCCAGCTCGGCCTGCTGAAACTTGCCCAGCTCCTCGGGGCTCGACAGCGACACCTCCATGCCCGCCTGCTCGGCCGCGTTGCGCACGGCGGGCGCCTTCATCGCGGCCTGCATCAACGCGTTCAGGCGGCTCACGACGGGTGCCGGCGTGCCTGCGGGTGCATAGAGCGCGTTCCAGTAACCGAACTCGTAGCCCTTGATCGACTCGGCGACCGTGGGCGTGCCCGGCACGAGCGACAGTCGCTTCGGGCTGGTCAGGCCCAGGGCGCGCAGCTTGCCGGCCTTGACCTGCGGCAAGGTCGTGGCGAGGTCGGCAATCATCAGGTCGGTCTGGCCTGCCACGAGATCGATCACGGCCGGTGGGTTGGCCTTGTAGGGCACGTAGTTGAACTTGGTTCCCGTCATCTGCTGGAACAGCTCGGTGGCGACCTGCGCGGACGAGCTGCCCGAGCCGTAGTTGAGCTTGCCCGGCGATGCCTTGGCCAGCGCAATCAGTTCCGCCACGCTGTTCGCCTTGACCTGCGGATTCACCACCAGCAACTGATAGCCCTTGGCCAGCAAGGCGACGGGCGCGAAGTCCTTGATGGGGTCGTACGAGAGCTTCTTCTGCAGGTGCGAGTTGGCGGCCTGGGTGGTGTTGGTCGTCATGAACACGGTGTAGCCGTCGGGCTGCGCGCGCGATGCGAACTGCGCGGCAATGCCGCCGAAGGCGCCGGGCCGGTTGTCGACGATCACCGACTGGCCGGTCGCCTTCGTCACCTCCTGCGCCACGGCGCGTGCCAGGCCGTCGGTGGCGCTGCCGGCACTCGAGCCCACGACGATGGTGAGCGGGCGTGCAGGAAAGTCCTGGGCGATGGCCGCGCCACCGTTCAACGAAAGGAGGGCGGCGAGGGCGAGCAGAGATCGGCGGTTCATGGTTTGTCTTTGATAGTTGTGGGAAAGCTTCGAACGGCGGCGCCGCGTCGGCACCGCGAGGGGATCGGTCAGCGCAGCAGGTTCCAGCCCGCCATCAGCGCATGCAGCTGCCGCTGCTGGCTGTCCGACAGGGGCCACGCGGACGGGGCACGTGCCGCGCCGCAGTCGTTGCCCATCATCTGCAGCGCGGTCTTCACCACGGTCACGTTGGTGCCGTTGTTTTCCTGGGCGCGCAGTTCTTCGAAGGGCAGCATCTCTTCGATGAGCCGCATGGCCTGCGGATAGTCGGCCGCTTCCAGCGCCTGGTAGATGGCGACCGAGCGTTCGGGCCGCACGTTGATGAGGCCCGACGTGAAGCCGCGCGCACCCACGGCGTACAGCGGCGGCGCCCAGACTTCCGCCAGGCCGCCGACCCAGGCCAGCCCGAGATCGGCCGTGCGGCGCATGGCTTCGGCGAGCACCAGCGGCGTGGGCGATGCCCACTTCACGCCGACGATCTGCGGGATGCGGCAGAGTTCTTCGATCGCGGCCAGGCCGATGGCCTCGTTGCGCAGGTAGAGCACGAGCGGCAGGCCGTCGGCCGCGTCGGCGATCTGGCGCAGGTAGGCGACCACGCCGCGCGGTGCCACGAACGGATCGGGCGGCTGGTGAACCATCAAGGCATCGGCGCCGGCCTTGCGCGAGGCGCGGGCCAAAGCGCAGGCTTCGCGCACGCTGCGGCCCACGCCGGCCAGAAGCGGCGCGCGCCCGCCGATGCATTCGGCGGCGGCATGCACCATCTGCTCGGCCTCGTGCGCCTGCAGGCCGTAGAACTCGCTCGTGTTGCCGTTGGCCACGAGCACATGCACGCCGGCATCGATCGCGCGGTCGACCACGACGTTCAGGCGCGAAGGCGCGAGCGTGTCGTCGGCATCGAAGGGCGTGACCAGGATGCCCGAAATGCCGTGGAGCGCAGCGCGCAGCGCGGCGCCGTGAAAGTGACTCATCTGGTTGTCCCGAAGTGGAGTGGCGGAGAAAACGGCTACTCTAGAAGTCACCTGAAGCAGCGTCCAATCCATACACGGGATGCTGCAATCCAAGAATTGAATCGCCGTGTTCCAGCTGACCCAACTCCGATGCTTTGTGGCCGTGGCCACTGAACTTCACTTCGGACGTGCGGCCGTTTCGCTGAACATGACCCAGCCGCCCCTCACACGCCAGATCCAGCTGCTGGAGCACGAACTCGGCGTGCTGCTGCTCGAGCGCTCGGGCGGCAACGTGCGGCTCACGCCCGCGGGTGTCGTGTTCCTGCGCGAGGCCGAAGACATCCTGCGCCGCAGCCAGTCGGCCGCGCTGGCCGCGCGCCGTGCGATGCGCGCCGATGCCGGCTGCGTGACGATGGGCTTCATTCCCGCGGCGAGCTTCACGCTGCTGCCGCAGCTGCTGGCCTCAGTGCAGGCGCAACTGCCCGATGTGCAGATCGTGCTGCGCGAGATGCAGACCCTCGACCAGCTCGAGGCCATCGGCACCGACCGCATCGAACTCGGCATCGTGCGGCCGTTTGCCCCGCGCAGCTTTGCCGAATCGGCCGCGATCTTTCGCGAACCCTTTGTGCTCGCGATGCCCAGCGAGCACCGCCTGGCCGAACAGGCGTGCATGCGCCTGTCGGACCTGGAAGGCGAGGCCTTCATCCAGTTCTGCCCGTCCGAATCGCGCTACCTCTACGAGCTGATTGCGGGCAGGCTGCGCGCGCAAGGTGTCGCGCCGGAAACGGTGCAGACCTTGAGCCACACGCATTCGATCCTGGCGCTCGTGGATGCGGGCGTGGGCGTGGCGCTGGTGCCGCGCTCGGCGCAGAAGCTGGGCTACGCGGGCGTGCGCTTCAGGCCGTTGGACGAGGTCGACAGCTTCGATGTCGAGGTCCACCTGGCCTGGCGCCGCCGGGGCCGCCAGGGCGTGGTGGATGCGGTGCGCCTCCTGATTCAAGAGGCGTACCCGGTGCCGGCCAAGGCCTAGGGCTTATGTACGCTCAATCGAGCGTGATGTTCATCGCCTTCACGTCGCGGCCCCAGCGCGTGAGTTCGCGGTCGATCTGCGCGGCAAAAGCCTTGGGCTCGCTGGTGACCGGCTCCACGCCCTGCATCTCGAACTGCGCCCGCACTTCGGGCTTGTGGATGATCTTGTGCACCTCGCGCGCCAGGCGTTCGACGATGGCCGGGTCGGTGCCGCCCGTGGTGAAGAGGCCATACCACGAGGTGAAGGCGTAGCCCGGCAGGCCGGCCTCGGCGACGGTGGGCACGTCGGGCAGGGACTTCACGCGCTGCTTGCTGGTCACGGCCAGGATGCGGGTCTGGCCTGTCTTGGCCGACACGATCGCAGGCGGAATGCCCGAGAAAATCGCCTGCACCTGGCCGCCGGCCACGTCGGTGAGGGCCTGGCTGTTGCCCTTGTACGGGATGTGCACGATGTTCACGTTGGCCTGCTGCGCGAACAGCGCGCCCGCCAGGTGCAAGGTCGAGCCGGTGCCCGACGACGCGTAGTTGATGAGCCCCGGCTCCTTGCGCGCGGCCTCGATGAAGGCCTTCACGTTCTTGTACGGCAGCTTCGCGTTGACCAGCAGCGCGTTGCCCGATTCGGCCACCAGCGAGATGGGCGCCAGGTCCTTGCGCGGGTCGAAGCCGAGGCTCTTGGCCAGCACCGGTGCAATGGTGTTGCCGCCGATGGAACCCAGCAGCAGCGTGTGGCCGTTCTTCGGTGCCTTGGCGACGAACTCGCCGGCGATGAGGCCGCCGGCGCCCGCGCGGTTTTCGACCACCACGGTCTGCCCGAGGCTCTGCTGCAGCTCCTTGGCGAGGATGCGCGCCAGGATGTCGTTGCCGCCGCCGGGCGCAAAGCCGACGATCATCTTCAGCGGCTGCGTGGGCCAAGCCTCGGCGGCGGTGGCAGCAGTGCTCGCCAGGCCCATGGCACCCGCGAGCAAGGCGAGCGTGGTGCGGGCAGCGAACAGTCGGCGGGTGGGGTGCGTGGTCAAGGGGAAGTCCGAAAACAGGGAAGGGCGCCCGCGAGCGCGCGGGCGGAAGCATCGATTCTGATGATGGGAAAACTTTTGCGAAAGCGATAATTTCTTCGTCAACTTGAAAGAAAAGCTTTCTCACCACCATGCCCAGCCTGCGCGTGCTTCGCACCTTCCTCGCCGTGGCCGCCGAAGGCTCATTCACGGCCGCCGCGCAGCGCGTTGCGCTCACGCAGGCGGCCGTCGGCCTGCAGATGCGCAGCCTCGAAAGCGACCTCAAGCGCCCGCTCTTCGCGCGGCGCGGCAAGCTGGTCGCGCTCAACGAGCAGGGGCGTGCGCTGGTGCCGGTGGCCACGCAGATCGTCACGCTGTACGAGCAGGCCCGGCACGGCACGCAGGCCGATGCGCCGCTGGCCGGCACGGTGCAGTTCGGCGCCGTCGTGTCGGGGCTGGGGCAGTTGGTGCGCGCTACGCTGGAGCTCAAGCGCCGTCACCCCGCAGTCGATCTGCACGTCGTGTCGGGCAAGTCGAACCCGCTCATCGCGCAGGTCGAAAGCCGCGACCTCGATGCCGCGGTGGTCGTGCACAACCCGGCCGTGCATCGGCCGTCGCTCATCTGGACGCCCCTGTATGCCGAACCGATGGTGCTGCTCACGCCGGCCGCTTCGCGTCCGGCCAGCCCGCGCGCCATGGTGGAGCGCTATCCGTTCATCCGCTTCGATCGCGGCGAGCACACGGGCGAACTGGTGGAGCGCACGCTGCGCCGGCTGCGCGCCAAGCCGCAGGAGTTTCTGGAGCTGAATTCCATCGAGGCAATCGTCGATCTGGTGCGCGACGGGTTGGGCGTCGCCGTGTTGCCGCACCTGGCGGAGCGTGACTGGGGCGCCGACCCGATGCTGCGGCTGCTGCCCATTCCGCAGGCGGCCGAGCGCCGCGAACTGGCCTTGGTGCAGCTGCGCAATGCGCCGCGGGCAGAAATCATCGCGGCCGTGGCGCAGCAGTTCCTCGCGGCCATGGCGCCGGACGGCAAACCTTACTCGTCAGGGTCTTGAGGCCCGGCCAGCAGCCCGAGCACGAACCCGCCGAGGACGACGGCCAAGGCCAGGATCAGCGATGCCTGTGCGAATAATTTCATGGTGTCTTGCAATGAATCTCCCCCTCACGGTGAGGCCTTGCCATTGAACCGAAGTTCGCTGACCAGCGGCTGAGTGCGGAAGCAAGAAGGGTTTTGTGCAGGGCTTCAGCCAGGCTTCAGCTTCGGCGCCGATACTGGCGTCGACGGTCTTCTGGCGTTGGTAGAGGAGGCTTCGGCACCCGCCCTTTGCGGTGGTTCCTCGAGGCCGGAGGTCGTCACAGTTTTCTCGCGCGGGCTTGTGCTCATGCCCGCGCACTTTCACCGAGCCACACCGGCTCGTTCGATGTGTCGGGGAAGTCGGCGGTGTCGACCAACGAGGCGTCATCGCCTTCACCGGCTCTCGATACGCCCCGCGCCGCCGGCGCCATGTGCCGCAGCTCATAGCCCCGCCCATACACCGAGACCAGCACGAACTCGCCGCCCTTGTGCAGCGACAGCTTGCGGCGGATGCTGGCCACGCAGCAGTCGAGCGTGCGGCTCGTGCGTTCGATGCGCGCGTCCACCCACAGCGAAGCCAGCAGCCAGTCGCGCTCCAGCAGGCGGCCGGCATTGCGGAACAGCAGCAGCGCCAGTTCGAACTCGCGCGGCTTCAGGCGCACCTCGGTGTCGCCGTAGGCCACCACGCGGCGCGTACCGAGAAACTGGTAATCGCCGAAGCACGCGGCCGTGGCCTGTGGTTCGAGCAAGGTCCGGTTGCGCCGCAGCGATTCGCGCACGCGCAGTTCCACCTCGAACTCGTCGACGGGCAGCACCGCGAAGTCGATGCTCGCGCCCAGCGTCTCGCCGCCCGCGGCCGACAGCACATCGACCAGCAGATCGCGCTGCGAGGCGCGCGCCACCAGAAAAATCGGAATGCGCAGCGCGCGGCACATCGCTGTAAGGATCGGCCACGCGCCTTCGTCCTTCAGCACGACCAGCAGCAGGCCGAACTGCTGGCCCTGCGTGATGGCCAGCAAAAAGTCGGTGCTGTCGCCGAAGCACACGGGGTCGCAGCCCATCAGGCGCAGGCGGTTGCCCCAGCCGGCCTCTTGCGCTTCGTCGCAACCGACCATCGCGATGCGGCGCGCGCCCTGCTGCGCGGCCATCATGCGCGGGCTCCCCGGCGTGCGACCTTCTCGTGGTGGGACATTGGCGTGGAGGGAGAAGTCATGTCGGTGGCATCCATGCGAAGGTGGTGAAGGGCGTCCCGGAGCGGTGGCGTGGCGTCAGGGGCGGGCGGCGGTGGTGCTGCGCGGCAGCTTCCAGCCGATGCCCGCGTTGAAGCCCCACTCCCGGCCCGTGCTCGACACCGCCATGCCCCAGGCCGAGTCGCCGTCGCCCGACGTGCGCTTGAAGCCCAGCGACGCAGCCGTGTAGCCCCGGTAGTTGCCGAAGGCCAGGCCGACGGCCTGTTCGCCGGGGCGGTACGCCGGCACGTAGGCGGCCGACATGGCGATGGCCATGGCCGCGCCCGAGTACGCGATGCGCGCCGTGTCGCCGACGGCCGTGCGCACCGGGTGCAGCTGGCCGAGGTTGATGGCGTCGTCCGACCGCACGGCGGGTGCGAGCTCGAAGGCATGAGCGCCGGTGCACGCGAGCCACAGCAGCACCAGCGGGATCGCGGTGCGTGCGGGGGCGAAACGTGCGGATGCGTTCACGAGGCTGCTCAGCCGGCCGCCAGCCGGGTGCCCGCGCCGGCCTGCGTCTTGCGCACACCGTCGGGGCCGTAGAAGGGTTGGGCGCGCGCCTGCAGGAAGTGCAGCGCCTGCTGCGTGAAGTCGAGGTGCGCGTACACCAGCGTGCCGTTGTGCAGGTTGCGGTTGCGCGCGTCTTCGGCCAGGGCCAGCAGCTCGCGCCAGGCCTGGCGCGTGGGTTCACCGCCCGCTGCAGCGGCTGCGTCCGCACCCGCGCGGCCGGGCGCGAAGCCCAGCGCCGCCTGCAGCGATTCGCGCTGCTGGTCGAGTTCGGCCATGCGGTCCAGCAGCGCGGTCTTGCGGCCGGCGATGGCGTTCAGTGCGTCGAAGGCGCTGTCCGACATGGCCTGCGCCTCCTCGTCCAGCGCCGCGAGAAATTCCTCGATGCAGCCCGCTTCCGCACGCAGCTGTGCCAGCAAGGTCGTCATGCCTCGCCCTTCGGTGCGAGCAGCTCGCGCACGCTGGCCAGCAGGCCGTCGGCGATGCGCTCGGGACGGATCTCGTAGCGGCCGGCGCGAATGTCCTCGCGGATGGCGGCCACGCGGGCCGCGTCGAAATCGCGGCCGCCCACGGCGGCGGGCATCGCATGGACGAGCGCGGAAACGAGGGGCGCTTCCTTCGGGCGCTGCACGGCCTCGGCGGACGTCGTCGGAGCACCCGTGCGGTGCAGGGGCGTGGCCGAGGGGGCGGTGGGATCGATTTTCAAGGTGATTCCTCAGGGGCTGACCCGTATATCGGCAGCCGGTGCAAGAACTTTAGGAAGGGCGTGCATGAAGTGAAGCCTGCGCAAACGCGGCAGCCGCTACTGCACCAGCCGGACCTGTCCTTCCTCGTCGGCCACGCCGCGAATCACCCGGCCGTCCAGGGTCTTGGCCTGCACCACCGCGCCCACCGCGGCGCCGCTCAGGGCCTTGCCCTCGGTGCTGACGACAAAGCCCGCGCCCTGCGCCACCACCTTCACGGCCTGGCCCTGCTGGATCACGGCGACGCCGCGCAGCAGCTCCTTGCGGATCGGGGCGCCGGGCGCGACGCGGTTGGCGCTCACCCTCCCGGCCAGCTCGGCCGCGCTGGTGACCACCGAGCGCGGCAGCCGCGTGAGGTCGCCGGTGCGCTCGACCACATCGCCGGCGCCCAGCGGGCGGCCCGCATCGATGGCGTGCGCGGCCACCAGGTAGCGGCCCGTCACCGCGACGCGCGCCTGCACGAAGCGCGTCCACGGCCGCTCGGCATGGCAACGCACGCCCACCGAGATGCGGCCCCAGGGTGTGACGCCCGGCGGCAGGAACACCTCGGGCGCGTCGCACGGCGGCAGCACCGACATGCCACGCCCTTCGAGGCTGACCGTCACCTGGCCCGGCAGGCCGGCGCTCTGCACCTGGAGGTAGGTTTCGACGGCCGTCGCTGCCGCGTCGCTTGCAAACGCACCGGTCGACACCGCGCACGCCAGCCCCATCGCGCAGGCGGTGCGCAGCAGGTGTCGGCGAAGCGGCGAGAGGGTCATCGAAGGCGAAGGAAGTGGGCGAAAAATCGAAGGCGCCGGTGCAAGGAAGCCGCAACCGGCGCCCCTGGATTCTTATGAAATTGCCCTGCGAGCGAAGGTGCGAGCAGCAGGCGAAACCCCCCTTTGTTCGGGCGATTGCCAACGCGCGGCATGCATAGACTCGCTTTCCATCGGTCGCTGCGCCCCGTGCACTGGCGACGCCTCAACAGATGGAACAAAGATGATCGACAAGCTGGATGCGGCGTTTCGCTTCCACCGCGAAGCGCTCCATCTCCGGGCAGAACGCCAGGAGGTGCTCGCGGCCAACATCGCCCATGCCGACACGCCGAACTACAAGGCGCGCGACTTCGACTTCGGCGCGCGCCTGAGCGAAGCCGTCGAGCGCGGCCGTGCATCGTCGTCGGTGTCGATGGCCACCACCTCGTCGCGCCACCTCGCAGGCCAGGCGCAGGCCACGGCCGGCCACGACCTGCAGTACCGCGTGCCGCATCAGTCGAGCCTCGACGGCAACACGGTCGAGATGGACGTCGAGCGCGTCGCCTTCGCCGACAACGCGCTGCGCTACGAATCGAACCTGACCCTCATCAACGCCAAGATCAAGTCGCTCCTGTCGGCGGTACAGCCATGAACATCTTCGACGTGGCGGGCTCCGCCATGACCGCGCAATCGCAGCGCATGAACGTGACCGCGAGCAACCTCGCCAATGCCGAGAGCGTGGCCGGCCCCGACGGCCAGCCCTACCGCGCCAAGCAGGTGGTGTTCGAGGTGGCGGCTTCGGGCCGGCGCGACATCGGCGGCGTCAGGGTGTCCGGCGTCATTGAAGACCCGTCGCCCGCCAAGCTGGTGTTCGACCCCAAGAGCCCGCACGCCAATGCGCAGGGCTACGTGGCGATGCCCAACGTCAACGTGGTCGAAGAGATGACCAACATGATCTCGGCCTCGCGCAGCTACCAGGCCAACGTCGAGGTGCTCAACACGGCCAAGACGCTGATGGTCAAGACGCTGACCATCGGCCAGTAACCCGCGCACGCACGCACACCTCCCGCAGGAAGACCCCCGACCCCATGGCCCTTTCCGACACCTCGTCCATCAGCGGGCTGAACGCGCCCACGGCGGCGAACAGCAACAACAACAACGTGTCCAGCGCCGACAGCGAGCAGCGCTTTCTCAAGCTGCTCGTCACGCAGCTGAACAACCAGGACCCGCTCAACCCGATGCAGAACGCAGAGCTCACTTCGCAGCTCGCGCAGATGAGCACCGTGAGCGGCATCGAAAAGCTCAACGCCACGCTCTCCGGCCTCGTCAACCAGAGCGGCGCCAACCAGCTGCTGCAGGCCACCTCGCTCATTGGGTACAACGTGCTGTCGCCCGGCGACGTGCTCACCACCAAGAAGCCCGAAGACGGCAAGGACCCCGCCACGCAGGCCTTCGCCGTGCAGCTGCCGGGCACCGCCGCCGACGTCGAGATCAAGATCGTCGACAGCACCGGCAAGGTGATCCGCACGCTCGACGCGGGTGCCATGAAGGAAGGCGTCAACGCCGTCACCTGGGACGGCAAGGACGACCTGGGTGTGGCGGTGCCGCCGGGCGCCTACCGCTTCACGGTCGATGCCAGCAACAACGGCACGGCGGTGAAGGCCACTGCGCTCACCTTCTCGCAGGTGGCCGCCGTGAAGCAGGGCGCCGACGGCGTCACGCTGGAGCTGGCCTCGGGCTCCAGCATCGGCCTGGGCGACGTGCGCCTGTTCCTCTGAGTCTTCGTCTTCGGCGTGGCCCGCGCGGGCCGCACCCTTCGCGCCCTTCGCACTCTTCTTCCTCGCATCGAACAAGGACCCTCTCATGAGTTTTTCCCAAGGCATCAGCGGACTCGGCGTGGCCGCGGCAAACCTCGACGTCATCGGCAACAACATCGCCAACTCGGGCACGGTGGGCTACAAATCGGCCGCCGCCACTTTCCAGGACGTGTACGCCGGCTCGCGCGTGGGCCTGGGCGCCTCGGTGTCGGGCGTGACGCAGAACTTCACGCAGGGCGTGACGCAGTCGAGCACGCGCCCGCTCGACGTGGCCATCCTCAACGGCGACGGCTTCTTCCGCCTGGCCAGCACCAGCGGTGAGGTCTTCTACTCGCGCAACGGCCAGTTCACGCGCGACAAGGACGGCTACATCGTCAACGCGCAGGGCCTGCAGCTCACCGGCTACGGCGCCAATGCCAGCGGCGGCATCAGCGGCGGCACGCCGGGGCCGATCCAGGTGCAGGGCGGCATGATGCCGCCCAAGCCCACGGCCAACATCAACGCGCAGTTCAACCTCGACGCGCGCAGCACCGTGCCCGCCCGCACGCCGTTCAGCCCCACCGACGCCACCACCTACAACTACCCGAACGCGATCGGCCCCATCTACGACTCGCTGGGCAACCCGCACGACGTGGCCGTGTACTTCGTGAAGACGGCGGCCAACACCTGGAACGTGTACGGCACCTCCGACGGCGCACCGCTGAACGGCGGCGCCGCGCTGTCCAACGTGACCTTCGATGCCAAGGGCGTCATGACCGCACCGGCCTCGGGTGCGTTCAACATCGGGCCGCTCACCTTCACCAACGGCGCCTCGCCGCTCACCACCTCGGTCGACCTCACGGGCACCACGCAGTTCGGCAGCGCCAACGGCATGAGCAAGCTGGGCCAGGACGGCTACAAGTCGGGCGAGCTCACCGCGTTCTCGATCAACCCCGACGGCACCATCACCGGCAAGTTCTCCAACGAGCAGACGCGCCTGCTGGGCCAGGTCGTGCTGTCGTCGTTCGCCAACCCGAACGGCCTGGAGCCCAAGGGCAACAACGTGTGGGCCGAAACGCAAGCCTCGGGCAATGCGCTCACCGGCACGCCGGGCGAAGGCACCAAGGCCGGCTCGCTGGCCTCGGGCGCGCTGGAGTCGTCCAACGTCGACCTGACCTCCGAGCTGGTGAACCTCATCGTCGCGCAGCGCAACTACCAGGCCAACGCGCAGACCGTGAAGACGCAGGACCAGGTCATGCAGACGCTCATGAACATCCGCTGACCGGGAGCATCGCGTGGATCGAATGCTGTATGTCGCCATGAGCGGCGCCAAGCAGGCCATGGAGCAGCAGGCCGTGGTCGCCAACAACATGGCGAACGTCTCGACGCCGGGCTTTCGCTCGCAGATCGCGACCTTCCGCGCCGTGCCCGTGGTCGGCCAAGAAGCGCCCACGCGCGCCTTCGTGGCCGCCACCACGCCCGGCGCCGACTTCACCCACGGCCCGCTCACGCAGACCGGTCGCGCGCTCGACGTGGCCGTGGGCGGCGAGGGCTGGCTGGTGGTGCAGGCGGCCGACGGCGGCGAGGCCTACACGCGCGTCGGCAATCTGCAGATCGGCGCCGACGGCCAGCTCACGACGATGGGCGGGCTCCCCGTGGTGGGCGACAACGGCGCACTCACCGTGCCGCCGGGTTCGGCCGTGAGCATTGCGTCGAACGGCCTCGTGGGTTCGCGCGACGCAGCCTCGACCGTGCTCACCGGCATCGCCGAAGTGGGCCGCCTCAAGCTGGTCAACCCGCCGACGACCGACCTCGTGCGCGGCGACGACGGCCTGTTCCGCATGCGCGCCGACCTGCCGCCGGCCGAAGCCGACGAGGCGGTCACGCTGATCTCGGGTGCCATCGAGGGCAGCAACGTGCAGCCCGTCGATGCCATGGTCGCAATGATCGCCAACGCGCGCAGCTTCGAGATGCAGATGAAGTCGCTGCAGACCGCCGACATCAACGCGCAGACCGCCAACAAGCTGCTGGCCTACGGCTAACCCCTTCCCAAAAACTTCCGAAATGATCCGCTCCCTCTACATCGCCAAGACCGGCCTGGACGCGCAGCAGACGCAACTCGACGTCGTGTCGAACAACCTGGCCAACGTCGGCACCACCGGCTTCAAGCGCAGCCGCGCCGTGTTCGAAGACCTGGTCTACCAGAACCTGCGCCAGGTCGGCGGCCAGAGCTCCGACCAGACGCGCCTGCCCTCGGGCCTGCAGGTCGGCACCGGCGTGCACGTGGTCGCCACCGAGCGCATCCACTCGCAGGGCAACCTCACCAAGACCGACAAGCCGACCGACGTGGCCATCAGCGGCGGCGGCTTCTTCCAGGTGCTGATGCCCGACGGCACCACCTCGTACACACGCGACGGCTCGTTCCAGACCGACCGCGACGGCCAGCTGGTCACGGCCAGCGGCTTCCCGGTGCAGCCGGCCATCACCATTCCGGCCAACGCCACCAGCATCACCGTGGGCCGCGACGGCATCGTGTCGGTGGTGCAGGCGGGCGCCACCAATACCGTGCAGATCGGCCAGCTGCAGCTCGCGACCTTCGTCAACCCGACGGGCCTGCAGAGCCAGGGCGAGAACCTGTATGCCGAGACCGACGCCTCGGGCGCGCCCAACCAGATGAACCCCGGTGTGGACGGCGCGGGCACGCTGAGCCAGGGCTATGTCGAGGCCTCCAACGTCAACGTGGTGGAAGAGCTGGTCAACATGATCGCCACCCAGCGCTCGTACGAGATCAACAGCAAGGCGGTCCAGACGTCCGACCAGATGCTGCAGCGCCTGGCCCAGTTGTGATGCGTGCGGGGGAGCGTCTTCTTCGCCGGGCGTCGGCGCTGCTGCTCGTGGCCACGCTGGCCGCCGGCTGCGCGCAGGTGCCGCGCGAGCCGCTGGTGCACCAGCCGATGACGGCGCGCGCCGACCAGTACGCGGCCGTGCAGGCGCGGCGCGCTCCGGGCGCGATCTTCCAGGACGGCCCCGGTGCCAACGCGCTGTTCGAAGACCGCCGCCCGCGCAACGTCGGCGACATCCTCACGATCGTCATCAGCGAGAAGGTCAACGCGACCAAGAACTCGGGCGCCAATGCCAGCCGCACGGGCAACACGACCGGCGTGTTCGCTGCCATTCCGAAGCTCATCGGCGGCCTGCTCGACGGGCAGGAGACCAAGCTGTCGGGCACCAACACGCTCAATGCCAAGGGCGGCGCCAACGCCAACAACACCTTCAACGGCGTGATCACCGTCACCGTGACCGACGTGATGGCCAACGGCAACCTGCTGGTGAGCGGCGAGAAACAGATGGGCATCAACCAGGGCACGGAATTCATCCGCTTCTCGGGCGTGGTGAACCCGCGCACCGTGTCGGGCAACAACACCGTGCCCTCGACGCTGGTGGCCGACGCGCGCATCGAGTACGCGGCCAAGGGCTACATCGATGAGGCCCAGCACATGGGCTGGATGCAAAGAATTTTCCTGAACGTGATGCCGTTCTGATGACACACCTCCAGGCTTCATCTTTTTCGACGCGCTGGCGCATCGCGGCGCTGTGCGCGCTCCTGTTCATCGCGCCCGCGCACGCCGAGCGCCTGAAGGAACTCGCCAGCATCCAGGGCGTGCGCGACAACCCGCTCATCGGCTACGGCCTCATGGTCGGCCTGGACGGCACGGGCGACCAGACGATGCAGACGCCGTTCACCACGCAGAGCCTGAACAACATGCTGCAGCAGCTGGGCATCACGATCCCGCAGGGCGTGAACATGCAGCTGAAGAACGTGGCGGCTGTCATGGTGACGGCCACGCTGCCGTCGTTCGCGCGGCCGGGCCAGAGCATCGACGTCACGGTGTCGTCGATGGGCAATGCCAAGAGCCTGCGCGGCGGCACGCTGCTGATGACGCCGCTGAAGGGCGTGGACGGCGCAACGTATGCCGTGGCGCAGGGCAACATGGTGGTGGGCGGCGCGGGTGCGTCGGCCAACGGCAGCCGGGTGCAGGTCAACCAGCTGAGCTCGGGACGCATTCCCGCGGGCGCGCTGGTGGAGCGCACGGTCGAGGCGCCGGTGGGCGCGGAGGGCTCGTTCACCATTGAGCTGAACCGCTCCGACTTCGGCACGGCGCAGCGCGCCATGGACGCCATCAACCGCCAGTTCGGCGCCGGCACCGCCGAGGCGATGGACGCGCGCGTGATCCGCGTGCAGGCGCCCGAGCCGCAGCGGCGCGTGGGCTTTCTCGCGCAGCTGCAGGAGCTCGAGGTCACGCCCACGCAGGCGGGCGCGCGCGTGGTGGTCAATGCGCGCACGGGCTCGGTCGTGATGAACCAGGCGGTGCGCGTGAAAGACTGCGCCGTGGCGCACGGCAACCTGTCGGTGGTCATCAACACCGAGCCGGTGATCAGCCAGCCGGGCGCGCTCTCGGGCGGCAGTACGGTGGTGGCCCAGACCTCGCAGATTTCCGTCAACCAGGGCGGCGGCGCGATCCAGATGGTGCGCGGCGGTGCGTCGCTGGCCGATGTGGTGAAGGGGCTGAACAGCCTGGGCGCCAACCCGCAGGACCTGGTGTCGATTCTTCAGGCCATGAAGTCGGCCGGTGCGTTGAGCGCCGAACTCGAGATCATCTGAGGACGACGGCATGACGATCTCCGCCCACACCGCGTGGACCGGCGCCGACGCGGCCAGCCGCAGCGGCGCGCTCGACCAGCGTTTTGCGCTCGACGTGCAGGGCGTCGATGCGCTGCGGCGCACCGTGCGCACCTCGCCCGAAGAGGGCCTGCAGCAGGTCTCGCGCCAGTTCGAAGCGCTGTTCATGAACATGGTGCTCAAGAGCATGCGCGAGGCGACGCCTTCGAGCGGCCTGCTCGACAGCCAGGACCAGAAGGTCTATTTGTCGATGTTCGACCAGCAGCTCACGCAGAACCTCTCGGGGCGCGGCGTGGGGCTGGCCGAGGCGATGCTGGCGCAGCTGCGGCGGCAGATGCCCTCGGCGGCGCCGGAGGCCGACGACGGCGTCGGCACACGGCCCCTGTCGCTGGAGCCGCCCGCCGGCCTGCCGTACGGCCCGCGCGCGGGCATTCCCATCGGCTCGTCGCCTGGTGCGCGCGTGTCGACGGCGGCCGACCTTGGCGTCTATCAAATGAAGAGCGGCTCCGCCCCGGCCGCGAACGCCTCGCTGCAAGGCCAGGTCGATGCGTTCGTGGACCGCATGGGCGCGTCGGCACAGTCGGCCAGCGCCGCCAGCGGCGTGCCCGCACCGCTGATCCTGGCGCAGGCCGCGCTGGAATCCGGCTGGGGCAAGCGAGAAATTCGCGCCGACGACGGCACGCAGAGCTTCAACCTCTTCGGCATCAAGGCCGACAAGAGTTGGAAGGGCGCGACCGTCGAGACCACGACCACCGAGTACATCGACGGCGAACCGCAGAAGGTGCGCGCGAAATTCCGGGCCTACGCCTCGTACGAGGAAGCCTTCACCGACTACGCGCGCTTCATCACGCGCAACCCGCGCTACGCGAACGTGCTGACCACGGCCGACCCGGCGCAGGCTGCGCACGGGCTGCAGCGCGCGGGCTACGCCACCGACCCGAAGTACGGCGAGAAGCTGGTTCGCATCATGCAGAAGTTCGGCTGAGCCGCCCGCACAGCCTGACTTGACTGCCCGGACCCGAGAACAACGACACCGGAGGCCCCGAGAGGAGACAAGCGAATGACGATCAAGAATTGGACGACGGGAATGCGCCTGGGCGCCGGCTTTGCGCTGGTGCTGGCGCTGCTGGTGGCCGTGGCGGGCATCGGCGTGCTGCGGCTGCAGGGCGTGGGCGAGGCGACGCACGACCTCGCCTCGCGCACCCTGTCGAAGGAGCGGCTGGCCACGGCCTGGCAGCTGGGCACCGCCACCAACAGCGTGCGCACCTTCTCGCTGCTCAAGAGCGACGATGCGCAGGTGCAGGCGCACCTGCAAAAGCAGATCGCCGCCACCAGCGCCACCATCTCCGAGACGCAGACGGCGCTCGAGGCGCTGCTCGTGTCGCCAGCCGAGCTGGCACTGAGCGCCGACATCCAGAAACGGCGCGCCGACTACATCGCGCTGCGCAAGCAGATCCTCCAGCTCAAGGCCGACGGCCGGAAGGACGAGGCCGCGACGCGCACCGACACGCAGCTGCTGCCGATGCTCGACGGCTACGACGCGAGCATCCGCGCCATGGTGACGCACCAGCAAAAGCACATCGACAGCACGGCCGCCGCCATCGACGCGCAGTACCGGGCGGGCCGTCTCTACATCGTCGCGCTGGCCGCGGCCGCGCTCGCGCTGGGCGCGGTGCTCGCATGGCTGCTCACACGCAGCATCGCCCAGCCGATCGCCGAGGCGCTGCTGATCGCCGAGACCGTGGCCGCGGGCGACCTGAGCCAGGAGTTCGAGACCGACCGTGGCGGCGACTTCGGCCGGCTGCTGCGCGGCATGGGCGAGATGGAAGACACGCTCACCGACCTGGTGACGCGCATCAAGGCGTCGACCGATTCGATCGCGGTGGCGTCGCGGCAGATTGCGGCGGGCAACCAGGACCTGTCGTCGCGCACCGAAGAGCAAGCGAGTTCGCTGGAGCAGACGGCGGCGTCGATGGAAGAGCTGACCTCGACGGTGAAGCAGAACGCGGACAACGCGCGGCAAGCCAATCAGTTGGCTGTCTCCGCTTCGGAAGTCGCAGTGAAGGGTGGCGCGGTCGTGTCGCAGGTGGTGGACACGATGGGCTCGATCAATGCATCGTCCAAGAAGATCGTCGACATCATCGGCGTGATCGATGGCATCGCGTTCCAGACGAACATCCTGGCGCTGAACGCCGCTGTGGAAGCTGCACGTGCCGGTGAACAAGGTCGCGGCTTTGCCGTCGTGGCCTCCGAAGTCCGCAGCCTGGCTCAACGCTCCGCCGCAGCCGCCAAGGAAATCAAGACGCTGATCGGCGACTCGGTAGAGAAGGTCGAAGAAGGCAGCAAGCAGGTCGCCGAAGCCGGCCGCACGATGGAAGAGATCGTGGGCAGCGTGAGGCGCGTGACCGACATCATGGGCGAGATCACCGCAGCGAGCCAGGAGCAGACCTCGGGCATCGAACAGATCAATCAGGCGATCACGCAGATGGATCAGGTCACGCAGCAGAACGCGGCGCTGGTCGAAGAGGCGGCAGCTGCGGCGCAGTCGCTGCAGGAGCAGGCCGACAACCTCGTTCAGGCCGTGAGCACCTTCAAGCTCGACGCCGACGAAGCCGTTGCGGCCTGAACGCGCCATGTCCACGCACGTCGATCTCAAATCCCTGCACCGCGTCGGCATGGGCTTCGCCGCCTTGCTCCTGCTGCTGGCCGTGGCGCTCTTTCTCGGCTTCCATGTCGGCACCGGCTGCGCCTGGGCGCTCCATGCCGTGTGGGCGCTGGCCGGCGCCGCCTGCCTGACCGGCCTCGGCCTCGCTGGCCTCGCGGCGCATGCGCGGGCCCGTGCGAGCCGCCACGACGCGAAGGTCGCGCAGCGGCTGGACCGGGTCTTCCAACATGTCAACGCAAAAGACTCCTGACAACCCCATGAATTCATTCTCCAATCTCAAGATCGGCACACGCCTCGGCCTTGGCTTTGCCACCGTGCTCCTTCTGCTGGCCGGCGTGGCCGGCCTTGGCCTGCGGTCGATGGCCGACGTGCAGGCGCGCCTGGACGGCATCGTCACCGGCAACAACGCGCGGTTGGAAGCCGTCAACAAGATGGCGGATGCGATCCGCGACATCGCGATCTTCGACAGCAACATGATCCTGCTGACCGATGCGGACACCATGCGCGAGGAGGCCCGGCGCATCGCCGCGGCCCGCGAGCAATTTTCCGGGGCGCGCAAGGTGCTCGCCGGGCTGGTGGACACGGCCGACGGCAAGGCGCTGCTTGCGAGAGCCGACGAGAAGGTGGCGGTGGTCGTGCCGCTGAACAACCAGATGACCGAACTGGCGCTGCAGAACCGCAACGAAGAGGCGACGACGCTCTTCATCTCGAAGTTCCAGCCGGCCGTGCGCAGCGTGATCACGGAGCTCGACGCCATGAGCGCCCAGGAAAGCGTCCTGGCCGCGTCGGCCAACGCGCAGGCCATGGCCGGCTACCTGTGGGCACGCAACCTGATGCTGGCACTGGGCGCGGTGGCGATCCTGGTGGGCGCCGCCATTGCCTGGCTCATCATGCGTTCGATCACGCGCCCGCTCGACGAGGCCGTGCAGGTGGCCGAGAAGGTCGCTGCGGGGGACATCAGCTCGCGCATCGAGGTGCGGTCGACGGACGAGACCGGCCGCCTGATGCATGCGCTCAAGGAGATGAACGAAAGCCTGGTGAAGATCGTGGGCGAAGTGCGCACGGGCACGCAGACGATCGCCACGGCCTCGGGGCAGATCGCCTCGGGCAACCAGGACCTGTCGTCGCGCACGGAAGAGCAGGCCAGCTCGCTGGAGCAGACGGCGGCGTCGATGGAAGAACTGACCTCGACGGTGAAGCAGAACGCGGACAACGCGCGGCAGGCGAACCAGCTGGCGGTGACGGCGTCGGAAGTCGCGGTGAAGGGCGGTGCCGTGGTGTCGCAGGTGGTCGACACGATGGGCTCGATCAACGCGTCGTCGAAAAAGATCGTGGACATCATCGGTGTGATCGATGGCATTGCGTTCCAGACCAACATCCTGGCGCTGAATGCGGCCGTTGAAGCAGCGCGTGCCGGTGAGCAAGGCCGAGGCTTTGCGGTGGTTGCTTCCGAAGTTCGCAGCTTGGCGCAACGCTCCGCCGCAGCCGCCAAGGAAATCAAGACCCTCATCGGCGACTCGGTAGAGAAGGTCGAAGAAGGCAGCAAGCAGGTCGCAGAAGCCGGCCGCACGATGGAAGAGATCGTGGGCAGCGTGAAGCGCGTGACGGACATCATGGGAGAGATCACCGCGGCGAGCCAGGAGCAGACCTCGGGCATCGAACAGATCAACCAGGCCATCGTCCAGATGGACCAGGTGACGCAGCAGAACGCGGCGCTGGTCGAAGAAGCCTCGGCGGCGGCGCAGTCGCTGCAGGAGCAGGCCGGCAGCCTCGTGCAGGCCGTGAGCGTCTTCAAGCTCGATGCCCACCCCCACTCGGTGGAGGCCCTTCGCAGCGGCTTCACGCGCGTCGCGCCGACCGCCAGGCCGCGCACCGGGGCGCTGCCTGCCCGCCGCGAGGCCAGCGGCGCCCCCCAACTTGCCATGGCCACCGACGGCAAGAACGACTGGACCGAATTTTGAGAAAAAAGAACTCAAGTCTGGCGGGCCGCCGCCGATAACAGGGAGACGGGGTGGCTCGAGCCACTCCGACATGGCCCCTGTTATGGAAGGAAGAAAAGCGCAATGAGTTTGAAGGATCTGAAAATCGGCACCCGCCTCGGGCTCGGCTTCGCGGCGTTGCTGCTGCTGATGGCGTTCATTGCGGGCACCGGCGTGCTGCGCCTCACGAACGTGGGCCAGGCGACCGATGAGATGGTGCAGGGTGCGCTGGTCAAGGAGCGGCTGGCGAACGAATGGCTCAGCCTGCTCAGGTCGAACACCGTCGCCAACTACGCGATGGTGAAGACCACCGATCCCGAGGTTGCGGCGTATTTCGCCAAGGTCCAGGCCGCAGGGTCGGCGCGCATCACGCCGGCGCAGAAGCAGCTGGAGGCCATGCTCGCCAGCCCGGAAGAAAAGGCGCTCTATGCCGCCGTGGTCGCGGCGCGCGTCGTCGTGCTCGAGACCGTGGGCACGCTCAACAAGCTGAAAGACGAGAAGAAGCTCGACGAAGCCAATGTGCTGGTCGACACCAAGTTCAGCGCGGCGCTCTCCGTCTACGCCAATGCCGTCGAAAGCCTGGCGAACCACCAGCGCGAGAAGATCGACGCCGCCGCCAAGGGCATCGCGGCCGACCACACCGACGGCCGCACCACGCTGCTCGCGCTGTCGGCCATCGCACTGGTGCTGGGCGCGCTGTTCGCCTGGCGCCTCACGCTGGGCATCGTGCGCCCGCTGGGCCATGCGCTCGAAGTGGCCGAGACGGTGGCGGCCGGCGACCTGAGCGCGAACATCCGCGTGGACAGCCGCGACGAGACGGGCCAGTTGATGCAGGCGCTGAAGGACATGAACGCGAATCTCGCCAAGGTGGTGGGCGAGGTGCGCACGGGCACGGAGACGATCGCCACGGCGTCAGGGCAGATCGCCTCGGGGAATCAGGACCTGTCGTCACGCACGGAAGAACAGGCCAGTTCGCTGGAGCAGACGGCAGCGTCGATGGAAGAGCTGACCTCGACGGTCAAGCAGAACGCGGACAACGCGCGACAGGCGAACCAGCTGGCTGTCTCCGCTTCTGAAGTGGCCGTCAAGGGCGGCGCCGTGGTGTCGCAGGTGGTGGACACGATGGGCTCGATCAACGCGTCGTCCAAGAAGATCGTCGACATCATCGGCGTGATCGACGGCATTGCGTTCCAGACCAACATCCTGGCGCTGAACGCGGCTGTTGAAGCTGCACGAGCAGGCGAGCAAGGCCGGGGTTTTGCAGTGGTCGCTTCCGAAGTCCGCAGCCTCGCGCAGCGTTCGGCCGCAGCTGCCAAGGAAATCAAGACGCTGATCGGTGACTCGGTGGAGAAGGTCGAAGAAGGCAGCAAACAGGTCGCCGAAGCCGGCCGCACGATGGAAGAGATCGTGGGCAGCGTGAAGCGCGTGACGGACATCATGGGCGAGATCACCGCTGCCAGCCAGGAGCAGACCTCGGGCATCGAGCAGATCAACCAGGCGATCACGCAGATGGACCAGGTGACGCAGCAGAACGCGGCGCTGGTCGAAGAAGCCTCGGCCGCGGCGCAATCGCTGCAAGAGCAGGCCGGCAGCCTGTCGCAGGTCGTCGGCGTGTTCCGCCTTGGCGGCAGCGGCCACGGCAGCAGCCACGCCTTGGCGCTGGCTTGAGGCGACGCACCGGCCATGCGCGTCAATCTGCCCGTCACCGACATCGAATACGAACTCTCGAAGGAAGAGGCCCTGGTGTCCCGCACCGACCTCAAGGGCCGCATCACCTACGTCAACCCGGCCTTCGTCGCGGCCAGCGGCTTCGCGGCCGCCGAACTGCTGGGCAAGGCGCACAACATCGTGCGCCATCCGGACGTGCCGCCCGAGGCCTTCGCCGACCTCTGGCGAACGCTCGACCAAGGCCTGCCCTGGACCGGCCTCATCAAGAACCGGCGCAAGAACGGCGACTTCTACTGGGTGCTCGCCAATGTCACGCCGATCCGCCACCAGGGCCGCGTCGAGGGCTACATGTCCGTGCGCAGCCGCCCTGCGCGCGAAGACGTGGCGGCAGCTGATGCGCTCTACCGCCGCATGCGCGAGGGCGAGGCCAAGGGCCTCGAACTGCTGCAGGGCGAAGTGGTGCGCAGCGGCTGGGCCCATCCGCTGGCGCGGCTGCGGCGCATCCCCGTGCGGCGGCGCGTGTTCGGCGTGACCGTCGCGGCGGCTGGGTTGTCGGCGCTCCTGGGGGCGATGGGCTGGACGGAAGCGTCCCGCCTCGCGGCAGCGTCCGGCGCGCACAGCTGGCTGCCCAACGCCGTGGCAGCGGGCAGCTTCGGTGCTGCGCTGGCGTGGCTGGGCCTCGGTGCGTTCCTCGGCCGCACGATCTTCCGTCCGCTCGACGAGGCCATCGAGGTCGCGCGAACCATCGCGGGCGGCGACCTCGTGCGCTTCGCGGTGCGGCCCGGCGACGAGATCGCGGGGCTGCTGCGCGCGCTGAACCAGATGAGCGCCAACCTGTTCGCGATCGTCGCGGACGTGGGCGCGAACGTGGCGGGCGTGATGTCGGCGTCGAGCCAGATCGCTTCAGGCAACCAGGACCTGTCGTCGCGCACCGAGCAGCAGGCCAGCTCGCTGGAGCAGACGGCGGCGTCGATGGACGAGCTGACATCGACCGTGAAGCAGAACGCGGACAACGCACTGCTGGCGAACCAGTTGGCAGTCTCCGCATCGGAGGTCGCCGTGAAGGGCGGCGCTGTGGTGTCGCAGGTGGTCGACACGATGGGCTCGATCAATGCGTCGTCCAAGAAGATCGTCGACATCATCGGCGTGATCGACGGCATCGCGTTCCAGACCAACATCCTCGCGCTGAACGCGGCGGTGGAAGCGGCGCGTGCGGGCGAGCAGGGCAAGGGCTTCGCGGTGGTCGCGTCGGAAGTGCGCAGCCTCGCGCAGCGCTCGGCCGCTGCGGCGAAAGAAATCAAGACCCTCATCGGCGACTCGGTCGAGAAGGTCGAGGCCGGAAGCAAGCAGGTCGCCGAGGCCGGCCGGACCATGCAGGAGATCGTCGGCAGCGTGAAGCGCGTGACCGACATCATGGGCGAGATCACGACGGCGAGCCAGGAGCAGACCTCGGGCATCGAGCAGATCAACCAGGCCATCGCGCAGATGGACCAGGTGACACAGCAGAACGCCGCGCTGGTCGAAGAGGCCACGGCCACGGCGCAGTCGCTGCAGGAACAGGCGCAGGGCCTGGTCCAGGCCGCAGGGGTATTCAGGACCGGGGCGGGCGAGGGTGCCGGCGTCCGGAATGCGTATTGAACGAGGAGAAGAACACATGCTGAACCACACCAGAGACAACACATCGCCGTCCGCGTCCGCCGTGGCCAACCGCCTGGAGGTCGTGACCTTCAAGCTCGGCGACGAGGAATACGGCATCGACATCCAGAAGGTGCAGGAGCTGCGCGGCTACGACGCCGTGACGCGCATCGCGAACGCGCCGAACTACATCAAGGGCGTGGTCAACCTGCGCGGCATCATCGTGCCGATCATCGACATGCGCATCAAGTTCGAGCTGGGCGCACCCACCTACGACCAGTTCACGGTGGTGATCGTGCTGAACATCTCGGGCCGCGTGGTGGGCATGGTGGTCGATAGCGTGTCGGACGTGATCACGCTCACGGCCGAGCAGATCAAGCCGGCGCCCGAGATGGGCTCGGTGCTCGACACCGACTACCTGATCGGCCTGGGCACGCTGGACGAACGCATGCTGATCCTGGTGGACATCGACCGGCTGATGTCCAGCGAAGAGATGGGCCTCATCGAAGCGGCCGCCACCGTTTGAAGGCCACCCCATGACCTTCTTTTCGAACCTTCGCATCGGCACCCGCCTGACGCTCGCCTTCGCTGTCGTGCTGGGGCTGTCGATCATCTCCAGCGCCGTGGGCCTGATGTCCGCGCACAAGAACGCCGAAGCCACGCGCATCATGATGCAGAGCCCGCTGGCCAAGGAGCGGCTCATTTCCGACTGGTACGTGCTGACTTATGCGGCCATTGCGCGCACCTCGATGATCGCGCGCACCACCGACGAGGCGCTGCCGATGCTGTTCGCCGACGTGATCACCGACAGCGTGAAGAAGGGCAGCGAGACCATGGCCAAGGTCGAGGCGCTGCTGGTCACGGACGAAGAAAAAGCGACCTACAAGTCCATCGTCGAGCTGCGCGCCAAGTACCAGGCCGCCAAGGACGACGTGACCCGCGCCAAGGCCAGCGGCAACACGGTCGAGACCGTGCGCGCCTACCAGCTGTCGTTCCAGCCGGCGGCCAAGGCCTACGAAAACCGCGTGCTCGAACTGCTGGCCATCGAGCGCCGCGCCATCGACGACATGAGCCACGCCATCGACGCGGCGAATGCGAAGAGCTTCAACCTGCGGCTGCTGCTGACGGCGCTCACGGTGCTGCTGGGCGGCCTGTTCGCCTTCTTCATCTCGCGCAGCATCGTGCGCCCGCTGGCGAAGGCGGTCGGTGTGGCCGAGACGGTGGCCGCCGGCGACCTGAGCGCGAACATCCGCGTGGACAGCCGGGACGAGACGGGCCAGCTGATGCAGGCGCTGAAGGACATGAACGCCAACCTGGCGAAGGTGGTGGGCGAGGTGCGCACGGGCACGGAGACGATCGCCACGGCGTCGGGGCAGATCGCTTCGGGCAACCAGGATCTGTCGTCGCGCACGGAAGAGCAAGCGAGTTCGCTGGAGCAGACGGCGGCGTCGATGGAAGAGCTGACCTCGACGGTGAAGCAGAACGCGGACAACGCGCGGCAGGCGAACCAGCTGGCTGTCTCCGCTTCTGAAGTGGCAGTCAAGGGCGGCGCGGTCGTGTCGCAAGTCGTGGACACGATGGGCTCGATCAACGCGTCGTCCAAGAAGATCGTCGACATCATCGGCGTGATCGATGGCATCGCGTTCCAGACCAACATCCTTGCGTTGAATGCGGCTGTCGAAGCTGCTCGCGCGGGTGAGCAAGGCCGCGGCTTTGCCGTCGTGGCGTCCGAAGTCCGCAGCTTGGCCCAACGCTCCGCCGCAGCCGCCAAGGAAATCAAGACCCTGATCGGCGACTCGGTGGAAAAAGTCGAAGAGGGCAGCAAGCAGGTCGCAGAAGCCGGCCGCACGATGGAAGAGATCGTGGGCAGCGTGAAGCGCGTGACGGACATCATGGGCGAGATCACCGCAGCGAGCCAGGAGCAGACCTCGGGCATCGAGCAGATCAACCAGGCGATCACGCAGATGGACCAGGTCACGCAGCAGAACGCGGCACTGGTCGAAGAGGCTTCGGCCGCGGCGCAGTCGCTGCAGGAACAGGCGGGCAGCCTCGTGCAGGCCGTGAGCGTCTTCAAGCTCGATGCGAACGCGGTCGCGACGACGCGCGCCGGCTTCACGCGCATCACGCCGATTCCGAAAGCACCGAAGCCGACGCCCAAGCCGCGCGCCAAGGCGCTGCCCACGCGCCGGGAACCGACTGGCACACCACAGCTCGCGATGGCCGGCGACGCCAAGGGCGACTGGTCGGAGTTCTGAGAAAGACGGCATGAATGTGTGCGCCCTCAACTTCGGGCGCGCGCTGCCGATAACTACGGGGAGGCATCGCGCGCGATGCCGCTCCCCCACACCCCTTTGACAGGTAAAGCCTTATGTCCGGAAGCATGTTCTACACAGGTCTGAGCGGCCTCGCGGTCGCCCGCACCGCGCTGATGACCACGGCCCACAACACCGCCAACGTGTACACGGCCGGCTACAGCCGCCAGATCGCGCAGATCGCCACGGCCGGCGGCATTGCCAGCGGCTCGGGCTTCATCGGTTCGGGCGCCAACGTGACGACCGTGGCGCGCAGCTACGACCGCTACCTCACGGCGCAACTGGCCACCGCGCAGTCGCAGTCGGCTGCGCTGGCCACCAACGGCGTGCAGGTCAACCGCATCGACACGCTGCTGGCCGACAAGACCTCGGGCATTGCGCCGCTGATGCAGAGCTTCTTCACCAGCGTGCAGGGCGTGGCCAACACGCCGGCCGACCCGGCGGCGCGCCAGCAGATGATCAGCGCGGCGCAGTCGCTGGCCAGCAAGTTCCGCGCAACCGACCAGTACCTGTCGGACCTGAACACTTCGGTCAACGAGCAGATCGTGGGCAGCGTGAGCCAGATCAACACCTACGCCGCCAAGATCGCCAGCCTGAACCAGCAGATCAGCCAGATGAGCGCAGTGGCCGGCGGCCAGGCGCCGAACGACCTGCTCGACCAGCGCGATCAGCTCGTGAGCGAGCTGAGCCAGGTGGTCGACGTGCGCGTGCTGCAGCAGGACAACGGCAAGTACAACGTGTTCATCGCCACCGGCCAGTCGCTGGTGGTGGGCGACCATGCGTCGAAGATGGCGGCGGTGGCGTCGTCGTCGGACCCGACGCGCCAGGTGGTGGCGCTGTCGGGCTTTGCCGGCAACACCGTCGAGCTCGACGACAGCGCCTTCACCGGCGGCGTGCTCGGCGGCCTCATGGCCTTTCGCAAGGACACGCTGATTCCCACGCAGAACGCCATCGGCCGGCTCGCCATGTCGGTGGCCGACGCGGTGAATGCGCAGCACAAGCTGGGCGTGGACCTGAACGGCGTGCTGGGCCAGAACTTCTTCTCGCAGGCCGTGCCGGGCACGATCGCCAACGCCGGCAACACGGGCAACCTCGAATTCGGCGCCACGCTGACCGATGCATCGAAGCTCACGACCAGCGACTACAACGTCAGCGTCACCGACGTGGCGGGCACGCTCACCTACACGGTCACGCGGCTGTCGGACAAGACGCCGATGGGCAGCTTCACGACCTTCCCGATCAGCTTCGACGGCGTGAGCCTCACGGCCGCGAGCGGCACGGCGCAGGCCGGCGATTCGTTCCTGGTGCAGCCCACGCGCACCGGCGCGCGCGACCTCGACGTGCAGGTGCGCGACCCGGCGAAGGTGGCCGCCGCGTCGCCCGTGATCACCGGCAACACCGCGGGCAACAAGGGCAGCGGCGCACTGGGTGCGGCCACGGTCGATGCCGCGTACCCGGGCTCGCCGCTGGCCGGCACCGTCACGCTGAGCTTCAACGCGGGAACCGGCACGCTGTCGGGCTTTCCGGCCGGCTCGGCCGTGACCGTCACGCGCGCCGACGGCACCGCCACCAGCTACCCGGCCGGCACACCCGTGCCGTACACGGCGGGCGCGAAGATGAGCTTCGACGGCATCACCGTGGGCATGACGGGCGCGCCCGCGCAGGGCGACACCTTCACCATCGGCAAGAACACCGGCGGCGTCTCCGACGGCGGCAACGCGCTGCTGCTGGGCGCGCTGCAGCGCAAGACCACCATGTCGAACGGCACCGCGACCTTCAACGGCGCCTATTCGCAGCTGGTGAGCGACGTCGGCAACCGCGCCATGTCGATCAAGGTCGCCGCCACCACGCAGGACAGCGTGACCGGCCAGATCAAGGCCAGCCAGCGCGCGATTTCCGGCGTCAACCAGGACGAGGAAACCGGCAACCTGCTGATGTTCCAGCAGATGTACCAGGCCAACGCCAAGGTGATCCAGACCGCCTCGGCGATGTTCGATGCCATCCTCGGCATCAGCAACTGAGCTCCACACCCCACGCACAGATTTCAGGACCCGCGATGCGCATCAGCACCCAATCCTTCTTCGAACAGAGCCTGCAGTCGATGGGCCTGCAGCAGCAGAAGCTGTTCAGGGTCCAGCAGCAGCTGGCGACGAATTCCAAGTTTTTGTCGGCCGGCGACGATCCCGTGGGCGCGGCGCGCGCGCTCGGCGTGAGCCAGACGCTGGCGGAGGGCGCCCAGTTCACCACCAGCCGCCAGCGCGCGGCGCTGGCGCTGTCGGCCGAAGAGAACGCGCTCGACTCGGTGACGTCGATCCTGCAGCACGTGAAGACGCTGGTCGTGCAGGCCGGCGGCGGCAGCCTGTCGGACGCCGACCGCGGCTCGCTCGCCACCGCCATCCAGAGCAGCCTGGAGCAGCTCGTGGGCGTGGCCAACAGCGACAACGGCAGCGGGCAGTACCTGTTCGCCGGCTTCAAGAGCGGCAGCCCGCCCTTCGTGATGGCCGACGGCGGCGGCGTGCAGTACGTGGGCGACCAGGGCGAGCGGCTGATGCAGATCGACGTGGCGCGCCAGATGTCGACCTCGGACGACGGCCGCAGCATCTTCCAGACGGTGCAGGGCGGCGCGGGCTACGTGGCGTCGGGCGCACCCGGCAACACCGGCTCGGGCGTGTTCGGCGCGGTGAGCACCACCGATGCCACCGCACCCAACTACGGCAAGGATTTCACCATCCGCTTCACCGGCACCGACTACACGGTGATGACCAAGGACACGCCGCCGGTGGTGGCCGCGAGCGGCACCTTCACCGCCGGAACCCCGATCTCGTTCGGCGGCGTGCAGATCGCCATCAGCGGCACGCCCGCCAACGGCGACAGCTTCGATGTGTCGACCGCGCAGAACGCCGGCACCGACATCTTCGCGGCCCTGGGCGAGCTGGTGACCGCGCTGCGCGCACCGCTCAACGGCGGCGGCGCCGCGGCCCAGGCGCAGCTGCGCAACGCGTTGAGCACCGCCAACGTGAAGGTCACGAACGCGCACGACAACGTGCTCACCGTGCTGTCGTCGGTGGGCTCGCGCCAGGTCGAACTGGAGGCGCTCGACAGCGCCGGTGCGATGAACAAACTGCAGGAGGAGAGCTACCTGTCGTCGATCGAGGACCTCGACCCGTACGCCGCGATTTCTGATTTCTATCAGCGGCAGACGTCGCTGCAGGCGACGCAGATGACGTTTGCGCGGTTGAACAGTATTTCGTTGTTCAACTACCTGTGAGCGTGGAAGGGGCGACCGTGGTGACGGTGGCCCCTGCAGAACCAGGCGTTCGCAAGGCCTATGCTTGGCGGTCAGGAACAAGCCCCGTCTCTGCCGGCCACTGCCGCGAGACAACGTCACCATGCACCCGACCGGAACCCTGCGCGGCCTCACGGCGCTGCCGTTGGTGTGCCTGTACATCGAGGCCGCCGGCGTTTTCAACCGTCGGCTGCGTTGGCCTTTGCACCTGCTGCGCACCGCGCTGAACATGACGATGCTCGTGCTCTTCGTGCGCGGGGACGCTGGGCGGCGGCGCGTTGATCATCGCGAGCGGACTGTGGCTGGCGCGCAGCGAGGCGCCCAGGCCTGCGCAGAAAAAGCAGAAGGCCGCCTGAGCCGCAGCGTCTTGTTCAGGCGCTCCAGGTCAACCTCTCCACCCACCCTTGCCGTTGACTAGCCGCCTGCGCGTGGAGGCGAGAAGCGCAGCGCGTTGAGCACCAGCGAGAACGCGTGCGAGGGCTGTCGCCGGCTCGGGTAGTACAGGTAGTAGCCAGGGAATGGAGGGCACCACTCTTCCAGCACGCGCACCAGTTGACCCTTGTCGAGGTGCGGTGCGAACTCCTCTTCGGGCAGGAAGGCGATGCCCAGCCCGGCCAACGCGGCATCCACCATGCTGGGCGAGGTGTTGAAGGTGAGCTGCCCATCGACCCGCACGTTCAACGGTTTGCCGCGTCGCTCGAAGTCCCAGACCCACAGTCCTCCCGCGGTCTGCATGCGCATGTTGATGCAGTTGTGCGTGAGCAGATCGCGTGGCGTCTTCGGCGGCGCATGGGCCTTGAAGTAGGCAGGGGAGGCCGCCACCGCCATGCGCAATTGCGGCCCGATCGGCACCGCGATCATGTCCTTGTCGATGGTGTCGCCCAGACGCACGCCCGCGTCGAAGCGGTCGGCCACGATGTCGCGGAATCCGTAGTTGACGTCGAACTCGACCTTGATGTCGGGGTAGTCGCGCAACAGGGGCGTGAGCTTGGGAAGCAGCGTGGTGCGAAGGATGTGTTCGCCGCACGTGATGCGCACCGTGCCCGCCGGCTTGTCGCGCATTTGCGTCAGCTCGTCCAGTTCGGCGTCGATCTCGTCGAAGCGATGGCCGATGGCGTTCAGCAGCCGTTCTCCGGCGGCCGTGGGCGACACGCTGCGCGTAGTGCGCGTGAGCAGCCGGATCTCCAGCCGCGCCTCCAGGCCGCTGATGGCTTGGCTGAGGGCCGATTGCGTGACGCCCAGCAGCGAGGCGGCGCGCGTGAAGCTGCCTTCGCGCGCCACCGTCACGAAGTACAGGAGATCGTTCAGATTGCGTTTGACCATGGGGGCAGTCTCCCATCTGGATTGATTAGCCTGACTTATATAGCTTTTAAGAATTCATTAGCTAGTCAGATCGACTGCCGGGGCCGAACATTCAGGGCAAGAGATCCCGCCGGCGGCCTCCCTGGCCGCCGATTCCGCCCCCTCACCAAAGCAGATCGAGCAATGAGCAACGCCTTCAACCCGGAACACGCCGCAGAAACCACGCGCAGCCCTGCGTTCGAGCGGCGCGAATTCCTGAGGCAAGCGGGCACTGGCGCCGCGGCGCTGGGCCTCATGTCGGTCACCGGCCATGCCGCGTTTGCGGCGAACATGAAAGCGAGCCCCAGTGTGTCCAACGGCGCAGACAACTTCTACAAGAGCGACAAGGTGACGCTGCAGAAGGTCACCTTCAAGAACCAGTACCAGATGAACGTGGTGGGCAACCTCTTCGTTCCCAAGACCTTCGACCGCAGCAAGGCCCACCCGGCGCTCGTTGTGAGCCATCCGATGGGGGCCGTGAAGGAGCAAAGCGCGAACCTCTACGCGACCAAGATGGCCGAACAGGGCTTCGTCACGCTCGCCATCGATCTGCCGGGCTGGGGCGAGAGCGACGGGCCTCGCAACCTCGTGTCGCCGGAGATGTATGCCGAAGCGTTCAGCGCGGCGGTCGATTTTTTGGGGACACAGTCCTTCGTGGACCGGCACCGCATCGGCGCGATCGGCATCTGCGGCAGTGGCAGCTTCGTGATCAGTGCGGCCAAGATCGATCCGCGCATGAAGGCGATTGCCACGGTGAGCATGTACGACATGGGCGCCGTCAACCGCCATGCGCTCCAGAAATCACAGACGCTGGCGCAGCGCAAGGCCGGCATCGCCGCGGCCGCCGAGCAGCGCTATGTGGAGTTCCAGGGCGGCGAAATCGCTGTCGCGGGCGGCACCGATCTGGCGCTGACGGCAGACACGCATCCGATACAGCGCGAGTTCTACGATTTCTACCGCACGCCGCGCGGCGAGTTCACGCCTGCTGGCGCATCGCCCCAAAGGACCACGAAGCCGACGGTCGCCAGCAACGTCAAGTTCATGAACTTCTATCCGTTCAATGACATCGAGACGATTTCGCCGCGTCCGCTGCTGTTCATCAGCGGCGACCAAGCGCATTCCAAGGAGTTCAGCGAGGACGCTTACCGGCGCGCCGCCGAACCGAAGGAGCTGGTGTGGGTGCGGGGCGCCGGCCACGTCGATCTCTACGACCGCGTGAACCTCATTCCATGGGACAAGCTGACCGCGTTCTTCGGCCGGCATCTGGCGCAGACGGTGGCGTTGTGACCGTACAGCTGTCCGAGGCCGTGGACGGGAAAAGTCTCGCTAAGGGCGCGACGGTCGCGAACTGGAGCGGCGTGTTCGCGATGTCGCTGTGCGTGTTCGCATTGATCGCCTCCGAGTTCATGCCCGTCAGCCTGCTGACGCCGATCGCGGCCGATCTCCATGTCAGCCAGGGCATGGCCGGGCAGGGCATCGCGATCTCCGGTGCATTCGCAGTGCTGACCAGTCTCTCGATATCGACACTCGCAGGTGGCATGAACCGCAAGACCTTGCTGCTGGGATTGACCGCCCTGATGGCTGTCTCCGGTGCGGTGGTCGCGTGGGCGCCGAGCTATCCGGTCTACATGGGGGGGCGTGCGCTCATTGGCGTGGTCATCGGTGGCTTCTGGTCCATGTCGGCCGCCACGGCGATGCGACTGGTGCCGCCCCGCGAGGTGCCGCGCGCCCTGGCCATCTTCAACGGCGGCAATGCGCTGGCCACGGTGATCGCCGCGCCACTGGGCAGCTATCTCGGTTCGGTCATGGGCTGGCGTGGTGCCTTCTTCTGCCTGGTTCCGGTGGCGGTGATCGCCGGGGTCTGGCAGTGGATCAGCCTGCCGGCCATGAGGGTTCAGGGCGGCGCTCCGGGTTCGGGCCATGTGTTCAAGGTGCTGAAGCGCCGCTCCGTCGCCTTGGGCATGGCGGCATGCGGCGCCTTCTTCATGGGCCAGTTCGCGTTGTTCACTTACGTGCGGCCGTTCCTCGAAACGGTGACGCACGCGAACGTGTCGACGCTGTCGCTCATCCTGCTCGTGATCGGCGCGGCGGGGTTTGTCGGCACGGCACTGATCGGCGCCGTGCTCAAGCGCGGCCTGTACAAGACGCTGATCACCATCCCGATCCTGATGGCGGTGATCGCGGTGACGCTCATTGCCTTCGGCGCGCGGGTCCCGGCCATCGTGGCGCTGCTGGGCGTGTGGGGCCTGCTGGCGACGGCCGCTCCAGTCGGCTGGTGGAGCTGGATCGCCGATGCCATGCCGCACAACGCCGAAGCCGGCGGTGGGCTGATGGTGGCGGTGATCCAGTTGGCCATCGCGATGGGGTCGACCGTGGGAGGTCTGCTGTTCGATGCGACAGGCTACCGGAGCACCTTCGTCGCGAGCGCCGCCGTGCTGCTGCTGGGGGCCTTCCTCGCCTGGCTGACTGCGCGTTCGCAAGCGCGGCAACCGGCATGAGCCGATGGCATGGGATCGCCCTGTGGTGCGGCCTGTTCGTGCTCGGGGCGTGCGACGCCGCTCCCGCGGCCCCTGTTCAAACGGAGGAATCACGCATGTGGATGACCGTCGGCGAACGCCGCTTCGCCATCACCCTGGCCGACACCGAGGCAGCCCGCGCCTTCGCCGCGATGCTGCCGCTCTCGATCGACATGCCGGACCTCCACAACAACGAGAAGCATGCGGCGTTGCCGCGATCGCTGCCGACGAGCGAGATCCGTCCTGGCACGATCAGAAGCGGCGACCTGATGCTGTACGGGCCGCGAACCCTGGTCGTCTTCTACAAGACCTTCGACTCGCCCTACGCGTACACCCGTCTCGGCCGCGTGGACGACGCCTCTGGCCTGGCACGGGCACTCGGCGGCGGCAGCGCGCGGATCGGGTTCTCCAAGCCCTAAGCGCGCCGGGGCGGTGGCGCCCGGTATCGCAGCGCTTCGATGACCAGCGCGAGCGCGGGGGACAGATGGCGGCGGTTGGCGTAGTACAGGTGATAGCCCGGGAAGGTCGGCCACCAGTCCTGCAGCACCGGAACCAGCCGCCGCTCCTGGATGTGCTGTTCCATGATGTCGAAAGGCACGTAGGCGAAGCCCATGCCGTCCAGTGCCGCGCGCAGCATCAGGAAGGTGTTGTTGAATACCGTCTGGCCTTGCACCCGCACACTGACCTGCTTCTTTCCCTTCTCGAAGTCCCAGGCGTACAGCCCGCCGTGCGTGGGAAGCCGCAGGTTCACGCAGCGGTGTGCGGTCAGGTCTTCGGGCTTGCGGGGAACGGACTTGCCCGCAAGATAGTCGGGTGAAGCCGCCACCGCCATCCTCAATGCCGGCGCGATCGGCACCGCCACCATGTCCTTGTCGACACGGTTGCCCACCCGCACGCCGGCATCGAAGCGTTCGGCTGCGATGTCGGTGAAGCCGTAGTCGACGCTGAACTCCACCTCGATGTCCGGATACTGCTTGAGCAACGGCAAGAGCCGGGGCCACAGCACCGTCGAGCCCGGCGCCCGCTCCGCGTGGCACACCCATCCGGCGGGACAGCGCCTGGTGGTCCAGTCGGGTCTCGGACTGACGCAGGAGTGGGGCAAGCCCGTGCAGGAGATCCGCCCCGGCGATGTCGTCTGGTGTCCTCCGGGCGTCAAGCACTGGCACGGCGCCGCGCCCTTCACGGCACTGGTCCACCTGGCCGTCACCGGCACCGTGGGCGGAAAGAACGTCGAATGGATGGAGAAGGTCACCGATGCGCAATACAACCAACGCTAGGCAGGGGAAGGGCGGCGCGTTGGCTTTGGCCTTCGCCCTGTCCCTCGCCGCCGCCTCGTGCCATGCCGGCACCGGGTCCCAGGAGCCACGAACATGAACGCCACGCGCACCGCATCCGGGACACTGTCGCAGCGCCAGCAATCCATCATTCCCATTGCGGCGTTCGCAGCGGCGGGCGACATCGCCCGCCTGAACACCGCGCTCGAACAGGGACTCGACGCAGGCCTCTCGGTGAACGATGCGAAAGAGATCCTGCTGCAGGTGTACGCCTATGCGGGATTTCCGCGCAGCCTCAATGCGCTGGGCGAACTGATGAAGGTCGTGCAAGTCCGCAAGCAGCGCGGTGTCCAGGACGCGCAGGGGCAACTGCCCTCGCGCCCCATTCCGACGGGCGCCGCACTGCGGGCAGCCGGCGCGGCCAACCAGACGAAGCTCGTCGGGCAGCCCGTCAAGGGCGCGTTGTTCGAGTTCGCGCCGGCCATCGACGAGTACCTGAAGACGCATCTCTTCGGCGATGTGTTCGAGCGAGACAACCTCGACTGGCCGAGTCGCGAGCTGGCGACGGTCGGGATGCTGTCGGCGCTTGCGGGTGCCGAGTCGCAGCTCCAGTCCCACATGGGCATCAGCATGAACGTGGGCATCACCCCAGCCCAACTGAACCAGCTGACCCAGGTTCTTGCAGACCGCGTCGACGCGGGGACGGCCCGCAGGGCGCGCGAAGCGCTGGACCGCCAGCTGGCCGCACGCCCCGCACGTTGAATCGGGTCGGGATGCCTTGCAGCATCGAGAAAAACGCCGCATACCGCGACGCCGGAAACAGCGTCAGGCGTTCAGGCGCGGATGTGCAGCGGCGCGAACGACTTCACCAGGTCGTCCAACGCCTTCAGCTGCGTGAGGAAAGGTTCCAGCTGGTCCAGCGGCAGCGCGCTGGGACCGTCGCATTTGGCCTGCGCCGGGTCGGGATGCGCTTCAAGAAAGAGGCCCGCCAGGCCCACCGCCAGGCCCGCACGTGCCAGCTCCGCCACCTGCTCGCGTCGCCCGCCTGAAGCGATGGCGTTCGCCTCGCGTTGCTGCAGCGCATGGGTCACGTCGAAGATGACCGGCAGATTCCCCGTGACCTTCTTCATGGTGCCGAAGCCGAGCATGTCGACCACGAGGTTGTCGTAGCCGAAGCAGGTGCCACGGTCGCACAGAATGACGGGGGAGGTGCCTGCTTCCTTGATCTTCTCGACGATGTTGAGCACCTGCGTCGGGCTCAGGAACTGAGGCTTCTTGACGTTGATGACCTTGCCCGTCTTGGCGAGCGCGACGACCAGGTCGGTCTGGCGGGCGAGGAACGCGGGCAGCTGCAGGACGTCGACCACTTCGGCAACGGGAGCCGCCTGCCATGGCTCGTGCACGTCGGTGAGAACCGGCACGCCGAACGCCGCCTTCACGGCCTCGAAGATCTTCAGGCCCTCTTCCAGGCCGGGGCCCCGGTAGGAGTGGATGGACGAGCGGTTTGCCTTGTCGAAACTGGCCTTGAAGACGTAGGGGATGCCGAGCTTTTGCGTGACGCGGACGTATTCTTCCGCGGCGCGCAGGGCCATGTCCTTCGACTCGAGGACGTTCACGCCGCCGAACAGGACAAAGCCGTCGCTGTTGCTGACGTTGATTGCGGGGGTGATGGCGACGGTGGTCAAGATGAGCTCCTCTGTAGGGTGTTGGCTGCATTCTCGCGGTTCAGGTTTCGGCCGCCAACCAGGTTCTTGCAGGGCGTGCCGGGAGTTGACGCGTTCTTCCGTCGTGGCAAAGTTCATCCGTCGAACACGTCACTGCCTTGAAGGAAAGCCCATGGGTCGCAAGGAATTCGAAGCATCGCTGGCTGAAGGTGTGCACGCGCAGTTGGCGCGCATGGCGGGCCAGTGGGAGGGCCGATTTCGCCTCTGGTTCGAGCCCGGCGCGCCGGCCGACGAATCGGTGCAGCGCGGCAGCATCCGCGTGCTGCTGGGCGGCCGCGTGCTGTTGCATGAATACACGGGCCACTGCGGCGGCGAGCCGATGGAAGGTGTGGCACTGATCGCCCACCACCTGGACGAGCGCCGCTACGAATCGGCCTGGGCCGAGAGCTTTGGCACCGGCACGTCGCTCATGTTCAGCACCGGCGCCAGCGGCGACCCGCGCCTGTCGATGCTGGGCAGCTACGGCGACGGACAAGGCGGCTCGCGCTGGGGCTGGCGCACGACCATCGAACAACCCGACGACGACACGCTCGACCTGCGCATGTACAACATCAGTCCCGCTGGCGACGAGGCTCTGGCTGTTGAAGTGAACTACCGCCGTGTGCCGCCCTCGCGTGGGACTTGAACGACCGCTCCCCGGAGCGCCACATGCCTGCTGCTGGCCTTCGCGACGGTGTCTCGACCCGCTACAGCCGGCCACAACCCGACATCGGAGCCCCAAGTGACACTCGAATGGAAACACGCCACCGATGGAATCGACTGGGAAGAACTTTCTGCCCTGTATCGCGCCGCCCCACTGGGCGAGAAGAAGCCGCTTCATCTGCAAAAGGTTTTCTCGAACAGCATGTTCAAGTGTTTTGTCTACGAGCATGCGAAGCTCGTGGCGGCGGGGCGTGCGCTTGCCGATGGTGGAGACTGCTCGTACATCTGCGACATTGCGGTATTGCCGAGCCATCAGGGCACAGGCCTTGGCAAGCAGGTTGTCAGCGAGCTGGTGGAAATGTCATGCGGTCACAAGAAGATCATCTTGTATGCGGTCCCCGGCAAAGAACCTTTCTACAGGAAGTTCGGCTTCATGCGAATGAAGACTGCCATGGCCATCTTCGAGAATCAGCAACAGCAGGTGGAGAGGGGCTACCTCAGTGAAACCTGACGCCTGAATCGGGAGGATAAACACCCGCAAGCCGGTGGTTGCCTCACAGACGTCTGCTTCCGGGGAAGCCAAATATCTGCAGCGGGTCCCAGAGCGGCTTCAGCCTCAAAAAGAAACTGCCGTTCTTCGAAATGGCGGAACAGCCGGAAGCAGGCGTCCAGCCCTCAAGGCCGCAGTCCCTGCGTCAACCGCAGCATGTTCGCCAGCGCCTCCGCAAACCGCGGCTCCAGGAACGCCGCCAGGTGCGGCATCAGCAACTGCAGCATCACCAGCCCCGCCAGCAGCGTCAGCGGAAATCCCACCGCGAAGATGCTGAACTGCGGCGAGGCGCGGTTCAGGATGCCCATGGCGAGGTTGAGGGTGAGCAGCGCGGTGATCAGCGGCAGCGCCAGCAGCAGGCCGGTCGCGAAGATGTCGCCGGCGGCCAGTACCAGAAACATCCAGCCGCCGGCCGCCAGCGGGGCGTTGGCAATGGGCAGTGTGTGAAAGCTCGCGGCCAGCGCTTCCAGCATGAGCAGGTGGCCGTCGAGCGCCATGAAGATCAGCATCGCCAGCATGTTCAGCAGCCGCGACACCACCATCGTGCTGCCGTGGCTCATGGGGTCGAAAAACGACGCAAACGACAAGCCCATCTGCAGGCCGATGTACTCGCCCGCGGCCAGCACGGCCGTGAAGATGAGGCGCATCGAGAAGCCCATGGCGGCGCCGATCAGTACCTGCTGCACGATGATCCAGAAGCCGCCTGCCGACACCACGGGCACGGCCGGCAACGGGCCGATGGTGGGCGAGATCACGATGGCCAGCACGGCGGCGATGCCGACTTTCAGCTGCCGCGTCGCCCAGGGCTCGCCGAACACCGGTGCCGTGGAGACCATGGCCAGCATGCGCACGAAGGGCCAGAGAAAGGCCACCATCCAGGCCTCGAGCTGCCCCGAGGTGACGGAGAAAACCGAGGGCGTCACGCCAGCATCTGCGGGATGCTGGCGAACAGGGCGCGCATGTAGTCGAGCATGCGGTCGAGCATCCACGGCCCGGCGATGACCAGCGTCGCGAACACGGCGAGCAGCTTGGGAATGAAGGACAGCGTGGCCTCGTTGATCTGCGTGGCCGCCTGGAAGATGCTGACCACCAGGCCGATCACCAGCGCCACCAGCAGGAGCGGCGCGCCCAGCAGCAGCGAGATTTCCATGGCCCGGTGGCCCATGGTCATGACGGATTCGGGCGTCATAAGTAAAAGCTCTGCGAGAGCGCGCCGATGAGCAGCTGCCAGCCGTCGGCCAGCACGAACAGCATCAGCTTGAAGGGCAGCGCGATGGACGCGGGCGGCACCATCATCATGCCCATCGACATCAGCACGCTCGCCACCACGAGGTCGATGATGAGAAACGGAATGAAGATGGTGAAGCCGATCTGGAACGCGGTCTTCAGCTCGCTGATGACGAAGGCCGGCAGAAGGATGCGCAGCGGCACGTCTTCGGGGCCCTGCATCTCGGGCACCTTGGCGAGCCGCGCGAACAGCGCCAGGTCGGTCTCGCGCGTCTGCTTGAGCATGAAGGTCTTGAAAGGCGCAATGCCGCGCTCCAGCGCTTTCTCGGCGCTGAGCTTGCTCTCGGAGAACGGCACGTAGGCCTCGGTGTAGGCCTTGTCGAACACCGGCGACATCACGAAGAAGGTGAGGAACAGCGACAGCCCCACGAGGATCTGGTTGGGCGGCGAAGTCTGCGTGCCGATGGCGGTGCGCAGCAGGCCCAGCACGATGAGGATGCGCGTGAAGCTGGTCATCGACAGCAGCAGCGCGGGCAGGAAGGTGAGCGAGGTCAGCAGCACCAGCGTCTGCACGCTCAGCGACCAGGTCTGGCTGCCGCCGGGGCCTGGCGTGCTCGTGAGGCCGGGCAGGCCTTGCGTCCATGCAGCAGCGGGCAGCGTGGCGGCGAGCAGCAGCAAGGCGGTGCGCAGGCCGCGGTGCAGAGCGGGGCGGGTCATGGGGTGGTGCGGGTCGTGCCGGCGAGGGAGTCGCGCAGCTTCTGTGCGAACAGGCCCACCGGGTTCTGTGGCGACATGGGTGTGACTGCCGCAGGCGTTGCCTGGGCCGGCAGCGTGTGCAGCGTGTTGACCTGGCTGCCGGTGACGCCGAGCACCAGCCACTGGCCGGCCACTTCCACCACGACCACGCGCTCGCGCGGGCCGACCATGGCGGTGGACACCACCTTCACCACCTGGCCGCCGCCCAGCCGCTGCAGGCCGAAGCGCCGCGCCAGCCACGCGCACAGGAAGATCAGGCCGACGACCGCCGCCATGCCGAAGCCCGCCTGCAGCAGGCCCGCACCGCCGACCGCGGACGGCGGCGCGGCTTCGCGCACCGGCGTGGGCACGGTGGGCAATGCCGCATGCGCCGCATGAAGGCCCAGCGCGAGCAGCGCGATGGCCCGCGCGAACAGCGAAGACACCCGCGCCAGGTTCATGCGCGCGCGAGCTTCTGCATGCGCTCGGAGGGCGTGACGATGTCGGTCAGGCGGATGCCGTACTTCTCGTTCACCACCACGACCTCGCCCTGCGCAATGAGGTAGCCGTTGATCAGCACGTCCAGCGGCTGGCCGGCCAGGCCGTCGAGCTCGACCACCGAACCCTGCGACAGCTGCAGCAGGTTCTTGATGGTGATGCGCGTGCGGCCGATCTCGGCGGTGAGCTGCACCGGCACGTCGAGCACGCGCGCGATGTCCACGGGCGTCGTGGACGAGGCCGCCGGTGCGTCCTGGATCTGCTGGAAGACGTGCGCGGCGGCCGGCGCCACGGCCGGCTCGGGCGTGGGCGCGCTGGCCGCGGTCTGCTCGGCCAGTGCGCTGGCCCAGTCGTCCGCGTCGCTGGCGGCAGAGGTGTTGTCAGTCATGGTCGTTCTTCGAATCGCTGTCTTGGTGGGAGATCATGTGTTGCACGCGCAGGGCGTAGCGCTCGTTGGAGGTGCCGTAGCCGCAGGCCATCACCGGCACGCCGCCGACCTTGGCGACCACCGTCGACGGCAGCTCGATGGGAATGACGTCGCCCACGCGCAGCTTCATCACGTCGCCCAGCGTCGATGGCATCGTCACGAAGTCGGCGGTGAGCTCGACGTCGGCGGCCTGCATCTGGCGCGACATCTGCGTGACCCAGCGCTTGTCGACCTCGACCTCGTCCTGGATCGGGTTGGACAGAAGGTCGCGGATCGGCTCGATCATCGAGTAGGGCAGGCACACGTGCAGAAAGCCGCCGATGGGGCCGAACTCGATCTGCAGCGTGGTGTTGATCACCACCTCGTTGGGCGCGACGATGTTGGCGAGCTTGCCGTGCATCTCGGCGCGCACGTAGTCGAAGGCCAGCGGGAACACGGGCTGCCAGGCGTCGCCGTAGCACTGCAGCGACAGGTCGAGCAGGCGCTTGATGATGCGCTGCTCGGTGCGCGTGAAGTCGCGCCCTTCCACGCGCACGTGGTAGCGCCCGTCGCTGCCGAACAGGTTGTCCACCACGAGGAACACGAGCTTCGGGTCGAACACGAAGAGCGCGGTGCCGCGCAGCGGCTTCATGTGGATCATGTTGATGTTCGCGGGCACCGGCAGGTGCCGCACGAACTCGCCGAACTGCTGGATCTGCACCGGCCCGACCGAGATGTCGGGGCTGCGGCGCATGAAGTTCAGCAGCGCGCTGCGCAGGCCGCGCGCAAAGCGGTCGTTGATGACCTCCAGCGTGTGCATGCGGTTGCGCACCACGCGGTCGGGCGCGCCGAGGTCGTAGGCCGGCAGGCCGTCGGGCGGCGGCGCGGGCGCGGCGGCCTGGTCGAGGTCGCCGCCGGTGACACCCTGCAGCAGCGCATCGACCTCGTCCTGGGAGAGCACCTGTTCATACGCCATGGATCGCGGGTCCGCAAACGGGCATCGTCGTCACTGCACGACGAAGGAGTTGAAGGACACGCTCGCAATGCCCAGCTCGGGCAGGCCCTCGGCCAGCGGCGCGTTCAGGGCGCTGTGAATCTCCGTGGCCAGCCGGGCCTTGTCTTCCGACGTGACCAGCGATTCGGGCGGGCGGTTCGACAGCAGCACCAGCAGGCGGCTGCGCAGCTCGGGCATGAACTCCACGATCTGCGCCTTGGCCTGCTCGTCACGCAGCTTCAGCGCCAAGCCGATCTGCAGGAAGCGCGAGCGGCCTTCGGACTGCAGGTTGACGGTCAGCGGCTCCAGCATGAGGAAGATGGGCTTCTCGGGCACCGGTGCCTTGGCCGTCTCGGCGGCGGCATGGTCGTTGAAGCGGGGCAGCACGAAGACGTACGCAGCCGCGCCGGCCGCGGCCAGGCCGAGGGCGGCCACGAGCCCGATCAGCAGTTTCGAGGTGCGGCGCGAGGCCGACGGGTCGGGCGCGACCGACGCAGCCGCGGTGGCGGCGGGAGAAGAGGTAGCCATGATGAAACGGTGGACGGGTCCGGTCTATTCTTTGCGAAGTCCCCCGCGAGCGAACGGCCGAACAAGCGCACAAAGGCGCTTCACATCCGTTCATTGCGGGAGGCGGGCGGGGCGGTTTCAGGCGAAGGTGTCGACGCCCGGGCCGGTGCGTGAGGTGGCAGCGGGGCGGGGTGCCGCCGTGGTCGTGCGGGCGATGTCAGCCGGGGCCGATGTGCCCTGCGGTCGCCACGCGCCTTGCCGCTGGTGTTGTTGCTGCTGTTGCTGTGCGAACGCGGCGTCCTGTCCGAATGGCGCGCGCGTGTCCGCGCCCACCGAGGTCTGGCCCAGCGTGATGCCCTGCTCCGACAGGCTGGTGCGCAGCTGCGGCAGCGCGGCCTCGACGGCCTTGCGCACGCTCTCGTGCGCCGACACGAACGCGGCCTGCGCCTGGTGCTCGCCGATCGACAGCGTGACCTTCAATGGGCCGAGGCCGGCGGGGTTGAGGTCCAGCTCGGCCGTGCGCGTGCCGCTGAGGCTCATGCGCGCGAGCTGCTGGCCGAGTGCGGGCGCCCATTTCTCGCTGCCGACTTCGGGGGCGAGCGTGTGCATGGCGGGGCGTGCGGCGGGGCTCTCGGTCGTGCGTTCGGTGGAGGCCGCGGCAGGTTGTTGAAGCGCGAAGGAGGCGGACGGGGTTGCCGCCTCGTCGCTTGAAGCGGTTGCGGCCACGGCGGCGACAGGTGCGGCGTCTGCCGTCGCGGGCTTCGCGTCACCGACGGGCTGGGCTTGCGCGGCGGCTGCGAGCTGTTCGGTGGTGGTGGCGCTCACGGTGCGCGGTGCGCCCGCGCGGCCCGATGCAGCGGTGCCGACGGACGGGCCTGCCGGTGCGGCAGCCGGCTTCTTTCCATCGACAGCCATCGGCTGCGCGGCCACGGCGGCGCGCACGATCTCGTACAGCGAAGACGGTGCCGCGTTCTCGGCTTCGGTCGCTGCGCTCTGTGCGGCGGCGGTTGCGGTGGGAGCGGACGCGTCTTCAGTGGCGAGGGCGGGTTCGGGCGTGATTGCGGCATCGCTGCTCAGGCGCGCCGGGCCTGCAGGCAGGGCGGCTGGCGCATCGGGCGTTAGGACAGTGTCTGGCGCACCACTGTTCTGCGTGGCCGCACGTCCCGCAAGAGTCAATGCCTGTTGCGGCGTGACAGCCGCAGCAAGGAACGCGAGATCCGGTTCCGCAGGCTGCGCATCCCGCATCTCTTCCGCAAGCTCGGTCTTGCGCGCCGGCTTGGCCTCCGCGACCACGGTGTCGGCATCCGATGTCCTCTCGGCCTGGCTCGCACGCGAACGCTCAAGCGCCGCACCGAACGCGCGGCCCTGCGTCTCGTCGGCGCTGCTGCGGCCACGTGCACCGCCTTGTGCCACCGGCGACGTGGCGGCAGGGGTGACGGACGGCGGGATCATGGGAGGCATGTCGGTTCCTGGAGAAGATTCAGTGGGTGGAGTGCGAGGCGCGGTCGAAGAACTGGCGGGCGGCGCGCTCGTCGCTGTCGCGTTGTTCGCGCTTGGCCTGCGCCATCAGCGCCTGCGCGCGCACGCGATCGGCCAGCGTGTCGAACGAGCTGAGGCGGCGCTTCTCGCGCTGCCAGTCGGTGCGGCCCCGGTCGAGCTGGTGCCCGGCCCGCTCGGCGATGGCGCGCTGCTGCGCGATCGCGTGGTCGAGCGTGCCGAGGAAGTTGCGGTAGTTGCGCCACTGCGACGACGGCAGGCCGCCGCGCATCAGCGCGTCGAGCTGCGCGTGGTAGTCCTGGCGGTACTGCAGCAGCAGATCGAGCTTCTGCTGCGCGCTCAGGTGCGCGCTTTGCAATGCGCCCAGGCGGCGCGCGGCGTCGTCGGTCTGGCTCTGCGCCAGGTCGATGAGCATGCCGAGGGGGAGCTTGCTGCTGCTCATGGGCGTCCGTGAGATGGGGTGGTGAACAGGCTGTCCATGTGGGCGATGGCCTCCTCGTAGCCGGTGCGTTCGTGCATCGACTGCTGCAAGAAGGCCTCGATGCGCGGGTACATCGCGATCGCCTGGTCCAGCTGCAGGTCGTGTCCGGGCGCGTAGGCGCCCACGCTGATCAGGTCACGGTTGCGCTGGTAGCGCGACAGCATCTGCTTGAAGCGGCGCACGGTGTCGAACTGCGTGGACGGAATCAGCGACGTCATCGCGCGGCTGATCGACGCTTCGATGTCGATGGCCGGGTAGTGCCCCGCCTCGGCCAGCGTGCGCGAGAGCACGATGTGGCCGTCGAGAATCGCGCGCGCCGAATCGGCGATCGGGTCCTGCTGGTCGTCGCCTTCGGACAGCACGGTGTAGAAGGCCGTGATCGAGCCGCCGCGCCCCTGCGCGTCGCGCGCGCCGTTGCCGGCACGTTCGACCAAGGCGGGCAGCCGTGCGAACACCGAGGGCGGGTAGCCCTTGGTGGCGGGCGGCTCTCCCACGGCCAATGCGATCTCGCGCTGCGCCATCGCATAGCGCGTGAGCGAATCCATGATGAGCAGCACGTCCTTGCCCTGGTCGCGAAAGTACTCGGCCAGGCAGGTGGCGTAGGCCGCGCCCTGCAGGCGCAGCAGCGGCGAGTTGTCGGCCGGCGCGGCCACCACCACGGCGCGGGCCAGGCCCTCTTCGCCCAGCGTGTTCTCGATGAAGTCCTTCACCTCGCGCCCGCGTTCGCCGATGAGGCCGACCACGATCACCTCGGCGCTGGTGTAGCGCGCCATCATGCCCAGCAGCACGCTCTTGCCCACGCCCGAGCCAGCGAACAGGCCCATGCGCTGGCCGCGGCCGACGGTGAGCATCGCGTTGATGGCGCGCACGCCCACGTCGAGCACCGAGTCGATGGCCGCGCGCGACAGCGGGTTGATCGGCGGCGCCGCGAGCGGCACCTGGCGCGCCACGTCGAGCGGGCCCAACCCGTCGAGCGGCCGGCCGGCCGCATCGACCACGCGGCCGAGCATGCCTTCGCCGACGGGCAGGCGCTTGGTGTGGGCATCGCCGGTGGCGCCAGGGTCGCGCAAGCCGGGCCGCGCGAACACGCGCGCGCCGGGCAAGAGTCCTGCCACTTCGGTCTGCGACATCAGGAAGAGGCGGTCACCCGCAAAGCCGACGACTTCGGCTTCGGCATGGCGCTGCGGATGGCCGGGCGGTAGTTCGATGAGGCAGTCGCTGCCCACGGGCAGCTGCAGGCCCACGGCTTCGAGCACGAGGCCGACGGCGCGCGTGAGGCGGCCCGAGGCGGTCGTGGTCGTGCAGCGCGCGACGTCGGCGCGCGCCTGCTCCAGCGCGGCGCGCACGCTGTTCAGATGAGGGTTGGTGGCGGCGGTCTGCATCGGCTCAGGCGGCGTCGCCACGCAGCGCCGCACCCACACGCGCCCAGCGCGTGGCCAGGCTGGCGTCCAGCTCGCCCGTGGCCGACTGCACGCGGCAGCCGCCGCGCGCGAGGCTGTCGTCGGCGCGCAGTTGCCAGCCGGCCGCTTCGATCTCACTGCCCAGGCTGTTCTTCACCAGCGCGATGTCGTCGGGGTGCAGCAGCAGGCGCGGTTCGCCGCGCAGCGCGGGTTCGGCATGCAGCAGGTCGCGCACCAGCGGGAGCACCCACTCGGGCTCGGCCTGGTAGGTGCGGTGCACGATCTGGCGCGCCACGTCGAGTGCGAGCGCGAGCACGGTCTCGGCCAGTTCGGTTTCGGCGCCGCGCAGCGCCTCGGGCAGCGAGCGGGCCAGCGCGCGCAGGCGTTCGGCATGCACGCTGGCGGCGGCGAGGCCGGTGGCCAGGCCTTCGGTGTGGCCGACCTGGCGGCCTTCGGCCAGCCCGGCGGCGCGGCCCTCGGCTTCGCCCGCAGCGCGTGCTTCCTTGCGGATGCGGGCCAGCTCGGCGAGGTCGACCTTCGGTGCGGGAGGTGCAGGCGGTGGGGCGAGACGTTGCGCAGCCTGCCGCGTGGCGGACGGTGGTGCCTTGCCATCGAGCGTGCCCATCTCCCAGCGCTCCCACGCCGACAGCGCAGGCGTGCCGGCGCCCGCCTGGCGCGCGGCCGCGTGGATGGCGGCGAGTCGCTCACGCGAGCCACCGAAGGCGCCGGGGTCAGACGAAGTCATCGGTGCCAGGCGCCGCAATCACGATCTCGCCGGCGTCCGCGAGCCGGCGCGCCACCTGCAGGATGGCCTTCTGCTCGGTCTCGACCTGCGACACGCGCACGGGGCCGCGCAGCTCCATGTCCTCGCGCAGCGTTTCTGCCGCACGCTGCGACATGTTGCTGAGGAACTTGTCGCGCAGCTCCAGCGGCGCACCCTTGAGCGCGATGATGAGCGAGTCGGACTCGATGTCCTTGAGCAGGCGCTGGATGCTGCGGTCTTCCAGGCCCAGCAGGTTCTCGAACACGAACATCTCGTCGACGATGCGCTGGGCCAGCGCTTCGTCCTGCTCGCGCACATGGGCGATGGCTTCTTCTTCCACTGTGGTGCTCATCAGGTTGACGATCTCGGCCGCGGTGCGCACACCGCCCAGGCGGCTGCGGCGCAGGCCCTGGCCCGCGAGCATTTCGGTCAGCACCTCGGTCAGCTCGTTGAGCGCCGATGGCTGCACGCCGCCGAAGGTGGCCACGCGCATGATCACGTCGTGGCGCAGTCGCGCGGGCAGCTTCTCGAGCACCTCCGACGCCTTCATGCGGTCCAGGTGCACCAGCAGCGTCGCAAGGATCTGCGGGTGCTCGTCGCGGATGAGCTCAGCCACCTCGCCGGCCTCGAGTTCGTTCAGGCGCTCGATGCCGCCGTGCGGCTCGTCGGGCTGCAGGATGTCTTCGAGCAGGTTGCTCGCGCGGTCCTCACCCAGCGCCTTCTTGAGCACGGCGCGGATGTAGCTGGTCGAGCCCAGGTGCAGCGCCGACAGTTGCTCGGTCTCCTGGCGGAACTCGGCCAGCACCGAGGCCAGTTCGTCGCGCGACACCGCGCTCAGCTTGGACATCGCCAGGCCCAGCGCCTGCACCTCGGAGGTGGGCAGCAGGTGCAGCGCGGCGGCGGCGCGGTCTTCGCCCAGCGCCATGAGCAGGATGGCGCTCTTGCGGGTTCCTGCCTCGCTAGTCATTGGTGTGCATCCAGTGCTGGATCAGGGCGGCCACGAGCTTGGGGTCCTTGTCGGCGGTCTGCTGGGCGTAGTCCATGTCGGCCTTCTGGCGTGTGGACTCGCGCTGCTGCAGTGTTTCTTCGGGCGCGGCCGGGGCCGTGTCGGTGGGGGTGGTGGTCACGTCGGCCGCATCGGCCACGGGCTGCGCGGGCGGCGGCGGGGCCAGGTGCCGGCGCATCAGCGGACGCACCACGGCCAACCAGGCGAACAGCGCGAGCAGGCCGATGAGCAGGTAGGGGCCCAGCGCCTTGCCGAGCGCGAGGTTGTCGCGGTCGCGCCAGAACGGCAGCTCGGGCGCGGGGCCGGCCTCGGCGTCGCGGGCGAAGGCGCTGTTGACCACGTTGAGCGAATCGCCGCGCTCGGTGCTGAAGCCCATCGCTTCCTTCGCGAGGTTGCGGATCTGCTCCAGCTCGGCCGGCGTGAGCGCGTGGCTGCCGGCCTTGCCCGCGGCATCGACCGTGTCGCGGTGGTTCACCACCACGGCGACCGACAGGCGCTTCACGCCGCCGGCGGCCTGCTGCACGTGGCGGATGGTGCGGTCGAGCTCGTAGTTGGTCGTGACGTCCTTGCGCGTGTTGCTCGGGCCGGTGGCCGGTGCGGCAGCGGGCGGCGTGTTCGCCGCCCCCGGTGCGTTGGGCGCGTTCGGCGGCCGGGGCGCAGTGATCGGCGCCGTCGGGTTCACCGGCGGCTGGTTCGACAGTGCGCCCGGCACGCCGCCCGGCGGTGCGCCGTTCTGCTGCGCCGATTCGCTCGACTGCTGGCTGCGGATCGCGGCCTGCGACGGGTCCTGGTTGGGCTTGTACTTCTCGTCGGTGTGTTCCACCACCGAGAAGTCGATGTCGGCCGCGACCTGCGCGCGCACGTTGCTCGCGCCCACCAGCGGCTGAAGAATCGCCTCGATGCGGCGCACGTAGCCCTGCTCGATCTCCTGCGCGTACTTGAGCTGGCTCACGTCCAGCCCCTGGCTGGTGCCGCGCGCCGACGACAGCAGGTTGCCGCGCTGGTCGACCACCGTCACGTTCTTGGCGTCCAGGTCGGGCACGCTGCTGGACACCATGTGCACGATGGCGCTCACCTGGCCTTCGTCGATGCTGCGCCCGCGCATGAGCGTGAGCACCACCGAGGCCGAAGGCTTCTTCTGGTCGCGCACGAACAGCGACGGCTTGGGCAGCGCCAGGTGCACGCGCGCCGCTTCGATGGTGCCGATCGATTCGATGGAGCGCGCCAGCTCGCCTTCGAGTCCGCGCTGGTAGTTGACCTGTTCGGCGAACTGGCTGGTGCCGAACTTCTGGTTGTCCATCAGTTCGAAGCCCACGCCGCCGGCCTTGGGCAGGCCCTGCGCCGCGAGCTTCAGGCGCGTTTCCGCGACCTTGTCGCCCGCGATGAGGATCGCGCCGCCGCCTTCGGCGAACTTGTAGGGCACGTTCATCTGCTGCAGCGACGCGATGATCGCGCCGCCGTCGCGGTCCGACACATTGGTGTAGAGCACCTTGTAGTCGGGCCCGCGGCTCCACAGCGCAAAGGCGGCGACCACCGTCACCAGCACCGCGGCGCCAATGATCAGCGGCAGGCGCGGCTGTGCGCGCATGCGCTCCAGCATCGGCGGCAGGCCGTTGCCGCCCGTCGGCAGGCTGCCCGTGGGCGCGGCCGTGCTCATCGGCGCGCCTTTGCTGCGGCCGTTGCGCCGCACAGGGCCGGCGCCGGGGTGAGAGAGAGGATTCGGTAGGGGGATGTCATTCCAGGGGGCCGGCGATCTCGGCCTAGGCCTGTTCGTTTCGCGAACGATTTTCAGCAGGCACCCCCAAATTCGATCGGTCGAACAGCCGGGGGTTTTGCCCTCAGTTGCGCGTTTGAATCGGGGTTGTCCCTTGGTACGCTGCCTGCCGGTTGGAGCGCTCGCGCGCTCCGTGTCAAGTCAGCTGGAAGTGAACTTTTCCCCATGTCCCCCATGAATGCCATCGAATCCGTCCTGCAGCAGATGCGCGCCACCGCGCTCGCCAGCGGCATGGGGCCTGCAACCTCTGCGCCGACCGGCGCGGGCAGCTTTGCGGCCGAGTTGCAGCGCTCGCTCGCCAACATCAGCGGCGCGCAGCAGCAGGCCTATGCGCAGGCCGAATCGTTCGAACTGGGCAAGCCCGGCGTGGCGCTCAACGACGTGATGGTCGATCTGCAGAAGGCCAACGTGGCGTTCCAGACCGGGCTGCAGGTGCGCAACCGGCTGGTGACGGCGTACCAGGAAATCATGGGCATGCAGGCATGACGGTGAAGGGCAGCGACGTCAAACTTTTTTCGTCGTCGCCCTAAAGGTTTGCGGACACCCGCCGATATCTCCTTCAACGATGGCTTGAGTCTCACCGTGGAAGCGGGTCCAGCGTTACGGCCGATGGCCGGAGTCCACAACCTTTTGTCAATCAGGAGTCGAACATGGCGCAAGTCATCAATACGAACAGCCTTTCTCTTCTCACGCAGAACAACCTCAACAAGTCGCAATCGGCACTGAACACTGCCATCGAGCGCCTGTCGTCCGGCATGCGCATCAACAGCGCCAAGGACGATGCCGCCGGCCAGGCCATCGCCAACCGCTTCACGGCCAACATCAAGGGCCTGACGCAAGCTTCGCGCAACGCCAACGACGGCATCTCGATCGCCCAGACGACCGAAGGCGCACTGACCGAAGTCAACAACAACCTGCAGCGCATCCGCGACCTGTCGGTGCAAGCCGCCACCGGCACCAACTCGGCCACCGACCTGGACTCGATCCAGGCTGAAATCGGCCAGCGCCTGGACGAAATCAACCGCGTCTCGGAACAGACCCAGTTCAACGGCGTGAAGGTGTTGTCGGCCGACGCCGGCAAGCTGACGGTGCAAGTCGGCGCGAACGATGGCGAAACCATCGACATCGACCTGAAGGAAATCAGCGCCAAGACCCTGGGTCTGGAAAGCTTCAACGTGAACGGCACGGGCACGCTGAACAAGGCCGCCACCAAGGACGACCTGACGCTGGCTGGCGCTACCGTCAACGGCGCGCCGGTCAACGGCACGCAGAAGTACGACGTCACGGCCACCAACACGCTGGCCACGCGCAGCCAGCTGCTGGCGGGCGCCAAGGCGGGCGACTCGGTCGTTACCGTGGGTTCCACCTACACCTACGACGCGGCCAAGTCGAAGTTCACCTTCGGTGAAACGGGCCGCACCAACGCCGCCACGATCGCTTCGCTCCAGCCCGCAGCGGGCGAGAGCAAGACCGCAACGGTCACCATCGGCGGCAACTCGCTGGACGTCAAGATCGACAGCGCAGGCACGATCACCGCAGCCGACGGCTCCGCGCTGTGGGTGGACACGGTCGGCAACCTGACGCAGAACAACGCAGGCGGTACGGGTACGGCAGCCACGCTGACCAGCCTGACGACCAGCATGGCGGCCGTTGGCAGCACGGGCGGCACCATCAAGGTCGGCGGCACGACCTACACGGCCACCGCCGGTGCAGCCAACTTCGACGTCACCGGCGACGAAATCTCGGCCGCCGCGCTGAACGACAAGCTGGCTGCAGCAGGCGGCACGGCTGTGGCTGCATCGACCATCGGCGGCGTGGCAGGTGTCACGATCGCTGCGGACGGCACGGTCACCGGCGCCTACGTGGGCGCTGACGGCTCGCTCGGCAACTCGGCCACCACCGTGTCGACCTACAGCGTGCACAGCAACGGTGCAGTGACCGACGGCGCTGGCAACGCGGTCTACGCCGATTCGGCCAAGGCTGGCGCCTTCACGCTGAACGCCCGCAGCGGCAACACCTCCACCGTCGACCCGCTCAAGGCCCTCGACGCTGCCCTGTCGAAGGTCGACCAGCTGCGCTCCTCGCTGGGTGCGGTGCAGAACCGTTTCGACTCGGTGATCGCCAACCTCGGCACCACCATCACCAACCTGTCGTCGTCGCGTTCGCGCATCGAAGACTCGGACTACGCCGTGGAAGTGTCGAACATGACGCGCGCGCAGATCCTGCAGCAGGCCGGTACCTCGGTGCTGGCGCAGGCGAACCAGACCACGCAAGGCGTGCTCTCGCTGCTGCGTTAATTCGCGAAGACCGCCGGGCGCGCCTCACGAGGGTGGCGCCCGGCGTCTTTGTTTTTTTGCTCGCAGGCCTTCGGGGACACCCGAAGCCGCCTGCGTTGTCCTGTGCGGCCACGTTGTGGGCGAGGCCGCACAGGACAACGAACTCCACAAGAAGAAACGGAACGCAGACCATGTCCCAGCCCGTACCCGCCGCCACTGCCGTGGAAAGCCCATGGCTGCAGCAACTGCTCGCCGGCCGCACCGATGGCGCCGCTGCGACAGCCGCGACCGAGGCCACGGCACTGCGCAAGGCCGAGGTCGAAGAAGCGACGCCGGTGCAGATCGAGATGGCGGTGAAGTCGGTCAACGCATCGCTCGAAAGCCGTTCGATCAGCCTGCAGTTCGAGTTCGACCGCGACACCGACAAGCTCATCGTCAAGGTGGTCGACCGCAGCAACGGCGAAGTGATTCGCCAGATTCCGACCGAAGAGGTCGTTCGCATCGCCAAGGTCATGGACCAGCAGGCCGGGCTGCTCGTGAGCCAGCAGGCCTGACGGCGCGCTGCTTCCAGACCGCTTCATTTCATCCGCATTTCAGGACACCCTCGACATGGCATCGATCAGCAGCATCGGCGTTGGCTCCAACCTTGACCTGGGCGCATTGCTGACCCAGCTGCAGACCGCGGAGAACCAGCCGCTCGTGGCCCTGAAGGCCAAGCAGACCAGCTACAACAGCAAGCTCTCGGCCTACGGCACGCTGCAAAGCGCGCTCGCCGGCATTCAGGCCGCGGCCAAGAAGCTGGGCGACCCGGCGCTGTTCCAGGCGATCACCGGCACGCCGAGCGTGAGCGGCATCATGGCGGCCACCGGCACCGACCCGCGTTCGGCGGGCAGCTATGCCATCGACATCTCGCAGCTCGCACAGGCGCAGTCGGTCATCGCGAAGGGGCAGGCCAACACCACCACCGCGATCGGCAGCGGCAAGATCACCATCGACTTCGGCAAGGTCTCGGGCGGCACGCTCGACCCCGTGACCGGCCAGTACACCGGCGCCACCTTCGACAAGGACACCACGCGCACGGCCAAGCCGATCACCATCGACGCCAGCAACAACACGCTGGGCGGCATCCGCGATGCGATCAACGCGGCCAACGCGGGCGTCTCGGCCACCATCGTGAACGACGGCAGCGGCACGCCCAACCGGCTGGTGCTCACCTCCACGAAGACGGGCGAAACCTCGGCCATGCGCATCTCGGTGGACGGCGACGCCGCGCTGCAGAGCCTGCTGAACAACGACCCCGCCGGCACGCAGAACCTGCAGCAGACCGCGGCGGCGCAGAACGCCAGGCTCACCGTCAACGGCATCGCCGTCACCAGCACGACCAACTCGGTGACCGACGCCATCCAGGGCACCACGCTCACGCTGGTGCAGACCGGCAAGCTCAACCTCGTGATGAAGGCCAGCACGACGGCAGTGAAGACGGCCATCACCGATTTCGTGAAGGCCTACAACGCGCTGCAGAGCACGGCCAAGTCGCTCACCGCCTTCGACACCGACGCCGAAACCGCCGCGCCGCTCGTGGGCGACTCGACCTTGCGCAACCTGCAGACGCGCATCCGCCAGACGCTCACCAGCCCCCAGCCCGGCGGTGCGAACGACCTGAAGGTGCTCACGTCGATCGGCATCTCGTTCCAGAAGGACGGCACGCTCGCGGTCGACAACGACAAGCTCGACAAGGCCATCGACACCAACCTGGAAGGCGTGTCGAAGCTCTTTGCCAGCGGCACCGGCAGCACCACCGGCTACGGCAAGCAGCTCACGGCGGTGATCGACGACCTCACCGGCAGCAAGGGTGCGCTCAAGGCCGCCACCGACGGCGTGACAAGCACGCTCAAGCAGATCGACACCCAGTACGCCGAAATGAAGGAGCGGGCCGACGCGACCGTGGAGCGCTACCGCAAGCAGTTCGTGCAGCTGGACGTGGCGATGAGCAGCATGAACGGCACGCTGAAGTACCTCGCGCAGCAGTTCGACGCGATGAACGCCAGCAAGGGCTGAGGACAGGAGGCCGCATGTACAGCTCTCACCACTCCCGCACCGGTGTCGGCGCCTACGCGCGTGTCGGCATCGAGACCCGCGCCATGAGCGCGTCGCCGCTGCAGCTCATCCACATGCTGTTCGACGGCGCGAAGACCGCCATCGGCGCGGCGCGCCTGCACATGGCGGCCGGCGACATCGGCGCCAAGGGGCAGGCGATTTCGAAGGCGATCAACATCGTCGACAACGGCCTGAAGGCCAGCCTCGATGCCGGGGCGGCCGGCGAGGGCGGCACCGACATCGTCGGCAACCTGTCGTCGCTGTACGACTACGTCGTGCAACGCCTGCTGCTGGCCAACCTGCGCAACGACGTGCAGGCGCTGGACGAAGCCGACCGCCTGCTCGACCACCTCGCTTCCGCCTGGCGGGAGATCGACGACAGGCCTTCCAACTGATGATGCAGAGCGTGACCTGGGGGCAGGAACAGATGGCCGTGCGCAGCGAGATCGTTCATTGCTACGAGCAGCTGGCCGCGTGCATCTCGCGGATGCTGGCGCTGGCCCGCGCCAAGGAATGGGGGCAGCTGCCCGAGCTGGAGGCGCGGTGTTCGGCGTCGGTCGAGCGCCTGAAGGCGATCCAGCCGCTGGCGTCGCTGGAGCCCGCACAGCGCGACCTCGTGCTGCGCCTGCTCGAGCGCATCTGCACCGAGCAGGCCGAGCTGTCGGGGCTCATCAAGCCGCAGCTCGACGACCTGATCCGCCGCATGGATTCGCTGAACCACCAGAAGAACCTGGGCAGGGCCTACGGCCTCGCGCACTGACGCGAACCGACAGGACAACACCACCGTGGCCATGCTGGGACTCACCGGACTGATCGATGCGCTGATGGCCGCGCGCCTGACGCCGCGGCTGGACCTGCTCGGCCTCAAGTCGGAGACCACGGTGGGCGCGCCCGGTGCGGCGGTGGCCGTGCCGAAGACGGCGAACGATGTGCGCCTGCCTTCGCGTGCGGCGCTGGACCGGCTCGTGCCCTCGGGGGCGTCGGGTGGTGACGTGGCTGCGCCTGCAGGTGGCGGTGCACCGTCTTCCATCGACACGCGCCTGTCGGTGGCTGCGCGCGTGATCGGCGCGGTGCTGGCCGATCTGCAGGCCGAGCCCGGGCCGGTGCGTGGTGAGGCGCCGTTGTTGCTGCCCGTGGCGCGACAAGGCGTGAATGCCGCCGCGCTCTCGGGCACGCTGGCGCAGACGGTGTCGGACAGCGGGCTGTTCTACGAATCGCACTTGGCCGAGTTCGCGGCGGGCACGCGCACGCTGGCGCAGATGGCGCGGGAGCCGCAGGCGCGCTGGGCGAGTCCGGTGATGGTGGCGACGACGTTGGCACCAACAGGGCAGGGCGTGGTGACTGCCGCGACGGCGTTGACTGTGGCTGATGGTGCGACGCAGCCCGCGCCGAATGCAGCGGCGCCGGCCGACGCGCCGGAATCTGAAATCACGCAACCTGAGCGCGTGGTCGCGCGCAGCGAAACCGTCACCGCTCCCGCGCCGGATGCGGCGCGCGTGCAAGCGGCTTACGGTGTGTCCGATGCTGAGCCGGAAATGCCCGCGCCCCGCATCGCAGAACAAGCACGCGCCGCAGTCGATGTCGCCAGCACGCCCGCCCCACGCGGCGCCGAAGTGATCCACCCGCAAGCCGTCACCGTCGTGCACCAGCAGCTCGACCTGCTGGCCAGCGCCGCCTTCCGCTGGAGCGGCCACGCGTGGCCCGAGGTACCGATGGCGTGGGCGATCGAGGAAGAGCAAGCCAAGCCCGGTGCACGCGAAGGCGAGCCATCCGACGAAGAAGGCGCACGCCGCTGGTCCACCACGGTGTCGCTCGTGTTGCCGCGCCTCGGCGAAGTCGATCTGCGCCTGAGCCTTTGCGGTCCGACCGTGCAGGCGCACCTGCATGCGCGCGAAGACAGCACCGTGGCCCGCCTGCGCGGCGACGCCGGCCGGCTCGCGCAACGTTTTGAAGCCGTGGGCCTTCAGCTGCAGCAGTTGCAGGTCACGGCGAAGGAAGCGGGATGAGCGATGACCTTCGCAACCGCCACAGCGCCGTCGTGCTCTCGCACGCGGACACGCGCAAGGCGCCCGTCGTGGTCGCGAAGGGCTATGGCGTGGTGGCCGAATCGATCATGCGCGAGGCGCGCACGCACGGGCTTTACGTACATGCGTCGGCCGACCTCGTGAAGCTCTTGATGCAGGTCGACCTCGACCGCCAGATCCCGCCGCAGCTGTACCAGGCGGTCGCGGAAGTGATGGCCTGGATTCACCGGCTGGAAGGCGGCGCCGAGGCTGCGGCGCCGTGACGAAGCGGCGTTCTATGGAAAGTCATTGATGTATTGAAGGATTAAAAAACCTGCCTTCATATTCACGCGGTTGGTACTCGATAGTCTTTTTAAATTCAATTGACGACGTGATTGCCAATGACGAAATACACACGCCAGTAACAATTGCTTGCGCTGCCTGGGTATTCCGCACTCACCGTGCATGAAACCGATTCCCTAGAGGGAAGGTCGGGCTTTCCCGTCGACCGTCCATTTGACTTTTTGTGCTACTTTGTCTTCGAAGTGTAAATAAGTGTGTATATAATGTATACATGTTGGATTGGACGGCGAAGTCGACATGGAATCGGAAATGGAACTAGACGTGGAAAATTGCAATGTCAACGCAGGCGGTGTGATTTCGAAGGAAATCGGCGAGATCAATCTGGCCTACATGCTGCTCGCGCAGAAGCTGGTGAAGCGGGACCGGGCGGAAGCCATGTTCCGTCTCGGCGTGGGGCGCGAGCTGGCCGATCTGCTCATGAACATGTCGCTCAGCCAGATCGTGAAGCTGGCCGCGTCCAACTTCCTGCTGTGCAGCTTTCGCCTGGACGACCGGCCCATGTTTGCCGTGGTCGGCGAGGGCAAGGAGTCGGCGCTGCAGCAGGCCCACATGTCGATCCTGATGAGCGCGCGCCAGGCGCAGGCCCAGGCTCAAGCCCAGCCGCAGATGCGCAAGGCGGGGTCGGCCAGCGCATGACCGCCAAGAGCATCCTGGGCGAGGTCCGGCAGGTGCAGCTCGCGGTCGAGCTCATCGGCCTGGGGGCGCGCCTGCAGTTCCTGGAGGGCGTGGTCGCGCTGAGCCGCGAACGGCTGATCCGCCTGTACAAGGAACTCAAGGGCGTCTCGCCGCCCAAGGGCCTGCTGCCGTTTTCTACCGACTGGTACATGACCTGGCTGGCGAACATCCACTCGTCGATGTTCTACAACATCTACCGCTTCATGCGCGACGAGGCCGGCGAGGACGAACTGCCCGCGCTCATCAAGGCCTACCGGCTTTACGCCGAGCAGGTCGAATCGCAAGGCAGCGAGGTCGTGCTCGACTTCACGCGCGCCGAAACCATGGTGCGTTTCTTCGACAGCGACATGCTGCAGCTGAGTCCGTGCAGCCGCTGCGGCGGGCACTTCGTGGCGCATGCGCACGACCACAAGCACGGCTATGTGTGCGTGCTGTGCCGCCCGCCTTCGCGCGCGGGCAAGGCGCGCAAGCCCAAGCTCGCGCCCGTGCGCCGCGCTGGCCTGATCGCCGGCGGTCCGGTGCTCGATATCGGCGGCGCCGTCTCGTGAAAGTGCCCCGGCGCCCGGCGCGGGTTTTTTGTTTTGGACGCCTCAGGGCATAGGGGAAGCGCGTGCTGGTTCTGTTGGGATATCTGGTGGTGATCGGCGCCGTCTTCGGCGGCTACGGCCTCATGGGCGGGCATTTCGGCGTGCTGTTCCAGCCGGTGGAGCTGCTCATGATCGGCGGCTCCGCGCTCGGCGCGTTCATTGCGGGCAACAACGGCAAGACCATCAAGGCGACCATCCGGGAGTTGCCGCTGCTGCTGCGTTCTTCCAAGCACAACCGCCAGCTCTACATGGACCTGCTGGCGCTCTTGTACGAGCTGCTCGCCAAGGCCCGCAAGGAGGGGATGATGAAGCTCGAGTCCGACGTGGAAGCGCCGGCGCAGAGCGAAATCTTCAGCCGCTACCCGACCATCCTGGCGCACGAGGGCATCACCGTGTTCCTGTGCGACTACCTGCGCCTGGTCATCAGCGGCAACACCGACGCGCACGAGATCGAGGCCCTCATGGACCACGAGATCGAGACGATCCGTCACGAGGCCGCCGTGCCCGGCCACAGCCTCTCGCGCGTGGGCGACGCGCTGCCCGCGCTGGGCATCGTCGCGGCCGTGATGGGCGTCGTGCATGCACTGGGCTCGGCCCACCTGCCGCCGTCCGAAATGGGCGCGCTCATTGCGCACGCCATGGTCGGCACCTTCCTGGGCGTGCTGCTGGCGTACGGCTTCGTGTCGCCGCTGGCCTCGCTGATCGAACAGAAGGTCGAAGAGGCCATGAAGGTTTATCAATGCGCCAAGGTCACGCTGCTGGCCAGCCTGAACGGCTACGCGCCGCAGCTGGCCGTGGAGTTCGGCCGCAAGGTGCTGTTCTCGACCGAGCGCCCGTCCTTCACCGAGCTGGACGACCACGTCCGCGAAGTCAAGGCGCGCTGATCCGCAACCCGCCATGAGCGACGCGAAGCCCCGCATCATCATCAAGCGTGCCCACGGCGGCGGGCATGGCGGCGGCCATGCGGGCGGCGGCTGGAAGATCGCTTATGCCGACTTCATGACGGCCATGATGGCCTTCTTCCTCGTCATGTGGCTGCTGTCGATCTCGAGCCCGAAGCAGCGCGAAGGCATTGCCGAGCACTTTCGCATGCCGCTGCGCGTGGCGCTGGCCGGTGGCGACAAGAGCAGCATGAGCACCAGCATGATCCCCGGCGGCGGCGCCGACGTGATGCACACCGAAGGCGAAGTGCGCCAGACCGAAGCCGACAGCGAAGACGCGGCCGACGCGAGCCGCCTGGCCGAGATGAAGAAGAAGCTCGACGAGCTCATCGAGAAGAGCCCGGTGTTCCAGCAGTTCCGCTCGCAGATCCTCATCGACATCACGACCGAAGGCCTGCGCCTGCAGATCGTGGACAGCGAGAACCGCCCGATGTTCGAGCTGGCCAGCGCCCGCGTGGTGCCGCACATGCGCGCCATTCTTCGCGAGCTGGCGCCGGTGCTCAACGGCCTGCCCAACAAGCTCACGCTGTCGGGCCACACCGACGCCATCGTCTACACCAACGACCGCGCCTACGGCAACTGGGAGCTCTCGGCCGACCGCGCCAACGCCTCGCGCCGCGAGCTGGTCACGGGCGGCATGGCCGAGGACAAGGTGCTGCGCGTGATCGGCCTGGCCGACAGCATGCACCTGGACCGCGCCGACCCGCGCAATCCCATCAACCGCCGCATCAGCATCATCTTGCTGAACCACCGCACGCAGGAGCGCATCGAGCGCGAGAACAGCAACGACGCCGGCGCCACGCGCATCGGCCTGCCGCCGCCGGCCGCGCAGGCCCGCACCGCGGCGGGACACACGGCGGGATAACAAGAACAAGGAAGCGGCCGCGCGCGAGAGCGCGGGCCCCGGAGCACCACAGATGGACCTCAGTCAATTCACCCAGGCCTTCTTCGTCGAAGCCATCGAGCTGCTGGCGGAGATGGAGCAGCTGCTGCTCGACCTCGACGTCGAGGCGCCCGACAGCGAGCAGCTCAACGCCATCTTCCGCGCGGCGCACTCGATCAAGGGCGGCGCGGCCACCTTCGGTTTCACCGCCTTGACCAACACCACGCACGTGCTCGAAACGCTGCTGGACAGGGCCCGCCACGGGCAGCTGCACCTGAGCGCTCCGATGATCGATGCCTTTCTGGAAACGAAGGACGCCTTGCAAGAACAACTCACCGCCTACCAGGCCGGCAAGGAGCCGGACGCCGACCGGGTCGCCCACATCTGTGGCGTGCTGCAGCAACTGGCGATGGAGAACAACCACGCCGCAGCGCCCGCGCCGGCCCCCGCGCCTGCACCGGCGCCTGTCGTTCAAGCCGCTGCGCCGGCCGACGAAGGCAGCAGCGACGGTGTGCTCGTCATCCGCTTCGCGCGCCTGTCCGACAGCGAATGCGACCTGCTCGCCGGCGAGCTGACCAACCTCGGCACTGTGCTGACGCGCACGCGCAGCAACGACCAGCTCACCGTGCGGCTCGCCACCACCTGCGACCCCGACGACATCGTGGCCGTGTGCTGCTTCGTCATCGACGAATCGCAGATCGACATCACGCGCGAAGTGGCCGACGTTGCCGCACCCGTGGTCGCAGTTGAAGAACCCGTCGTGCAACCACCCGCCGCACCGGCCCCTGCACCGGCCGCCTCCGCACCCGCACCCGCGCCGGCCGGTGCCAAGGAATCCAGCTCCATCCGCGTCGATGTCGAGAAGGTCGACCAGCTCATCAACCTCGTGGGCGAACTCGTCATCACGCAGTCGATGCTCACGCAGGCCGCGACAGTGCTCGACCCCGTGGCCTACGAGCGCTTCCTGAGCGGCCTGGGCCACCTGGAGCGCAACGCGCGCGACCTGCAGGAATCGGTGATGTCGATCCGCATGATGCCGATGGACTACGTGTTCAGCCGCTTCCCGCGCGTGATCCGCGACGTGAGCGCCAAGCTCGGCAAGCAGGTGCGCCTGGACACCTACGGCAAGGAGACCGAGCTCGACAAGGGCCTCATCGAACGCATCGTCGATCCGCTCACGCACCTCGTGCGCAACAGCCTGGACCACGGCATCGAGGCCCCCGATGTGCGCCTGGCCAAGGGCAAGGACGCCACCGGCCAGCTGCTGCTGTCGGCGCAGCACCACGGCGGCAACATCGTGATCGAGGTGAGCGACGACGGCGCGGGCCTGAACCGCGAGCGCATTCTCGCGAAGGCGCGCCAGCAGGGCCTGCCGGTGAACGACGCCATGCCCGACGAAGAGGTGTGGCAGCTGATCTTCGCGCCCGGTTTCTCCACGGCCGAGCAGGTCACCGACATCTCGGGGCGCGGCGTGGGCATGGACGTGGTCAAGCGCAACATCCAGGAGATGGGCGGCCATGTCGAGATTCATTCGCGCGGCGGCCAGGGCACGTCGACGCGCATCGTGCTGCCGCTCACGCTCGCCATCCTCAACGGCATGTCGGTGCGCGTGGGCAGCGAGGCGTACATCCTTCCGCTGAGCTACGTGATCGAGTCGCTGCAGCCGCTGCCGGAGCACCTGCATTCCATCACCGCCGACGGCCACGTGATCCGCGTGCGCGGCGAGTACCTGCCGCTCATCGAGCTGCACCGCGTGTTCGACGTGGCCGGCGCGCAGACGCAGCCCACGCAAGGCATCCTCGTGATCGTGCAGGCCGACGACAGCCGCTTCGCGCTCTTGGTCGACGAGCTGCTCGGCCAGCACCAGGTGGTGGTGAAGAACCTGGAGACCAACTACCGCAAGGTGCCGGGCATCTCGGCCGCCACCATCGTGGGCGACGGCAGCGTGGCCTTCATCGTCGACGTGGGTGCCATGCCGCGCATCCAGCGCGCGCAGGCTGCAAGCGCGGCGGCACTGGCTGGCGCGGCGCGCCGCAGCACCGACGCCCTCGCGTCCTGAACCAGTTCATTCGACGGACGGCCGCATGAGGTTCGATTTCTTCCGGCGCCCGGGCGCCGACGGCAACGGCGTGCCCGCCGAGGCAATGCCACCCATCGCACCCGCGGTCGGCGCCGACGGCCATGTCGCCTACGCCATGCTGCTCGACGGCAAGCGCCGCGTGGTCGGCTACCGCATGGCCTGGCGCGCGGCCGGGCAGCGCACCGATGCGGGTGCGGCGGCTGGCGTCAAGGCGCTCATGGACACGCTGGGCCTGCACCTGAACCCCGGCGGCCACGGCTGGCTGCTGGGCGAACAGCGGGTGTTCGTCGACGTCACGGTCGATGCGCTGTTCCAGAGCGAGCTGCAGTCGCTGCCGCCGCGCAACGTCGTGCTCTGCATGAAGGCCGACGAGCTGACGGACCCCGACATGCGCTCCATCCTGCTGTTCCTGCGCGAGCAGGGCTTCGGCTTCATGCTGTGCGGCGACGCTGCGCTGCCGGACGACGACGAACTGCGCGCCATCGTCACGCATGTGGAGGTGGCGCCCGCCGACCTGGCGGCCGTGTCGCCCGCAGGCCCGGCGCCCATCGCCGCGCGTGTGGCGAACTGGTCCGAGTTCGAGGCCTGCGCCGCACGCGGCGTGCAGGTGTTCGTCGATGGCGCCGTGCGCCTGCCGCCGGCGCGCGACACGGCCGATGCACTGCAGCCCGAGTCGCAGCTCATCGTGCACCTGATGCAGATGATCCTGCGCAACGAAGACGTGCGCGCGATCGAGGGTGCGCTCAAGCACGACGCGGCGCTCACCTACCGGCTGCTGCGCTACATCAACTCGCCGTCGGTGGGGCTGGCGGTCGAGATCCATTCGCTGCGCCATGCGGTCGCCATGCTCGGCTATTCGCCGCTGTACCGCTGGCTGTCGCTGCTGCTGGCCACCAGCAACAAGGTCAGCTCGCCCTTCATGATGAAGAAGGCGATTTTGCGCGGGCGCTTCGTCGAGCTGATGGGGCAGGGCATGCTGCCGCCGAGCGAGGCCGACAACCTGTTCGTTGCCGGCATGTTCTCGCTGCTCGACCAGCTGCTGGGCGTGCCGATGGAAGGCGTGCTGCGCAAGGTGCAACTCACCGAGGCGGTGCAGCAGGCGATTCTTTCGCGCAGCGGTGTCTACGGCCCCTTCGTGGCGCTGGCCGAAAGCTGCGAGACCGACGACGGCCGCGCGGCGCGGCTGTCCGAGGCGCTCTTCCTGAGCGCGGCACAGGTCAATGCCGCGCAGCTGTCGGCGCTGGTGTGGGCGCTCGACGCCGGCCCGGCGGTGGCCGCGCCACCCGCCTGAGCTGTGGAAATGCAAGGCTTTTGCATGTCTGATCGGCCCATTGGAAACGGCGGTCTCTGTGACCATTGAAAGTCACGCTTCCAGGCTGGCTGTGACGACCGAGTTCCTTTTTACCGACCACGACTTCTCCCGAATCCGGACCCTCATCCATCGCCGCGCCGGCATCGCCTTGGGCGAGCAGAAGCGGCAGATGGTGTACAGCCGGCTGTCGCGGCGCCTGCGCGAGCTGCAGGTGCCCGCGTTCGCGTCGTACCTGGACCAGCTCGAGGCACGCCACGACGGCGACGAGTGGCAGCTGTTCATCAACGCGCTCACCACCAACCTGACCTCGTTCTTTCGCGAGGCGCATCACTTTCCCACGCTCGGCGCGCACGTGCGCAAGATGCCCGGACCGATCACCGTCTGGTGCGCCGCCGCTTCGACGGGCGAAGAGCCGTACTCGATCGCCATCACGTTGATGGAAGCGCTGGGCGACCGCGCCAGCTCGGCCCGCGTCATCGCCAGCGACATCGACACCGCGGTGCTGGCCAAGGCCGCCACCGGCGTCTTCACCACCGAGCAGGTGCGGCGCATGTCGCCCGAGCGGCTGCGGCGCTTCTTCAACAAGGGCACCGGCACCAACGCCGGCAAGGTGCGCGTGCGCCCCGAGGTCGCCGCGCTGGTGAAGTTCTCGCGCGTCAACCTGCTGGACAACACCTGGGCGGTGAAGGAGCCGGTGGACGCGATCTTCTGCCGCAACGTGATGATCTATTTCGACAAGCCGACGCAGAAGAAGGTGCTCGACCGCTTCGCGCCGCTGCTCAAGCCGGGCGGCTTGCTGTTCGCCGGCCACTCCGAGAACGCGTCGCTCGTCAACCCGGCCTTCCGGCCGCTGGGGCAGACGGTGTACGAGCTGTCGCGCACGCCGGGCACTGCATGAGCCTGGCGAGCCATCATTACTTCGACCGCGATGTCGGGCGCATGGCCGTCAAGCTGCTGCCCTCCGAGTACTACGTGACCACCGACCACACCGTGCTGAGCACCGTGCTCGGCTCCTGCGTGGCCGCGTGCCTGCACGACGCGCAGGCGGGCGTGGCCGGCATGAACCACTTCATGCTGCCCGACGACGGCGAGCCCGGTGCGGGCTCGATGCGCTACGGCGCCTACGCCATGGACGTGCTGGTGCGCGAGCTGGTGCGCGCGGGTGCGCGGCGCGAGCGGCTGCAGGCCAAGGTGTTCGGCGGCGGCGCGGTGCTGGCCGGCATGACCACGCTGCACATCGGCGACCGCAATGCCGACTTCGTGCTGCGCTACCTGCAGGCGGAACGCATCGAGGTCGCGGCGCAAGACCTGCGCGGTCCGCACGCGCGCCGCGTGTGCTTTCTGCCCGAAAGCGGCAAGGCCGTGGTGCGCCGCCTGCGCGCGCAGACCGAGGTGCTGCGGGTGCGCCACGACGAAGGCGAGCTGCTGCGCCGGCTGTCGGTGCCCGGCACGCCGCACGAGATCGACAGAACCAAAGGAAGCCGGTGAGCCTGACGAGCCAAAAAAAGATCAAGGTGCTCTGCGTCGACGATTCGGCGCTGATCCGCAGCGTGATGAGCGAGATCATCAACAGCCAGCCCGACATGACCGTGGTCGGTACCGCGGCCGACCCGCTGGTGGCGCGCGACCTCATCAAGGTCACGAACCCCGACGTGCTCACGCTCGACGTGGAAATGCCGCGCATGGACGGCCTGGAGTTTCTCGAGAAGCTCATGCGCCTGCGGCCGATGCCCGTGGTCATGGTGTCGTCGCTCACCGAGCGCGGCTCGGAGATCGCGCTGCGTGCGCTGGAGCTGGGCGCCATCGACTTCGTGACCAAGCCGCGCCTGGGCGTGCGCGACGGTCTGCTCAACTACACCGAACTCATCGCCGGCAAGATCCGCACGGCCGCCAGCGCGCGGCTGCTGCCCGCCCGGCCCGCGGCCACGGCGGCACGCACCGCCCACGAGGCCGCGCCCGAGGCGCTGCTGCGCAGCCCGCTGCTGAGCACCGAGAAGCTGCTCATCATCGGCGCCTCCACCGGCGGCACCGAGGCGATCCGCGAGGTGCTGCAGCCGTTGCCGCCCGACGCGCCCGCGGTGCTCATCGCGCAGCACATGCCGGCCGGCTTCACGCGCTCCTTCGCGCAGCGGCTGGACGGCCTGTGCCGCATCCGCGTGAAGGAGGCGGAGCAGGGCGAGCGCGTGCTGCCGGGCCATGCCTACATCGCGCCGGGCGGCTTTCACCTGTCGCTGGCGCGCAGCGGCGCGAACTACGTGGCCCACCTGGACCAGGAGCCGCCCGTGAACCGCCACCGGCCGTCGATCGACGTGCTGTTCGATTCGGCCGCCAAGCACGCGGGCAAGAACGCCATCGGAATCATCCTCACCGGCATGGGCAAGGACGGGGCCGAGGGCCTGCTGCGCATGCGGCGCGCGGGCGCGCACACGCTGGCGCAGGACGAGGCCAGCTGCGTGGTCTTCGGCATGCCGCGCGAGGCGGTGGCGCTGGGCGCGGTGGACGAGGTGTCGCCCCTGAACGAAATCAGCCGCCGCGTGATGGCGCACCTTCGCACGTTCGGTGAACGCGCGAACCGGGTGTGACGAGTTTGAATAACGACCTGTGGAGTTGGAAACATCGTGATCGATAAGAGCATCAAGATTCTGGTTGTGGATGACTTCCCGACCATGCGGCGCATCGTGCGCAACCTACTGAAGGAGCTGGAGTTCCTCAACGTCGACGAGGCCGAGGACGGCGTGGCCGGCCTGGAGAAGCTGCGCGGCGGCAACTTCGGCTTCGTGGTCTCTGACTGGAACATGCCGAACATGGACGGCCTGACCATGCTGCAGACGATTCGCGCCGACCCCGAGCTGAAGAAGCTGCCGGTGCTGATGGTCACGGCCGAGGCGAAGAAGGAAAACATCGTCGCGGCTGCGCAAGCCGGCGCCAACGGCTACGTGGTGAAGCCATTCACCGCGGCGACGCTGGAAGAGAAGATCACGAAGATCTTCGAGAAGCTGGCCAAAGAGGCGGCTTGATGTGGCTTGGGTGTGCGCGCTCTGGTTCAGGGCGACGCTCCCGCCGACGGGGTACCTTGCTCCGCGAATGTCCTCCGGCCTGCGGCCTCCCCCTTAATTTCGCTGCGCAAGGCACCCCATCGACGTGAGCGTCATGCGCATTGGTCGTTGATCGGCGAGCACCAGCGGCGTGCCCCGTGCTCAGGGCACTGGGTGCTTCCCGCAGCGAAATCAAGGAGGAGGGCGAAGCCCGGGGGACATTCGCGGAGGGAAGTACCCGGTGGCCTGTGCACACCCCCCGAAAAGACCAGACCCTGCAGCACAAGGAATCACTGACATGAACGACAACGCCCCGGAACCCGCCAACACGACCGAAGAACTGCTAGGCCGCATCGGCCACCTCACGCGCCAGTTGCGTGAAGGCCTGCGCGAACTGGGCCTGGACAAGCAGGTGGCCAAGGCCGCCCAAGCCATTCCCGATGCGCGCGACCGCCTCAACTACGTGGCGGCCACGACCGAGCGCGCCGCGCATCGCGCGCTCAACGCCATCGACGTCGCACAGCCGCTGCAGGAAGCGCTGGCCACCGACGCCAAGGCCCTGACACAGCGCTGGGACCAGTGGTTCGAGAACCCGATCGAACTCGACCACGCGCGCGAGCTCGTGCTCGACACGCGCGGCTACCTGAGCGACGTGCCGCAGCGTGCGAGCGCGATCAACACGCAGCTCATGGAGATCCTGATGGCGCAGGACTTCCAGGACCTCACGGGCCAGGTCATCAAGAAGATGATGGAAGTCGTGAACGACGTCGAGACGCAGCTGCTGCAGGTGCTCATCGACAACTCGCCGCCCGAGAAGCGCCACGAGGCGGTGCAGAGCCTGCAGAACGGACCGCAGGTGAAACCTGGCAACCCCGATGCCGTGACCGACCAGTCGCAGGTCGACGACCTGCTCGAGAGCCTCGGGTTCTGAGCCGCTTGATTGTCCGAATAGCAGGGCGATACCGGCCCTGATCGGCAGATTGTTCCGAACCACCGGATTCAATAATTTGGGTCTGGGCAAGGCGTACGTCGCCAGTGCTGGTTCGGAGCATGAATGGCTGAGGAAAGCGATCTCGAGAAAACGGAACCCGCCTCCGAGCGGCGCCTGGAGAAGGCGCGCGAGGAAGGCAACGTGGCCCGTTCGCGCGAGCTCACCACCTTCGTCATGCTCGCCACCGCGAGCGCCGGGTTGTGGTTCGCCGCGGAGTCGCTCGGCGCGAGCATGAACGGCGCGCTGCGCCACGGCCTGCAGTTCGACCGTGCCAGCGCCTTCGACCCTGCGCACATGCTCTCGCAGAGCGGGCGCATGGTGCTGCAGGCGCTTTTCGCCATCGGGCCGCTGTTCGCCATGATGGTCGTGGCCGCCGTGGCCGCGCCACTGATGCTCGGCGGCTGGATGTTCTCCGGCAAGGCCGTCGCACCGAACTTCGGAAAACTCAATCCTCTGGCCGGCATCGGCCGCATGTTCTCGGCGCAGGCACTGGCCGAACTCGTGAAGGCGCTGGCCAAGTCGGCGCTGATCGGCGGCGTGGCGTGGTGGGTCATCGTGGACGACATCGAGGCCGTGATGGCGCTCATGTCACAGCCCGCGCACGAGGCGCTGCCGCACGCGCTGGTGCTGGTTGCCAAGCACTGCGCGCTGATCGCCGCCACGCTCTTTCTCGTCGCGCTCGTCGACGTGCCCTTTCAGCTGTGGAACTACTACCGCAAGCTGCGCATGTCGCGCGAAGACGTGCGCCAGGAGCACAAGGAAAGCGAAGGCGATCCGCACATCAAGGCGCAGATCCGCCGGCAACAACAGCAGATGGCACGCCGCCGCATGATGGCCGAGGTGCCCAAGGCCGACATCGTGCTCACCAACCCGATGCACTTCGCCGTCGCGCTGCAGTACCTGGACAGCGACATGCGCGCACCGCGCGTGGTCGCCAAGGGCACCGAGCTGGTGGCCGCGCGCATCCGCGAACTGGCGAAGGAACACAAGGTCGCGATCCTCGAAGCGCCGCCGCTCACGCGCGCGCTCTACCGGCACACGAAGCTGGGCGAGGAAATTCCGGCGGGCCTGTACACCGCGGTGGCCGAGGTGCTGGCGTGGGTGTACCAGCTCAAGCGCTGGAACAGCGAGGGCGGTGAGGCGCCGCGCACGCCGACCGACCTGCCGGTGCCGGCCGATCTGCAGTACTCGCCGGCGGCCGTATGAACGCACTGAACGACCTGATGCGCCTGCCGGCGCGGATGTTCTCCGGCTCGCACGTGAAGGGGCTGGCAGGCCCGATCCTCATCATCCTCATCCTGAGCATGATGGTGCTGCCGCTGCCGCCCTTCCTGCTCGACCTGCTGTTCACCTTCAACATCGCGCTGTCGGTGATGGTGCTGCTGGTGAGCATGTACACCATGAAGGCGCTCGACTTCGCGGCCTTCCCGGCGGTGCTGCTGTTCTCGACGCTGCTGCGCTTGTCGCTCAACGTGGCCTCCACGCGCGTGGTGCTGATGCACGGCCACACCGGGCCCGACGCGGCCGGCAAGGTGATCGAGGCCTTTGGCCACTTCCTCGTGGGCGGCAACTTCGCGGTGGGCGTGATGGTGTTCATCATCCTCGTGCTCATCAACTTCATGGTGATCACCAAGGGCGCGGGCCGCATTGCCGAGGTGGGCGCGCGCTTCATGCTCGACGCGATGCCGGGCAAGCAGATGGCGATCGACGCCGACCTCAACGCCGGCCTGATCGGCGAGGAAGTCGCCCGCAAGCGCCGCGCCGAAGTGGCGCAAGAGGCCGACTTCTACGGCTCGATGGACGGTGCCAGCAAGTTCGTGCGCGGCGACGCGATCGCGGGCCTGCTCATCATGGTCATCAACATCATCGGCGGCCTGGTGGTCGGCATGGTGCAGCACGGGCTCGACTTTTCCACGGCCGCCAAGACCTACACGCTGCTGGCCATCGGCGACGGCCTGGTGGCGCAGATTCCGGCGCTGGTGATCTCGACCGCGGCCGGCGTGATCGTGTCGCGCGTGACCACCGACGAAGACGTGGGCAGCCAGCTCACGGGCCAGCTCTTTTCCAATCCGCAGGTGCTGTTCCTCACGGCCGGCATCGTCGGCCTGCTGGGCATGATCCCGGGCATGCCGAACCTGGCCTTCCTGCTGATCGCGGGCGGCCTGGTGTGGCTCGGGCGGCGGCTGGTGCAGCGCAAGCCGCAGGAGGCGGCGAAGCAGGCCGCAGCCGCTGCCGCCGCGCAAGGTGCGGCGGGCGTGCCGGTCGCGGCCGAGCAGGCCGAAGCCACCTGGGACGACGTGGCCATGGTCGATCCGCTGGGCATGCAGGTCGGCTACCGGCTGATCCCGCTGGTCGACCAGTCGCAGCAGGGCGAGCTGCTGGGCCGCATCAAGAGCATCCGCAAGAAGATCGCGCAGGAGCTGGGCTTTCTGGTGCCGGTGGTCCACATCCGCGACAACCTGGAGATCAAGCCCAACGCCTACGTCATCAGCCTGAAGGACGTGGAGATCGGCCGCGGCGAGGCCTTCCCCAACCAGTGGATGGCGATCAACCCCGGCCAGGTGACGGGCACGCTGACCGGCACGCCCACGCGCGACCCGGCCTTCGGCCTGGAGGCCACCTGGATCGACGGCAGCCTGAGGCAACAGGCGCAGGTGTACGGCTACACCGTGGTCGATGCCTGCACCGTGATGGCCACGCACCTGAACCACCTGATCCACACCCACGCGGCCGAGCTGCTGGGCCGCCAGGAAGTGCAGCAGCTGCTCGACCAGATCGCCAAGACCGCGCCCAAGCTCACGGAAGACCTGGTGCCCAAGGTGCTGTCGCTGAGCACGCTGCACAAGGTGCTGCAGAACCTGCTCGACGAAGAGGTGCCGATCCGCGACATGCGCACCATCCTCGATGTGATGGCCGAGCACGCGCCGACGGTGAAAGACCCGACCGAGCTCACCACGCTCACGCGCCTGGCGCTGGGCCGCGCCATCACGCAGCAGCTGTTCCCGGGCGACGAGGAGATGCAGGTGATCGGCCTGGACGGCTCGCTCGACAGCGTGCTGCAGCAGGCCCTGAACAACAGCAGCGGCATCGAGCCGGGCATTGCCGACAACCTGCTCAAGCAGGCACAGGCCGCCATCGTGCGGCAGGAGCAGATGGGGCTGGCGCCGGTGCTGGTCGTGCAGCACGCGCTGCGCGTGCTGCTGTCGCGCTTTTTGCGGCGCAGCCTGCCGCAGCTGAAGGTGCTCTCGCACGCCGAGATTCCTGACGCCCGGACCATCAAGATCACCGCCGCCATTGGAGGACGAGCCGTTTGAATCCACAGACCGACGTGCGCGACGTGCGCACCACCGCACGCAAATTCGTCGCGGCCACCGGCCGCGAGGCCCTGCGCCTGGTGCGCGAATCCCTCGGCGCCGAGGCCATCGTGCTCACGCACCGTGCTACTGCGCAGGGCGTCGAGATCGTCGCCATGGCCGAGGGCGATGTGCAGGAGACGGTGCAGGCCGCAGTGCCCGCTGTGCCCGCAGTTGCGCCTGTGACCGCCTCCGCCGACCCCACCGTGCTCAGCGAACTCCATTCGATGCGCGGCATGATCGAGGAACAGCTCGCCAGCGTGGTCTGGAGCGACAGCCAGCGCCGCGACCCCGTGCGCGGTCGCCTGCTGCGCACGCTGCTCGGCGCCGGCTTCAGCGCGCGCCTGTCGAAGGCCATGCTCGAGAAGCTGCCCACGGGCCAGAGCTACGCCGACGGCATGGCCTTCGTACGCTCCGAACTCGTGCGCGCGGTGCCGGTGCATGAAGACGAAGACGCGCTGTTCGCGCAGGGCGGCGTCTATGCCTTGATGGGCCCGACCGGCGTCGGCAAGACCACCACCACCGCCAAGCTGGCCGCGCGCTGCGTGATGCGCTTCGGCGCCGACAAGCTCGCGCTCGTCACCACCGACAGCTACCGCATCGGCGCCTACGAGCAGCTGCGCATCTACGGCCAGATCCTCAACGTGCCGGTGCACGCCGTGAAGGACGCGGCCGACCTGCAGCTGGTGCTGCACGACCTGCGCGACCGCCACATGGTGCTGATCGACACCGTCGGCATGAGCCAGCGCGACCGCGCCGTGCCCGAACAGATCGCCATGCTCGGCAGCAGCCAGCGGCCGGTGAAGCGGCTGCTGCTGCTCAACGCCACCAGCCACGGCGACACGCTCAACGAGGTGGTGCACGCCTACCGCCAGGGCCATGCGCTGGCGGGCTGCATCTTCACCAAGGTCGACGAGGCCACGCACCCGGGCGCGCTGATCGACACCGTGATCCGCCACCGCCTGCCGGTGCACTACATCTCGGGCGGCCAGAAGGTGCCCGAGAACCTGCTGCGCGCCGACCGCGTGCAGCTGGTGGACAGCGTGTTTCAGCCGCGCCAGCACAGCCCGTTGTTCGTGCCGGCGGAAGCTGATCTGGCGGACGAGGCCGCGCCTTCAGTGCAGGCACAGGGTGAGACCGATCGTCTGCGCTTGCGCTACCAGAGCCTGATCCGTGCGATGGCGCATGACGCGCAGGAACTGGCGACCACGGCCGGTGCGCTGGCCGGTGCGCACATCGGCTTCGACGGTGCGCGCACGCTGTGGCGACAGGCGAGTGTCGAGGCGATCGATGCCAAGGCCGTGCTGCACGACCTGTCGGCGTTCGCGCGCGGCGAGGTGGCTGCGGGTTGCGACACCCATGTGCTCGCGCTGGCCGGGCAGGTGGGCCTGCGCGCGACGGACAGCGGCGACGCCTACGTGTGCCACGGCAGCCTGCTGCTGTCGGACCGAGGCGGCCTGCCGCTGGCCGCGCCGAACCAGTGGCTTTCGACGGCTGCGGCGCGCCAGTCGGCACAGCCGGGATCGCGTCAGGCCCAGTGGCTGCAGCAACAGGATTTCGGCAAGCGACTCGTGCATGTGCTGGGCAAGCCGCCGGCGGTCGAACAGATGCTGGCGTGGCAGGCCGAAGGTACGCAATGGCTGGCGCGCGCGCCGGGCACCACGGCCGTGACCGACGTGCGCACCGGCGCCGCGACCACGCTCGCGCGCCTGGCCTTTGCATTCGATGACGCGACTGAACGGGCTGTGCGTTATCGCGGCAAGGCTGCACTGCAATGCGAAGCGCAAGTCGAGGTGCTGCCGCGCGGCGCCATCGACCGCGACGCCATGCCCGCGCTGCGCTGCATCGCTGTGCGCGTGGCCGATGCGCGCAGCCGCAAGCTGTTGTCGCAAACCTGCGTGCTCACCAACCTCGGCGCCGAGGTCGGCGCACCGCAACTCGCGCAATGGCAGGGCTGGGCTGCTGACGCCGAGCCGTGCTTCCGCCTGCTGCGCGACGGCGTGCATCTCGCGGGCGGCATGGGCGAGCCCGGCGATCCTCAGATGATGAAGCGCCTGCTCGTCGCCGGCCAGGTCACGACCACCGTGTGGCGCCTGCTGCAGGCCGAAGGCGAATGGGCCGACCGCACGCGCCTGCTGCTGGGCCAGCTCACGGGCCGCGCCACGCGCGCCGGTCGCGCCATGACGGGCGGCGCGCTGTATGCGGGTGTGGGCAAGCTGTTCCTGCTGCTCGATGCGCTGGGCACCGAATCGGCAGGGCCCGCGCAAGCGCCACGCGCGCTGGAACGCCAGGGCTGAAGGTCATGAACGCACACGTCACGGACCAGGCCGACGGGCTGCGGCGGCTGCTCGGGCAGGCGCCGGTGCGCGTCATCGCTGTCGCGGGCATGGGCCCCGGCGCGGGTGCGACCACGGCCGCGATGAGCCTGGGCGCGGCGCTGGCGCAGCAGGGCAAGGACGTGCTGTTGCTCGATGAGCATCACCCGAAGCTGCGTTCGGTCTGCGATGTGTGGGCGCTGAGCCCGCGCGGCACGCTGGCCGATGTGGCGAGTCGGCGGTTGCGCATCGATCAGGCAGCGGCCAGCGCAGTGTGCGGCGTGCAGGTGCTGCCCGCTTCACCCGGCGCGATCATCGACCCGCGCACGCTGTGGCCGCGCGGCATCGTGCTGGTCGATGCAGCCTTCGACGACGAGGGCCGCCTGTCGCCGTTGGCTGAAGGCGCCGACGAACTGCTGCTGGTGCTGCAGCCGCACCCGGCAGCCATCACCTCGGCCTACGCGGGCATCAAGCGCCTGCACCGAGCGCATGCGCTGAAGCAGCTGCGCTTTCTGCTCAACGGCGTGGCCGACGTGGGGACCGCGCAGCAGGTCATGCACAACCTCGCGCAGGCGGCCAGCCGCTACCTTGCGTTGTCGCTGCTGCCCGTGGGCTGGGTGCGCACCGACCCCTGGCTGGCTGATGCGGCGCGGCTGCGCCAGACCGTGCTCGAGGCCTTTCCGGCCAGCGCAGCAGCGGTCGACTTCCGCGCCATCGCCGACGACATGGGCCGCTGGCCCTGGCGCACGCCCGCGCGGCCGGCCGTGTTCCCACAGGCGCTCGCCGCCTGAGACCCGCGCACGAGGACGGACGGCCGTGTACACCGCGCAGGGCACCATCGAGAAATCGCATCTACTGGAACAGCACCAGCCGCTGGTGCGCCGCATCGCGCTGCAGATGATGGCGCGGCTGCCGGCCAGCGTGGAGCTGGACGACCTGATCCAGGCCGGCATGCTCGGCCTGCTCGATGCGTCGAGCCGCTACCAGGACCACCGCGGCGCGCAGTTCGAGACCTTCGTCAGCCAGCGCATCCGCGGTGCCATGCTCGACGAGCTGCGCGCCAGCGACTGGGGCTCGCGCGGGCTGCGCCAGTCGGCGCGCGGCATCGAGAAAGCCATCCAGGCACTGGGCCACCGGCTGGGCCGTGCGCCCACCGAAGGCGAGATCGCGAAGGAGCTGAAGGTCGACCTGGAGACCTACCAGTCGATGCTGCAGGACATCCAGGGAAGCCAGCTGCTGTACGTGGAAGACTTCGCCAAGGGTGACCCAGACAACCCCTTTCTCGACCTGCATGCGCAAGATGCGCGCAAGGGCCGCGGCCAGTTCGACGACCCGCTGGCGCGTCTGCTGGAGAGTGGCTTCCGCCACCAGTTGGTCGACGCGATTGGCGAGCTGCCTGAGCGCGACCAGCTGCTGCTCAAGCTCTACTACGAGGAAGAGCTGAACCTGCGCGAGATCGGCGCGGTGCTCGAGGTGAGCCAGTCGCGCGTGTGCCAGCTGCACGGGCAGGCGGTGAGCCGGCTGCGTGCGAAGCTCAAAGACGCTCTGTAGAAAAGTTCAACTGGCGTAGCGCGCGTCGAGCGCATCGAGCTCGGGCTTGCGCACCAGCCGCTGCCGCTCGGCGAAGGGCGCGACCAGCGACGGGTCTTCGTCGATGCGCCGTGTGTCGCGCAGCACCGTGAGCGCCTTCTGCATGCCGGCCAGCGCGCCCTGCAGCGCGGCGTTGGCGTACAGCACGATGCCGTAGCCCAGGCCGCCGAGTTCCTCGGCGCCGAAGATCGGCGTCTTGCCGCCGATCACCATGTTCATGAGTTGCGGCTTGTGCAGGCGCTTGGGCAGCGCACGGATCTCATCAGCCGTGGTGACGGCTTCGACGAACAGGATGTCGGCACCGGCCTCGCTGAACTTCTGCGCGCGCTCGATCGCGGCCTCGAAGCCCAGCGTCGCCGCTGCGTCGGTGCGCGCCATGATGAGCAGGTCGGGGTCGGTGCGCGCATCGACGGCGGCCTTGATCTTGTTGACGGCTTCCTCGGTGGAGATCACGTCCTTGCCCGAGAAATGGCCGCAGCGCTTGGGCGCGACCTGGTCCTCGAACTGGATGCAGTCGGCGCCCGCGCGCTCCAGCACGCGCACCGTGTGGCGCACGTTCAGCGCATTGCCGAAGCCGGTGTCGGCGTCGACGATCAGCGGCAGGTTCACGGCGTCGCGGATGCGCGCCGTGTGGTCGGCGATCTCGTGCAGGCCCATGAAGCCCTGGTCGGGCAGGCCGAACCACATGTTGGTAACGCCCGCACCGGTGACGTAAATGGCTTCAAAGCCCAGGTCTTCGATGACGCGCGCCGACAGCGCGTTGAAAGCGCCCGGCACCAGCACGCCGCGGCGGGCCTCGGCCAGGGAACGGAGGGTCTTGCGAGTCGACATCGGAATTTCCTGTGAATGAATCTGAAAGCTCAAAGGGTGTCGCCGGGCACGCGGACCCAGCCTTCCATCAGCACGCGCGCGCTGCGGCTCATGACGGCCTTGGTCACGCGCCATTCGCCCTCGACCTGGGTTGCTTGTGCGCCCACGCGCAAGGTGCCCGAGGGGTGGCCGAAGCGCACGGCCTCGCGCGCACCGCCGCCGGCCGCGAGGTTCACCAGCGTGCCGGGAATGGCGGCGGCCGTGCCGATGGCCACGGCCGCCGTGCCCATCATGGCGTGGTGCAGCTTGCCCATCGACAGCGCGCGCACGAGCAGGTCGATGTCGCCGGCCGCCACCGCCTTGCCGCTCGATGCGGTGTAGCCCGCCGGTTTGGCCACGAAGGCGACCTTGGGCGTGTGCTGGCGGCTGGCCGCTTCGTCGAGCGTGCGGATGAGGCCCATGCGCAGCGCGCCGTGCGCGCGGATGGCCTCGAAGCGGGCGAGCGCGGCGGCGTCGCCATTGATCGCGTCCTGCAGCTCGGCGCCGGTGTAGCCGAGGGCCTCGGCGTTCACGAAGACGGTGGGGATGCCGGCGTTGATCATCGTGGCCTGCAGCGTGCCGAGGCCGGGCACGTGCAGGTCGTCGACGAGATTGCCGGTCGGGAACATCGCGCCGCCCGCGCCGTCTTCGTCGGCGGCGGGGTCCATGAATTCGAGCTGCACCTCGGCCGCGGGGAAGGTCACGCCGTCGAGTTCGAAGTCGCCGGTCTCCTGCACCGCGCCGCCCGTCATCGGCACGTGCGCGACGATGGTCTTGCCGATGTTGGCCTGCCAGATGCGCACGACCGCCACACCGTCGCGCGGTACGCGTGCCGCATCGATGAGGCCGTTGCTGATCGCGAACGGACCGACGGCCGATGAGAGGTTGCCGCAGTTGCCGCTCCAGTCGACGAAAGGCTGGTCGATCGACACCTGGCCGAACAGGTAGTCCACGTCGTGGCCGGGCCGCTCGCTCCTCGAGAGGATGACGGTCTTGCTCGTGCTCGACGTCGCGGCGCCCATGCCGTCGATCTGCTTGCCGTAGGGGTCGGGGCTGCCGATCACGCGCAGCAGCAGCGCGTCGCGCGACTTGCCCGGCACTTGCGCGGCTTCGGGCAGGTCTTGCAGGCGGAAGAACACGCCCTTGCTGGTGCCACCGCGCATGTACGTGGCGGGGATCTTGATCTGCGGAATGTGCGGCATCGTCAGTCGGCTTTCGTGGCGGCGAGGAAGTCTTGTGCGAAGCGCTGCAGCACCCCGCCGGCTTCGTAGATGGAGGCCTCTTCGGCGGTGTCGAGGCGGCAGGTCATGGGCACGTCGAGCCGTTCGCCACTCTGGCGGTGCACGACCAGAGTGAGGTCGGCGCGCGGGGTGCGCTCGCCGGTCACATCGTAAGTCTCGGTGCCGTCCAGGCCCAGCGTGAGGCGGTTGGTGCCGGGCTTGAATTCGAGCGGCAGCACGCCCATGCCGATCAGGTTGGTGCGGTGGATGCGCTCGAAGCCCTCGGCCGCAATCGCTTCGACACCCGCCAGCCGCACGCCCTTGGCGGCCCAGTCGCGCGATGAGCCCTGCCCGTAGTCGGCACCGGCCACGATGATCAGCGGCTGCTTGCGCCCCATGTAGGTCTCGATGGCCTCCCACATGCGCATCACCTCGCCCTCGGGCTCCACGCGTGCCAGCGAGCCGGCGCGCACCGTGCCGTCGGCCTTGCGCACCATCTCGTTCTTCAGCGTGGGGTTGGCGAAGGTCGCGCGCTGCGCCGTGAGGTGGTCGCCGCGGTGGGTGGCGTAGGAGTTGAAGTCTTCCTCGGGCAGGCCCATGCGGTGCAGGTACTGGCCGGCCGCGCTGTCGAGCAGGATCGCGTTCGACGGCGACAGGTGGTCGGTCGTGATGTTGTCCGGCAGGACCGCCAGCGGGCGCATGCCCTTGAGCGTGCGTTCGCCGGCCAGCGCGCCTTCCCAGTAGGGCGGGCGGCGGATGTAGGTGGAGGCGGGGCGCCAGTCGTACAGCGGCGCGACCTTCTCGCCCGTGTCGGGCTGGATCGCGAACATCGGTTCGTACACCTGGCGGAAGTGCGCGGGCTTCACGCTGGCCTTCACGATGGCGTCGATCTCTTCGTCGGTCGGCCAGAGGTCCTTGAGGCGAATCTCCTTGCCGTCGACGACGGTGAGCACGTCCTTCTCGATGTCGAAGCGCACGGTGCCTGCGATGGCGTAGGCCACCACCAGCGGCGGCGAGGCCAGGAAGGCCTGCTTCGCATACGGATGGATGCGGCCGTCGAAGTTGCGGTTGCCCGAGAGCACGGCGGTGGCGTACAGGTCGCGCTCCACGATCTCCTGCTGGATCGCCGGATCGAGCGCGCCCGACATGCCGTTGCACGAGGTGCAGGCATAGGCGACCACGCCGAAGCCGAGCTGTTCGAGTTCGCGCATCAGGCCCGCGTCTTCCAGGTACAGCGTGACCGCTTTCGAGCCCGGCGCCAGCGAGGTCTTGACCCACGGCTTGCGCGCGAGGCCTACGCGGTTGGCGTTGCGCGCGAGCAGGCCCGCGGCGATCACGTTGCGTGGGTTGCTGGTGTTGGTGCAGCTGGTGATGGCCGCGATGATCACCGCGCCGTCGGGCATCTGGCCGGGCACGTCGTCCCACGGCGCGGCGATGCCGCGCGCCGCGAGGTCGGCGGTGGCCACGCGCGCATGCGGGTTCGACGGGCCGGCCATGTTGCGCACGACGCTCGAGAGGTCGAAGTGCAGCACGCGCTCGTACTCGACGTCGCTCAGCGTGTCGGCCCACAGGCCGGCCTGCTTCGCATAGATCTCGACGAGGCGCACCTGTTCGTCGGCGCGGCCCGTGAGGCGCAGGTAGTCGAGCGTCTGCGTGTCGATGGCAAACATCGCGGCGGTGGCGCCGTACTCCGGTGCCATGTTGGAGATGGTCGCGCGGTCGCCCAGCGTGAGGCTGGCCGCGCCTTCGCCGTGGAACTCCAGGTACGCGCCCACGACCTTTGCCGCGCGCAGGAACTCGGTGAGCGCGAGCACGACGTCGGTGGCCGTGATGCCCCGTTGCGGCCGGCCCGCGAGGCGCACGCCGACGATGTCGGGCAGCCGCATCCACGAGGCGCGGCCGAGCATCACGTTCTCGGCCTCGAGCCCGCCCACGCCGATGGCGACCACGCCCAGCGCATCGACGTGCGGCGTGTGGCTGTCGGTGCCGACCAGCGTGTCGGGGTAGGCCACGCCGTCCTGCGCATGCACGACGGGCGACATCCGCTCCAGGTTGATCTGATGCATGATCCCGTTCCCCGGCGGGATCACCTCCATGTTGCGGAAGGCCCGCTTCGTCCATTCGATGAAGTGAAAGCGGTCTTCGTTGCGCCGGTCCTCGATGGCGCGGTTCTTCGCGAAGGCATCGGGGTCGAAGCCGCCGCACTCCACCGCCAGCGAATGGTCGACGATGAGCTGCACCGGCACCACCGGGTTGACCTGCGACGGGTCGCCGCCCTGTTCGGCGATGGCGTCGCGCAGGCCGGCCAGGTCGACCAGCGCGGTCTGGCCGAGGATGTCGTGGCAGACCACGCGCGCAGGGAACCACGGAAAGTCATGATCGCGCCGGCGCAGGGCGAGCTGCGTGAGGCTCTGCACGAGGATCGCCGGGTCGCAGCGGCGCACGAGGTTTTCGGCATGCACGCGTGCGGTGTAGGGCATCGTGGCCCAGGCGCCGGCCTGGATGGCTTCGACGGCTTCGCGTGCATCGAAGTAGTCCAGCGCGGTGCCGGGAAGGTTCTTGCGGTAGTCGGTGTTCATGGGGGGCGCTTGTCGCTCGGCACCCGCACGCAGGCACGGGCGCTTTTTCTTCTTCGGGTGTTTTTACTTCCGATCCTGGATCGGCGCGAACTTCAGGTCTTCGGGGCCCGTGTAGTTGGCGCTCGGCCGGATGATCTTGTTGTCGATGCGCTGCTCGATGATGTGCGCCGCCCAGCCTGATGTGCGCGCAATGACGAACAGCGGCGTGAACATGGCCGTGGGCACGCCCATCATGTGATAGCTCACGGCGCTGAACCAGTCGAGGTTGGGGAACATCTGCTTCACGTCCCACATCACCGCTTCAAGCCGCTCGGCGATGTCGAACATCTTGGTCGAGCCGGCCTCCTGCGACAGCGTGCGCGCCACGCCCTTGATGACCACGTTGCGCGGGTCGCTCACGGTGTAGACCGGGTGGCCGAAGCCGATCACGACTTCCTTGGCCGCGACGCGGCGGCGGATGTCGGCCTCGGCCTCGTCGGGTGCGTCGTAGCGCTTCTGGATCTCGAAGGCCACCTCGTTGGCGCCGCCGTGCTTGGGGCCGCGCAGCGCACCGATGGCGCCGGTGATGGCCGAGTACACATCGGAGCCCGTGCCCGCGACCACGCGCGCCGTGAAGGTGGAGGCGTTGAACTCGTGCTCGGCGTAGAGGTTGAGCGAGGTGTGCATCGCGCGCTCCCACTGCGCACTGGGCTTGCGCCCGTGCAGCAGGTGCAGGAAGTGCGCGCCGATCGAGTCGTCGTCGGTCTCGACCTCGATGCGCCGGCCCTGCGTGGACCAGTGGTACCAGTACAGCAGCATCGAGCCGAGCGAGGCCATGAGGCGGTCGGCGATGTCGCGCGCGCCGGGCAGGTTGTGGTCTTCCTTCTCGGGCAGCAGGCAGCCCAGCGACGAGACGCCGGTGCGCATCACGTCCATCGGGTGCGCGCTGGCGGGCAGCTGCTCCAGCGCTTCCTTCAGGCTCGCGGGCAGGCCGCGCATGGCCTTCAGCTTGGCCTTGTAGGCGCGCAGCTCGGCGGACGTGGGCAGCTTGCCGTGCACCAGCAGGTGTGCGATTTCCTCGAACTCGCAGACCTCGGCGATGTCCAGGATGTCGTAGCCGCGGTAGTGCAGGTCGTTGCCGGTGCGGCCCACGGTGCACAGCGCCGTGTTGCCGGCGGTCACGCCCGACAGGGCGACGGATTTCTTCGGCTTGAAGCCGGTGGGGGTGGCGATGTCGTTCATGCGGGTTCCTTGTCTGTGGGCACGGGGTGCAGGTAGGCGTGGCGCAGGCGCGTCGGACGGCCGCGGCCATCGACGGCCACCATCTCGAACAGGCCCTTCAGCGAAGGGCGGGGCTCGCCGTCGGGCGGCTCGGCCGCGCCGGTGACGCAGACCGTGAGCGAGCTGCGCCCGGCGCGCGTCACCCAGGCCCGCAGGCGCAGCACATGGCCGACCGGCACGGGCGCGAGGAACTGCGCGTCGCCCAGGCTGGCCATGACCACGTCGGACCTTGCGAAGGCGCGCGCGGCGAGGAATGCGGCCTTCGACATCAGCAGCAGGGCGTTGCCGCCGAACAGCGTGCCGTAGTGATTGGCGTGCGCGGGGAACACGATGTCGGTCAGCTCGATGGCGGCAGATCGGTGGGTCATGCTTCGCAATTTACGCAATCGAACGCCCATAATGAAGGACTGAATTGGCGAATCATTGCGAATGAAAACGACTGATTTTGCAAATATTGCGAAGATCGCAAAGACCCACGAGGTGACCCGATGAGCAAGACCTTCATGGGCGTGCGCCTGCGCACGCTGCGCGCCGAACGCGGCCTCACGCAGGTGGCGCTGGCGCAGATGCTCGGCCTGTCGCCGAGCTACCTGAACCAGATCGAGCAGAACCAGCGCCCGCTCACCGTGGCCGTGCTGCTGCGCATCAGCAAGACGCTCGGCGTCGATGTGCAGCAGTTCTCCGACGACGAAGAGGCGCGGCTCGTGGCCAGCATGCGCGAGGCGCTGGCGGACAACCCCGGCGGCGAGGCCGTCGCGCTGCCCGAGCTGCGCGAGGTGGCGTCGCAGATGCCCGCCGTGGCGCGCGCGCTGCTCGCCTTGCACCGCCGCCATCAGGAGGCGCAGGAGCGGCTGGAACTCATGGCCGCCGAACTCGGCGACGGGCGTGGCGAGATCTCGCGCAGCCGGCCGATGCCCTTCGAGGTGGTGCGCGATTTCTTCTTTGCCCATCAGAACCATTTCGACCCGCTCGACACCGCCGCCGAATCGCTCGCGGCCGAGGCCCTCGCGCACGGCGGACCGCTCGCCGAATGGCTCCAGCAGCGGCTTCTGAAGGTGCACGGCGTGCGCGTGGTGCCGGACGACGACGCCGCGGGCGCGCTCGACAGCCAGCGCCGCTACGACCCGGCCAGCCGCGTGCTGCGTTTGTCGGCCGGTCTCGAGCCGGGTCAGCAGGCCTTCCAGCTGGCCACGCAGCTGGCGCTGCTCGAGCAGGCCGCGCTCATCGAATCGCTCGTCGCGCAGGCCAATTTCGGCGACGCCCCGGCCCACGCGCTCGCGCGCATCGGGCTGGCCAACTACTTCGCGGCGGCCGTGCTGTTGCCCTATGGCCCGTTCCTGCAGGCGGCCGAGGCGCTGCGCTACGACATCGACCTGCTCGCGCGCCAGTTCGGCGTCGGTTTCGAAACCGTGTGCCACCGCCTCAGCAGCATGCAGCGCCCGGGCGCGTCGGGCGTGCCCTTCTTCTTCATCCGCGTGGACCGGGCCGGCAACATCTCCAAGCGGCAGTCGGCCACGCACTTCCACTTCTCGAAGACCGGCGGCACCTGCCCGCTGTGGAACGTGTACGAGGCCTTCGCGCAGCCCGGGCGCGTGTTGCCGCAGTTGGCGCGCATGCCCGACGGCCGCGCCTACCTGTGGATTGCGCGCACCGTGTCGCACGGCCAGCGCGGCTTCGGCTCACCGAGCAAGACCTTCTCGATCGGCCTGGGCTGCGACATCCGCCACGCCCCGCGCCTGGTCTACGCCAAGGGCCTCGACCTGAAGGACCCCGACGTGCCCACGCCCATCGGCATGGGTTGCAAGGTGTGCGAGCGCGTGGCCTGCCCGCAGCGGGCGTTCCCGTTCATCGGAAGGCCGCTGGATGTGAACGAGAACGAGAGCAGGTTCACGCCGTATGCGGTGGCGGGGGCGTGATTCGTCAGCGGATGACAGACGCTTCGTGGCATTTGCACGTCACCATGCATGCTTGAACTTGTAGGGAAATTCACATGCATGCGCTTCGCGTGTGAATGACGCATGGGTTGACCGGCTTTCGCTGCCGCGCTGGTCACAAACAGGGGCGCTTGCTACTTTCAGGTACTTCCGCGCAGCCGAAGGGACTCGAACAATCGACTGAATACCGCCCCTTGCGACGCGAGGGAGAAAAGCTATTCAGGGAGTCTCATGTCCATTCACGGCAGCGTGTCGTCGCGCACGCGCTCGTCATCGCCATTGGTTGTCGATCGGCAGAACAATCGGCTGCTGCGCCTCTCGTTCCCCAAGGGTGGGGAGCCTGCCGAAGCCGGCTTGGTCATCAACCGTTTGGAGGCCAGCGAAGGCCTGTCGCACGACTTCGCGTTCACGGCGGAATTGCTCTCCCACAATGCTGATCTCGCGCTGAAGGACATGCAGGGCAAGATGCTCTGCATCGAGCTCGTGCGCCCCGATGGCACGCTGCGCCATTTCAACGGCATCGTCTTCGCGTTCCGTCTCGTCAGGACCGACGGCAACCTCGCGTTCTACGAAGCCAGCTTGGGTCCGTGGCTGCAGTACCTGCGCCTGCGCTCTAACAATCGGCTGTTTCATCGCAAGAGCCTGCAGGAGCAGACCCAGGCCATCTTCGGCGACTACGACGCGCTGCCCCAATGGAAGTGGCAAGTGCGCGGCGAAGACGCGGCCATCACCATGGCCGCGCAGGGCGGCGGCGCTCAAGGGGAGAGCGATCACAACTACCTGCACCGGCGCTGGGAGGCCGCCGGCTACAGCTACTGGTACGAGCACACGCGCGAAGGCCACACGCTCGTTTTGTCCGACGACACCACCTTGGCCTCGGCCATCGATGGAACGACGCCCGACATCCGCTTTCAGAGCGAAGGCGGTGCTGGCGAAGAAGACGCGATCCACCAGTGGAGCGCCGTGCGCGAGATCGTCTCCGGAGGCACGGCTGTGAGCGCATTCGATTTCAAGAACCCCCGGCCCCTGCACGCGGCCACAACCGGCAGCCATCGGCAGGGTGAGGTGCTTCAGCTTGAAGTGCATGAATATGGCGGCGCACGCCACTTCAAGACCAGCCGTGATGGCGATGAACGTGCCCGGCTGCGCATCGATGAAATCGAAGCCAACGCCAAGCATTTCGAAGCCCGTGGCAACAACCGTTTTGTGCTGCCCGGGCGCTACTTTCGCCTCGCTGACCACTTCGGGCGCACGCAAGGCGAGGGCCCCGAGAGCGAGTTCCTGATCGTCGAGATTGAACACAGCATCAGCAACAACTATCTGCAAGAAGAGGGTGAGTTGGCCGAGTACCGCCATCGCTTCACCTGCAGCCGTCGGTTTGTCCCCTGGCGTCCCGGACGCGGCTTTCACAGTACGGAGCAGCGCGTGCTGGCGCCCCAGACGGCGACCGTGGTCGGCCCGGCCAGCGAAGGCAGCCTGCACACCGACGAGTACGGGCGGATAAAGATCCAGTTCCACTGGGACCGCGAAGGCCGCAACGACGAAGGCAGCAGCGCATGGGTGCGCGTGATGAGCCCGTGGGCCGGCGGAGAAACCGGCGCCGTCTCCACGCCCCGCGTGGGCAGTGAGGTCGTCGTGCAATGCCTGGACGGCAACCCCGATCACCCGATCGTCATGGGCGTGGTCTACAACGCCCAGCGCATGCCACCCTGGAAGCTGCCCGGGCAGAAGGCTTTGAGCGGCATCCGCAGCCGCGAACTCGCGGGCCGCAATGGCAACGAGCCCGGCGGCAGAAGCAATCACCTGATCCTGGACGACTCCGAAGGAGGAATCCAGGCGCAGCTCAAGAGCGATCACGACAGCAGTTCGCTGAGCCTGGGCCACATCAGCCGCATCGAAGACAACGCCGGGCGCAAGGACGCCCGGGGCCAGGGTTTCGAATTGCGCAGCGACGGCCATGGCGTCATTCGCGCGCAAGACGGGTTGCTCGTGACCACCGAAGGCCGACCCGATGCCCAGGCCCACATCACCGACATGGCGGAGACCGTGCAGCGGCTGGCGCGGGGGCGTGACCTGCACGAGCGTCTTGGCGAAGCGGCGCAACAGGCCCAGGCCCACGACGCAGGCGACCAGGACGAGGTGGCGAGGCACCTCAAGGCCCAGAACGATGCGATCAGGGGTGCGGGCGGCAACCCGGGTGAAGGCGAGTTCCCCGAGTTCGGCGAACCGCATCTGGTGCTGGCCAGCCCGGCGGGCATCGAGACCACGAGCGCAGGCTCCACGCACCAGGCCAGCAACGAACACCATGCGATCACGAGCGGCGCGCACACCAGCATCGCTGCGGGCGCGAGCCTGCTGGCCAGCGCCAAGGACGCCGTGCGCATTGCTGCATTTGAAAAAGGCATCCGCCTGGTGGCGGCAGCCTCGGACATCGACATCCAGGCGCTCAAGGACTGCATCAACGTCATCGCCAAGCTGGACGTCAAGGTGGAAGGCAACCGGATCACCATCACGGCGAAGGAAGAAGTGCTTGTCAACGGCGGCACCAGCTACACGCGCTGGAACGCCTCGGGCATCGAAAGCGGCACCAACGGCATCTGGCGCGAGCACGCCGCCGTGCACAGCCTCGTGGGGCCGGCCAACAAGCCTGGGCCTCAACGCCAGCTTGCGTCGGTGGCCCTGAAGCAGATGCCGCCCGAGTCGCAGGCAGCGTTCTCGGTGCAGCACGTGCCGGGCCCCTCGCCGATGTTCTTTGCCGGCCAGCCCTACACGCTTTTGAAGAACGGCGGCGAGGTGGCGAAAGCCGTGTTCGACGACTATGGACGACTGACCATCGACAAGGCCGAGAAGGGGGCGCGCTATCAGGTCAAGCTGGCCAACGGCGCCGTGCACGACGTGCCGATGGCCACAGAGCGCATGGCATCCGGGCAAGCCACCCCCGAAGGCGACGAACAGCAACTGTCCAACAAGGGCTACCGCGCGGACGGCGAGGACGGCGAGGACGGCGAGGACGGCGGCAAGCGCCGCGCCCAACGCGTGCGCGGTGCCGACACACGCAAGGGGCGGCGCCCATGAGCGATCTGATTCAACTTCTCAAGGCGGTCCAGAAGCCCGAGACCAGCCACATCGACATGGTCAAGTGCAGGGCCAAGGGCACCCTGCAGTGGTTCCTGGAATACGACCACAAGACCCATCCCATCCACGACAACAACCAGCTCCAGTTCTTCATGGGCGGCGAAGAGGGCTTTGCGGCCCTCGAGAAGGACATCCGGCGGGCCACCCGCAGCATCGAACTGGTGCTGTGGGGCTTCGATCCCGGCATGGCGCTGACGCGCTCGCGCACCACCTGGCCGCATGGCACCCCCTACGGCGAGCTGCTGGTGGAGAAGGCGCGTCAGGGCGTCAAGGTGCGCTTGCTGCTGTGGTACGTCAGCCCGGTCATCAACATCCCGGCGGGCAACGTGCCGGACTTTCCGTCGAACTGGTCGCCCGTATCGCTGTCGAGCAAGACAGACGTGACCTGGCCCGACGGTCCATTGAACAACAGTGCGCGCACCCATCCCGCCTGGGTGCTGACCAACCGCGCCAACTTCTGCAAGCAATGGTGGAAGGACGCGCTCTCCGGTGCGTTCGAGAACCTGGAGGTGCGCCTGCGTCGGGGGCACCCGGTCGACATCAACGCCAACCTGAACAAGTACCTGCCCGACTCCCGACGCGACCTGACAGAGAGCGCCTCGATGACCGTCGTGGGTACGCACCACCAGAAACCCGTGCTGATCGACTACGAAGCCGCGCCGGCAGGCCAGCGCCGCAACGTGTGCGCCTACGTCATGGGACTGAATTCCGTCACCGAGTACTGGGACACCGTTCGGCACGGTTTCAACGACCCGATGCGCGAACTCAGTGCCGATGGCCCGGGCTATACCTACAGCGACAGTGACCGGCGGTGGCACCGCAAGCCCTACCGCGACTACGCGATCCGTGTCGAGGGCGAAGCGCTGTACAGCATCAACCAGAACTTCGTCGAAGGCTGGGACAGTGCCGACGGCGTGGCGCTGATGCCCGGTGCCGTGGGCCCGGTCGGTGTGCTTGGCAAGGTCGTTCGCCGCAACGGCACGGGTCTGTTCGGCGGCCCCACGCTGGCGCAGCAGCGCCAATCCATCCAGCGCAAGGACATTCCCGTGCCGGCGGGCGCGCGCTGCCGCGTGCAGGTGCAGCGCACCCAGCCCGAGGCGCAGGACGCCACCATCCTCAAGGGCTACACGCTGGCCAGTGCCAACGCGGTCAACTACATCTTCGTGGAGAACCAGTACTTCCAATTGGCCGAGTGGCCGCGAATGCTCAAGGACATCCGCAAGCGCTACCGCAAGGAGATGCATGCCGCCGGGTGCGGGCCATCGGACATTGCGCCGCTGTACCTGTTCGTGGTGATCCCGCAGCCCGAGCGCGGGCAGATGGTGCCCCGCACCTACGACACCGTGGGCGGGTTGGGCGCGGGCGCCCAGATGGGCACCTACGACGCCAAGGTGCGCGGCGAGCGCCAGCGCAGGCAGGCGGGTGAGGGCGCCCAGGGCGGCTCGGTGGGCGCATCGGTCGATGCCGTCCCGGTCGATGCGAAGGCCCAACTGGACGACCTGGGCATCAAAACAGTGGTAGCGATGCTGATGACCTGGGACGCGAACAACGAAGCGCGCCACATCCGGATCCGTGCGCGCGACAACGATGCGCAGGCGAAGGCCGCCGCGCAGCAGGCCGAACAGAACGCCAAGGCCGGCGTCAACGCCGGGCTGCCCGACGACGTGGACCCGCAGAACCTGACCGAATGCACGATCACGCCGGGGCGCTACCGAGAGATCTACATCCACAGCAAGCTGATGTTCGTGGACGACGTCTACACCACGCTGGGCAGCGCCAACCTCAATGCGCGCAGCATGGCGGCGGACAGCGAACTCAATCTGTGCACTGAGGAGTGGGCCTTCACGAAGGCAGCCAGAAAACGGGTGTGGGGGAATCTGGCGGGGGAAGATCTCAATGGGGGCGAGTGCACCCGCGAGCAGACTGCGGACACGTTTGAGAAATGGAAGAACCGGATGCTCTACAACCAATACAACAGGACCGGAGGGAAGGCCCCCGTAGAAAACAGCTTCATCCATCCCTTCGAAGACTCGCGGGATGCGCCGGTCATCAAATTAGCGTAGCGAAAGTTCTTTTCATGAACCCAACAACTGACCGCGTGCAGAGGCTCGGCATTGCTGCCTTGCTCGCCTCTACCTTGTTCCTGACAGGATGCCCTATGCAAGAAGATTCCGAGCTGCCTCGTTTCACCAAGCTCGACCAGTTCTACGCGCACCGCCCCACCTTCGAGTGCAAGCACGAGGCGGATGCCAATCCACCGGTCACGCCCGAAGCCGAGGCCTTGTTCCAGCAGGCGCTGGCGCTGGACAACCACGACCTGTGGGCCGAGCAACGCGACTACCCGAGGGTCGTGCAGTTGTACGAGCAAGCGATGAAGCTAGGCCACTGGAAGGCGCAGTTCAATCTGGCGGGGTTCTACCTCAAAGGGGTGGGCGTTGAGCAGAATGACGAGAAGGCCATCGAGCTGACCGAAGACCTGATGACCAAGGGCGTGCCGGCGGCCTGGGACAACATGGGAACGTACTACACGGGGGGCGTGGGTTCACTCAAACGAGATGCGACGGTGGCTTATGCGTTCTGGCAGAAGGCGGCGGACATGGGGAGCATGGCTTCGCAGGCTTACATCGGCGCCAAATTGAGGGGGACTCACGATGAGCCGCCATCCTTCTGGGGCAACCGACCTATTGCCTTCAAGATGCTTGAATGTGCATTTGCACAAGGAAGCGGGGATGCGGCACTCGCACTGGGCGTTGCGTTGCACAGCGACGATCCCAGCCGAGCGCTGAGAACTCTTCATGAGGGCGTGAAATTTGGCAGCGAGAGGACTGCGAACGCTCTATTTGCTTCATTCGATGATGGAAGCGACCCGGTCCGAAGTGGCCCCGACACCTCTCGCGCGAGACGCTACAAAGTGCTGGCCGACGCCCTCTATACCAACCCCTTCATCAAGTACCCCAACCTCGACAAGGTACTGCCACTGCCGCCAGCAGCCCTGCCCAAGTGGGACGGCAACAAGGAGACCCTGATCGACGCCGCCAAGGCCGTGGTGCCCGTGCCGCCCGCACCAACGGAGCCGCCGCCTTCCCCCGCGTCCCAACGCACCGGCCGTGCCCACATGCCCGAAGGCCACGTCCTCCCCGAGAAGCTCGCGATGCCCGTGCCGGCCCAGCACGAGAGCACGGCCGCGCTGGTGTCGGGCTACTGGCTGGCGCAACTGATGCACCCGCGCAACGAGCAGCATGCGCAATGGAATGCCGATCAGATGCCCCTGCGCTACGCCCGCGACGAGTTGTTCGACCGCACTCGCCCGGGCTTGTTGCCCGAAGACGGACGCATCCTTTTCCACTTCAAGGGCGAGCCCATCGCGCAGCCTGCCCCGAAGGTGGTGAGCGCCAATCCCCGCGTGACCCAGGGCGTCGCGCGCGAAGCGGTGGAGCCCGAGCATGCCCAGCGTTGCTGGGGAGAGATGGCCTGCCCGGCGACCGGCATCTGGCACGGCAGCGTGTCCGAGGCCCATCCGTTAGCCGCAACCTTCAACCAGTGGCACCGGCAAAGCTACGTGCTGCAGGGCGAACCTTTCCCCGATCCGCGCGACATGCACCTGGATGTGGAGCCCGTGCAGGTCAGTTGGCAGTGGTGGGGTCAGGCCAACCGTGAAGGCCCGGTGGGTATCACGCACGTCGGCGTGGGCAATCCGCCCTCTACGGCATGAAGCTGCTCGTGACTGGGTCTGTCGTGGAATGCTTGGATCGGGGGTGCGGCAGATGACTGAATCGCGGCGTGACGCCCCTCAACCGGTGCGAATCAAATCCAGCACCCCGTTGACCATGCATGAAGACTGCGACGGCATCCTGCATGTGCGCACGCGCACGACGGCGGTTTTGGCTCTGGACGAGATCAAGTCGATCGGCATCGAGAACATGCTGGACATTCGGAGCTACACGATCACCCCGATTGTTGGCTCGGTGTCGCACTTCATCCGCTTTCTGGACGGTGGCGAAGTGCGTCTGGCGTACAACGCACAAGGTTGCTTGCTTGAGTTCTCTGCGCAGGGCGTTGCAGTGGAGATCCAGGACGGCAACCGGCTGACCATGGCGAGCTTGCGAAGGGGCTGCCCATGAGCAGCCAGCAAATCATCCTCGACCATGACCGGTGGCGCAAAGGCGCCGGCGGTGCGCCGGCTGGCTTGGCCGGGCAGAGCGACAACTACGCCTATGCAGGCCTGGACCTGAACCTTGCGCAGTTCGCTGCCAGTGTCTTCACCGGCAGCAGCTTCACCGGTTGCACTTTCAGGCAAGCCGGCTGGACAGGTTGCGAATTCAAGGGCTGTACCTTCGCTGCGTGTGACTTTGAAGGCATCGCCATCACGGGCTGCACCTTCACCGATTGCACTTTCACGCGATCACAGTTCGCGCAGAGCCAGTTCAGCGCATCCAAGTTCGAGCGCTGCCAGTGGAATGAGTTGACCTTCGACGGGGCGCACTGGCGCAACGTCGATGTACTGGACTGCACGGGTACGACCGTGGAGGCCGATGACCTGGCCGGCGAGAACGTCGACTTCACGGGCAGTCAGTTCGAACACATGCAACTGAGCAAAAGCCAGATCAATTGAGGATGATTTTGAGAATTCAATCTACCCGTTCTGCCAGGCGCGGCACGGCGAACCACTTAACCCTGAGGCGAGGCGATCCGTCATGAAGCACTGGATTTCACACAGCAACAAGTTGCTGGCGGTGGCAGTTCCCCTGGCGACCTATCTCGCATTCGTCGCAATGGCCTTTGGTATTGGTAACGGATATTCGTGTGCCAACGGCTGGGTGAACTGGGGGCTTTACTTCTGGGTCGGGGTAGTCTCGGTGCTGGGGCTCTTCGTCCTGCAGTTGTGCCTGAACACAGGGGTGCATTGGTTGTGGCGTTTCGCGTTCGGCCTCATTGCTGTTGCGGTTGGCGTCGGCGTATGGGTGTGGGCATTCGATGCGGGCGGCTTGCACTTCATGTGCCGCCTTTTCTAGCCTCACGTACCAGGCCCAGCCAGGCACCATGAGTGCGCGCTCGACGCCAGCTCTCATTTCTCCCTCGAGGCGTGGCGCAGCGTTCCTCAGGCACCGTTTTCTTTTTTGGCCGTTCCCACTTCGCTCCACCCACCCCCCAGCGCCTTGTAGATCGCCAGCCGGTTCGTCTGCTCCGTGAGCTGCAGACCGATCAGCGTCTGCTGCGCCGCATAGTCGCTGCGCTGCGCGTCCAGCACGTCGAGGTAGTTGGCGGCGCCGCTCTTGAAGAGTGCCTGCGAGAGCTCGAAGCTGCGTGCGGTGGCGTTGCGCAGCGAGCGCTGGGCGTCGAGGCGCTCGGCCAGCGTGCGGCGTTCGGCCAGCGCATCGGCCACTTCGCGGAAGGCGGTCTGCACGGCCTTCTCGTAGGTGGCGATCTGGATCTTCTGCTGCGCCTGCGCGACCTGCAGGTTGGCGCGGTTAGCGCCGCCGTCGAAGATCGGCACGCTGATCGACGGTGCGAAGCTCCAGGCCTTGCTGCCGCTGGTGAACAGGCCCGAGAGGGTGCTGCTCGCGGTGCCGGCCGAGGCCGTGAGTGCGATGCGCGGGAAAAAAGCTGCGCGTGCTGCGCCGATGTCGGCATTGCTCGCACGCAGCGCGTGCTCGGCGGCGCGCACGTCGGGGCGCTGCTGCAGCACGCTCGACGACAGGCCGGCCGGCGGCACGAGCAGTTGCGCCACGTCGGCGGTGGTCGCGGCGGTCGGCAGCAGCTCGGGTGGCGGCGTGGCGCCGACCAGCAGCGCGAGCGCGTTGCGGTCTTGCTCGACCTGGCTGTCGAAGGCTGCGGCGTCGGCGCGCGCGGCATCGACCGTGCTTTGCGATTGCGCCAGCGCAAGGCCCGACTGCGCACCGAGCGCATGGCTGCGCTGCACCAGCTCGAAGGATTTGCGCTGGCTCTCGAGCGTGCTGCGCGCGAGTTGCAGGCGCTGTTCGTCGGCGGCCAGTTGCAGCCACGCGGTGGCGACCGAGGCCACCAGGCTGATCTGCGTGCTGCGTTGCGTTTCCTCGGTCTGGAAGTAGCTCTGCAGCGCCGAGTCGCCGAGGTTGCGCACGCGCCCGAACAGGTCGAGCTCGTAGGCCGTCATGCCGAGGTTGGCGCTGTACTGCGAGGCGATGCGCGATTCGCCACTGGTCGACAGGCTGCCCGGCGTGCGCGCGCGCGTGCCGCTTGCACCGGCGTTGACGGTGGGGAACAGGTCGGCCCGCGCGATGCCGTACTGGGCGCGCGCACGCTCGATGTTGAGCGCCGCCACACGCAGGTCGCGGTTGTTCGCGAGCGCGAGTTCGATCACGCCTTGCAGCTGCTTGTCGACGAAGAAGTCGCGCCAGCCAATGTCCAGCGGCGTGGCGGCGGTGACGCCGGCCGAGGGCAGCGCAGCGGGCACCGGCGAGGCGGGCGTTTCATACGCGGGTGCGAGGTTGACGCAGCCCGCGAGCACGGCCGAGGCCATGGCGGCACAGGCCAGTGCGCGCAGGGGAAGGCGGGGCAGGGTGGAGCGAATCATCATTGCGCTCCCTGTTCTGCGGGCAAGGCCTCTGGTGCTTCGGCTGGCTTGCGTCGGCCTTCCAGCCAGCCGCGAATCAATGCGAAGAACAGCGGCACGAAGAAGATGCCCAGCGCCGTGCCGACCACCATGCCGCCGAGCACCGCGGTGCCGATCGAGTGGCGTCCGCCTGCGCCCGCGCCGGTGCCGATGGCGAGCGGCAGCACGCCGAAGCCGAAGGCCAGCGAGGTCATGAGGATGGGGCGCAGCCGCAGGCGCACGGCTTCCAGCGTGGCTTCGATCACGCCCTTGCCTTGCTCCTGCAGCTGCTTGGCGAACTCGACGATCAGGATCGCGTTCTTCGACGACAGGCCCACGGTGGTCAGCAGGCCGACCTGGAAGTACACGTCGTTGCTCAGGCCGCGCAGGCTGGTGAACAGCAGCGCGCCGACGATGCCCAGCGGCACCACGAGGATCACCGAGAACGGCACCGACCAGCTCTCGTACAGGGCGGCAAGACACAGGAACACGAACAGGATCGAGATGGCGTAGAGCAGCGGCGCCTGCGCGCCTGACAGGCGTTCCTGGAACGAGGCGCCGGTCCATTCGTAGCCGATGCCGGCGGGCATCTGCTTCATCACTTCGTCGACGGCGGCCATCGCGACGCCCGAGCTGACGCCGGGCGCGGCATCACCCACGAACTCGTAGCTGGGGCTGCCGTTGTAGCGCTGCAGCTGCGGAGAGCCGTACGTCCAGCGCGAGCTCGAGAACGCCGGGAACGGCACCATCTGGCCCAGGCTGTTGCGCACGCTCCAGCGGTCGATGTCGGTGGGCAGCATGCGGAAGGCGGTGTCGCCCTGCATGTACACGCGCTTGACGCGGCCGTTGTCCAGAAAGTCGTTGATGTAGGTGCCGCCCATGGCGCTGGAGAGCGTGCTGTCGATGTCGGACGTGGCCAGGCTCGATGCACCGGCGCGCGCGTCGTCGATGTCCACCGCGAACTGCGGCGTGTCGTCCAGGTTGTTGCTGCGCACGTTCGCGACTTCGGGCCGCTTGGAGAGCAGGTCGATGAGCTGGTCGCGCGCCTTCACGAGCGCGTCGTGGCCCAGCCCGTTGATGTCCTTCAGGTGGAAGTTGAAGCCCGCGTTGGCGCCGAGCCCGCGTACCGCCGGCGGCAGCAGCACGAAGATGCGCGCGTCGCGGATCGTCGAGAGTTCCTTGTTGGCGCGCCGCGCGAGTTCGGCGGCCGACTGGCCGGCGCCTTCGCGCTCGGCCCAGTCTTTGAGCTTCACGAAGGCGCGTGCCGAACTCTGGTCGCCGTTCTGCCCGGTGATCACGTTCACGCTCACCACCTCGGGCTGCTTGGTGAAGTAGTCCTGCATCTGCGCGACCACCGGCTGCAGCCGCGCATCGGACGCGCCCGGCGGCAGCGTCACCTGCACCTGCAGGAAGGCCTGGTCTTCATCGGGCAGGAAGGACGTGGGCAGGCGCATGAACAGCAGCGCCATCACGGCCGCGATGAGCAGGTACACCACGAGGCTGCGCTTGCCGCGCCGCATGATGCCGCCGACCACGCCCTGGTAGCGGTCGGCGCCCTTGTCGAAGGTGCGATTGAAGCCCGCGAAGAAGCGGTCGACCATGCCCAGCACGCCCTTGCGGGGTTCTGCATGGCCGCCCTTGGCAACGGGCTTCAGCAACGTGGCGCACAGCGCGGGCGTGAGCGTGAGCGCCACGAACACCGACAGCGCCATGGCCGAGACGATGGTGATCGAGAACTGGCGGTAGATCACGCCGGTCGAGCCGCCGAAGAAGGCCATGGGGATGAACACGGCCGACAGCACCAGCGCGATGCCGATCAGCGCAGGCGTGATCTCGGCCATCGACTTGCGCGTGGCCTCCTTGGGCGAGAGGCCTTCCTCGTGCATCACGCGCTCGACGTTTTCCACCACCACGATGGCGTCGTCCACCAGCAGGCCGATGGCCAGCACCATGCCGAACATCGTGAGCGTGTTGATCGAGTAGCCGGCCATCGACAGCACGCCGAAGGTGCCCAGCAGCACCACCGGCACCGCAATGGCCGGGATCAGCGTGGCGCGGAAGTTCTGCAGAAAGATGTACATGACCAGCACGACCAGCAGCATGGCTTCTGCCAGCGCCTTCACCACCTCGTCGATCGACGCGCTCACGAAGGGCGTGGTGTCGTAGCTCACGAAGGTCTGCATCTGGTTGGGAAAGAGCGGCTGCAGTTCGGCCACCTTGGCCTTCACCGCCTCGGCCACCTGCACCGCGTTGGCGCCATCGGCCAGCACGATGCCCATGCCGGCGCCTGGGCGGCCGCTCAGCACCGAACGCACCGTGAGGTTCTCGGCGCCCAGCTCGATACGGGCCACGTCTCTCAGGCGCACCACGGCACCGTCGGGCGTGGCGCGCAGCACCACGTTCTCGAACTCCTCGACCGTCTTCAGCTTGCTGCGCGCGGTGATGGTGGCGTTGAGCTGCTGCTGCGCAATGGCCGGCAGCGCGCCGAGCTGGCCGGCCGAGACCTGCGCGTTCTGCGCGGTGATGGCGCTGCCCACGTCGGAAGGCATGAGCGCGTACTTGCGCAGCTTGTCGGGGTCGAGCCACAGGCGCATGGCGTAGCCGGTGCCCAGGGTCTGCACTTCGCCCACGCCGTCGATGCGGCTGATGACGTCGACGAGGTTGCTGCTGATGAAGTCGCCCACGTCCACCGCCGAGGCACTGCCGTCGCCGGAGAACATCGAGACGATCATGAGGAAGTCGTTGCCGCCCTTGGTGACGGTGACGCCGCGGCTTTGCACCTGCTGCGGCAGGCGGGACATGGCCTGCTGCAGCTTGTTCTGCACCTGCATCTGGGCCACGTCGATGTTGGTGCCCGCGTCGAAGGTGAGCGACAGCCGCGCCTGCCCCGACGAGTTGCTGGTCGACTGCATGTACAGCAGGTTGTCCAGCCCCTTCATCTGCTGTTCGATGACCTGGGTGACGGAGTCTTCGACCGTCTTGGCCGAGGCGCCGGTGTAGGTGGCGCCGATGGACACGCGCGGCGGCGCGATGTCGGGGTACTGCTCGAGCGGCAGCGTGCGAATGGCCATCAGGCCGGCGAGCATGACGACGATGGAAAGCACCCACGCGAAGATGGGGCGGTCGATGAAGAACTGGGCCATGGCGTGGCCTCAGCGCGCGAGGGTGGTGGAAGCAGCGTCGGGCTTGGCGCTCGCGATGGCAGCGCTGGCGGGACGGGCGCCCAGGTCGACCGTGCGCACCTTGTCGCCCACCTTCACGCGCTGCGAGCCTTCCATGAGCACGCGGTCGCCCGCGACCAGGCCGTCGATCACCTGCCAGCGCGTGCCGATGGCGCGGCCGATGCGGATGGGGCGCTTCTCGACCTTGTTGTCGGCATCGATCACCAGCGTGGAGGCACTGCCGTCGGGCGCGCGCGTGACGGCCTGTTGCGGCACGAGCAGGGCGGCGTCGTTCACGCCCTCTTGCAAGACGGCGCGCACGTACATGCCGGGCATCAGCAGCTTGTCGGGGTTGGGCACCACGGCGCGCAGCGTGACGCTGCCGGTGCCGGCATCGACCGTCACGCCGCTGAAGGTGAGGCGCCCGGCGTGCGGGTAGGGGCTGCCGTCTTCGAGCAGCAGCTGGATGCGTGCCTCGGCCTCGCTGGCGCGCTGCAGCCGGCCGCTGGCGAGCTCGCGCTTCAGGCGCAAGAGTTCGCTGCTCGACTGCGTGACGTGCACATGGATCGGGTCGAGCTGCTGCACGGTGGTCATGGCGGCCGCTTGGTTGGCGGTGACCAGCGCGCCCGGGGTCACGGTCGAGAGCTCTGCCCAGCCGGTGATCGGCGAGGTGATGCGGGTGTAGCCCAGCTGGATGCGCGCGGTCTGCTCGGCGGCGCGCGCCACGCCGAGGTCGGCTTCGGCCTGCTGCGCGGCGGCCTGGGTTTCATCGAACACCTGGCGGCTGATGGCGTCGATCTTCACCAGCTCGGCATTGCGCTTGGCCACGGTGCGGGCCGTGGCCAGGGCCGACTCGGCCTTGCGCGCGCTGGCCTGCGCGCTCGCATGCGCCGCCTGCAGCGAGGCCGGGTCGAGCTGGTAGAGCACCTGGCCGGCCTTGACCTGCGAGCCTTCGGTGAAGAGCCTTTCCTTGAGGATGCCGCCGACCTGCGGGCGGATCTCGGCGATGACCGGGGCGGCGGTGCGACCGGGCAGCTCGGTGCTCAGGGCCAGCACTTCGGACTTCAGCGTGACGATGCCGACTTCTTTCTCGGGGGCCGCCTTGGCCATGCCCGGAGACTCCACGTTGGTGCGCGAGCACCCCACGAGGGCGGCGGCGATGCACAGGGCCGTGAGGAGCGGGGCGGAACGGGAGGCGAAGTGGACGGGCATGGACAGGCAGAAGTGACGAAAGCCAAAGATGGAGCGGGCACGCGCCGTCGAGTTCAATGCCGCGGCGCGGGGGCGGCGAACTTTACAGAGCGGAAACCGTGCCATGCCCGGGAAGGGCCGGCGGGTGGGGTCGAGTGTGCTATCGCCCGGTTAAGCAGGTGTGAAGCAGGGCGATGCCCGTGGCCGTCAGGGCTTCTGTCACGGCTTCTTTTTCGCCTGCGCGACCAGGAAGTCGACCAGCAGCACCAGCGGCCCGACCGCGTTGTCGCTGCGGTACAGGATGCCCAGTGGCGCGATGGGCGCGTTCATGCGCAGCGGCAGCTCGACCACGGCCGAGCGGTCGAGCTGGTCGAGCACGGTGCGAGGCACCGGCACCACCACGTCGGGCTGCGAGAGCAGGGCGCGCACCAGCTGCGGCGTGAGCACCTGGATGGCGTGCGGGCGCGGCACGATCTGCTCGGCAGCCCAGGCGGCCTCCATCACCTGACGCACCGCGAAGTGCGACGGCGGCAGCACCCAGCGCGAGTCGGCGAGGTCGCGCAGCCGCAGGCGCTTGCGCTGCGCGGCCGGATGATTGACGCCGGCGATCACCACCACCGAGTCGCTGCGCAGCGGCACGAAGCGGTGGGCGTCGGGCACGCGCGCCGGCTGGCGCAGCAGCACGGCATCGAAGGCACCCGCGCGCAGGCCGACCGTGAGCCGTTCGATGTTGCCTTCCTCGATGAACAGGCGCAGCTTGGGGTGCTTCGCATGCAGCCCGTTGAGCGCGGGCTGCAGCACGCTGGCGATGGCCGCCTCGATGGCGCCGATGCGCAGTGCGCGGGTCTCCTGCGCGGCCAGCGCCGCGAGGCTGTCGCTGGCGACCTGCATCGCGTCGATCACCATGCGCGCATGCAGCGCCAGCAGGCGCCCGGCCTCGGTGATGCGCATGCCGCGCGCGTGGCGCTCGAACAGCGGCGTGTCGATCAGGCTCTCGACCTCCTGCAGCATCTGCGTGGCCGCCGGCTGGCTGATGTGGATCGCGTCGGCCGCGCGGCGCAGGTGCGAGTGCGCGGCCAGCGCGTCGATCAGCTTCAGATGGCGCAGGCGCAAGCGCGCGAGCAGCCGCTCGTGCAGCACGGAAGAGGGTGTGGGTGTGTCGGAAGCCATCGATAGGCAATCATTATCAGTTGATGCAAAAGCGATTGGACGCCAATCGGTGGCCTTCCTACGCTCAGGGGGTCGGGCGGCAGACAAGGGCGCATCGGCTGCCGGCCCGATGGGGCCGTGCGGACGAAGGGCTCCCGCCCGGCGGGTCCTTCCCTTCTTCCGCTTTCAGACAACACCTCACCATGTCCCACCGATTCCGTCCGGCCGCACGCCTGTGCCTGCCCATCGTTCTTGCCGTCTCGTCCCTGTGTGCCTCGGCGCAGGAGGCGCCTGCCGCTGCGGCATCGCCCGCGCCGGCCGCCGCAGTGCCGCTGTACCCGCTGATCGCCGAGCGTTCCAAGGCCATCGAGCAGAAGGTGATCGACTGGCGCCGCGACATCCATCAGCACCCCGAACTCGGCAACCAGGAAAAGCGCACCGCCGCATTGGTCGCGGCCCACCTGAAGGCGCTGGGTTACGAGGTGCGCGAAGGCGTGGCCGTGACCGGCGTGGTCGCCACCTTGCGCGGCGCCAAGCCCGGCCCGGTGGTGGCGCTGCGCGCCGACATGGATGCGCTGCCCGTGAAGGAGCAGGTCGATGTGCCCTTCGCCTCCAAGGCCCGTGCCCAGTGGGGTTTCGCTACGGTCGATGTCATGCACGCCTGCGGCCACGACGGCCACGTGGCGATCCTCATGGGCGTGGCCGAGGTGCTGGCCTCGATGAAGGCGCAGTTGCCGGGCACCGTGAAGCTGATCTTCCAGCCGGCCGAGGAGAAGCTGCCCAACGCCGAGATCGGCGGCGCGCGCCGCATGCTGGCCGAAGGCGCCTTCGACGCGCCCACGCCCGACGCCGTGTTCGGCCTGCACCTGGTCTCGGGGCTGAACACCGGACAGATCGGCTACAAGCCCGGCCCCATCACCGCGAGTTCGGACACCTTCAAGGTCAGCGTGAAGGGCCGCCAGACGCACGGCTCGCAGCCCTGGAGCGGGGTCGACCCGATCGTGCTGGGCTCGCAGATCGTGCTGGGCTTCCAGACCATCGCGAGCCGCCAGGTCAACGTGACCAAGGAGCCGTCGGTGCTCAGCGTGGGCACCTTCAACGCGGGCACGCGCTACAACATCATTCCCGACGCGGTCGAGATGAGCGGCACGCTGCGCACCTACGACGACGAGATGCGCCAGTTCATCATCAAGCGCATGGGCGAGACCGCCTCGCACATCGCGCAAAGCGGCGGCGGCACGGCCGAGGTCCGCTTCGAGGCCGACGGCTACGCGCCCACCGTGAACGACGCCGCCCTGACGGCGCAGATGGTGCCCAGCCTGCAGCGCGTGCCGGGCGCCAAGCCGGTCGTGATTCCGAAGGGCACGGGCGGCGAAGACTTCTCGTTCTTCGCGCAGAAGGCGCCCGGCCTGTTCGTGATGATCGGTGCCACGCCGCCCGGTCGCGACGCAGCCAAGGCCGAGCCCAACCACTCGCCGCGCTTCTTCGTCGATGAAGCCAGCCTGCTGATCGGCGTGCGCACGCTGTCGCAGCTGACGGTGGACTACATGGCGAGCGCGCAGCGCTGAGCGCGCTGCTTCCGTTGGCCGCTCAGAGCCAGTTGCCGCCCTGCGGCATCTGGATCTGCTCGGCCGGATCGCCGCCGGTCACGAACGAGCCGATGAGGATGCTCAGCAGCGAGATGAAGATGCTCGCGAAGAGGGCGGTCCAGAAGCCCGACACCTTGAAGCCCTTCACCAGCGCCGCCACGAGCATGACCATCAGCGCGTTGATGACCAGCAGGAACAGGCCGAAGGTCAGCAGCGTCAGCGGCAGCGTGAGGAAGATCAGCAGCGGCTTGACGACCGCGTTAGCCAGGCCGAGCAGCAGCGCCGACACGATCAGCGCCGCGGTGCTGTCGAACTTGAGTCCCTTGAAGAGATGGCTGGCCACCCACAGCGAGATGCCGGTGATGGCCCAGTGGACGAGGAAAGGGGTGATGTTGTTCAGCATGGGGTGCGGTGTGTGTCGGCAGCCCGCATGGTAAACGGGGTGTCGCGGCGGGCCGGCGTGCGGGGAGGGCGGATTTTCTGCGGTTACTTCCCGAAACCGTGGGCGACAGACCGTTAAGATCGCGAACTTCTGGCGCCTGCGCAGGCGTCTGTCTCCATCTTTCTCTGGTTTGGCCGCATCAACCGCGGTCATGCATCCATGGCGAATGCGTCGATCGCAAGCGTGACACCCGCTCCGGCGTCGGCCGACGAGGCCGAGTCGTGGGTGCGCGGGGAACTCATCCGCAGCCTGATGCGCTCGGCGCGCGGCTCCTATATCGTTTCGGCGGCGCTCATGCCGGCCATGGTTGGCCTGGGCTGGGGCCACGTGCCCCGCTGGGAGCTGCTGACCTGGCTGGCCGCCGGCATCATCGCCACCGCCTGCCGGGCCTGGGGCGCGCGCGTGTATGCCGTGCGCTACGCCGGGCGCAGCGCGGTCGCGCAGCAGCAGTTCACCGACCGCTACGGCTTCGTGTGGAGCACCAGTGCGGTGGTGTGGGGTTGTTCGGTGCTGCTGTTCTTCGAGCGCACGCCGCAGGTCAACCAGTTCATGAGCTGGCTCATCGTGGCCGGCGTGGGCACCTTCCCGCTCAACGGGCTGGCGCTGCACCCGCCGCTGCTCAAGCGCTACGTCAACACGCTGTTCATCACCATGCTCGGCGCGGTGCTGGTGCGCCTCGTGGCCGTCACCATGCAGCACCCGCATTTCCAGTACGGCTACCTGATGCCGCTGCTGCCGGCGCTGCACTGGTTCCTGCTGTTGCGCGCCGGCCGCAACATCCATGAGACGGCGCGCAACAGCCTGGAGCTGCTGTTCCACAACCACATCCTCATCAAGTCGCTCACGCAGCAGCGGCAGGCGGCGGTGTCGGCCGTGGCCATGAAGAACCGCTTCCTGGCCAGCGCCGCGCACGACATGCGCCAGCCCGTGCTGGCGCTGTCGCTGTACGCCGACTGGCTGCGCAACGAGCCCGAGCTGGTGCTCGAGCTTGCGCCGAAGATCGTGCGTGCCACCCACGCGGTGAACGCGCTGTTCGATTCCATGTTCGACCTGGCGCGCATCGACGCGGGGCAGGTGCGGCTGCACATCGAGCGCGTCGACGTGGCCGAGCTGCTGCACGACCTCGAGCTGCAGTACCGCCCCGTGGCCGAGAGCCGGGGCCTGGACTTCCGGGTGCACGTGACCGAAGGCTCGTTCCTCACCGACCCGATCCGCGTGCGCCGCATGATCGGCAACCTGCTCGCCAACGCCATCAAGTACACGACCGAAGGCGGCGTGCTGCTGGCCGCGCGCCAGACCCGCGAGGGCATGCGCGTGGAGGTGTGGGACACCGGCATCGGCATCGCGCCCGAGCACCTGCGCGACGTGTTCCTCGAGTTCTACAAGGTGGCCGACCACGCCGGCACCTCCGACGGCTTCGGCCTGGGCCTGGCGATCGTGGCGCGCTTGTCGCACGTGCTGGGCCACCCGGTCAGCGTGCGCTCGCGCCTGGGCAGCGGCAGCGTGTTCCGCGTGGCGCTGCACGATGCCGACGAGGCGGTGGCGCAGGCGCGGGTGAGTGCGTCGGGCGGCTGAGCGGTCGCCCTCAAGCGCTCTCGCACCGCCCATGAAAAAACCGCGCACGAGGCGCGGTTCCTGATCAAGCCAGCAGCTTCGCGGGCTCAGCCCGAGAGCAGCCCATTCGTGCGTGCGTAGTGCAGGGCCTGCGTACGGCTCTTCACGCCCAGGCGGCGGAACAGGCGCCACAGGTGCACCTTCACCGTGTGTTCGCTGATCTCCAGGTCGGTCGCGATGTCGCGGTTGCTCATGCCCTTGTCGAGCATGGCGATCAGCTGGGTCTGGCGCTTGGAGAGCTTGCCGCTGTTGGCGGCCGGCATCTCTTCGGTGTCGTCTTCCGACCCGGCCATCAGCAGGCCGCGCAGGGCGGCTGCCAGCTCGTTGGAGCTGGCCGACTTCTCGATGTAGGTATCAGCGCCGGCCTCGATGCAGGCGTCTTCCATGTCGGCAGCCGGGGCCGCCGAATACACGGCGATCGGCACGTTCGGATAGACCTGCTTGACCGCGATCACGCCCGAGACGCCATTGGTGTCCGGCAGCTTCAGGTCCAGGCAGAAAAGGGTGGGCGCGCCACGCTGCTGGACCGAACTGGCGAGCTTGTCGAGCCGCTCGAGCTCGACGATGTTCTCGGCGGGGCGCAGGCGACGCAGGACCATCACGATCGCGTCGCGCATCAGGGGGTGGTCGTCGATGACATAAATGCTCATGTTTTCTTCCTTTGTGATCGCACCGTCTTCTCTCTTGTCGCACCCGTAGGCGGATGGCCTGCGGGTCGTTGCCGGATCAATGTCCCTGAGTGGTGGACGTTGCCTCCGCCAGTGCCTCCAGCGCCTCGGTGGCGGCGCGAGCCTGTTGCGCGTCGACCGGTTCGAGCTGCGCGGCCAGTGCCGTGAGCGCCGCGCCGCGTTGCGCCTGCAAGTCGGCGATGGTACGGCCCGCTTCCTGCGGTGACGCGAATCCACGGCTTTGCAGAAGGGTTTCGCCGCGCGCATCGAGCAGCTTGAAATAGAAAAGGCCGTCGGCCTTCTCGCGGTATTGCTTGAAGCTGGGCTTTGCCACCTTGGCAGCCTTGGTGCCGCCGCCGTCGCGGCCCGCCGCGAGGTTGCGCAGGCCGACCGCGTGGCGCAGCGAGGTCATGAAGGGGCGCGACAGCTTGCGCGCCTTCTCGGCCCCTAGCAGCAGGATGCGCTCGATCTCGGCGGGGTCGTTCATGAGCGCCTCGTAGCGCGCGCGCAGCGGCGCCACTTCGCGGTCGATGCGCTCGAACAGCACCTGCTTGGCGTCGCCCCAGGCGATGCCGTCGGCGTACGCCTTGCGCAGCGCTTCGGTTTCCTCGGTGCTGGCGAAGGCTTGGTAGATCTGGAAGAGGGCCGAGCCCTCGGTGTCCTTGGGCTCGCCGGGCGCGCGCGAGTCGGTGACGATGCTGGCGATCTGCTTTTGCAGCTGCGCGCGCGGCGCGAACAGCGGGATCGTGTTGTTGTAGCTCTTGCTCATCTTGCGGCCGTCCAGGCCGGGCAAGGTGGCGACCGCATCGTCGATCTCGGCGTCGGGCAGCGTGAAGTGCTCGCCGTACTGGTGGTTGAAGCGCTGCGCCATGTCGCGCGCCATCTCGATGTGCTGCACCTGGTCGCGGCCCACGGGCACCTTGTGGGCGTTGAACATCAGGATGTCGGCGCCCATGAGCACGGGGTACATGAACAGGCCCGCGGTGACGTCGGCATCGGGCTCTTCGCCCTTGGCGATGTTCTTGTCGAGCTGGGCCTTGTAGGCGTGGGCGCGGTTGAGCACGCCCTTGCCGGTGACGCAGGTCAGGAACCAGGTGAGCTCGGTGATCTCGGCGATGTCCGACTGGCGATAGAACGTGACGCGTTCGGGGTCGAGCCCGCAGGCCAGCCAACTGGCGGCGATTTCGAGCGTGGAACGCTGGATGAGCGCGGGCTCCTGCACCTTGATGAGTGCGTGGTAGTCGGCCAGGAAGAAGTAGCTCTCGACGCCGGCCGCGACGCTCTGGCGCACCGAGTGGCGGATCGAGCCGACGTAGTTGCCGAGATGCGGCGTGCCCGACGGCGTGATGCCGGTCAGGACGCGCAGGGGAGCGGGAGAAGACGAAGCCATGGGACGGAAGAAGAAACTTAGAGCAGCATTGCCTTGAGCGGCGTGATGAGCAGGTTGACCACGAAGTAGCCGGCATCCATCAGCGGGCGCAGCCAGTAGTTGCTGACGATGCCGGCAAGCACCAGCGCCATCACGATGAAGAAACCGTAGGGCTCGATGCGCGCCAGGAAATTTTGCGCCGGGCCGCTGGGCAGCAGGCCGGCGAGCACGCGGCCGCCGTCGAGCGGGGGCAGCGGGAACAGGTTGAAGGCCCACATCACGAGGTTGACCAGCACGCCGCCCTGCGCCATCTTGATGAAAAAGGTTTCATTGACGCCGGCCGCGACGATCGCGATCAGCAGCACGGCCCACAGGATGGCCTGGATGAAATTGGACGCGGGGCCCGCGAGCGCGACCCAGATCATGTCGCGCTTGGGATGGCGCAGGCGGTTGAAGTTGACCGGCACCGGCTTGGCATAGCCGAACAGGAAGGCGCCCGAAGTCGCGAAGTACAGCATCAGCGGCATCAGGATGGTCCCGATGGGGTCGATGTGCTTCAGCGGGTTGAGCGTCACGCGGCCCATCATGGCCGCGGTGTTGTCCCCGAAGTGGCGTGCCACGTAGCCGTGCGCCGCTTCGTGCACGGTGATCGCGAAGATCACCGGCAGTGCGTAAATCAGGACCGTCTGTATCAGATTGGAAATATCCACTGCGTGATTGTGTCAGAGAGGAATGGGGCGGCCGAGCCGTTTGTCAGAGGCCAAGCACCGCGAGTGCACCCCGGCCCTGGCGCACCACGACCGGGTCGTCGCCCGTGCCCATGGGCGTGAGGTCGACCACGGTGGTCGGCTGCGACGGGCAGGCGCCAGCGTCGATGACGGCGCCGATCTGCTTCTCGAAGCGGTCGCGGATTTCCTGTGCGTCGTTCAGCGCCTCGGTCTCGCCGGGCGCGATGAGGGTGGTGGCCAGCAGCGGCGCGCCGTGCAGCGACAGCAGCTCCAGCAGCACCTTGTGGTCGGGCACACGCAGGCCGATGGTCTTGCGCTGCGGGTGGCTCACGCGGCGCGGCACTTCCTTGGTGGCTTCGAGCAGGAAGGTGTAGGGCCCGGGCGTGGCGGCCTTCAGCAGGCGGTACTGCTTGTTGTCGACGCGCGCGTAGTTGGCCAGCTCGCTCAGGTCGCGGCACAGCAGCGTGAGGTGGTGTTTCTCGTCGACCTGGCGGATGCGGCGCAGCTGGTCGACCGCGTCCTTGTCGTCCAGGTGGCAGGCCAGCGCGTAGCTGGAGTCGGTGGGCACCGCCACGATCTCGCCGCGCGCGAGCAGCGCCACGGCCTGCTTCAGCAGGCGCTGCTGCGGGTTCTCGGGATGGACTTCGAAGTACTGGGCCATGAGGAAGATCTCCTGATCAGGATTCCGCGGGTTCGATCGGCACACGCCGCTCGCGCACGGTGAGCCACGCACCGGCGGCGCCGCACACGGCGATCATCGCCATGCCGATCAGCGAGAAGCGGTCGGGCACGTGGGAAAAGATGAGCCAGCCGCCCAGCATCGCAAAGGCGATCTGCGCGTACAGGTACGGCGTGAGGGTGGACGCCGGCGCGCGCTGGTAGGCCAGGATCAGCATGAAGTGTCCCACCGTGCCCATGAAACCCATGAGACACAGCAGCGCCCACCATTCCCACGAGGGCAGGGCGGTCCAGGCGAAGGGCACGGCCACCGAGGCGAGCAGCGTGCCGACCCAGCCCGTGTAGAAGTGCATCGTCAGCGGGTTCTCGGTCTGTGCGAGCTTGCTGGTAAGCACCTGGAACCAGGCGTTGGTCAGCACCAGCCCCAGCGGCAGCAACACGGCCCAGCTGAAGCTGCCGCCGCCCGGGCGCAGGATGACCAGCGTGCCGAGGAAGCCACCCGCCACCAGCGTCCAGCGCAGCGGCGAGACCTGTTCCTTGAGCGTGGTGGCCGCCAGCAGCGTGATGACCAGCGGCGCGATCAGCACGATCGACGTGAACTCGGCCAGCGGCATGTAGCGCAGGCTCAGGAAGGCAAAAAGGCTCGAGCCCAGCAGCAGCGCCCCGCGCAGCGCCTGGTAGCGCGGGTGCTGCGTGCGCAGCAGGGCCGTGCCGCGCAGCGGCAGCAGCACCAGCGTGGTGGCCACGGCCTGGAAGGCGTAGCGGAACCACACGCCCATGAGCACGGGCACGGCGAGCGTCGAGTACTTGGTGGCGGTGTCGAGCGTGGCGAAGCAGGCCACGGCCAGCATCACCAGCCCGATGCCCGCGAGGATGCGTTCGGACTCGGTGCGGCGGCTGATTTGCGCCGCGGCGCGTGCCTGGGCCAGCGCGGCGCTGGCCGCGTTGTCGGTGCCGGGCCCGGGGCTCTGGCTCACTGCTGGATGCGGTGGCCGAGCAGTTCCCACACCGGCGTGAGGGCGCCGGGCAACGGTGGCAGCTTGCCGAGATCGCAGTGGCTCTCGTCGGGGCTGTGGAAATCGCTGCCGCGCGAGGCGGCGAAATCGAACTCGAGCGCCTTGTCGGCGTACTCGACGTATTCGGCCGTCGTGTGGCTGCCCGTGACGACCTCGATCGCCTGGCCGCCATGCGCCTTGAACTCGAGGAACAGCGCGTACTCCTCGTTGGCCGTGAACTTGTAGCGGCCCGGGTGCGCGATCACGGCCATGCCCTTGGCGGCGGTGATCCACTGCACGGCATCTTTCAGCGAGGCCCAGCGGTGCGGCACATAGCCCGGCTTGCCTTCGGTGAGGAACTTGCGAAACACCTCGGGCGTGTCGCGGCAATGGCCCTGCTCGACCAGGAAGCGCGCGAAGTGCGTGCGCGAAATCAGTTCGGGGTTGCCGACGAACTTGAGCGCGCCTTCGTAGGCGCCATGGATGCCGACCTTGGCCAGCCCCTCGGACATTTCCTGCGCGCGCTTGCCGCGGCCGCCGCGCGTGTCGTACAGGCCCTGCGACATGGCGGCGTCGTCGGGGTCGAAGCCCAGGCCGACGATGTGCACGGTTTCGTTCGCGAAGGTCACCGAGATCTCGGTGCCGGTGAGGTAGCGCATGCCGTTCGCGCGGGCCGCGGCGGCAGCGCGGTGCTGGCCGCCGACCTCGTCGTGGTCGGTGAGGGCCCAGAGCTCGACCCCGTTGGCGGCGGCGCGTGCGGCCAGTTCTTCGGGCGTCAATGTGCCGTCGGAGACCACGGAGTGGCAGTGAAGATCGGCATTGAGAATGGAGGACACCCCGCCATTCTAGGGGGTCTGGAATATTGACGCGGGCGCATGGATGCTATGGAAGATGCTACTAAATAAATAGCATTAATGCGACGGGGCATGCGCCTCAGCGCTTCTTGCGGAATGCCGTCCATGCGGCCACCGCGGTGAAGGTGGCCACGATCGCCACCACGATCCAGAACCCGTGCCTGTGCTCCGCCAGCGGAATGCCGCCCACGTTCATGCCGAACAGGCCGGCCAGGATGTTGATCGGCAGCGCCAGCACCGTGACCACCGTCAGCACGAACAGGCTGCGGTTGTTGTCCTCGTTGACGTTGGCCGCTATTTCTTCCTGCAGCAGCTTGATGCGTTCCTGCAGCGCCTGCATGTCGCGCAGCACCACCGAGAACTCCTCGGTCGAGCCGCGCAGCTCCTGTGCGTCGGCCTCGGCCATCCACGCCGGCGGGCCCTGCAGCAGGCGGAACAGCGCGGCCGGCTCGGGCGCCAGCAGCCGCTGCAGCCGCACCAGCAGCCGGCGCAGCACGCCCAGCCGCGCGCGCTTGTGATCGAGGCGGCCGGCCAGCAGCTCGTCCTCGATCCGGTCGATGCGCGAGGTCACGCCACGCACGATCTTCACCAGCACGTCGGCCTGCGCGCGCAGCAGGTGCTCGAGCAGCTCGGTGCTCGAGCGCGGCGCCTCGCCCGCCTTCACGGCCGTGCGCAGCGCGTCGACCGAGCGCAGCGGCTTGGTCCGCGCCGTGACCACCAGGCGCGGGCCGACGCTGATCCACAGCGTGGAAATGTCCGAGGGCTCGAAGCTGAACTCGAAATGCACGTCGTTGATGACCGCGATCAGCGAGTCGTCGGCACGCTCGATGCGCGTGGAGGGCAAGCCTTCGTGCAGCGTTTCGTAGAAGGTGTCCGACAGCGCCGCGTGCCGCGTCAGCCAACGCTCCGCATGGGCATGGCTCAGGTTGAAGTGCAGCCACACGTAGGCGCCGCTGTCCGCGACGCGGTCCGCGTCGGCCAGCCACGTGGCGGCCTGCGCCGAATCGATCGCCCGCGCGGGCTCCGGCGCCGCGGCGTCGAACAGATAGCCGCAGATCAGCCCGGCTTCGTCACCGCCATAGGACTGCGCGGCGAGGTCATGAAATACCGACAAGGTGCGTGGTCAGAAAAGACGTGGGAACAACAGGCGCCCCCCGGTCGGCGGGCTGCTAGCGTGCTCCGGATGGTGTTCGCGCCATGTGACAACGGCGTGTCGGCTGACAGAAATCAGCCGCAAAACCGTCACGCCGCCGTCATGCGGCGGGTGCAGCATGCTTTTTGTCTACCCGCCACTCTTGCCCCTTTTCATCATGCTGACGAGCGCACTTCCCGACCACGAAGACCTGATGCAACGCATCGCCCGCGACCTGATCGACAGCTACGACGAAGAGCTCGAGCTGGAAATCGAAGACCGCAACCTCGACGGGCTCGACCCCGCCTCGGCCGCGTCTTCCGTGTCCGACAAGGCGGCGCGCCAGGCCTATTTCAAGGAGCTGTTCCGCCTGCAGGGCGAACTGGTCAAGCTGCAGGACTGGGTGCAGCACAGCAAGCAGAAGGTCGTCATTCTTTTCGAGGGCCGCGATGCGGCGGGCAAGGGCGGTGTCATCAAGCGCATCACCCAGCGCCTGAACCCGCGCGTGGCGCGCGTGGCCGCGCTGCCCGCACCCAACGACCGCGAACGCACGCAGTGGTACTTCCAGCGCTACGTGGCGCACCTGCCGGCCGCCGGCGAGATGGTGCTGTTCGACCGCAGCTGGTACAACCGCGCCGGCGTCGAGCGCGTGATGGGCTTCTGCAGCGACGACGAGTACGAGGAGTTCTTCCGCACCGTGCCCGAGTTCGAGAAGATGCTCGTGCGCTCGGGCATCAAGGTCATCAAGTACTGGTTCTCCATCACCGACGACGAGCAGCACATGCGCTTCCTGGGCCGCATCCACGACCCGCTCAAGCAGTGGAAGCTCAGCCCCATGGACCTCGAAAGCCGCCGCCGCTGGGAGGAATACACCAAGGCCAAGGAGATCATGCTGGAGCGCACCCACATCCCCGAGGCGCCGTGGTGGGTGGTGCAGGCCGTCGACAAGAAAAAGGCGCGCCTGAACTGCATCAGCCACCTGCTGGGCCAGCTGCCCTACCAGGAAGTGGCGCATGCGCCGGTCGAGTTGCCTGCGCGCGAGCGGCACGACGACTACCTGCGTCAGCCTGTGCCTGCGAACATGATCGTCCCGGAGATCTACTGAGGGGTCCGCGGCCGTTTGGCCGCCCGGCGCTTTTGCCTGCACACTGCGCCATGGCCCGTCGCTCCACCGCTTCCTTCTTCGCCCGCGCTTACGAGCGCAACCTGAAGGCGCTCACCAAGCTCACGCTGAGCAACGGCAAGCGCGTGGCGGGTCAGGTGCAACGCGCGACCGCCAAGCGGCTCAAGCCGCCGCCCGGCAAGGGCGACTGGCTCAGCGGCATGGCGATGGGCGCGGGTGGCGCGCGCGGTTATCACTTGTTCCGCCCGGCCGACCTGGCGCTGCAACCCGGCGAGAAACTCCCGCTCATGGTCATGCTGCACGGCTGCGGCCAGACCGGGCGCGACTTCGCGGCCAGCACGCGCATGAACGCACTCGCGGTGCGCCAGCGTTTTCTCGTCCTCTATCCCGAGCAGGACCGCATCGCCCATCCGCAGGGCTGCTGGAACTGGTACGAACGCCGCTCGGGCAAGGCCGACGCCGAGGCCGCCACGCTGATGGCCGCCGTCGACCAGGCCTGCATGCTGTACCCCGTGGACCGCGACCGCGTGGCCATCGCCGGCCTGTCGGCGGGCGCGAGCATGGCGGCGCTGCTGGCCACGCGCTATGCGAACCGCTTTCGCGCCGTGGTCATGCACTCGGGCGTCGCGCCGGGCGCCGCCAAGTCGTCGGCCACCGCGCTCGGCGCCATGCGCGGCCAGCACGTGCCGCCGATGCTCGTCACCGCGGTCGGCAAGGCCATGGGCGCGGCCGCCGTCTTCACGACGCTGCCTCCGATGCTGGTGCTGCACGGCGACGCCGACGCGGTCGTCGCGCCCAGCAATGCCGTGAGCAGCGCGGCCGTCTGGGCCGCCGCCGTGGGCGCGCACGCCGGCGTGGCGCGCGACCTGCAGCGCGGCCAGCGCCGCGCCATGCGCGTGACCGACTTCAAGCGCCAGGGCCGCACCGTCGTCACGCTGTGCGAGATCGCGGGGCTCGGCCACTCGTGGAGCGGCGGGACGCGGGGGCAGCTGTTCAGCGACCCGATCGGGCCGGATGCGACGCGCATGGCGTGGGCGTTTGCGGCCGCGCAGTTCAAGCGCGTGCGGTAAGCGGCTGGCGCCTTGACGGACACACCAGGCGCGCGGTGTGCGACAGCGCTAGGAGGTGGCAGGAGGAGGCAACCCGGACAGCGCCGAGGCCACGCGCTGAGAGGCGGCGATGAGGTCGCGCACGATGCGCTCATCGATGTTCATGTCGCCTTCGTATTCACCGAGGTTGCGAATCTCGTGCCCCTTGGCCAGCACGCGCCAGACTTCCGGCCCCAGCGCCAGGGTGTGCGGCAGCACCTGGAAGACGATGAAGCGGTTGCCCGATCGGTAGCCATGCCATCGCAGCACCGCGAGGCACAAGGCATGCGCCGAGTTCTAGGCCAGATCGAAGCGGCTTTCCAGCGAGAGCTGGGCGACCTGCGCATCGGCCAGACGCGCCAGCTCGGAGCGAAGCAGGCCCGCGAACTCGCGTGCATCGGGTGCTTCGGCCGTCAGTGGTTTCGACGGACCGCACAGGTTGTCAAGCGGGGAGGGCATGCGCGTCGCCGATCACCCAGAGCTTGGGCTGTGCCATGACGCGTGTGGCGAAAGATTCGCCGTCCTTGAGCTTTCGCATCAGTTCTTTCCTCGTGAACAGGGTGGGATTCACTGTACGGCCGAGGCGCGCCGAGACCGTGTCGAGGGCGAGAAAGAGATCCGAATACGCAAGTTCGTCACTGATCAGCAGCAGGTCGATGTCGCTGGATGCGGTGTCGCTCTTCTTGGCCACCGAGCCGAAGACGAAGGCCGCGTCGATCTTGTCGGCCACCGGCTGCAAGGCATCGCGCAGCGGGCCTGCGAGCCCGAAGGTCTTGCGCACGATGCCGCACAGCTCTTCGAAGATCGGCGCGTCCGCGTTGGCGCGGTAGTGCTTCTGGTTGCCGACACGCGACGTCGTGAGCAGTCCGCTGGCGGTCAGTTGCTGGAGTTCACGCTGCACCGCGCCCGAGCCCGCGCCGGTAAGCTTGATCAATTCACTGGAAAAGAAACTCCGGTCCGGCTGGCCGAAGAGGCAACCCAGCACACGCTGCTGCGTGGTCGTGAACAGGGCGTCCGCCAGGCTGGCGGACTTCTCGACAACCGGTGCTGGTGATTTCAATTTACCCATTTTGGGTATCTTAATGCCCAAATTGGGTTGTTCAATCTCTACAGGACTGTCATGGCCGATGACCTGCAATCGCTGACCCAGGCCTTGCGCGACTTCGCGCAGGCCCGCGACTGGGAGCAATTTCACTCCCCCAAGAACCTCGCCGCCGCGCTGTCGGTCGAAGCCGCCGAGCTGCTTGAGCACTTCCAGTGGCTCACCGAGGCGCAGAGCCGGTCGCTGCCTGAAGACAAGCGCGCCGAGATCGGCACCGAGATCGCGGACGTCCTGCTCTACCTGCTGCAGCTCGCCGACAAGCTCGACATCGACCCGGTCGAGGCGGCGAAGCACAAGATGCTCGCCAACGCCGTGAAGTACCCGGTGCCGCCACCCGCCTGAGTACCTCCGTGTACGCCACCCGGCGTATTTCCCCTTGGTGGTGCGTTCCGCAGACTCCCTCCATCGCCAGCCCTGTGCTGGCGAACGGTTCAATCAACCCGGAGCAGGAGTCCACATGCAACGTCGTTTCACCCTTCAGGCGCTCACCGCCGCCGTCGCGCTGGCCAGCATTGGTGCTGCCCCCGCATTTGCCGCCGACACCATCAAGGTCGGCGTGCTGCATTCGCTGTCGGGCACGATGGCCATTTCGGAAACCGTGTTGAAAGACACGGTGCTGATGGCCATCGACGACATCAACAAGAAGGGCGGCGTGCTGGGCAAGCAGCTCGAGCCCGTGATCGTCGACCCGGCCTCCAACTGGCCGCTGTTCGCCGAAAAGACCAAGCAGCTGCTCGGCCAGGACAAGGTCTCGGTGATCTTCGGCTGCTGGACCTCGGTGTCGCGCAAGTCGGTGCTGCCAGTGGTCGAGGAAATGAACGGCCTCTTGTTCTACCCCGTGCAGTACGAAGGCGAAGAGCTCTCGAAGAATGTGTTCTACACGGGCGCCGCGCCCAACCAGCAAGCCATTCCGGCCGTCGACTACCTCATGAGCAAGGAAGGCGGCGGCGCCAAGCGCTGGGTGCTGCTGGGCACCGACTACGTGTACCCCCGCACCACCAACAAGATCCTGCGCGCCTACCTCAAGAGTAAGGGCGTGAAGGACACCGACATCGACGAGAAGTACACGCCCTTCGGCCACAGCGACTACCAGACCATCGTCGCCGACATCAAGAAGTTCTCGGCCGGCGGCAAGACGGCGGTGGTCTCGACCATCAACGGCGACTCCAACGTCCCCTTCTACAAGGAGCTGGGCAACGCGGGCCTGAAGGCCAAGGACGTGCCGGTCGTCGCCTTCTCGGTGGGCGAAGAAGAACTGCGCGGCGTGGACACCAAGCCGCTCGTGGGTCACCTCGCGGCATGGAACTACTTCATGTCGATCAAGAACCCGACCAACACGGCGTTCATCAAGCAATGGGGCGACTACGCCAAGGCCAAGAACATCGCCGGCCACAAGGACAAGCCGCTCACCAACGACCCGATGGAAGCCACCTGGATCGGCATCCACATGTGGAAGCAGGCGGTGGAGAAGGCCAAGTCGACCGACACCGACAAGGTGATCGCGGCGATGGCCGGCCAGACCTTCACGGCCCCGTCGGGCATCGTCTCGAAGATGGACGAGAAGAACCATCACCTGCACAAGAGCGTGTTCATCGGCGAGATCAAGGCCGACGGGCAGTTCGGCGTGGTGTGGAAGACGCCGGGTCCGGTGAAGGCCAAGCCTTGGAGCCCGTACATCGAAGGCAACGACAAGAAGCCGGATCAGCCTGCCGGCAAGTCGATGTAAGCGAGTTTCTCCCTCCCCTTCGGGGGAGGGCAGGGGGGGGGCTGACGGCGATCGATTCGAGCACTGCGCTTGTCCGGGCGCCGCGTGCCCCCATCCCAACCTTCCCCCGGAAGGGGAAGGGGCCAACCCCAACTTCCAAGTTCATGATGCTTCGACGAACCCTTCACTGCGCCTTCGCCGCCATGCTCCTCGCAGCGCCGGCCGCCCACGCGCTGACCGCCGACGAAGCCCGGGCCATCGCCTCCGGCGAGTCCGAAGCCCGCATCGCCGCGCTCAACAAGGCCGTGCTCACTGCCGACGACAAGACCTCCGCCTTCATCCAGGCCATGGCCGACGACGCCGTGAAGTACACCGAAGACAAGGTCTTCGTGATGAAGGACGACAAGGGTTTTGATCCTGTCACCGGCGCCGAGCTGAAGGTGCCCGACACCGCCGAAGACGTCGTCAACAACAACCTCATGCGCGGCGCACTCGATGCCGCGCAGGCCGCGCTCAAGCTCACGAGCACCGACGACGCAGTGCGCGCCGAAGCCGCGCAGGCGCTCTTCAAGGAGTCCGACGAATCGCGCGTGCCGATGGTCGAGAAGGCGCTGGCCGCCGAAAAGAATCCGAAGATCAAGGCGCAGCTCGAACTCGTGCGCGCCGCGAGCATGCTCACCAGCACGGACAAGGCCAAGCGCCTCGCCGCGGCCAAGGAACTGGGCAACAACCAGAACCCCGACACCAAGCTGCTGCTCAACCAGCGCCTGGCCGACGAGACCGAAGCCGATGTGAAGGCGGCCATCACCGCCTCCATCGCGAACATCGACGGCGCGCTGGTCTGGGGCGATCGCATCAACGCCGTGTTCAGCGGCATCAGCCTGGGGTCGGTGCTGCTGCTCGCCGCGCTCGGCCTGGCCATCACCTACGGGCTGATGGGCGTCATCAACATGGCGCACGGCGAGCTGATGATGATCGGCGCCTACGCCACCTACGTGATGCAGGGCATCTTCCAGAAGTACATGCCCGAGGCGGCGTTCGGCTGGTACCTGGTCGCTGCGATTCCCGTGTCGTTCCTCGCCTCGGCGCTCGTGGGCGCGGTGCTCGAACGTGGCGTCATCCGCTTCCTCTACGGCCGCCCGCTCGAGACGCTGCTGGCCACATGGGGCATCAGCCTGATGCTGCAGCAACTCGTGCGCACGCTCTTCGGCGCACAGAACGTCGGCGTAGAAAACCCCGGCTGGATGAGCGGCGGCTTCACGATGTTGAGCAACGTCACGCTGCCATGGAACCGCATCTGCATCGTCATCTTTGCGGCGCTGGTGTTGCTTGCGATGGGCTGGCTCATCGGCAAGACGCGCCTGGGCCTCTTCGTGCGCGGCGTCACGCAGAACCGCCCGATCGCCTCGTGCATGGGCGTGAACACCGCGCGCATCGACACCTACGCCTTCGCGCTCGGCTCGGGCATCGCGGGCCTGGCGGGCTGCGCGCTCAGCCAGATCGGCAACGTCGGCCCCGACCTGGGCCAGAGCTACATCGTCGACAGCTTCATGGTGGTCGTGATGGGCGGCGTCGGCCAGCTCGCGGGCACCGTGTATGCGGCGCTGGGGCTGGGCATTCTCAACAAGTTCATCGAAGGCTGGGCGGGCGCGGTGCTCGCGAAGATCGCGGTGCTCGTTTTCATCATCATCTTCATCCAGAAGCGCCCGCAAGGCATCTTCGCGATGAAGGGCCGGAGCGCGGAAGCATGAGCAAGGTCACGTTGCCAACCAAAGGGCCGCTGCTGAGCGGCAAGGGCTGGACGGCCTTCTTCGTCGCGCTGATCGTGGTGTGCGCGATCGCGCCGGTGCTCAACATCGTGGTGTCGGCCGACAGCCCGCTGCACATGAGCGACTACGCCGTCGCGCTCGTCGGCAAGATCATGTGCTACGCCATCTGCGCGCTGGCCATGGACCTGATCTGGGGCTACACCGGCATCCTCTCGCTGGGCCATGGCCTCTTCTTCGCGCTCGGCGGCTACATGATGGGCATGTACCTCATGCGCCAGATCGGCCGCGACGGCAACTACAAGAGCGACCTGCCCGACTTCATGGTGTTCCTCGACTGGAAGGAGCTGCCCTGGCACTGGACCTTCAGCGGCAGCTTTGGCATGACGCTGCTGCTCATCGTGGCGGTGCCGGGCCTCATCGCTTTCGTGTTCGGCTTCTTCGCGTTTCGCTCGCGCATCAAGGGCGTGTATTTTTCGATCATCACGCAGGCCATGACCTTCGCGGCGATGCTGCTGTTCTTCCGCAACGAGACGGGCTTCGGCGGCAACAACGGGTTCACCGACTTCAAGCGCATCCTGAACATCCCGATCGCCACGCAAGAGATGCGCATGACGCTCTTCGCGCTCACGGGCCTCACGCTGCTGGGCTTCTTCCTCTTCGCCAAGTGGCTCATCAGCAGCAAGTTCGGCCGCGTGCTGCAGGCCATTCGCGATGCCGAAACGCGCGTGATGTTCTCGGGCTACAACCCGCTGCCGTACAAGCTCACGATCTGGGTCATCTCGGCCATCATGTGCGGTGTGGCCGGCGCGCTGTATGTGCCGCAGGTCGGCATCATCAACCCGGGCGAGATGAGCGCGGCCAACTCCATCGAGATCGCGATCTGGGCCGCGGTGGGCGGTCGCGCCACGCTGATCGGGCCGATCATCGGCGCGTTCATCGTCAACGGCGCCAAGAGCTGGCTCACCGTGGCCTACCCCGAGTACTGGCTGTACTTCCTGGGCGCCTTGTTCATTGCTGTCACGCTGTTCCTGCCGAACGGCATCGTGGGGTTGGTGAAGAAGTGGTTGTCCCGCGAGAAGGCGGCGCCGGCCGAACCCGTGCAGGATGCACGACGCGCCATCGCCGCAGAGAAGGGCGTCGAGCCTGAGGCACTCGTCTCGCTGCCCGTGGACGCGAAGGGAGCCCGCGCATGACACCCGACCTCATGGAAGCCGGCGCCGAGCGCGCCGCACGCGCGGCCGGCCTGCACACGGCCACGGGCCAGACCGAATCGGGCGGCCGCGCCGCAGGCTTCAGCCGCATCGCGACGCCGGGCGAGGTCGACATCACCCACGGCCGCATCCTGTACCTTGAGGACGTGAGCGTGAGCTTCGACGGCTTCAAGGCAATCAACAAGCTCTCGCTCGACATTGCACCGGGCGAGCTGCGCTGCATCATCGGCCCCAACGGCGCAGGCAAGACCACGATGATGGACATCATCACCGGCAAGACCCGGCCCGATTCGGGCACCGTGTTCTTCGGCAGCACCATCGACCTGCTGCGCCACCGCGAAGCCGACATCGCGCAGCTGGGCATCGGCCGCAAGTTCCAGAAGCCGACGGTGTTCGAGCACCTCACCGTGTTCGAGAACCTCGAGCTTGCGCTGAAGACCGACAAGGGCGTGCGCGCGTCGATGCTGTTCAGGCTCGATTCGGCGCAGAGCGACCGCCTGGCCGAAGTGCTGGAAACCATCCACCTGGCCGACAGCGTGTCGCGCCTGGCCGGCAACCTGAGCCACGGCCAGAAGCAGTGGCTCGAAATCGGCATGCTGCTCATGCAAGACCCGAAGCTGCTGCTGCTCGACGAGCCCGTGGCCGGCATGACCGACGAGGAAACCGCGCGCACCGCCGAACTCTTCCTCACGCTCAAGGGCAAGCATTCACTGATGGTGGTGGAGCACGACATGAGCTTCATCCGCACCATCTCCGAGATCGTGACCGTGCTGTGCGACGGCTCGGTGCTCGCGCAAGGCACGCTCGACGAAGTGCAGGCCGACGAGCGCGTCATCGAGGTCTACCTTGGCCGCTGAGATCACCCGACGCCGAGGCAGCCGCCGCCGAATCCACGACAGGTGCCCGGCGGGCGGTGCGGTGTGGGCGGCCCCTCTGTGCCGCCGAGGAGCGCAGCGTTTCGCGGATCAGGGCTCGCAGCTGTCTGAGCGAAGCGAGTTCTGCGAGACCCCGCGAAGCGCGAGCACCGCAGGGCAGCCCGAAGGGCCGGCACAGTGGGGCCGACCGCGCCGTGCCGCCTGCCGGGTACCTCTTGCCAATGCCATGGAAGGCGCAAGCCAATGCTGACAGTCAAGAACATCCACCAGTACTACGGCGGCTCGCACATCCTGCGGGACGTCAGTTTCGAGGCGCACCTGGGCAAGGTCACCGTGCTGCTCGGCCGCAACGGCGTCGGCAAGACCACGCTGCTGAAGTCGCTGATGGGCCTCGTGCCCATCAAGAGCGGCAGCATCGAACTCGAAGGCAAACCGATCCAGAAGGCCACGCCGTACGAGCGCGCCCGCGCCGGCATCGGCTTCGTGCCGCAGGGCCGCGAGATCTTCGCGCGGCTCACGGTCGAGGAGAACCTGCGCATGGGGCTGGCCTACAAGAGCGGCGGCACGCCGATTCCTGCGGAGCTGTTCGAGTTGTTCCCGGTGCTCAAGCAGATGATCAATAGGCGCGGCGGTGACCTGTCGGGCGGGCAGCAACAGCAGCTGGCAATTGCCCGCGCCCTCGCGCCCCAGCCCAAGCTGCTGATCCTCGACGAGCCCACCGAGGGCATCCAGCCCAGCATCATCAAGGACATCGGCCGCGTCATCCGCATGCTCGCCGACCGCGGCGACATGGCCATCGTGCTGTGCGAGCAGTACTACGACTTTGCGCAGGAGCTGGCCGACGACTACCTCGTGATGGAGCGCGGCGAAGTCATTGCGCGCGGCCTGGGCAAGGACATGGAAGCGCAGGGCGTGCGGCAGCTGGTTGCGATCTGAATTGCAAGACGGTACCGATGCCAGGCACGAGCGCATCTTCACAATTTAGGGGTTTACCCTAGAATCGGGCCTTGCCCGCGCTCGCCGGGCACCCCCCAGGAGCCCGGCCTTGAACGCCTCACCGTCCGCCCGCGAAGGCGCGGAAACCACCGCCATTTCGCCGTCTGTCTCGTCCCAGCAGTTCCTGCGCGCGGTGCTCGCATTGGGCGTTGGCGGCTTTGCCATCGGCACCGGCGAGTTCGTCATCATGGGTCTGCTGCCCGAGGTCGCGAAAGACATCGCCGTCACCATCCCGCAGGCCGGCCACGTCATCAGCGCCTATGCGCTGGGCGTGGTCATCGGCGCGCCCGTGCTCGCGGTGCTGGCCGCCGGCTGGGGCCGACGCGCGCTGCTGATCGCGCTGATGGCCGTGTTCGCGGCCGGCAACTTCGCCAGCGCGATGGCGCCCGGCTACCTGTCGCTCAACCTGCTGCGCTTTGCCACCGGCCTGCCGCACGGCACCTACTTCGGCGTGGCCGCGCTCGTGGCCGCCACGCTCGCGCCACCGGGGCGCCGCGCGCGTGCTGTGGGCCTCGTGATGCTGGGCCTCACCGGCGCCACGCTGGTCGGCGTGCCCATCGCGGCGTGGCTGGGCCAGCTGTTCGGCTGGCGCGCGGCCTTCGTGTTCGTCGGCGTCATTGCGTTGGTTGCCGTGGTGCTGCTGCGCCGCGACGTGCCCGACATCGCACCCGCCGCCGGCGCCAGCCCCTGGCGCGAACTCGGCGCGCTCAAGCGCAAGCAGGTGTGGTTCACGCTCGGCATCGGCGCCATCGGCTTCGGCGGCATGTTCGCCGTGTTCAGCTACATCAAGCCCACGCTGATCGAAGTGGCCGGCCTGCCGCTGGGCGGCGTGCCCTTCGTGCTCGCGCTGTTCGGCCTGGGCATGGTCACCGGCAACCTCGTCGGCTCGCGGCTGGCCGACAAGTCGCTCATGCGCACCATCGGCGGCGTGCTCGTGTATGCGGCGCTGGTGCTCGCCACCTTCACCTTCGCGGCGCACCACGTCGTGACGGCGGCCTTCACCGTGTTCCTGATCGGCACCACCGTCGCCATCGGCCCGGCCCTGCAGATCCGCCTGATGGACGTGGCCGGCGACGCGCAAACGCTCGCCGCTGCGCTCAACCACTCGGCCTTCAACATGGCCAATGCCCTCGGCGCCTGGCTCGGCGGCGTCGCCATCGCGGCCGGCCTGGGCTGGACCTCGACCGGCTGGGTCGGCGCACTGCTCGCACTGGCGGGCGTAGGCATCTTCGCCTGGGCGCTGGCGAGTGCGCGGGCGGATGCGCGGCGGTCGGTGGCCGTGGCTTGCGAAGGGTCGGCGGGGTGAGAGACTGTCCAGCGGCGGCGGCGGCGATCGACCTCGAAATCGCCGGGCGACACGCCAAAGCGCGCAAGCCCCGAAGCGCTTCGGATGCGCGCGACGTGCAGGGACGCGCCGGCCTGTTTTCCCGCAGGCTGTAAGGCCGGCCGCACGCCCGAATCTCGCCCGCCTGCAGGAATGCCCGGCCGTGCCTATGATGACCGCCGCCCCTTCCTCCTCCCTCTTCTCCTACCCCTTGGAGCGCGCGCGCATGAGCATCCCCACCACCCGCCTGGGCCGCACCGGCCTCACCGTGTCCCGCCTGGCCCTGGGCACCATGACCTTCGGCCTGCAGACCGACGAGGCCGTGTCGCACCAGATCCTCGACAAGGCCGCCGACGCCGGCATCAACTTCCTCGACACCGCCGACGTGTACCCGCTGGGTGGCACCGTCGAGACCACCGGCCGCACCGAAGAGATCATCGGCAACTGGCTCGAAAAGCAGGGCACCGCCGGCCGCCGCCGCTTCGTGGTCGCCACCAAGGCCGTCAACAAGGTCGGCCCCAACCCCTGGGACCAGGGCGCCTCGCGCAAGCACCTGCTCGACGCCATCGACCTCTCGCTCAAGCGGCTGAAGACCGACCACGTCGACCTGTACCAGCTGCACATGGACGACCGCGAGACGCCGCTCGAAGAGAGCCTCGAGGCGCTCGACGTCATCGTGAAGTCGGGCCGCGCGCGCTACATCGGCGTGTCGAACTTCCTGGCCTATCGGCTGGCCCGCGCGCTCGGCAAGTCCGACCTGCACCGGTTCACGCGCTTCGTGTCGGTGCAGCCGCGCTACAGCCTGCTGTTCCGCGAAATCGAGCGCGAGCTGCTGCCGCTCGCGAGCGAAGAGGGGCTGGGCGTGATTCCCTACAACCCGCTGGCCGGCGGCCTGCTCACCGGCAAGTACAAGCCCGGCGCCAAGCCCGAGGAAAACACCCGCTTCACCCTTGGCACCGCCGGCAACATGTACCAGGACCGCTACTGGAACGATCGCAGCTTCGACACCGTCACGCAGTTGCACGCGCTGGCCGACGAAGCCGGCGTGCCGCTGGCCACGCTGGCCGTCGCCTGGGTCATGGCCAACCCGCTGATCACCGCGCCGCTGCTGGGCGCCAGCCGCCCCGAACAGCTCGACGCCACCGTCGCCGCCGCCAGCTACGTGCTCGACCCCGCGCTCAAGCAGAAGCTCGACGCGCTCACGGCCGAGTACCGCAAGGGCGACGCGCCTCGCTGAGCGAACGGGCGCGTGCCGGCGCCCCCGGATGGCCTGCGCGCAGTACGTGCTTGGGCCATGCAGGAGAATCGCGGCCGGCATGACGACTTCCCACACCACCTTCCGGCGCGCCGCCCTGCGGCAGCCGGCATCGACCGAACGGCGGCCCGCATGGCGCAGCTGATGTCGCTGCTGGTGCAGAACGCGATCCTGGTGGTGTTTGGCGCCAGCTTTGCCGCGCGTCTGGGGCTGCCCGTGCCGGCTGCGGCCGTGTTGGTCGTCACCGGCGCGCTGCTCGCGGCGGGTGACGTGTCGGTGGTCGGCGTGGTGCTGGCCGCCGTGGCCGCCAACCTGCTGGGCGACGGCGCGTGGTTCTATGCCGGACGCCGCTTCGGCTACCGCTTCATGCGGCTCTTGTGCCGCATCTCGCTGTCGCAGGACTCGTGCGTGCGCCGCGGCGAATCACTCATTTCAGACTGGGGCGGCATGTCGCTCGTGGCCGCCAAGTTCGTGCCGGGCGTCTCCGTGGTGGCCCCACCCATGGCCGGCGCGCTGGGCATGTCGGTGCGGCGCTTTATCGGCTTCGACATCCTGGCCGCGCTGGTCTGGACGGGCCTTTTCCTCGGCCTGGGCTGGCTCTTTCGCGACCAGATCCAGCAGGTGCTCGCCATGCTGGCGCAGGCCGGCGGCATCGCCACCGCCGCGCTGGGCGTGGTGCTGCTCGTGATGCTCGCCGTGCGCTACTGGCGCCGCCGTGCCTTCGCACGGCTCACCGGCATGCCGCGCATCAGCGTCGACGAACTGTTCGACCTGATGAGCGGCGACGTGCCGCCGCTGGTGATCGACGTGCGCGGCGAAGCCGGTGTGCAGGTCGACCCGCGCCGCATTCCGGGCGCGCTGTCGTACACCCTCAAGGCCCTGCAGCAGCGCAACCTCGACCTGACGATCGACCCCGATCGCGACGTGGTGCTGTACTGCAATTGCCCCAACGAAGTCTCCGCCGCGCAGGCTGCGCGCGTGCTGCTGGCGCGTGGGGCGCGGCGGGCGCTGCCGCTGACGGGTGGGCTCGATGCGTGGGTGGCTTCGGGGCGGCCGACGAGCATGCATTGAGATGAGACGCACGGGGCGCCTGCACAGCCGATGAACCTCCGCACCAAGATCGTCGCGCTGGCCGTCGCGCCGCTGCTCATCGCGCTGGTGCTCGTGGCCCTGGCCGTGCGCCACCAGGAGCACGACCTGGCCCAGCGCGAGCGTGCCCTCATCGAGCGCAGCTACATGGCGCAGCGCCGCAGCGAGCTGCGCAGCTATGTCGAGCTGGCCGTGAGCAACCTGCTGCCGCTGTACGAATCGGGCCTGGACGACGAGGCCACGCGCGCCGAAGCGCTGCGCCGGCTGGCCACGCTCAACTACGGCGACGACGGCTACTTCTTCGTCTACGACATGGACGGCAACTCGCTCATGCACTCGCGCCAGCCCGAGCTGGTCGGCCAGAACCTGTGGGGCCTGCGCGATTCGCATGGCCGCTTCACCATCCAGGAGCTGATCAAGGGCGCGCGCGACAAGGGCGGCGGCTACGTCGAGTACGAATGGCGCAAGCCCTCGAGCGCGCAGATGGCGCCCAAGCTCGGCTACGTCACTGCGCTGCCGCGCTGGAACTGGATGGTCGGCACCGGCTTGTACCTGGACGACATCCAGTCGACCATGGACACCCTCGACCGGCAGATGAACGCCAACGTCACCGCCACGCTGCTGTGGATTGCCGGCATCGCCGCGCTGTGCCTGGGCGTGGTCAGCGCGGCCGGGCTGCTGCTCAACCTCAGCGAGCACCGCACCGCCGAAGCCAAGCTGCGCCTGCTCGCGCGCCGCGTGGTGCAGTCGCAGGAAGAAGAGCGCGGCCACCTCGCGCGCGAGCTGCACGACGGCACCAGCCAGACGCTGGTGTCGGCCAAGCTGCTGATCGAATCGGCCGTCGAGTCGCTCGACCGCGCGCACCAGTCGCCGCCGCCCGCGCTCGGCAAGGCGCTGCAGCGGCTGAACGATTCGCTCATCGAGGTGCGCCGCATCTCGCACCGGCTGCGCCCCGCGGTGCTCGACACCCTGGGCCTGCCCGCCGCGCTGGAGCGCCTGGGCGCCGAGTTCGGCGAAGAAGGGGGTGTGGACGCATCGATCATGGTCGAGGGCGAGCCCTTCGAGCTGTCGCAAGAAGCCAAGACCGCGCTCTTTCGCGTCACGCAAGAAGCGTTGACCAATGTGCGCAAACACGCGCGTGCGCAACAGGTGCACATTGCACTGGGTTTCGACGAAGAGGCCGTGCGCCTGGAGATCAGCGACGACGGCGTCGGCTTCAACGTCGAGGCCATGCAGCTCGACCCGAGCCGCGGCATCGGCCTGCGCAACATGCGCGAGCGCATGGAATCGATCGAAGGCCAACTGCGCATGCGCTCGGGCCGGGGCCACACGTCCATCGTGGCCGAAGTGCCCGTGCGGCGCGCAAAGCCAGAATAGCGACCATGAATGAAGTCCCCGCCACCGCTGCTGCTGCCCCTGTGGTCGTGCGCCTGTTCCTGGTAGACGACCACCCGCTGGTGCGCGACGGCCTGCGCGCGCGCCTGGGCTCCATGCCCGGCCTGGAGATCGTGGGCGAGGCCGGCAGCGCGGCCGAGGCGCTGGCGCTCATCGGCCCCGCGCAGCCGCACCTGGTGCTCATGGATGTCGGCATGAAGGACATGAACGGCATCGAGCTGGCGGCGCTGCTGCTGCAACAACAACCACAGCACCAGCCCGCACCGCACATCGTCATGCTCAGCATGTACGACAACCCCGAGTACGTGCAGAAGGCCCTGCAGGTCGGCGCGCGCGGCTACGTGCTGAAAGACGCGCCGGCTGCAGAGATCGTGGCCGCCATCGAGGCCGTGTCGGCGGGCGGCACCTTCCTGAGCCCGGCCGTGTCGAAAAAACTCTTTCGCAACCAGACCCCGCGCCCGCTGCTCACGCCGCGCGAAGGCGAGATCCTGAGCGCGCTCGGCCGCGGCGAATCGAGCAAGCAGATCGCGCGCGACCTCGGCCTGAGCGTGCGCACCGTGGAGGCGCACCGCCAGAGCATCAAGCGGCGCCTGGGCATCGAAGGGCAGGCGGAGCTCATCAAGTACGCGGTGGAGCACGCGCGAGAGTTCGGCGGGCAGGGCTGAGGCGCTGCTGTTGTTGATGCGGGGCTCGCGCCCTGCTTTCAGGGCCTGACTGTCAGGGCTTTGTGAATCGCCGCTGCCGCAGTGCGATTACTTGCGCGAACCGCGCATTCCTCGGCGAAATATCTCTGTGCGCCGGGCAGGACTTCTCTACAGTGAACGCCCCTGTGATGAAACGACCCGCTATGTGGGCGCGCACCACGAACTACCGACTGATTGAGTGAATGAACCGCTTCGCCTCACGGCGGGCCATCGATGCAGATCGATCGATGCGAACGTGAGGCACAAAAGGCGACGGCCACGGTGCGCGAACACCATGACCGTCTAACCAAGTGACGTGCATTTACTTTGGAAAGAGAGCACACCAATGGCTGATCGAATTATGGCCCGCGCTACCGGGCCGGCCTCTCCCCACGCGACCACACCCAGTGCAGCAGACCTGCTGGAATGCAAGCTGGAACAACTGAACTCGCTGCTGTGGTGCTGCTATGGCGCCGGCGATGGATGGTTTGAAGATGCGGGGGCAGGGCATCGGGACAACCTGCTTTGGATCGCTTCGGATTTGGCGCGGGATGCGGCGGCGTTGTTTCAGGAGAGTGGGGAGGGGAGGGTGAGGGTGAGGGGCTTGGCCTTGGTGTTGGATATCGGGGCGGTAGCGGTGGTCTGGTTGCCGAAATTCGATGAGTGTGCGAGAGCGACTGGCCAGTACACACGCTTGCAAGCGCGTGGAGAGTCTGAGAGCGCGCCATCATCAGGGCCCATTTGCGCAGAACTGTCAGCACACTCTTACTCTGTTGCAGAAGGCGAGTTCATCGGAAATTGAGCTTCCACGCCTTGAAAGTGGTCGCTTGACGAAGCGAAATCCGCGGTTGGCCTGCGACAACTCAAGTTGATCTGGTTGTGGGAAGCCTTGAAAGGCCATACTCTCAAGCTGGACCGAAAAACCAAGCGTTCGTAGTGAATTTTCAGGAGTTACTTAATTGGCTACAGCAAAAACAAATCGAGAAATTGAAGGTAGATATGCTCAAGAAGATAAAGAAATAGCACAGGAGAGAAGTGATTTTCTGCTGCCGCAAGTAATCGATTTCGTTCAGAAGAAGCAATGGATGAATCTCCAGCCAGAATATCAGCGACGACAAGTTTGGGATAAACGACGTCAATCTGAATTCATAGAATCTTTACTAATGAATCTTCCAATACCGCCTGTGTTCCTCTTTGAGCCGGAATACAGCAGATATGAAGTAATGGATGGGCAGCAACGACTTTCATCAATAATTTCTTTCTATGGAAATAGGTTGAAATTAGTGGGGCTCGAGCATTGGAAAGAGCTCAATGGTAAGATTTATAGCGATCTGCCAACAAAAGTGCAGCGAGGGCTGGATCGACGCAGAATATCCGCCGTTGTGCTTCAAAGTATGGCCGACCCTAGTAGTGCTAATGAATTGCGTCAAATTGTTTTTGAGCGCCTCAATACCGGCGGTCAAAAATTGAATGCGCAAGAATTGAGAAATTGCGTCTATTCCGGAAGATTCTCTACTCTTCTTGTAGAGCTTGCGGGACTTCCTCAGTTTAATGATCTTATTGGCGTGCCGCGTTACGAAGATCATTTTGTTGATGGGCAGGTAAGCCCAGCGCTTGAAAGTAACCCGCTATTCAAGCGAATGATAGATTGCGAAATTGTGTTGAGATTTTTTGCTCTTCGAAATCCAAAGGATATCAAGGGCTCGATGAAATCAATACTCGATAAATGCATGGAGAGAAATCGAAACATAAATGAAGATCAAGCCTTGGAAATGACGGTGGAATTTAGATCTAGAGTTGAATTGGCGCACGAATTGTTTGGTGAAAATGCATTTAAAGCAGCCCTCGACCCCGAAGAAAAGGTTTCGCAACCCTTTTATGATGCTGTAATTATTGCTTGTGACAGGGTTTATACATCTCGTCAGCGACTGCTGCGTAACAAGGCAAAACTGAAAAGAAGCGTTCACGCGACTTTTGGCAATGAAGAGAATTATGGACTCCTCGTTGGGCGCGGCAATACTGCGAAAACAATTCAAGAGCGTCTGAATTTGGTTGAATCTATTTTTCGAGATGTCCTGTGACCAGTGGTTCACCGCAGAAGATTAACTTCGATCAACTCACAGAAAATAGCCTTAAATGGCTCGACTGGATCGAAGGTGCAACAAAGCTGCAAGGCCTGATTAAGGGGAATGTCAATTTTGACGGGCTAGAGGGCGATGAAAAGAAATTCGTTGCGTCGCGTCTGAATGAAGTGGCCCCCAATCGGCAATTGTTGCTGAATTCTGTTTACATCACCATGACCGCTGGTTTTGAAGAGTATCTAAGGACTACGCTTAAAGCCATGGCCGATAACTTGAACCAAGAAGCAAAACCACCCAACGCGCATCACAAGACGTTGGTGAATTTTAATATTCGAGAAACCGCAAAGCTATTGCGAAGAATGGATTCTCCTCCGGACTACATCACCTTCAATCATGACGATCTGTGTAGGATTTTAGGTTCCTGTGCGACTGGTTCACAAGCGGTTCAATTCAATGGTGAAGCTCTGAGTGATGTTGACGGTTTGATTCGATTGAAAAATTTTTGCGAGCGCGCCGAAGGTTTGGGAAAAAGGGTGGATCTAGATGTGGCGGCAAAAGATCCGGCAATAAAAATTGCGCTTAAGCAGGAAAAAAATAATTCCGCTAGAGATGTGAGGAAACTTTTGGAAGATGAGTTGGAAATAATCTCACGGTACAGGAATAGAATTGCACACATTGGAGGCAATGCTTCGGATGTCACGGAGCCGGTGCTCAGAAGTCATAAATACCTCTTGTCGGCCGTTGCTGTTGCTATTGAAAACCAAATACAAAATCGAGCAAAAAAGTAATGAAGTTGGAAAACGCTGATTTCAAATTTAATTTGATGGCCTGCAGCCTAATGTGTGGTTTTGGGGTTAATTTTTAGATGGCTTGGGAAAGTAAGAAGAAAAGTTTTTGATGTCCATTAAGTCCGCCAGTCCGCCCCCATTTGATGTTTGAACTGCCTTTCAGCCCCGCCACAGACCGCAACAAACAACCCATCCTCGATGCCCTGACCCGCATCCTCGATGAGCACGGCACCGCCTTGGAAATCGCCTCCGGCACAGGCCAACACGCCGCCTGGTTCGCCGCCGCCATGCCTTCATGGACCTGGCAGCCCACCGACGCAGACGCCCGCTCGCTCCCCGCGATCGCCAGTCGCGTCGAGCAAGCCGCGTTGCCCAATCTGCGCCCGCCGCTGCTGCTCGACGTGATGGCGCCGCAGTGGCCCTCGCAAGGCCTCGCGTTCGCGCAAGGCAAAGAAGAAGAAAAGTTCGACGCCATCTACTGCGCCAACATGCTGCACATCGCACCCTGGCCCACCTGCGCCGCGCTGATGGCCGGTGCTGCGCGGCATCTGCGTTCCGGCAGCGGCGTGCTGATCACCTACGGGCCTTACTTCGAAGACGAAGCACAGCACGGCCCCACGGCACCGAGCAATCTGGCGTTCGACGAAGACCTGCGCGCGCGCAATCCCGCATGGGGCATTCGCCGTCTCGACGACGTGGTGGCAGAAGCGCGTCGCGTCGGCCTCGCGTTGCGCGAGCGGCACGCGATGCCCTCGAACAACCTGCTGCTGGTCTTCGGCTTCAGCTGACGATGAAGAAGAGCGAGGGCGTCATCGCCCGCCAAGGGGCTCTGCATTGCGATCCGGCTCACTCGCGCTAGAGTCGGGCCACGTCCACAAGACCGGCCTGCGCCCATGCTCGACACATCCCTGCCGACGCCCTCACGTTCTTCCCCCGCATCGCTGTTGCTCTCGCAGCGGCTGCTGTTCCGACTGATCCCCGCCGTCACCGCCTGCCTCCTGGCCATCGGCTGCGCGAGCCCGCCGCCGACGCGCGTGCCCGGTGGTTCGGTGCCCAGCAGCAACATCCCGCCGCTGACCTCGGAGCAGTCGAACAGCATCACGATCCATGCGCTGGGGCTGGTCGGCACGCCGTACCGCTATGGCGGCAACTCGCCCGAGGGCGGTTTCGATTGCAGCGGGCTCATCGGCTACGTGTACCGCCAGAGCGTGGGGCAGGTGCCGCCGCGCACGGTGTCGCGCATGGCGGGCTTCGGGCGGCCGGTGCCGATGTCGGAGCTTCGCTCGGGCGACCTGGTGCTGTTCGGCTCGGCGTCGCCCACGCATGCGGGCATCTATGTGGGCGACGGTCGTTTCGTGCACGCGCCGTCGACGGGCGGCGAGGTGCGGCTCGACCGGCTCGACGGCGTGTACTGGTCGCGGCAGGCGACGCAGGCGCGCCGGCCCGGCTGATTCGACGATCCTGACTGCTCGCTACTTCCGCGGCGACTGCACGTGCTCGGGCCGCACGCCGATGCCCACGGCGCGCGCGGGCAGGGCGCGCAGCCACGGCCAGCGCCCCAGCAGGCGCAGCGGCAAGGGCATGGGGCGGGGCGCGATCGATGACGACGCGGCAGCCGCTGTGGCCGCCTTGCGGCTGAGCACCGGCATCAGCACGCGGTCTTGCACGAGCCGCTGCGCGGCCTGCGTGACGCGCACGGGCCATTCGCGGCGGCGCTGCAGCTGGGGCAGCAGGGTGTCGATCTCCTTGTCGGTGGCGCTGCCGGCGAGCGACGCGGCCAGCAGGTTGGCGGCGGCCACGGCGTCCTGCACGGCGAGGTTGATGCCGACGCCGCCCACGGGCGACATGGCGTGCGCGGCGTCGCCGATGCACAGCAGGCCGGGGCACGACCACGATTCGAGCCGGTCGACGCTCACTTCGAGCAGCTTCACGGCCTCCCAGTCGGGCAGGGCCTCGGGCAGGCGCGTGGCAAAGAAGGGCGCGATGCGTGCAATCTCGGCGTGGAACGCGGCAATGCCGCGCGACTGCAGTTCGACCCGGCCGCCCTTGCGGATGACGAAGGCGCACTGCCAGTAGTCGCCGCGGTTGAGCGTCACCAGCAAGCGGCCGGCCGCGATGTGGCCGCCGGTGGCCTCGGGGTCGCCGGGCAGCTTGGGAATGCGCATCCACAGCACGTCGATCGGCGCGCCGTAGCTTATGTGCGGCAGCGCTGCCGCGTCGCGCAAGGTGGAGTGGCGGCCGTCGGCGGCGACGATGAGCGAGGCGTGCAGCTCGATGTCTCTCGGGCCGCCGCTGTCGGGGCTGCGGGCGCCGACGCGCACTTTCACGCCGTTGACGCGGCCGTTGTCCTGCAGCAGGCCGGTGGCCTCGGCGTCGGTCCACAGCTCGAAGCCGGGGTAGCGCCGCGCCTCGTCGCACATGAAGTCCAGAAACTCCCACTGCGGCATGAGCACCAGAAAGCGGGCGTGGGTGGGCAGCCGCCTGAAGTCGGCAATGGGCACGCTGCGGCCCTCGTAGGTGCCGCGCAGCTCTTCGATGCGGTTGTGTGGGCGCTGCAGGAAGGCGTCGAGCAGGCCGAGTTCGTGCAGCACTTCGAGCGTGGACGGGTGCACGGTGTCGCCGCGGAAGTCGCGCAGAAAGTCGAGGTGTTTTTCGAGCACGACGACGGGCACGCCTGCGCGCGCAAGCAGCAGGCCCAGCACCATGCCGGCCGGGCCGCCGCCGGCAATGCAGCAGCGGGGCGACGTGGGAACGGGGGCAGCGGTGGTGTGCGTGTCCATGGCTCCGATCGATCCGGTCGCGCCATGGGTGGCGTGGCCTGTGGGGTGCGCGGTGCGTGCACCCTCGGTGTACGCACTGCGCGGCCGGACCGCCGGGGCCCGGACCTCAGGGCAACGTGAAGCTCACGCGTTGTGCAATGAGCACGCCGTCGACCACGCGGTCGCCGACGACGGTCACGCGCCTGGTGTTGCCCAGGTCGGCGGCGGTGCCGTTGTCGAAGATGGTACCGGAGCCGCTGGCATCCACACGCTGGCCGCGCACGATGAAGTCGGCGGCCGACACGTAGTTGGCGATGGGGCCGATCACGGTGAACGACACGGGCCCGCCGGTGCCGGGCACGTAGCGGATGCGCAGTTTCTTGGCCACGAGCACTTGGCCCGAGAGGAAGCCGTCGACCTCGACCTTCACGCCGTTGCCGACGGCGCCGACCGTCCCGGGGGGGATCTGCGCATTGCGCGCGTCGATCTTGTTGCCGAGCACGCGGAAGTCGCCCAGCGTGGCGAAGTCGGTGACCACGCCCGCCAGCTGCAGCGCGATGCCGTCGGCCGAGGGAATGGCGTACCAGCCCTGCACCTGGGTGGCGGTGAAGCGGCCGGCGGCCGGTGCCGCCGTGCCGCGCACGCGGACGATGGCGCCGTTGGCCAGGCTCGCGGCGTCGATGCCGGGGCCGAAGGCGGCGCCGCCGAAGTCGACGGTCAGCAGGCCGAGCGTGAACTGCTGGGCGCCGCGGTCGAGGTTCTGCACGGTGCCGGTCACCAGCGGGGCGGTGGTGGCGGGCGCCACCTGGACACGCGTGGCGCGCAGCGTGCCCGGTGCGGCGGGCAGGCCCCACACCTGCACGATGGTGCCGTCGACGAGGTCGGTGTCGCCCTTGGCGCCGGCCCAGACGGTGGCGTTGTCGGTGGTCACGCGGGCACCCATGACGGTGAAGCTGCCGTCCTTCGGGTCGATGGCCGACACGGCGCCGCGCAGCTCGGCGGCCGAGACGACCGTGGCGGCGATGCCGTTGTTGAAGTCGGCATCGACCTTGCCGGCGATGCGCGCGCTCATGCCGATCTGCAGTTCGGTGGTGTCCTCGAGGCTGAAGGTGGCGCTGTCGGTGTTGTAGCGCAGGCCGTTGAGGATCACGCTGCCCAGGCCGTCGGCCGCGCCGATGCCGGCGGCGTCGGCGCTCACGCCGGTGCCGCCGGAGCCCACGCCCGAGCCGTCGCCGTTGGTGTTGCCGGCGGTGGTGTCGCCGCCGCCGTTGCTGCCAGTACCACTGCCGGTGCCGCTGCCTGCGTCACCCGAGCCGCCGTCGCCGCCCCCACCGCCGGTGCCGGTGCCGCTGGCCGCGCTGCCGGGCGCGCCGAAGCCCGGCGTGCCGCCGCCACTGCCGCCGCCGCCTCCGCAGGACAGAAGCAGGGCCATGACGCCGGCCATGAGCAGGCCGCGCGCGAGTCGCAAGGAGGTGAGGGTGGTGTTCATCGGGGAGGCTCGTTCTTCTGGGGCGCGCCGGCAGGGGGCGCGCCTTCATCGTCTTCGTAATACGTGTAGATGCCGACGCGGATGCGCGCCTTCGCCTTGGCGTCGGGGGCCGCGCGGTCGACGGCCTGGGTCATCTCGCGGGCCAGCTCGTGGTGCAGGCCGGCCCAGCGTTCGCGCACGAGGCGTTCGATGGCTGTGCAGTCGGCCAGCGTGAGCCCGCGCGCGTACACGGCGCGCTCGAGCATGCGGGGCGTGTCGCCCAGGGTGTTGGAGACGGCGGCCAGCAGGTGGTCGCGGCCGTTGTCGCCCAGGAAGGCGAGCATCGATTGCAGGTCTTCCACCGGCACGAAGCCGTCGGCCGTGAGTTCGGCGGTGCCGTCGCTTTCGGCCACCATCTGCAGGCGCACCAGCTCGTCGAGGATGGTGCGGTGGTGCACGTTGCCCCGGCTGGCCAGGCGGGCCACGCGCTCGAACGACGGCCCGTCACCCTCGGTGACGACGGGCAGGCGGCGCAGGGTGTCGTCGTCGGTGGTCATCTGTAACCACAACGTAAAAGTCTTGGCCGCCGCTGACAGCTCGGTGTGGGGCAGCGGGTCGACGGTCGCGCGGACCTTGGCGGTGACGACCTTGCGGTTCAGCCCGGTGGTGACCGAAAGCTGGCTGAGGTTGGGCCGGGGCACGCCCTGGCCGCGCCAGGTGCGCTGGGCTTCCTCGATGAGCAGGTCGCGCAGCAGGGCTTCCAGGTGCGGGTGCTTGACGCCCATGGCCAGCGCCAGCCGGACCACGGGCCTGAGGATGCGAGCGCAGGCGGCAAGGGCCCAGTCCAGCCGGTGTTCCATGGATGCGGGGAGCGTTGTTCCTGGTGAGGGGGTGGTCGAAGCAAGAAGGCGGGGCCGGCGCCCGGCCTTGGCACGGGGCGCTATTGTCGTCGGTCCTCCAGCGGCCCGCGCCGGGCGGCGTCAGGTTGCGGGGCAGGTGACGCTGTTCGACCGGGTGACGGTGGTGCGTCCGGTGGCGTTGATGCTCACGGCGCGGGACTGCTCGGCGCTGGGGGTGGTGGCGCGGCAGATGGTGATGCCTCTCAGCGGTCGGTTTCCCGATACCAATAAGTTCTCTTTCTCGTTGCATTGATGGGGATGTTCGGCTTTTGCGCGCCGAGCCCTGAACTTCCGTCCGCGCCGGAGCCACCGCCGCCGCCGATCAGAAACGGCAGCCGCCGCTCCTTGCCGTCGACGGTGACCGTGACGACGCCGAACACCGGCGACGGCGCCAGCCCACCGCCGTGAAGCAGTTTGGAGGTCGTGGCGCCTGTCAGGAAATTGACGCCGTAGCTGCGCGCCGTGCCCAGGTTGGCCTGGCAGCTGGTGCTGCTCGGGACGATGGGCTGATTGGTGCCGAAGTAGACGATGCCGCCGACGGTGGTGGGCGCGTTCACGCCCTTTTCGCCCGCGCCGCCCAGGGTCACGTAGAAACCGCTCAGGGTGTTGTTGTAAGGGGCGGAGGCGGTGGCGTGGAACAGTGTGGTCGGTGCGACGTCCGCTGTGCTGCTGGTGTCGTCACGCACGGGTGTCCAGCCGGCTCCGTCGCCTCCCACGTTGGTGTCCTTGATCATGTAGAAGCGGTTCACGATGCCGCTGGCTTTCTGGGTCAGCAGCGGATGCTCCCGGTCGCCGGTGATGTCCAGCACCACGTCGTAGGTCTTCGTCAGCACCACATCGGGCGAGAAGAAGAACTTGCGCTTGGTCGCGCCGGTTCCGCCGAGCGCGGCGAGCTGGGAGGCCTGCCAGGTGCTCGCGTCGCCGCTGCCGGTCGGCTGGAGATCCACGCGCCAGATGTTGCCGCCGGTGTCGGCTGCGTAGAGCCGATCGATGTAGCCGTCGAAGTCGCGGTCAACCAGCGTGATGTCGGCTGGAATCGCGTAGTTCATGCCCGCCAGTTTGCAGGGGTTGCCGGTGCAGGTCGTGCCGCTTCCGCCCGGCCCGGCCTGCCACAGCAGGTTGCCGGTGACCGCGTCGAGGATGAAGATCCCCCGGCCCATGGTGTCGGCTGCGGGCGGCTCGGCATCCTCGTTGGTGTCGTAGCCGGCACCGAAAATCAGGACCGGGTTCGCGTGGCCCTTGATCATCGCCACCTTCGGCTGCGACCAGGTCTGCCCGAGCTCCCCGAAGCCGGTGTCGGCGTTGCTGCGCTTCCACATGAACTTCGGGTTGACCGGGTCGCTCACATCCAGCGCGTAGAGCAGCCGCCCACCGCGACGCGCCGACAGGAAGAGATAGGCCGTGCCCGTGGCGCTGTTCTGGTAGACGCCTGGTGCACCATCGAAGAAATAGGTCTTTGCGACACCGGCGGTGGAACTGCCCAGCTTCAGCGCCGGGCTGTTCTGGTAGAGCCGCTGCAGACCGGAGTAGAACTCCGAAGGCACGAAGCTCCACAGTTCGCCGCCCGGAGGAACACGGGCCGTGGTGTCGGTGGCGTCCTTCACGGAGATCGCGCAGGTCGGCGACAACGTGCAGTTGCCCTTCGGCTTGCTGGGGTCGTTGGGGTTGTTGGGCTGGTTGCCGTTGACGGCGCGGAACATGCCGTCGTTGGCGCCGTAGAACACCACCACGCCGGTCGTGCCGCCGTAGTCGATCACCGCGGGCCGCGAGTGCAGCACGTCGCCATGTACCGAGCCGCGAACCGTGATGCCGGTATCGGGGGGGCGGCTGGCCTCCGGGCCGGCGGCGGAGTCGCCGCTCGCGGAGGTGTCGTCGCCGCGCGCCCAGTTGATCAGGTTGGCGGCGGTCACCGAACTGGCCGTGATGCCCAGCGCCGTTGCCGTGAGGTTCGTGTTGCTGACCTTGAATGGCATCGCACTCAGTGCCGCGTTGGCAACGCAGCCGCTGCCAACGCAGGTGTACACATTGCGCGATGTTGTCGCGCTTGCCGTCGAGGTCGGGGGGTAGGAGTCGGTCAGGTATTTGAGGCGGATCTGCTGCCCGACCCCGCCTTTCTCGACGATCTGCCCGTCTGCCCAGTCATGGCCATCGCTGGCGCCTTGCGCCTTGAACGCGTTGAGCCAGAAACCGCCCTTGGAGTCGGGCAGGGAACTGATGTCCTTGGCGCTCCAGAAGCTGACCGCCGTAGGTGAAATGAAACCTGTGCCCGCCGCGCTCAGCGCCCGGTTGGCGTTGGTGCCTGCGGAGTAGTTTCCCCACGAGGCGTCGGCGAGAAACAACTGCGGCGCAGTCGGGTCGGTGGTGTCCACGCCGAACTGGTACTGCTTGAGGTTGCCCATCCAGCGCGGGTTCTCGCTGCCGTCGGGGCGGAACATGCCCATGAAGATCTGGTTGACGTAGGTCCCCTGCATGTTGGCGCTCACCGGCAACACCGGCGCCGCGAACACGCTGTTGACGGCTTGCACGTCACTGAACACCCGGCTGATGGCGGCGGCCAGTCCCTTGACGTCGCCGATCTGCACCACGAAATACTGCCCCCCTCCATGGCTGGCCATGCTAGCCATGAGCTGCTCGTACTCGGGATTGGTCCCGTCGCTCAGGATGATGGTGTAGGTGGTGATGCCCGGGTAGGGCGTCTTCAGGTGGGGCGAGGCCCCCGTGGACATGAAGTACGCCCACTCGTCGGAGTAGTCGGTTGCGTACGGAGGTCCGCTCTTGGGGACCTTGTTCGGCGCAATCGGAGAACTCCATGCCAGCATCGGCAGTTGCGCCGGCAGGCTCGTCAGGCCTTGCGCCGCCTGCAGTGCATTGCCGCCCAGGTTCCCGCTGTCCTGCATCTTCTGGTTGTTGGTGGCCAGCGTGATGTAGAGGACGAAATTCCTGCCGCAGGCTTGCTGGTTCGCCAGCCCCGGGTAGGTGGTGCCCGACAGGCCAGTCTTCCCCTGATAGAAGGCCCAGGCTTCCTGCATGGCCTGGGAAATCTGGTTGTTGTTGCTCTTGTCAGTGGCAAGGCTCAGCGCCGCGACCTGCTTGAGCATCTTGTCGAGGCCCGTGTCATCCATCCGCTCCAGCGAGCTCGGCGCCGGCGACGGTTTGGGTAAGACAAAAGTGCCGCCATCGGTCTGTCCGGAAGGAAAGTACATCAGGCCCAGGTTGATGTTGCCTTTGAGGGCCGCATCGGTGCCGAGGGCCTTGATGGCGCTGTACAGCCCGCACTGCTCAAAGCCCAGGTTCTTCGTCGGATCGTTCACCACCAGGTTGGGGTCGGAACAGGTGAAGGTCGAACTCGCACTCGCCGCCGCCGCGTTGTCGAGGATCATCAACAGGTTCGGGGCGGCGCCGCTGGTCGTGCCCTGATAGATGTCGATGTCGTCGGCTCGCGCGCCGGCACTTGCCAGGGCAAGCAGTGCCAAGGCACCCAGCCGCCAGAAATTCGAAGGCCTCTTCATGTCCTGCTCCCATTCGATCAACATGCTGCACCTACCACGACGCGCACCGCGATGCCCTGGTGCGTGGTTGCCGCGGCTGCGCCGCCTGCGGGCGGCGTGGCAGTTGCGTTGACTTCCCAGTTCGAGTTCGAGCACAGCGAATCGCCGCCTGTGCCCCCGCCGGCGATGCCCGTGTTCTGCGAGGCGCCGCTCACATAGCAGGGCTGGTCGCTGGCCTGGCTGGCGTCCAGCTCGCTGAGCTTGATGGGCTTGATACCGGTACAAACGGGCGCCGGCACGGCGACGGTGTACGCGGAGCCGGCCTGGCCGCTGTTGTTGATGTCCACTGTGGTGGTGCTGGCCTTCGGCATCGAGGTGAAGTCGGTGCTGATCGCCGCTTCGATTGCCTGCATCGCGGCCGCATTGGCTTCGTTCTCGGTCTGCATGTTGCCGACCAGCTTTGTGTTGACGGTGGTGACTTTGACTGCAGAAACGACCATGAGCGTCAGTACCACCAGGAAGATCATCGAGACCAGCAAGGTCGCACCCGATTGGCCCCGGCGGGTGCGGTCATTTTTCAAACGGTTCATGGCACTTCTCTCTGGCCTGAGTTGTTGTAGAGGCGGGCAACCGTGCTGTAGACGTGCCGCTTGACGTGGTCATTGAATGGCCCTGCGGTCGGCGTCGCCAGGCCAAGGTCGTAGGTTCTTTCGTCGGTCCAGCCGCTGCTGGCTTCCGTGTTGCGCGCCAGCACGTGAATGCGGATTGCCATCACGTTGGCCCAATTGGTCGCGGCGGCCGTCCAGTCATAGGCGGGCGTTGTTTGTGGGCACACGGCAGCCGCGACTTCCGTCGTGGGAGGGCTGTGCGGATTGCTGGTATAGCAATCCGGCGAACCGTTGGCATCCATGTCGATGCCGTAGTCGAACTGGACGTTCTCGATGCCTTCGACCAGCGGCGTGATGGTCATTGCGCCGTTGAGGTACTCGGCCATCTTGAGCGTGGGCGTGGTGTCGGAGCCGCATGCGTTGCAGGTGCTCAAGAAGTACACGTGCTGCACGATCTTGCGCAGCGGCGCGAGGCTGGACGCAAGGCAGTCCTTCTGCCTCAGCGTGAAGCTCGCCGCCGAGGACCCGGTGGCCGCCACGAAGGGCAGCGAGTCATTCGTGCAGGTGGATACCTGCAGGTAGCGCTCGCCGCTGGCCGCCGACGCCACGTTCACCGCGTTGGTGCTGACGCGGGTGACGACCAGCATGGCAGTGCCAGGCATGACGTTGTCGAAGCAACTCGGCACGCTGTCCAGCGCGTAGACCGGCAGGGGGACGCTGGAGGTGCCTGGGCTCGTTGTCGCCGCGTAGCCGAGGTCCGTAATGCCCGTGGGGCAAGCCACGGGCGTCATGTTGGCGAAAGCCGTGCTTGAGGATGCACCGACAAAACCGGCGAGCTGTATGTCTTTGCTGAGCACCTGCAATGCGTAGCGCCCGTTGTCGATCTGCCGCGAGGACTTGTCGAGTTCCGAACGCGAACTCACGGTCGACACGAGCAGGCTGCTCAGGCCGATCAGAAGGAACAGGCCCAGGGTGATAGCCACCATCAACTCGACCAGCGTGAACCCCCGGCTGATCCGCTGGCGGTGAACCATGGTTCGTATCCTCACGACAGTGCTCCCATTCGAACCTTTGTGGTGACGACCCGGTGCAGTTTTTCATCGCCATAGCTGCCGTTGCCGCAGGGAAACGCGGTGCTGCCATCGGCCAGGGTCGGCGCGGCCGTCTTGGCGAGGCCTTGCCAGGACACGGCAATCATGTAGACGTTGTCGGCGGCATCGTCGAGGGTTACGCAGCCGATGGCGCCGATCATGGCGCCGAGGTTTGCGCCCGACTGGATCTCGGCCTGTCCCTTGAGCATGTTGTCCCAGGCCGCAAGATCGGCCGTGGCTCGCGCCTGTTGCTGTGCATTGCCGATGGTGCAGCTCGGGGCCCCCGTATTGCCAGTGCCCGTGCCCAATTGCACGCCGGTCGCATCGTTGGAGTAGCAACTCGCGACTTTCCGGTTGGCGTTGAGACGGTCCGCCATGTCTTGTACGAGTTGCAGGGCCTGGATCCGCTGGTAGGACTCCATCTCGGCCAGGCTCGAGCGGCTGCTCACCCCCACCAGGCCGAGCAGGCCGAACAAGAGGATGACGAGCGAGACCAGCACTTCGATCAGCGCGATCCCATGCTGGGGCGCGGCCACATGGAGACGGCGGTTGGAAGAACGACGGGGCGACATCTAGCAGGCTCCTGTGTTGCTGCTCGGCACGCCACTCAGGCCGATGGAGATGCAGCGCGAACTCACGCCGCTCACCGCGGCTGATGGTGCGATGGTGAATTTCGTGCTCGCTGTCACCGGGCGGCCGTCCTTGCCGTAGGTGATGGCGCTCAGGCCCGCCGAGTCGGTGATGGAGAGGTTCTTGTAGGCCTCCTGGTTCTGGAACGTGAGGGTGTCGTTGCTCACCTTCCAGCCGCCGTCCCAGTCGGTGCCGACCTTGCGCAGGGACACATTGCCGTTTCGGGTCACAGCCTGGCTCCGGGCGAGCGTGATGGCTGCCATCAGGTCGAAGGAGACGTTGCGAATGCGCTGGTTGGCAATGAATGCGCTGAAAGAAGGCGCCGCGATGGCAGCCAGGATCGCCATGATCGTGATGACCGTGACCAATTCGATCAGCGTGAAGCCGCGCGAGCGGCGGCCTACCAGCATCCTGCAACTCCGCTGTTGCCCGACGCGGTCTTTGTCCCCGATTCGTCGATCGTCAGCTCTGCGCAATCGGTATCCCTGGCGAGTTGACTGCCGATCGGCGTGGCCGTGACCCGAAAGCCCGGCAGCGTGGTTCCGGTCTTGGGGGCGGTCGTGACCGTGTAGTTGGACGACACATGGGAAGGAACGCTCGAATTCAGCGTTGCAAGATTGGCGGCGTAGGCCCGTGCATCCAGCAGATAGCGCTGCTGCAGGTTGGTGACCTCAAGCATGTAACCCTGGGCCGCCGACCGGTTGGACCGAATGATGTAGCGCAGGTAGGACGGGTAGGCGATCGACGCCAGGATGGCCACGATGGCCACCGTGATCATCACTTCGATCAATGTGAAGCCGCCGCTTGTGCGCGCCTGCGAATGCTGGGTCATCGTGGACTCGTCAGAGTTGTTTCACATTGTTAGTGAATGTGAATTTATCACATTTAACGTAAACCCAAGCGCCTCGCAGCGCCGCCAATGACCGTTCGGCGGAACGTGGTTAGGGGTTATCCATTAGGCAATTCCACCCGCCCGGACCGCGCAGTTCGACGGATGCGGCGCCGCGGCGGGCGGGGAACACTCGCCCGGTTCATATCGAGGAGACATCCGCATGCCCAACATTCGCCGCCATCTGGTGTGGCTGGCCGTGGCCGTGCTCGGCGCTTTCGCGCTGGGCACCGTCGCCCTGAGCCGGGGGGAAAGCATCAACGCCCTCTGGGTCGTGACCGCCGCCCTCTGCACCTACCTGATCGCCTACCGCTACTACAGCCTGTTCATCGCCGACAAGGTGCTGGGGCTCGACGCCAACCGCAAGACGCCCGCGCACCGCCACAACGACGGCCTGGACTACGTGCCGACCGACAAGAACGTGCTGTTCGGCCACCACTTCGCGGCCATTGCGGGCGCCGGTCCGCTGGTGGGCCCGGTGCTCGCGGCGCAGATGGGCTACCTGCCCGGTCTGCTGTGGGTGCTGGCGGGCGTGGTGTTCGCGGGGGCGGTGCAGGACTTCATCATCCTGTTCATTTCCACGCGCCGCGACGGCCGCTCGCTGGGCGACCTGGTCAAGCAGGAGATGGGCGTGGTGCCCGGCATGATCGCGCTGTTCGGCACCTTCATGATCATGATCATCATCCTGGCGGTGCTGGCCCTCATCGTGGTGAAGGCGCTGGCCGAATCGCCGTGGGGCAGCTTCACGGTGGCCGCGACGATTCCCGTGGCGCTGTTCATGGGCGTGTACCTGCGCTACATCCGCCCGGGCCGCATCGGCGAGGTGTCGGTGATCGGCTTCGTGCTGCTGATGGCGGCCATCTTCGGCGGCCAGTGGGTCAGCCAGCATCCGGTGTGGGGTCCGGCCTTTACGTTCGACGGCAAGGCGCTCACCTGGATGCTCGTGGGCTACGGCTTCGTGGCCGCCAGCCTGCCGGTGTGGCTGCTGCTGGCACCGCGCGACTACCTGTCGACCTTCCTGAAGATCGGCACGATCATCGCGCTGGCCATCGGCATCGTGGTGGTGATGCCGACGCTGCAGATGCCCGCCCTCACGCAGTTTGCGCAGGGCAACGGCCCGGTGTGGTCGGGCAGCCTGTTCCCGTTCCTGTTCATCACCATCGCCTGCGGTGCCGTCTCGGGCTTCCACGCGCTGATCTCTTCGGGCACCACGCCCAAGATGCTCGACAACGAACGCCACGCGCGCTTCATCGGCTACGGCGGCATGCTGGCCGAGTCGTTCGTGGCCGTGATGGCGCTGGTGGCGGCCTCGTGCATCGAGCCGGGCATCTACTTCGCGATGAACAGCCCGGGCGCGCTGGTCGGCACCACGGTGCAACAGGCCGCCGCCACCATTTCGGGCTGGGGCTTCGTAGTCACGCCCGAGATGCTGCTGCAGACGGCCAAGGACGTGGGCGAGACCACCATCCTCGGGCGCACCGGCGGCGCGCCGACGTTGGCCGTGGGCATGGCCCACATCCTTCACCAGGTGATCGGCGGGCAGGCCATGATGGCCTTCTGGTACCACTTCGCGATTTTGTTCGAGGCGCTGTTCATCCTCACGGCGGTGGACGCCGGCACGCGCGCCGGCCGCTTCATGCTGCAGGATCTGCTGGGCAGCTTCGTGCCCGCGCTCAAGCGCACCGACTCGCTGCCGGCCAACCTGATCGCCACCGCGCTGTGCGTGGCGGCCTGGGGCTACTTCCTGTACCAGGGCGTGGTCGATCCGCTGGGCGGCATCAACACGCTGTGGCCGCTGTTCGGCATCTCCAACCAGATGCTCGCCGCGGTGGCACTCATGTTGGGTGTGGTCGTGCTGTTCCGCATGAAGCGCGAGCGCTACGCCTGGGTGGCGGCAGCGCCGGCCGTGTGGCTGCTGGCCTGCACGCTGACGGCGGGCTGGCAGAAGATCTTCTCGAGCGATCCGAAGATCGGCTTCCTGTCGCATGCGTCGAAGTACGCAGACGGCCTGGCCAACGGCGTGCTGATTGCGCCGGCCAAGACGCCCGAAGCCATGTCGCGCATCGTCTTCAACGACCGGCTCGACGCGGCGTTGTGTGCGCTGTTCATCTTCGTGGTGCTGAGCGTGCTGGTCTACAGCATCAAGGCCTGCTTCGCGGCGCGCGCGGCCAACCGGCCGACCACGCAGGAGACGCCGTTCGAGTCGATGGGCGCGGCCTCGTCCGCCGCCCACTGAACGCCATGGGCCTCGCCCTATCCGAAGCCGGGCGCTACATCGCCCGCTCGATCAAGCAGTCGCTGCGGCTCATGGTCGGGCTGCCCGACTACGACGTCTACCTGACGCACATGATGGCCACCCACCCCGACCGGGCGCCGATGAGCTACGAGGATTTCTTTCGCGAACGGCTCGAGGCGCGCTACGGCGGGGGCAAGGGGCGCTGCTGCTAGCACGCAGCGGCTGACAACGACAAAGGGCGCACACGATGCGCCCTTTTTTCATTTCACGAGGCGTCGAGGATCTGCGCCATCCGCAGCGCCGCCGGCGAGAGCGGCCGGTTCTTCAGGCTCAGCCGGTACAGCGGCCGCGACAGCACCGCGCCTGGCAGCTTCAGCTCGCGCAGCGTGCCCAGCGCGAGCATGTCGGCCACCACCACGCGCGGCAGCATCGAGATGCCGACGCCGCTGGCCACGGTGCGCGCAATGGCTTCGTTGCTTGCCATTTCCATCCACGGCGGCGCATCGATGCCGTGCGTCGCGCACAGCGCCTCGGTGGCCTGGCGCGTGCCCGAGCCGGGCTCGCGCAGGATCCAGTTCTGCCGGCCCAGCAGCGCAGCCGTCACGCCGCGGCGGGGCAGCGCGGCGTCGGGCGGCGCGACGATGGCGAGCGGGTCGGTGGTCCATTCGCGCACGTCGATGCGCGCTTCGCTGTCTGCGTCCACACGGCCTTCGACCAGTGCGAGGTCGATGCGGCATTCGAGCAGTTGCTCGCACACCCACTGCGTGTTGCCGACCGTGACGCGCGGCACCACCGCCGGAAAGGCCGCGCAGAAGGCCGCGATCTGCGGTGGCAGCCAGTAGCTCGCCACCGTGGTGCTGGCGCCCAGCGTGAGGCTGCCGCGCTGCACGCCGACGCGCGCACGCACATCGTCGAGCGCCGCGCGCTCCATCGCGAAGATGCCGCGCGCATGCGTGAGCAGCGACGCGCCGGCCTCGGTGAGACGGAAGCCCTTGCCCGCGCCACGCTCGATGAGCGTCAGGTCGAGTTGGTGCTCCAGCTCGCGGATGCCCTTGGACACTGCGGGCTGGCTGATCCACAGGCCCTCGGCCGCGCGAGAGAAGCTGCCCGCCTCGGCCACGGCGACGAACAGGCGCACCAGGTGCAGGTTGAGGGTCATAACTTAACTTCATGCATCGGTGAAGTTTATGTCTTTGACTCATGGTCTGTCGATTTCTAAGCTTGGGCCCATGTCGTCCCTTGCCGCCTCCTTGCCCGGTTTTTCCTTCGTTCGCCGCTGCGGCCCCGGCGTGCTTTTCGCCGCAGCGCTGGCGGCTGCCGCCGCGCTGCTGGCCGAGTGGCCGCCGATGGTGCACCTGGGCCTGAGCGCGCTGACCTTGGCCATCGCGTTGGGCATGGTGGCGGGCAACACGGTGTTCCCCGCGGTGTCGGACCGCACCGGCGCCGGCGTGGACTTTGCGCGCAGCGTGCTGCTGCGCGCGGGCATCGTGCTCTACGGTTTTCGCATCTCGCTGAGCGACATCGGCGCCGTCGGCTGGCCCGGCGTGCTGATCGCGATGGCGATGGTGGCGCTGACCTTCGGCCTCGCCGTGCGCATCGGCACGCGCTGGCTGGGGCTCGACCGCGAGACGGCCGCGCTGATCGGCGCGGGCAGCGCCATCTGCGGCGCCGCCGCCGTGATGGCCACGCAGCCCGTGGTGCGCGGCGAAGAGCACAAGGTGTCGATCGCCGTCGCCACGGTGGTCGTGTTCGGCACGCTGTCGATGGTGCTGTACCCGCTGGTCTATCCGTACCTCGGCCTCACGGAACATGCCTTCGGTCTCTTCGCGGGATCGACCATCCACGAGGTGGCGCAGGTGGTCGCGGTCGGCGAGGCGGTCAGCCCGGGCGCGGCGAATGCGGCCGTGGTCGAGAAGATGCTGCGCGTGATGATGCTGGCGCCGTTCCTCATGGGCCTGTCGTTCCGCGTGGCGGCATCGACGCCGGGCACCGCGAGCCTGCGCGCCTGCTGGCGCCAGGTGCGCGTGCCATGGTTCGCGGTGCTGTTCATCGCCGTGAGCGCCGTGCATTCGCTCGACGTGCTGCCGCGCGCACTCGTCGCCGCGCTGGTGCAGCTCGACACGCTGCTGCTCGCCACCGCCATGGCCGCGATGGGCCTGCGCACCAGCGCCGCGAGCCTGCGCAAGGCCGGGGCGCAGCCGCTCAAGCTGGGGGCGCTGCTGTTCGTGTTTTTGACGGTCGGCGGTTATGCGGTGAATGCGGCCGTGCTGGCGGTGTTCTAAGCCCGGGCTCAGGCGGCGCCTGAGGCGTCCTGCGTGAATTCCAGTTTCTCCTGCGCGCCCCTTCGCGGGACCATCGGTGCCACGCAACTGGTGGAGAAAAAACCGATGTCATCCGAACTCAAACAGATCGCCAACTGGTCGCTGCGCTGGCGCATCTTCCTGTCAGGCGCGCTGTGCCTGGTCGCCGCCGGCGCTGCAGCGAAGCCTTTCGATGTGAACGCCGACCTGCAAACCGAGCAGCGCTATCAACTCGCCCTCGAAGCCCAGGCCGGGCGCGACTACCGCACGATGCTCGTGCAGCTGCGCCAGGCCGCCACCGAAGGCCATCCCGAGGCGCAGGAGATGCTGGGCATGGTGCTGCTGACGGGCCCCACGCTGTATGGGTCCGCCGTGAAGGCCGACCGCTGCGAGGCACGCACGTGGATGCTGCGCGCCGCCGAGAAGGGGAGCGAAACGGCCAGGGTGCAACTGGCGTTTCTCAACAGGTTGCGCAGCGCGCCGTCCGGCAAGGTGGCTTGCGGCTGATTTGCGGCTGATGGCAAGGGACTTCGTGCGCACCGGGTGGTGACACCCGTTCCCTCCTAGGCGCTTGCCGCGACCGAGAACGCTTCGCCGTTCATCAGCCGAAGCGCCGCCTCGATGCGCGGCGACGGATCCCACGCCGGCACCGGTGGTGTCACGCCCAGCGCCATCTGCCGCAAGGGCTCGGCGATGACCATCGACAGCATCAGGTCGCACACCGCTTCGGGCTCCTTCACCTGCAGCAGCCCGTTCTTGCGCTGGCGCTTGAGCCAGTCGACGAGCATCCGCCGGCCGCGCTCGATGCCGTTGCGTTCGTACACCTCCAGCAGGTCCGCCTTGGACGGAAAGTCAGTGGTGAGCAGCCGGAACAGGCCGACCGCGTCGGCCGACAGCACGCGCGCCGCGATCACCCGCAGTATTTCCGCCAGCGCGGGCAACACGTCCGCCTGTGAACGAACTTCGGTCGCCAGCACGGGTTTGAATTCGTCGGTCCAGCTGCGTACGACCAACGCCACCAGGTCTTCGCGGTTGGCCGCGAACCGGTAGAGCGACTTCTTGGCAAGGCCGGCGCGCCTGGCCACGGCCTCCATCGTCGTGGCGGCATAGCCTTCGTTCAGCAGCAGCCAGGTGGCGGCGGCCACTGCAGCCTCGCCCATCTCGTGCTCGGGCCTTGCCGGCCGCCCGCGTGGCCGGGCGGTGGGGTTCGTTGTGTGTTCCATGCGGTCTTTCGTTGCGGAGCCTTCCGTGGGGCATTATCCAATTTAAAGAAACGCAAAGCGTTTCCTTAATGTAAGATCATTTCTCCTCTTCAAGAAATGATCGGAAAACACATGATCGAGCATCCCTTCCATCCAGAGATTTCCCGCATCGACGACCTGTTGCAGATCGCGCCGCTGCGGCTGGAAACCGGCATTTCCCGCCTGCCCAGCGGTTGCCTTGTCGTGGCCGTGCGCACCGATCTTCATGGCTGCACCGGCCGCATGCTCGACTGGTGGTTCAAGTTCTTCGAGACCACGCAGCACATCAAGTGGTGGCATCCGCACGACCACGTCGAACACCGCGGCTGGGACACGCATTGGAAGAAGGGCGAAAGCTACATCGGTGCGTCGATTCGCGCGGTGGAGTCGCTGGCCGACATTCCGCCGGTGGCTGCGCAACTCAAGTTCCATGACCCGCGCGAGTTGTTCGACACGGAGCAACTCGACCTGGCCTTCGCGCAGAAGCGCGCGTCGGCGGCGGTGTATGCGCGCATCGGCTTCGGCGAGCACATCACGCTGGACGCCAACGGCGATCCGCAGGACGGGCAGATGATTCACCTAGCCCGCGACACGCCCTTTGGCTGCGTGCTGCGCAGCCGCTTCCTGTTGGGACAGTCGAGCGCGCAGCCGGCGGTCGACGTGCCGGACGAACTGGGCCTGGGGCTGCTGCGCCATTGCTATTCGGAGTTCACGTACCTCTCTCGTTTTTTGCCGTCGCTGTACTACGGCGAGCATGCCAACGGCGAGGCCGCGCCTCTGCCCTGGTAGCCGACAAGAGTCGTCAACGAAGGGCCTCCCCGGATTGAAGAAGCGAGGCCGACTCGTGCGCACGTTGTCCGTGCGCACCACGCCGGAAAAAACGAAAGTAGCGGCGACTGCCGGGGACCGACGTCCCGGCCTGATACGCCGCACTGTCGCCCGCTTCTCAGGTCGCCCAGATGCGCGGCGTGGCCGCCGGCAGTTGCCACAACTCGCTGCGCCACGCCTGCCAGACCTGCCGCAGCAGCTGCATCGCGGGCTCGACCACCGGCGCAAGCACGCGCAGCACGACCACTTCCGCGTGCGGGCTGGTCGCGCCCGCGCTCTCGTGCAGTTCGTGCGCTTCGAGCAGCGTGCGCGCCTGCGTCAGCAGGGCTTCGCGCCGTGCCTTGATCATCGGCGAGCCGGTCACCACGAACAGCGAGGCGAGGCAGCGGTGGCCGCCCAGCCCCAGCGGGCTTTGCAGCAGGCGGTGGTCGTTCGCATCGATGCGTCCGCGCTCCAGCCACACGCCGGGGGCTTCGATGTGCTGCAGGTAGGTGCCGCGTTCGAAGGGCTGGTTGGCGTTCGGCAGGCCGAGCGCACACACGTCCCAGCCGATCATCTCGGCGCCCGGTGCAGTTTCGACGGTGAGCCGGTTCTCGGCCTGGCAGCCGCTGTAGCAGATCGCTTCGAGCGGCAGCCATTCGAGCCGCGCACCGGAGGCGAGCCGGATGCGCGTGCGTTGCAGCGCGGTTTCGCCTTCGGAACGGTAGAAGCGCGAGGCGCCGGGCGTGGTGATCAGGCCGTGGCTGCCGTCGGCGGCTTCGATGTCGATGTCGAGCGTGTCGCCGCCCACGAGCCCGCCCGGTGGGTGCACCAGCACGTGGTGGCACACCGCATCGCCCTCGGGGTAGAGGCTCTGCAGGACGCGCAGCGGGCCGTCGTGGCGAAAACGGGCGACGCTGCGGTCGGCTTCTTGTTGGTAGGCGAGGTGGAGACGGGCGTGCCAGGGCATGCGGCGAGTCTAGTGCGCCGTCACAGGCTCAGGTCTTCCACGCGCTGTCATGCGCGGCAGCCGCTTCATCGATGAGCGCCGGCCCGATGCAATCGATTGGATGCGGCGACGCGCGGAACACGTCGCGGCACGACAGCTCCGCGTCGCGCTGGTCCTGCCGCTCGCCGCGGAACACGCGCAGCCGCTGCGCGTCGATGCCGAACACCACGCGGCCGATGTTCGACCAGAAGATCGCGCCCGCGCACATCACGCAGGGCTCGCCCGAGGCGTAGAGCGTGGCGCCGGCCAGCTCCTCGCGCGTGAGGCCGCGACCGGCCAGCGCGCGCAGCGCGTTCACCTCGGCGTGCGCGGTGCAGTCGCCGGTTTCGGTGTTGCTGTTCGCGGCCTCGGCCAGCACTTCGCCGGCGGCTGAGACGATGACCGAACCGAAGGGCCGGTTGCCTCGACGGCGCGCGGCATGCGACCACACGATGGCCTTGCGCAGGTAGCGGCCGTCGCGCTCGTCGAGCGTGTTTTCGTCGGGGAAGGCGGGGGTGGAATTTTCAGGAACGTTCATGCCTTGGGTGCGGGAAGAAGGCGCTCGCTGCGCGCAGGCAGCATCGAGCTGTTGAAGAGGGCGTCGGCCGAGGGCCGCGTCTTGAGGCCGTAGGTGTCGGCCACCTCGTCGACCTGCTGTTCGAGCGTGAGCTTGCGGATGTCGCCCAGCCCGTGGCCGCGCGTGTCCGCCGCGCCCACGTACTGCGCCGTGAGGCTCCAGCGTTCGAGTTCGACCTTCTCGTCGAGGATCGGTTCGCGCTGGCGCATGGCCGCGATGCTCGGTGCGGGGTTGGAAAAAGTTTCGACGATGGCTCGGTTGGTCGCGCGCAGAAAGGCCGCCACCACCTTCGGATTTTGCGCAATGAGGTTGCTGCTCGCAAGGATCGCGTTGCCGTACAGGTTGACGCCCGCGTCCGAATACTTGAGCACCGAGAGTTCGTCGGCCTTCATGCGCGCGAAGAGCGAAACGGCCGAGTCGTGGAAGTAGGTGGCGGCATCGACGTCGCCGCGCACCATCACGTTGTCGCGCGCGCTGAAGTCGGTGGTCTGCCACTGGAAGGCATCGCCGCGCATGCCCTGCTTGCGCGCCACCATCGGCCAGGCGCGGCGCGTGGACTCGACGGCGGCGGCGGCCACCTTCTTGCCCGTGAGGCTCTTGAAGTCGCCGGTCACGCCGCGGTCCTTGCGGCCGATGATCACGAACGGTGCACGGTTGTAGTACTGGTACACGGCCTGCACCACGGGCGTGCCCGGGTTCTGTGCATTGAACTCGACCAGCGAACTGATGTCGCCCAGGCCCAGCTGGTACACGCCGCTCGCGATGCGCGTGATCGAGGCGACCGAGCCGGCGCCGGTGTCGATCGTCACGTCCAGCCCTTCGTCGCGGTAGTAGCCCTTGGCGTGTGCCAGGAAGAAGGGCGCGGTCTGGCCGTTGATGCGGAAGTCGAGCGTGAACTTGAGCGGGGTGAGCTTGCCGCCCTGCGCGAACACGGCAGGGGCGGCGAGGGTGGTGGCAGCTGCGGCAAGAAAGGATCGGCGTTGCATGGTGGGGCCTCGGAGTCGGTGGTCTTGACGGATGCCTCCCACCAGGGCGGGAGGCGCCTCAAGAGCAATTTCCGGGCGGGCGCACGGGGATGGTGCGTGCGCTGCTGAACGCTTCTACTCTTGCCAGCTGTCTTGCATGAGGCATGCCAGGGTGCGGCGCTCGGGCATCGGGGCACGGGGCTTGGACGCGCGGCCGGGGCGCGCCACAATCCGGGCGCGCTAATTGCAAGTCGATCGGCGCAGAGTAGAAGCGTTCAGCCTCGCGCATGTTTTTTATCAAGCATGCCGACGAAGCAGGAAATTGCTCTTTCACGTTCGTCCCCACACGCAACATCGAAGGAGTTCGCCCATGCTCGTCACCCAACAACCCGTCTTCCGCAAGTTCTGGCATGCCGTCATGCCGCTCACCGAACTGGCCCACGGCCCCAAGCCTTTCCGGCTGCTGGGCGAAGACATCGTTCTGTTTCTCGATGCCAACGGCCAGCCGGCCGCGCTGCGCGACCGCTGCTGCCACCGCACCGCCAAACTCTCGAAGGGCTGGTGCGTGGACACCGAAGGCAAGGCCTGCGGGCAGGGCGCGATCCAGTGCGGCTACCACGGCTGGACCTACGACCGCAGCGGCCAGGTAGTACGCATCCCGCAGTACGAGCCCGACCGCAAGATCTCGCCCGAGTACAAGACCACCGCCTACCACTGCACCGCGCGCTACGGCTACGCCTGGGTGGCGCTGGAGGAGCCCATCGCCGACATCCCGGCCATTCCCGAATTCGAAGACCCGGGCTATCGCACGATCTTCCAGTTCTACGAAGAATGGCAGACCAGTCCGATGCGCGCACTCGAAAATTCGTTCGACAACTCGCACTTCAGTTTCGTGCACCGCGCCACCTTCGGCGTGGCCGCGAGCCCGAAGCCAAGCAAGTACGAGTTGGTGGAAAACGAGTCGGGCTTCTACGCCGAGACGGTGATCGAAGCGACCAACCCGGTGAAGTTCCATTCGATCAGCGGCGTGACCGATGCGATCACCACGCGTCACATGCGCAACGCCTACTTCCTGCCGTTCGCGCGCCGGCTCGACATCGAGTACCCGAGCGGCATCCGCCACATCATCATCAACTGCTTCACGCCCATCGACGACGGGCGCATGCAGCTGTGCCAGTGGCTGTTCCGCAACGACACCGAGGCCGATTGCGCGGCGCAGATGCTGATCGACTTCGACGAGGAGATCACGCGCGAGGACAAGGACATCCTCGAATCGACCGACCCCGATGCGCTGGTCGACACGCGGCGGCGCGGCGTGGAGTATTCGATGGAGTCCGACCGGCCGGGGATGCTGATTCGCAAGCACCTGATGCAGCTGCTGGCCAAGCATGGGGAGGCGGAGGTCTATCGCGGGATGACGATTCCGATTGCGAAGGCTGCTTGAGCGGTTTCAGCGTTGCTGTTCAGGGCCAGGCGCAGGCTGACCTCGGGCTTGGTCTTGCTCACCGGCAGCAAGCGCGCCCTCGCCGGATTGCGTCCGGTGCGGTGGCAGGCGGCGTCCATGCGGGCGCGCACCGCTGCCAGGTTGTGCCGGAAATCCTCGACTGAGGCCGCTTGCGGATAGCGGCCGTGCAGGTCGTGACGGGTTGGGGTGTCCGATGGCTCAAGCATTGGCTTCCCCCCTCTTGATCGCAGGCTCGGCGGCCGAAGCCGCGATGGCCGGTCGTGCGCGGCGCGGCAGCGCGCCATTGAGCACGGCATGGGCCACCAAGCCGATCATTAGGCCCCAGAACGCACCACCGATGCCCAGCAGCGTGATATTGGCTGCCGCGGCCAGAAAGGTGATCAACGAGGCTTCGCGCGTCTTCACGTCGGCCAAGGCGGTGGCCAGGCTGCCTCCGATGGTGCCCAACAATGCCAGCCCCGCCAGCGTGGTGATGAAGGTCGCCGGGAAGGCCATGAAGACGGCGGCCAGTGTCACGCCGAACACACCCACGAGGATGTAGCACACGCCTGCGGCGATGCCCGCGATCCAGCGCTTGGAGGGGTCTTCATGTGCCTCCCGGCCCGTGGCGATGGCGGCCGTGATGGCCGCGATGTTGAAGGCATGCGAGCCGAATGGCGCCATCAACAGCGAGCCCAGGCCGGTCACCGTCACGACGGGGTTGGCGCTGGTCTTGAAGCCAGCATTGCGCAGCACCAGCATGCCGGGCATGTACTGGCCGGTCAGCGTGATGAGGAACAGGGGCAAGGCGACGCTCAGCAACGCATTGAGCGAGAACGTCGGCATGGTGAGGACCGGAGTGGCGAACTTCAACGTCAGCCCTGTCAGGTCGATCCGGTCCTGCATGCGCAGAAGGAGCAGCCCCAACACCAGGATGCCGATGACGGCATAGCGTGCACTGAAGCGCTTGAGCGCCACGTAGGTCACGATCAGCAAGCCGGCCAGCACCGGATCGATGCTCATGCCGCCGAAAGCCTTGATGCCGAATTGAAGCAGGATGCCCGCGAGCAAACCTGCGGCCACGCCCGGGGGAATCAGCCGGATCAAGCGCTCGAACCAGCCCGAGAGGCCCAGCACCACAAAGGCCGCTGCTGAAATCAGGTAAGCGCCTACCGCCTCGGCATAGGGCGTGGTCGCCAGCGCGGTGACGAGGAAGGCCGCCGCAGGCGTGGACCAGGCGGTGATGACCGGCTCGCGGGTCATCCAACTCAGGATGATCCCCGTCACGCCCACGCCGATGGAAATCGACCACACCCAGGAGGCTGTCAGTTCCGGGCTCAAGCCCGCAACCTTGGCGGCCTGGAACACCAGGATGAATGTGCCGCCGTAATTGACGAGGACCGAGATCAGACCGGCCACGATGGGATGGATGAGATCACGGATTCGAAGGGGTGGATGTGACTCGGACGGGGACATGGCGTTTCTGAACTCCTCTTTACAGCTTCAATGCAAGCCGCCTTTATAGATTTCAAATGGACTATGTGATCCGTACACTTCTTTGATCTGCGTCAGACCATTTGTAAAATGTCGCCCATAAGATGGACTGCTCCAGGTATCGGACATTGACCCTCAAGGAGCAGACCGCATGAGCAAAACATTCGAACTGGAGACGCTGCGCATCCGGATGAACGATGCGGAGTTCCGGTTGCTCGATCTGCACCAACGGGTGCAGCGCGCCATGCGCGAGCTGATCCTTGATGGCGCCTTGCCTCCCGGGCTGAAACTGCCGGCGACGCGCGCGCTGGCCGAGTTACTCGGGATCGCGCGCGACACGGTCGAGAGTGCGTACATGCAACTGCACCGAGACGGGTTCATCGTTCGGCAGCAGGGTTCGGGGAGCTACGTTTCAGAGACCATAGGCGCGGAATTGCGAGGGCACTCTCGGCGGCGCATGAAATACCAAGCGCATGAAGGACGCGCGCAGGCACCGGGGGGAGGCCTGAGCCGGCGCGGGAACCTCATCTTCGAAAGCGGGGGAATCTCGGACCAGCAGACCATCAAAGCATTTGCCACGGGTCTTCCAGAGACGCGAACCTTCCCAACCGATGTGTGGGAGCGCTTGCAGCGCCAGGCCCTCAAGGACTATCGCACCAGCGTGCTTTTGCATGGCGACCCGCAAGGAGCAAAGCCTCTGCGCGAAGCCATTGCGACCTACCTCAACCTGGAGCGTGGCGCCAAGGTCTCGCCCGAGCAGATCCTGGTGCTGAGCAGTACCCGGCAGGCACTGTTTCTGTGTGCCCAACTGCTGGTGGATGCAGGCAAGCCGATCCTTCTGGAGAATCCAGGGTACTTTGGGGCCAAGAAGGCTTTCGAGTCGGCAGAAGCCCGAATCACGCCGATTGACGTGGACGCACAAGGCATCCGCACGGATCTGCTGCGAGCAGACCGCAGCGGCGCAACCTGCGTGTATGTGACTCCGTCACACCAATACCCCACCGGGGCCACCATGTCACTGGAGCGGCGTCTGGACTTGATTCACTGGGCTGCGGAGAACGGTCGCTGGATCATCGAAGACGACTACGACAGCGAGTTCCACTATGACGGCATGCCGACCGCCTGCGTCCAGGGCTTGGACAAGTACGCACGGACGATCTATATCGGCACATTCAGCAAGACGCTTTATCCCGGCCTGCGCATGGGATACATCGTCCTGCCGCAAGAGTTGGTCAAGGCATTCACTCACGCACGAAGCATCATGGATGGCCACACCCCGCAGGTCTTGCAACTGACGTTGGCCAGGTTCATGGAAGACGGCCACTACAACGCGCATGTGAGAAGCATGCGCAAGCTGTACGCGAGCCGCCGCGAGGTCATCCTTGAGTCCATCGGCAAACACCTGGCGGGAATCGTGACGGCGCCACGTCCAAAGGGTGGGCTGCAGGTTCCGTGTCTGCTGGAGCCTGGATGGTCGGAGCAAGACACCATACGCCGGGCAGCTGCTGCCGGGGTGGTGTTGCCAGGACTCAGCCGTTTGTACGCTGGCGAGCACAAGCAGCCGGGTTGGCTGCTGGGCTACGCATCGCTCACTGCGCATGAGATCGAGTCCGCCATCTTGTGCCTTGCCAACGCCCTTCGTGGCATGCCGACGCCTGTCGGCTGAGGTCAATATAAGGAGGAGGCCGAAGGCCGGGGGCATTCGCGGAGCAAGGTGCCCCGTCGGCGGGAGCGTCGCCCTGAATGCAAAGCCTCAGGCAGGCGCAGTCGTCGGATTCGGACGCGCCGCACGCGACGGCCCCTGCGCATAGCGGTCCATCGCCAACCCATCCGTGCGAATCTCCGGCCGCTGACCCGTCACGAGGTCCGAGATCAGCTTGCCCGAGCCGCAGGCCATGGTCCAGCCCAGCGTGCCGTGGCCGGTGTTCAGGAACAGGTTGGGGTAGCGCGTGGCACCGACGATGGGCGTGCTGTCGGGCGTCATGGGGCGCAGGCCGGTCCAGAAGCTGGCGTTCGGTAGGTCGCCACCCGGGAACAGGTCGCTCACGACCTTTTCGAGCGTGGCGCGCCGTGCCGGGTTCAGGCGCAGGTCGAAACCGCCGAGTTCGGCCATGCCGCCCACGCGGATGCGGTTGTCGAAGCGCGTGACGGCGACCTTGTAGGTTTCGTCGAGCACCGTCGATTGCGGTGCGAGCGATTCGTCGAGCAGCGGCACGGTGAGCGAGTAGCCCTTGACCGGGTACACCGGAATGTCCAGGCCCAGCGAGGCGATGGCGGCGCGGGAGTAGCTGCCGAAGGCCATCACGTAGCGGTCGGCCGTAAGGATCTTGCCGGCGCGGGTGCGCACGCCGGTGATGCGGCCGCCGTCGGTTTCGAGGCCGTCGATGGTCTGGCCGAAGCGGAAGTCGACGCCCAGGCCGCGTGCGATTTCGGCGAGGCCGCGCGTGAACAGGTGGCAGTCGCCGGTTTCGTCGTTGGGCAGGCGCAGGCCGCCCGTGAGGCGGTCGCGCGCGCCGGCCAGGCCGGGTTCGACGCGCGCCAGGGCGTCGCGGTCGAGCAGTTCGTAAGGCACGCCGCATTCCTCGAGCACGGCGATGTCGCGCTGCACCGCGTCGAGCTGCGCCTGCGTGCGGAACAGCTGCAGCGTGCCACCGGTGCGATGTTCGTACTGCAGGCCGGTGTCGGCGCGCAGCTGCTGCAGGCAGCCGCGGCTGTATTCGGCCACGCGCATCATGCGTTCCTTGTTGACCGCGTAGCGCTCGGGCGAGCAGTTGCGCAGCATGGCGGCCATCCAGCGCAGCTGGAACAGCGTGCCGTCGGGACGGATCGACAGCGGCGCGTGCTTCTGGAACATCCACTTGATCGCCTTCAGCGGAATGCCGGGCGCGGCCCACGGCGTTGAGTAGCCGGGCGACACCTGGCCGGCGTTGCCGAAGCTCGTTTCCTCGGCCGCGCCGGCCTGCCGGTCGAGCAAGGTGACCTCGGCGCCGGAGCGCGCGAGGTAGTACGCCGTGGTGGTGCCGATCACGCCGCCGCCGAGAACGATGACTTTCATGGTGTATTCGCGTATCTGAGTGGAATGATGTGAATCTAAAGTGCACAATGAAGTGGATTCCATTGTTTTTTGACGTTTGACGGTGAAAATCGCTGCCAAAAATCGTCCAATGCCCCGCGCGGAGTGAAATGTCCGAACTCGACCGAATCGACCGCAAGATCCTCGATCTGCTGCAGCGCCAGGGCCGCATCGCCATGACCGAATTGGCCGAGCGCATCGGCCTGTCGGCCTCGCCCTGCGCCGAGCGCGTGAAGCGCATGGAGCGCGACGGCGTCATCACCGGCTACCACGCGCACGTGTCGCCCGAGGCGCTGGGAAAGACGCTGCTGGTGTTCGTGGAGATCAAGCTCTCGGCCAAGTCGGGCGACGTGTTCGACAAGGTGAAGCAGGAGCTGCTGCACATGCCCGAGGTGCTCGAATGCCACCTGGTGTCGGGCAGCTTCGACTACCTCGTGAAGGCGCGCCTGAGCGGCATGAGCGAGTACCGGCACCTGCTGGGCGACATCCTCAAGAAGCTGCCGGTGGCGGCCGAGTCGCACAGCTACGTGGTGATGGAAGAGATCAAGGAAACGCTGATGCTGGCGGTGGACCGGTGAGTGCCGCCCAGACGCCGTGGCTACCATTGGTTCGCGCCCCGAATCCTCTTTTCATCTCGCCCAAAAGGAAACCGGCATGACCCTCTCGATCCGCCGCGACGGCACCACCGGCACGCGCCACATCCTCAAGATCCGCAACCACGAGATCCCGGTCGATGCCTCGCCCGCGGGCGGCGGCAGCGACGGCGGTGCCGAGCCGCACGACCTGTACGACGCGTCCCTCGCGGCGTGCAAGGCGCTCACGGTGCTGCTCTACGCGCGCCGCAAGGGCATTCCGGTGGAAGACATCGAGGTCGTGGTCGATCGCGACGACAGCGAGGAACGCAAGGGCATCTACCGCCTGAAGTCGGGCCTGCGCCTGACCGGCGACCTGACGGACGCGCAGCGCGACGAGCTGCTGCGCGTGGCGGGCAAGTGCCCGGTGCACAAGCTCATGACCGAGGTGAAGACCGAAATCGAGACCGGCTGGGCTGACTGAGGCTGCGGCCTCTTTTTACTTCGCCGCCTCGGCCAGCTTGCGCGCCGCCTCCACGCGCTTGGCATGGCGGTCGCCCCAATCGGCCAGCGGCCCCAGCGCCGCATTGAGCGTGGCGCCGAGTTTCGTTTCGGAATAGACCACGCGCGGCGGCACTTCGTGGAACACCTCGCGGTGCACGAGGCCGTCGGTTTCCATCTCGCGCAGCTGCTGGATCAGCATCTTTTCGCTGACCTCGGGCAGCAGCCGCTTCAGCTCGCCGAAGCGGTAGGGCTGCGCATGCAGCTCCCACAGGATGACGGCTTTCCACTTGCCGCCGATGACCTCGAACGCGGGGCCGATGCCGCAGTTGTAGGGCTTCTTCGCTGCCATCCGGTGCTCCTTGTGGTTCCAATACTTCCAATTTGGTAAGTACCTTACTTTATCGTAGGTACTTGACCCTATGGGAGTGTAATTCCTACGATGCAGGCGTCATCAACCACTGCATCGGATTGCCATGAGCAACAAGAAGGAAGTTTCGGTTCTCGGCCTGGGCGCGATGGGCGTCGTCATCGCGCGGCTCTTTCTCGACCAGGGCTACAAGGTCACGCTGTGGAACCGCTCGGCCGACAAGGCCGACGCGCTGGTCGCTCGCGGCGCTGTGCTGGCACACAGCGCGGCCGAGGCATTGCGCGCGAGCCGCATGGCCGTGATGTGCGTGTACGACTACCGCGCCGCCGACGCGATCTTCGCGATGGACGGCGTGGCGGCCGCCATGGACGGCCGCCTGCTCGCGCAGCTCACCACCGGCAGCCCGAAGGATGCGCGCGAGGCCGAGGCCTGGGCGCACCGCCACGGGGCCGCGTACCTCGAAGGCGCGATCCAGGCTGCGCCGGACCAGATGGGCCGCGCCGACACGCCGCTGCTGGTGTCGGGCGCGCAGGCCGTGTTTGCCGAGGCCGAGCCCTTGCTGAAAGTGCTGGCCGGCGGCATCGTCTACCTGGGCGAGAAGGCCAGCGCCGCCGCGGCGATGGACCTCGCCACGCTCTCCAGCATCTACGGCACCATGCTCGGCTTCTTGCACGGCGCACGCATTGCCGAGCACGAAGGGTTCGACGTGGCGGAGTACGGCCGCATCGTGGCCGGCATCATGCCGACCTTCGCGGGCTTTCTTCAGCACGAGGGCGCGGTCATCCAGTCGGGCGACTTCGCGATCACGCAGAGCCCGATGCGCATTTCGGTCGAGGCCACGCAGCGCATCCTGCAGACCGCGCAAGAAGCGGGCATCAACACGGAGTTCCCGACCTTTGCCGCGGGCCTGTTCCGGCGCGCCGATGCGGCGGGGCTTGGCGGCGAGGAACTCGCGGCGCTGATCAAGCTGCTGCGGCACTAGGCCTTGCCGGCGCGGCGGTATCGGGCATCGGCGTCGGGCCGGCGACGCAGCGGTTTTCATGAAGGCTTCCTGAAGCAGGGCGAAGGGGCGTGGCAGATACTTCGGCCACTTCCCGGAACTCCCGGAACCGGCGTGTTCGCTTGGAATCCTTCCCATGAATCTTTTGCTTGTTGAGGACGACCTTGACCTTGGAAACGGCGTGCGCATCGCGCTCGCCAACCAGGGCATGGACGTGGTGTGGGTCCGCCGGCTCGACGACGCCTTGCGCACCCTCGACAACGGCGCCTTCGACATGGTGCTGCTCGACCTGGGCCTGCCCGACGGCGACGGGCTCGACCTGCTGCTGCGCCTGCGCCGCACCCGCCAGATCTTGCCGGTGCTGGTGCTGAGTGCGCGCGATGCGCTCAACGACCGCCTGCGCAGCCTGGACGACGGCGCCGACGACTACCTCGTGAAGCCTTTTGCGCTGGCCGAGCTGCTGTCGCGCGTGCGGGCCCTGGCGCGCCGCAGCTACGGCTTCAACGACGAGACGATCCGCATGCGCGGCCTGGCGCTGCACGAACCCACGCGCGGCGTGATCGTCGACGGCGATCCGGTCGAGCTGTCGCGCTGCGAGTTCGACCTGCTCGCGCTGCTGCTCAAGCGCACGGGCCGCGTGGTCACGCGCCGCGTGATGGAAGAGCAGGTGCTGCCCGGCGGCCAGGCCAACGGCAGCAACTCGCTCGAAGTGCACATTTCCAACCTGCGCAAGAAGATCGGGCAGGGCTACATCCGCACGGTGCGCGGCATCGGCTACGTGATCGACACGCAGTCGCTGGTGCGGAGCCCCTCGAAATGATGCGCCAGCTGGCGCGGCGCTGGAAGAACTGGAACCAGCCGTCGCTGATGCGCCGCCTGCTGGTGGCGCAGATGACCGTGGTTGCGCTGCTCTGGACCTCGGCCGTGGGCCTGCTGCTGTACGACTCGTACAGGGACCCCGGGCTGCTGAGGTTCACCACCATCTTCAATGCCGCGATGTCCATCGCGCAGACGCTGGAGGACCGGCCCGAGCAGCAACGCAAGGCGCTCGAAGCCTTCGACACCGCGCTCATCGAAGCGCTCAGCGACGGCGACGAACAAACCGAAGCCTTGGGGGTGATGCAGGTGTGGCAGCACGGCAAGCTGATCTACAACTCGCGCGCCAATGTGCCCGTGCTGCTGAATTCGGCGCCCGACCGCAACGAGACGCTGCTCGCGGGCGGCCGCGAATGGCGCGCGCGCACGGTGGTCTCGCCCATCGCCGACACCCGCGTGGTGCTGGCCGAACCCAGCGTGTGGCGGCTGGCCGTCACCGTGCTGTCGCGCGGCTACTACCTGCTGCCGCTGGTGATCAGCCTGCCGTTTCTCATCTTTCCCGCGTGGCTGTCGGTGCGGCTGGCGCTGCGGCCGTGGCGCCAGGTGAGCCGCGAAACCGCCGAGCGCGGCCCCGACGACCTGACGCCGCTGTCGTACATGCCGCCGCACAAGGAACTCAAGCCGCTGGTGCAGAGCATCAACAGCCTGCTGCTGCGGGTGCGCGACAGCACCACGCGCGAGCGCAGCCTCATCGCCGATGCGGCGCACGAGCTGCGCACGCCGCTGGCGGCCATGCGCGTGAACGTCGAGGCGATGAAAGAGCAGAGCACCGACGAGGGCCAGCGCGAGCTCATGGCCAACCTGCTGCGCAGCAACGACCGCGCGGCGCGGCTGGTGGGGCAGCTGCTGCAGCTCATGCGCAGCGACGCGGTGGCCACCAACGCACTGCCCGTGATGCTGTCGCTCGACGGGCTGGTGCAGGACCGGCTGGCCATGATCGAGGGCGTGGCGCGATCACGCGGCGTGGAACTCGAGCTGGTGTGCGACGACGCCGTGCCGGTGCTCGGCGAGCGCGAGAGCCTGGTCTCCATGATCGACAACCTGATCGACAACGCCATCAAGTACAGCCCCTGCGGCGCCACCGTGATGGTGCAGGTGGCGCGCGAGGGCGCCCAGGCGTTGCTGACCGTGGCCGACACCGGACCGGGCATTCCGCCCGCGCTGCGCGAGCGCGTGTTCGACCGCTTCTTCCGCAACCCCGACCAGACGCAAAGTGGCAGCGGGCTGGGCCTGGCGATCGTCAAGTCGGTGGTCGACCGGCATGGCGGCAACGTCGTGCTCGACGAGGCCCTGGGCGGGGGCTTGCGGGCCAGGGTGCGGCTGCCGCTGGCGCAGGCCGACGTGCCGCAGCCCTTGCTGGTGAGCGCCTGAGCCCGGGGGAAAGGCCCCGGCCGGGCCTGTTCCGGGGCAACGATTTACACTAGCCGGCTCCCCCGGCGCTCGTCTACAGGACACTTTCACCAATGAAGTGGGTCATTCTTGCCATCTTCGTGCTCAGCGCACTCTACGTTCACTTCCGCGGCCAGGTCCGGCACAAGTTCTTCAGACAGCTCTCTGATCACTCGACCTTCCTGGCGCCGCTGAACGTCTTCATGTACCTTTTCTCGAAGGTGCCCGGTACGCCGTACCTGTCGCCCGCCGAGTTCCCCGAGATGCGCATCCTTGAGGAAAACTGGGAAGTGATCCGCGAAGAAGCGCTCGCCATGCGCAACGGCGGCAGCATCAAGGCCTCGAGCCAGTTCAACGACGTGGGCTTCAACTCCTTCTTCAAGAGCGGCTGGAAGCGCTTCTACCTGAAGTGGTACGACGAGGCGCACCCCTCGGCCGCCGTGCTGTGCCCGCGCACCACCGAACTGCTCAAGGGCATCGGCACCATCAAGGCCGCGATGTTCGCCGAGCTGCCCCCGGGCAGCCGCCTCGTGCGCCACCGCGACCCGTTTGCGGGCTCACTGCGCTACCACCTGGGCCTGTGGACGCCGGGCGTCGAGGGCTGCTACATCGACGTGGACGGCCAGCGCTACCACTGGCGCGACGGCGAGGCCGTGGTGTTCGACGAGACCTACATCCACTACGCCGAGAACACCACCGACCACGACCGCGTGATCCTGTTCTGCGACATCGAGCGCCCGCTGAAGTACCGCTGGGCCAGCGTCGTGAACCGCTGGTTCGCGAAGAACCTGCTGGCCGCTGCCGCGTCGCCCAACGACGCAGGCGACAAGACGGGCGGCCTGAACCGCGCCTTCAAGTACATCTACCAGATCCGCGTGGTCGGCAAGCGCCTGAAGGCCTGGGACAAGCGCGCGTACTACCTGGTCAAGTGGACGATCTTCGGCGGCCTCGCCCTCTGGATCTTTTGGTAACCGACGGCGCTCACGCCTCGGCCAGCACCAGCCGCGTACGCGGCGTGCGACGCCAGCACACCAGCCCCGCCAGCAGCACACCGCCGAGCACGTCGAGCAGCACGTGCTGGCGCGTGGCCAGCGTCGAATAGACGATCCCCACGGCCCACAGCCCGTTCACCCACAGCGTCCACGCGGGCGCCCGCACGCTGCGCAGCTGGCGGCCGAGCCACACGGCCGCGAACACGGCGAAGGCCACATGCAGCGACGGGAAGGCATTGCCGCCCGCATCGGCGCTCTTGAGGAACTGCAGCGCCGGGTACTGCGACCAGTCGATCGCAAAGCTCGGCACCACCGTCGGAAAGCACCAGAACACCGCCAGCCCGATGGCCGCCATGAGCGCGGCCCCGCGTGCGCAGGCCCACAGCTCGGCCTTGTTCTTTGTGAAGGCCGGTGCCAATGAGATGTAGACCCACAGCGAGCTGTACAGCAGCATCGCGTCGTCGCTCACGCCGACCCAGTGGTCGATGGCCGTGAGCGGCATCACCGTCGGCACGGAAGGCGGGTGGTGCATCACCCAGAAGTACAGGACGAAGAAACCCGAGATGCCGAGCGTGGTGCCGATCATCTTCACGACCCACAGCGTGGCGAACCGCTGCCCCAGCGCCAGGTGCCAGGGCGTGACGGGAAGGGCGGCGGAGTTCGGGCGGAGGGTCGTCACCGAGGCGCTTTCAGGAGAGGGAAGCGCCACAGCGTAGGCGCCTGCATTGCGTGAACATTGCGTGGGCTCGTGTGAGGGCTCTCTAGAATCATGCGCCTGTCCCGTCCCTTGTCGATCCCCCCAAATGAGAATCCTGCTTGTCGAAGACGAAGCCGACCTGGCGCAGGCGCTCGCGTCGGCGCTGCGCCAGAACCAGGCGGTGGTCGATGTGGCGAGCTCGCTGCGCGCGGCCGAGGAGGCCGCGCTCGGCGCGCCCTACGACGTGGTCGTGCTCGACCGCGGGTTGCCCGACGGCGACGGCCTTTCGCTCGTCTCATTCTTGAGCCAGAACCACATCGCCTGCGCCGTGCTTGTGCTCACCGCCATGACCGACGTGGCCGAGCGCGTGCTGAGCCTCGACGGCGGCGCCGACGACTACCTGGCCAAGCCCTTCTCGATGGACGAGCTGCTGGCGCGCGTGCGCGCACTGGCGCGGCGCCCCGCGGTGCGCGCCAACTTCATCATGACGCTCGGGCAATTGCGCTTCGACCACCACACGCGCCAGGCCCACGTCGGCGAGGCCTGCCTCACGCTGCCGCGGCGCGAACTGCTCGTGCTCGAGACCTTGCTCGAACACCGTGGCCGCACCGTGCTGCGTGAAGCCTTGCAAGACCGCGTGTACGGCCACAAGGACGACATCCAGTCGAACGCGCTCGACACGCATGTCTCGCGCCTGCGCTCCAAGCTCGACAAGGCCGGCGCGCAGGTCGAGATCCATGCGATCCGCGGTGTGGGCTACCTCATGTGTGCGCCGTCGTTTGCATGAGTGCAGCGCCGGGCCGCCCCAAGCAAGCTCGCACCGCCGTGCGAAGCACGAAGGCATTCCGATGAGCTTCAGCCTGCTTTCGCTGCGCTGGCGGCTGATCTGGAGCCTCATCCTCTTGCAGGTCGTGGTCGGCCTGCTGGTGATGGGCGGCTTCCTCTGGCTGGCCTGGGCGCTGGGCCGCGTGGTCGACGAGAACGGCCAGGAGACGGTGGCATCGATCCAGCGCGCCCTGACGCGCGACGCCGCCGGCCACCTGGTGGCCGAGCCCACGAGCGCGCTGGAGCGGCTGCAGAAGGCCGATCCGCAGTTCTGGTTCATCGTGCGCGACCCGCGCGGGGGCCAGCTGCGCCACGGCGAGGTGCCGCCCGCCTACCTGCGGCTGCTCGGTGCGCTCGACGGCACCGACCGCATGGCCATCGACCCCGAGGCCGACGGCACGCGGCCCAAGGCCCGCTTCGAACGCGTCGAATCGCGCGCGGGCCCCGTGGCCGTCATGGCGCAGACCGGCGGCCCGCTCACGCTGGAGAACACGCTCAAGGGCACCGGCATCGCCTTCCTTTTCCTGGTGGCGCCGATGGCGCTCGTGACCTGCCTGGGCGTGATCCTGGCGACGCCCTTCGTGGTGAAGCGCGGCCTGAAGGGCGTCGTGGCCACGGCGGAGCATGCCGAAGGCATCGATGTGCACGAGCGCACCACGCGCCTGCCGCTGGCCAACGTGGCAAGCGAGATCCGCCCGCTGGTCAATGCGGTCAACCGCGCCTTCGACCGGCTCAACGAAGGCTACGACCGGCAGGAGCGCTTTCTGGCCGATGCCGCGCACGAGCTGCGCACGCCGATCACCACGCTGCAGATCCATCTCGAAGGCCTGCCGAACGATCCGCTGAAGATGAAGCTGATGCAGGCCTCGGCGCGGCTCGCCACGCTGGCCGAGCAGCTGCTCGATCTGCAGCGGCTCGACCACGGCCTGTCGCTGGACCAGCAGGTCGAACTGAAGTCGCTCTGCGAGCGCGTGGCGGCCGACATCGCGCCGCTGGCGATCCGCAGCCGCTGCACAATGTCGGTCGATGCGCCGCAGCCGCTCACGGTGCGCGGCGACGCGCCCTCGCTCGAACGCGCGCTCACCAACCTGATCCAGAACGCCATCGAACACGGCGGGCCGGGCTGCGACATCCAGGTGCGGCTGTGCGAGCCCTCGTGCATCGAGGTGCGCGACTCGGGCCCCGGCATTCCCGAGGCCGACCGCGAGCGCGTGGTGGCGCCGTTCCACCGGCTCGTGCCGCGCGGCCGCGGCGCCGGGCTGGGCCTGCACCTCGTGGCCGAGGTGGCGCGGCTGCACCGTGGCCAGTTGAGCATCGGGTCGTGCGAATCGGGCGGCGCGAAGATGCGGCTCGAGTTGATGAATCTCGATGCGTGAAGAAGAACCGTCTGCCATGAATGCCATCGACCGGCTGCCCGAACCCACGAACCTTGTCGGTGCGCAAGCGTTGATTGCGCGCGTGCAGGCGATGCTTGATGCCGAAGGCATTGCGATGCGTGCGCCGCCGCCGGAGCCGACCACCTGTTGCGGGCGTGGCTGCAATGGGTGCGTGTGGGAAGGGTGGCTGGCGGCGGTGGCTTATTGGCGGGATGAGGCGTCGTTGCTGCTGGATCAGTAGAAGCGGGGCCGCAGCACCTTCATCGTTTCCGCACCCGGCAGCTGGTCGACAAACAGATGCTCTGCGACCAGGTAGCGCCCCACCACGCTGCGCAGATCGGGGGACTCGTACACCGTCACGGTGTCGTGGCGTTCGGTGTACATCAGCTGGTAGGTCGGGCCTTCCTTCAGCATGTAGAAGCAGCCATCGCTGCTGACTCGCTCGGTCCTGATCCTGCCTTCGTACCAACGGGTGGCCATCGCGTGATCCACCAGCGCATGAGCGTCGATCGTGAACACTGCGCGGCACTCCTCGGGCGTGAAGTCGTCGCACAGCGCTGTGCCGTCTTCGCCGTTGTAGGCCTTGTGGATCAGGTCCGATCCTGTGTTTAGCAGCAAGGCGTCGATTTGTGCGTGGCGGTCCGGCGGCTGCACCATCTGGTAGGGGACGACCAACGCAGGCGTGGCGACGTTGGCGATGTGAAAGGGCGCGACACCCATTTCCCGGCTGGTGGACAACGCCAGGTACCAGCGTTCCTGCGCCTCGCGCGGTGTCCTGCGCGTGGCCGTCACGGTGCCGACATAGTGCACGCGGCGTTCGCCCGTGCCGGTGAGCGTGGATGGAACGACGTCAGCGCGGCCCGCGCCCCAGAACTGATCTTTCAACGACCAATCGCCATCCACCGGATCGTTCAGGGTCTGGACGATGAGGTCCGCGATGATCTGCGGTGGTGCCTGCGTGGGTTGGCCGTCCACCGATGCCGGCACCACGGCATCGACCCGGAACGCCATCGGTTCGCCGAGGCGAAAGCTTTCATCGCGACTGATGTGAATCGCTTCGAGCGCCCGGCGCCTTGGCTGCGGCACGGCGCTTCGCACGAGGGTGTAGACGGCCACCAGCGTCAGCACGCCGAAGATCGGAAACACCGGCAGCCCCACCAGCAGCCACAGCAGGTTCCAACCGCCCTCCAACGACCAGCGCAGCGCGTTGAAGCCGAAGGCGGCAAAGAAGGCCAGCACCGCCAGCGCGACCAGCGATCCCAGCCAGTCGGTGATGCTGGTTCGCTGGGGGGCATCTGAAGGCGGCGGCGCCGGAGACGTCCACGACGTGTCGTGCCGCTGCACGATGCGCGGCAGGCCGGTCACGCGCGGTTCGGGCAGGGGCGTCCAGAAGCTGTCGTCCTGCGCGGCCAGCGCGATCGTGCGAACGCCATCGCTGTGTTCAATCTGCAGCGAGGCCTGCGCGACGCCGTCGTGCGCCGTGTCCTCGAAGCCCAGCGGCCGCGCATCAAACACGCGGTGGTAGCGGCGCTGCTCGACGTCGACGATCAGCGCGTCCGCACCCGCCGATGCCGCATGAAAGCGCTCGTCGGAAGACACAAACCCTTCGGACAGCGGCAGCGCCAGAACCCGTGCGAGGACGTCAAGGTAAGAGTGGGGATCAGACATGCGTCCGAGCCCTGACCGGCGATCCGCGCCGCGCGAACAGGCGGTGCGGGCCCACTAGCGCGATTCCCAGAACCCCCGGTGCGTCGCGATCATCTCCTCGGCCACCTCGGGCACCGGGCCGATCACCTCGACCGGCTTCTGCCCGCGCGCGAAGACCTCGCGGCAGGGCAGGCTCAGCGTCGGGTTCTCGGGGTGGTCGCCGGTGAGTGCGAGCAGCGCGGATTCTTCCGCGCCGTACACGATGCGCCCGATGTTGGCCCAGTAGCTCGTGCCCGCGCACATGGCGCAGGGCTCGAAGGTGGTCACCAGCGTGCACTGCCACAGGTACGCGGCCGGCCAGTTCTGCGCCGCGTGGCGCGCGAGCGTGGCCTCCGCGTGATGCACCGTGTCGATGTTGCCCTGCTCGGCGAGGATGGTCTCGCCGTCGGGCGCGACGAGCACGGCGCCGAAGGGGTGGCGGCCCATGGCCATGGCGCGTCGCGCCACGGCGTCGGCGCGACGCAGCGCGCGGGTGATCTGTTCGGGAGTCATGCCCCCATTATTTATTGGTTCTGCGACCCGCGATGCGCCCAGCCGGTCGTGTGCTTTTCGATCAGGCTGAAGAGTTCGTACATGACCATCGCCATCGCGCCCACCACCATCAGGCCCGCGAAGGCCAGGCCCATTTGCATGGCCGAGCCGGCCGAGATCAGCAGGTAGCCGATGCCCTCGTTGGCGGCCGTCATCTCCGACACCGTGGTGCCGACGAAGGCCAGCGTGATCGCCACCTTCAGCGAGCCGAAGAAGTAGGGCATGGAGCGCGGCAGGCCGATCTTGATGAGCACGTCCCAGCGCTTGGCGCCCAGCACGCGCAGCACGTCTTCCAGCTCGGGTTCGAGCGTGGCCAGGCCGGTCGCGATGTTCACCATGATCGGGAAGAAGCTGATCAAGAACGCCGTGAGAATCGCCGGCCCGATGCCGATGCCGAACCACACGACCAGGATCGGCACGAAGGCCGCCTTGGGCAGTGCGTTGAAGGCCGTCATGAGCGGGTAGATCGCTGCATAGGCCAGGCGCGAACTGCCGATGACGAAGCCCATGAGCACGCCCACCACGATCGCCAGGCCGAAGCCCGCCATCGTGACCCAGTAGGTGCGCCACGCGTGGCCCGCGATGATGGCCTTGAACTCCCAGAACTGCTCCCAGATGCGCAGCGGGCTTGGAAAGATGAAGTCCGACACGCCGAAGCCCGCGCAGATCACCTGCCACAGCAGGAGCACCGCCACGAGCAGCAGCCAGGGCGACCAGCGTTCGAGTTGTTTGCTGTTGTTCATTGCCGCGTCCTCAGTGCGTGGCCGCCGCAGCGGAGGTGGCGGCGTTGCCGCGGATCGCGCCGATGTGGCTGCGCAACTCAAGCACGATGTCGGTGAACTCCTTGGTGTAGGTCAGCTCCAGCTCGCGTGGACGCGGCAGGTCGATCTCGCGCTTCACCACGAAGCGTCCCGGGCTCTTGCTCATCACGTACACCGTGTCGGCCAGGAACACCGACTCGCGCAGGTCGTGCGTGACCAGGATCACGTTGAACTGCTGCTCGGTCCAGAGGTCGCGCAGGATGCACCACAGCTCTTCGCGCGTGAATGCGTCGAGCGCGCCGAAGGGCTCGTCGAGCAGCAGCATCTTGGGCTCGTGGATGAGCGCGCGGCAGATGCTCGCGCGCTGCTGCATGCCGCCCGAGAGCTGCCACGGAAACTTGTCCTCGTAGCCGCCCAGGCCCACCTTCTGCAGCAGGCGGCGGGCGCGTTCGACGTACTCCTTGCGCTTGGCCTTGAAGTTCGAGCGGTAGGGCTCGACGATTTCCAGCGGCAGCAGCACGTTGTCGACCGTGGTGCGCCACGGCAGCAGCGAGGGCGCCTGGAAGGCCATGCCGGAAATCTTCAGCGGCCCGGTCACGGGCTGGCCGTCGATGCGGATCTTGCCCATCGAAGGCATCTTCAGCCCCGTGGTGAGCTTCATGAAGGTCGACTTGCCGCAGCCCGAGGGGCCGACGATGGCGATGAACTCGCCGCGTGTCACCTTCAGGTCGATGGCCTCGACCGCGAAGTGGTTGGCGCGCAGCAGCTCTTCGTTGTAGGCGAGCCAGACGTCCTGGAAATCGACGAAGGGGGCGGCTGCGTCGGGTGCCGTTGCGCCGGCCGCCATCACTTGCGCAGGATTCCGCTGAGCTCAGCCGCGGGCGGGAGCATGGTTGCGGTCCACACGGCGTCGGGGCTCACGCGCGTCTTGGTGTTGAAGGCGTCCGACACCTGCGAAGCCATGAGCGACATGCGGCCCGCATTGACGGCACCGAAGCCTTCGCTGCGCGCGTCGGCGCTGTTGATGACGGTGTCGATGGCCAGCTGCAGGCGGCGCGTCTCGAGCTTGCTGTCGATGATGCCGTCGCGCGCCTTCACCGACTCGATGGCCACTGCCGGGTTGGCGATGACTTCCTTGGCGCCCTTGGCAAAGGCCGAGAGGAACTTCTTCACCGCCGCGGGGTTGTCCTTGAGCAGCTTGGGCGAGGCGATGATGACGTTGCCGTACAGCTTCACGCCGTAGTCGGGGTAGGTCAGGACGACCACGTCGGACGCCTTGGCGCCGCGCGCTTCCAGGTTGAGCAGCGAGGTGAAGGTGAAGCCCGTGATGGCGTCGATGTCGCCGCGCACCAGCATCGTTTCGCGCAGCGTCGGGTCCATGGCGGTCCAGTTCACGGCGCCGACGTTGTTGGCCTTCGCAAAGATCGGGAACGCGCGGCGGCCCGCGTCGAACACCGGCGCGCCGAGCTTCTTGCCGGCGAGGTCGGCCGGCTTGGTGATGCCGCTCTTCTTGAGCGCCATGACCGAGGCCGGCGTGTTGTTGTAGACCATCATCACGGCGACCGGCTTGTTCGGGCTGTCGGGGTTGTTGGCGTGGAACTCCATCAGCGCCGCGAGGTCGGCAAAGCCCATGTCATAGGCGCCCGAGGCCACGCGCGTCACGGTGCCGCCCGAGCCGTTGCCGGCGTCGATGGTCACGTCCAGGCCGGCGGCCTTGAAGTAGCCCTTGGCCGCCGGATGCAGGAACAGCGCGGCCGGACCTTCGAAACGCCAGTCGAGCTGGAACTTGATCGGCGTCGGGCTCTGGGCAAAGGCCGAAGACAGGCCAAAGCTGAGGGCCGAGGCGGCGAGGAAGGACTGGAGCAGGTGACGCTTGTTCATGAAGGTTCCGAAATGTGAATGCTTCGGCATTCAAGCAAAAACGGTGCCCGCACGCGATTGGTGCGAACCCTTCCGGTGAATCACTGAGGTGCGTGGCCCGCCCAAGGCGTGTGCGGTGTGCACCGCTCTTGGGAATCGGGGCCTTGAGCCGTCGTCAGAGCGCCGCGCCGATCTTGCGCAGCTCGGCGATCTGTGGCGCCTTGGGCAGCCAGATCTTGTCGAACTCGGCGATGACCGGCGCGGGGTTGTAGTTGCTGGCGCTCTTGAACGCGATGCCGCTGGCCTTGAACTTGTCGATGAGGCCGAGCTCGGTGGTCACGATGTCCTTGATCTGCGCGTCGAGCTGCTGCTTCACGAGGTCGGTGATGAGCGCCTTGTCCTTCGCGTCGAGCGTCTGCCAGATGCGGCCCGACACCAGCGGCGCGAAGGGCATGAACAGCGCGTTCATCGGCAGCAGGGTTTTCGCGACGCGGTCGAAGCGCTGGTTCCACGAGAACTCGATGTCGGCTTCGAGCCCGTCGACCTGGCCGTTGGACATGGCGTCGAACACGCCCGGCGTGGGAATGGGCGTGGGCGCGGCGCCCAGCAGTTGATAAAAGTCGCGGTACACCGGCGTGGGGTTGATGCGCAGCTTCATGCCCTTCAGGTCGGTGGGCGAGGCGATGTCCTTGGTCGCGAACACCACGCGCATGCCGGTGATGCCCCAGCCCAGGCCGATGGTGCCGGTCTCGCGCGGCAGCACGTCGAGCAGCTTGAGCGCCGCGGGCGTGCGCACGAGCGAAGCGACGTTGGTGGTCGAGCGCACGAGGTAGGGCGCGTTGATGGCCGCCACGCTCGCCACGCGCGAGCCGAGTTCGGCCGCCTGGATCCAGCCCATGTCGAGCGCGCCCGACTGCAGCTGCTGCATCATGGCCGACTCGTTGCCGAGCTGGCCCGAGTGGAACACCGTGGCGCTCAGGCGGCCGTCGGTGGCCTTCTTCAGCGCCTCGCCGAAGCTCACCGCGGCGCGGTTCCACGAGTGCCCCGCGGGCGTGATGAGGCCCAGGCGGAATTCCTTGGCGGCGGCGGCACGCGACACGGTGCCGAAGAGGGCGGTCGATGCGGCAGCGGTGCCGGCGGCGGCCTGGACGAACTGGCGGCGGGAGAGAGGCATGCGAAGCTCCGGTGGGTGAGGTGAAGTGAAGGAACGGGAAAGCGGATCGGCGCTTACTTGAGGAGCGCGAGAGACAGACTCGGGAACAGCGACAGCAGCACCAGCGCCGCACAGCAGATCAGGAAGAAGGGCAGCGTGACGATGAACATCTTTCCGGGCTTGGCACCCGTCACCGCCGACGCCACGAAGAAGCTCAGCCCCACCGGCGGCGTCATCAACCCGAGCACGAGGTTGATGACCACCACCACGCCGAAGTGGCGCGGGTCGATGCCGTAGATTTCGGTCGCAATGGGCAGCAGGATCGGCACGGTCATGATCAGCCCGGGGATGCCGTCGATCACGGTGCCGATCACCAGCAGGATCACGTTCACCAGCAGCAGGAAGGCAATCGGGTCCTTGGCCACGGTCTGGATCCACGCGGCGGTGGCCTGCGGCACCTTGCCGTAGATCAGCAGCCACGAGAACACCGCGGCCGCCGCCACCAGGAACAGCACCACCGCCGAGTAGATCGCCGACTTCAGCAGGATCTGCGGAATCATCGCGAAGCGGAATTCCTTGGTCACGTAGCGACCCACCAGCACCGCGGCCACCGCGCCCACCGCCGCCGATTCGGTGGGGTTGGCCAGGCCGCCAAGAATGGAGCCGACGATCACGATCGGAATGAGCAGCGTCGGGCAGGCCGTGAGGATCGTGTGCAGCCGCTGCCTGACGGTGCGCTTCTCGGTGCGCGGGTAGTTGTAGATCAGGCCCATGCAGGCGATGACGATGAAGAACAGCACCGTGAGGATCACGCCGGGAATGATCCCGGCGATGAGCATGTCGCCCACCGCCACCTGCGCGAGCACGCTGTACACCACGAACATCACCGAGGGCGGAATGATCGGGCCGAGCATGCCGCCGTACACCGTGATGCCGGCCGCGAAGGTCTTGTCGTAGCCCTGCTTCTCCATCTCGGGCACCATGATCTGGCTCATGATCGCCACCTGCGCGGTGGCCGATCCGATGATCGACGACACCAGCATGTTCGCCAGGATGTTCACGTAGGCCAGGCCCCCCTTCACCGAGCCGATGAAGGCCAGCGCGAGGTCGACCAGCCGCTTTGTGATGCCGCCACCGTTCATGATCTCGCCGATGAGGATGAACAGCGGAATCGCAATGAGGCTGTAGCTGTCGACGCCGCCGAACATCTGCACCGGGAACGACTGGAACAGCACCGTGTCGCCCGAGTTGAGGATGTAGACGATGCCCGACAGGCACAGGCAGGCACCGATCGGCACGCCGACCAGCATGATCAGCAGGAAAAAGGCAGAGGTCAGCATTTCAGTTCACGGCGTCCGCGTTGGCGACATGGAACTCGTCATGCGTGCGCTTGGGCTGCAGGCCGAGGTCTTCGAGGAGGTTGGCCAGCGCATGCACGCTGAGGGTGAGCGAGAAGATCGGCAGGATGAGCTGCACCAGCCACGTCGGCCAGTCGAGCGTCTGCGTGCGCTCGGTGTAGAGAAAGTTGAAGCTCTCGGCCGCGAACTCCTTCGCGTCGAAGCCGTGGCGCACGATGCCGGCCGGGTCCATCCACAGCCAGCACATCGCGAGCAGGGCCAGCCCGAGCAGCAGCACGCAGCCCGAGGCGCCGGCCTTGGCGATGCGCACGGCCCGGGCGCCGAGCTTGTCGGTGAGCAGCGTCACCGCAAAGTCCAGGCGCAGCCGCGTCATCGCCGACGCACCGATGAAGGTGAGCCAGACCACGCAGTACACCGACGCCTCGTCCACCCAGTAGATCGGAAAGCCGCCGTAGCGCGTGACCACGTTCAGCAGCACCAGCACGATGAGCAACCCCATCAGGCTGCTGAGCAGGTGGCGCTCGCAGCGCAGGACAAAGTCCGACGCGTCGAGCACGCGGCGGGACAGGCCGCCGCGTTCTTTCAAGGCGTTTTCTTGCATGGTGTTCTGGGCCTTCGGTGCGTCGTGCGAAAGAGTCAGGCGACCGACTGGTACTGCGTGGGACGCGTGGCCAGCGCCTTGGCGACGACCTTCTCGATGAAGGCGCGCTCTTCGCCGATGAGCGGCAGGCGCGGGCGGCGCATGTGCTCGGTGCCCACGCCGACCAGCAGGTCGATGAGCTTGAGGTTCTGCACCAGCTTGGTCGACACGTCCAGATGCAGCATCGGCGTCATCCACTGGTAGAGCTTGAGCGCCTCGGCAAACTTGCCGGCCTTCATCAGGTCGTACAGCGCCACCGTCTCGCGCGGGAAGGCGCAGCCGACACCGGCCAGCAGGCCGTCGCAGCCCAGGGCGAGGCCTTCGTAGGCCAGGTCGTCCACGCCCAGGAACAGCTGGTAGCGGTCGCCCACCGTGTTGCGCAGGTCGGTGATGCGGCGGATGTTGTCGGTGCTCTCCTTGATGGCCGCGATCCACTCGCAGTCGGCCAGCTCGACCATGTGCTCGGGCTTCAGGTCCACGCGGTAGGCCACCGGGTTGTTGTAGACCATGATGGGTTTCTGGGCCGCGTTGGCGATGGTGCGCACGTTGAGCATGGCTTCGCGCGCGTCGGCCACGTAGATCACCGAGGGCATGACCATGTAGCCGGCCACGCCCAGCTTGTTGGCGCCGTCCACGTAGCGCAGGGCTTCGCGGGTGCTGGTTTCCGACACGTTGGCCAGCACGGGGATGCGGCCATCGGCGGCTTCCAGGGCGATCTTCGCGACCTGCAGTTTTTCTTCGAGCGTCAGCGTGCTGGCTTCGCCGAGCGAACCGCAGGTGACGAGGCCGTGGATGCCGTTGCGGATCTGGAAGTCGATGTGGCGGGCGGTGCCCTCGGCGTCGATGCTTTCGTCGGCGTGGAACTTGGTGGTGATGGCGGGGAAGATGCCTTGCCAGCGGGGATTGCTCATGAACGTGTACCTCGAAAAAGAAGAGAAAGGGCGCTGCGGACAGCGGGTGGAACCAGGGTCTGAAGGCTTGGTTTCTAAATATATTAGTAAGATATGTGAAATATCCGCTCAGGGTATTAGCAGATTGCGTGCCAGTCGAAATGGTGGTTGAACGCGTCGGAAACGGGCGATCGGATGCCCGGAAGCACCGCCTTGGCGCACCTGCGCACCGGGCGCCTCAGGGAGCGGCGGACGAAAAAAAGCCCCGCTGCGGTGAACGCGGCGGGGCGTGCGGCTCGCGACGGAGCCGGTGGGGCGCGGTGACTACGTCAGCGCCATCAGTCCTGGGCCTTCACTTTCGCCACGGCCAGCGCCGTCATGTTGATGATGCGGCGCACCGTTGCCGAGGGCGTCAGCACGTGGGCCGAGCTTGCGCCGCCCAGCAGGATCGGGCCCACCGTGATGCCGTTCGCGCCGGTCATCTTCAGCACGTTGTAGAGGATGTGGGCCGAGTCGAGGTTGGGGCACACCAGCAGGTTGGCCTCGCCGCTGAGCGTGGTCTCGGGCAGGGCGGTGCGGCGGATCTCGTCGGACAGCGCGGCGTCGCCGTGCATCTCGCCGTCGCACTCGATGTCGGGGGCCATCTGCGAGAACAGCTCGCGCGCCAGGCGCATCTTGCGCGCCGAGCCGCGGCTGGAGGTGCCGTAGTTCGAGTGCGACAGGAACGCCACCTTCGGCGGCAGGCCGAAACGGCGCACCTCTTCGGCGGCCATCACGGCGATGCTGGCCAGCAGCTCGGCACTCGGGTCTTCGTTCACGTTGGTGTCGGTGATGAACACCGTGCGCTTCTCGAGCGTGAGCGCGTTCAGCGTGGCAAAGCCGGGCGCGCCGCGCTTCAGGCCGATCAGGTTGCGGATGTGCTCCAGGTGCACGTCGAAGCGCCCGACCAGGCCGCAGATCATCGCGTCGGCGTCGCCCAGGTGCAGCATCAGCGCGGCGATGGTCGTGTTGGAGCGGCGCACCATCGTCTTGGCGGCCTCGGGCGTCACGCCGCGGCGGCCCATGAGCTTGTGGAAGCTCTCCCAGTAGGTGCGAAAGCGCGGATCGTCCTCGGGGTTCACGATCTCGAAGTCGGTGCCGGGGCGGATGTGCAGGCCGGCCTTCTGGATGCGTGCCTCGATCACGGCGGGGCGGCCCACCAGGATGGGCTGGGCCAGGCCTTCGTCGACCGCCCACTGCGCAGCACGCAGCACGCGCTCGTCTTCGCCTTCGGCGTAGGCCACGCGCTTGGTGGTGGAGATTTTTGCGGCGCTGAACACCGGGCGCATGAACATGCCCGTCTGGTAGACGAAGCGCGTCAGGTGCTGGCGATAGGCCTCCATGTCCTCGATGGGGCGCGCGGCCACGCCCGAGGCGGCGGCCGCCTTGGCCACGGCCGGCGCGATGCGCAAAATCAGGCGCGAATCGAAGGGCTTCGGAATGATGTAGTCGGGGCCGAAGGCCAGCTCCTGGCCGGCGTAGGCGGTGGCCACTTCTTCGCTGATGTCGGCCTTGGTGAGGTCGGCAATCTCGCGCACGCAGGCCAGCTTCATTTCTTCCGTGATCTTGCTCGCGCCGCAATCGAGCGCGCCGCGGAAGATGTACGGGAAGCACAGCACGTTGTTGACCTGGTTCGGGTAGTCCGAACGGCCCGTGGCAATGATGCAGTCGGGCCGCACGGCCTTGGCCAGCTCGGGGCGAATTTCAGGCTCGGGGTTGGCCAGCGCCAGGATGATCGGCTGCGTGCCCATGGTCTTGACCATCTCGGCGCTCATGACGCCGGGGGCCGAGCACCCCAGGAACACGTCGGCGTCCTTCACCACGTCGGCCAGGGTGCGGGCGCCGGTGTCCTTCTGGGCGTAGCGCGACTTCGATTCGTCGAAGCCGCCCGCGCGGCCCATGTAGATGAGGCCCTTGGAGTCGCAGGCGTAGATGTTGGCGGGCTTGGCGCCCAGGCCGACCATCACGTCCAGGCAGGCGATGGCGGCAGCGCCCGCGCCCGAGACGGCGATCTTCACGTCTTCGATCTTCTTGCCGACCAGTTCCAGGCCGTTGAGCAGTGCTGCGGCCGAGATGATGGCCGTGCCGTGCTGGTCGTCGTGGAACACCGGGATGTTCATGCGCTCGCGCAGCTTCTTCTCGATGTAGAAGCACTCGGGCGCCTTGATGTCTTCAAGGTTGATGCCGCCCAGCGTGGGCTCCAGCGCCGCAATGATGTCGACCAGCTTGTCGGGGTCGTTCTCGGCCAGCTCGATGTCGAACACGTCGATGCCGGCGAATTTCTTGAACAGGCAGCCTTTGCCTTCCATCACGGGCTTGGAGGCCAGCGGGCCGATGTTGCCCAGGCCCAGCACGGCGGTGCCGTTGGTGATGACGCCCACGAGGTTGCCGCGGGCGGTGTATTCGGCCGCGAGCGACGGGTCGGCCGCAATGTCGAGGCAGGGGTAGGCCACGCCCGGCGAATAAGCCAGCGACAGGTCGCGCTGGTTCAGCAGGGGCTTGGTGGGGGTGATCGAGATCTTGCCCTTGACGGGCGAGCGGTGGTATTCGCGCGCTGCTTCTCGAAGTGCTTCTTCAGCGGGGGACAGGGATGCAGCCATTTGAAAAGTCTCCTTGGTTCTGGCGGGCAATGAGGCTACCGCAAAAGCGGGGCCTCTTCTCTCGGGGGGAACGACGAGACCCTCTATCTTCGGCCGTATCGAGAGGGTCTGCCGACTGGCTAAACTTCAACACCCCCGTTTCAGGGGGACAAATCCGTGCCGCGCGGGCGGTGCGACGAACCATCGTCCTGGAACGACACAGCGACAGAACAACACGGAGGGACATCGAATGACACCCGGACCTTTCACCGGCACCGAGCCGGACGTCGTGGTCATCGGCGGAGGCCCGTCGGGCTCCACGGTGGCTGCCTTGCTCGCAGACAAGGGCCACGACGTGGTGCTGCTCGAGAAGGCGCAGCATCCGCGCTTTCACATCGGCGAATCGTTGCTGCCGATGAACATGCCGCTGTTCGACCGGCTCGGCGTGCGCACCGAGGTCGAGGCCATCGGCCTGCGCAAGCACGGCGCCGAGTTCGTCTCGCCCTGGCACGACCACACCAGCCACTTCGACTTCGGCCAGGCGATGGACAAGAGCTTTCCCTATGCGGTGCACGTGCGCCGTTCGGAGTTCGACGAGCTGCTGTTCCGCCATGCCGGCAAGCGCGGCGCGCGCACCTTCGAGGGCCGGCGCGTCACCGGCGTCGACATGGACGCCGGCAAGGGAACGCCCGACAACCGCCCGCTCGTGAAGGTCAAGGCCGACGACGGCACCGAGACCGAATGGCGCCCGCGCTTCGTGATCGACGCCAGCGGGCGCGACACGCTGCTGTCGAACCAGTTCGATGCCAAGCAGCGCAACCGCAAGCATGCGAGCGCGGCGCTGTACGGCCACTTCGCCAATGCCGAGCGCCGTCCGGGCCGCTTCGAGGGCAACATCTCGCTGTTCTGGTTCGACCACGGCTGGTTCTGGTACATCCCGCTGAAGGACGGCACCGTGAGCGTCGGCGCGGTGGCCTCGCCGGCCTACTTCAAGCGCCGCAAGGGCTCGCTCGAAGACTTCCTCATGGAAACCATCGCGCTCGCGCCCAAGCTGGCCGCGCGCCTGAAGAACGCCACGCTGATGGAAGGCGCCACCTCCACCGGCAACTACGCCTACGACTCCAAGTTCTGCCGCGGCGATCGTTTCATGATGGTGGGCGACGCCTATGCCTTCGTCGACCCGATGTTCTCGTCGGGCGTGTACCTGGCGATGAACAGCGGCTTCGAGGCCGCGACCTGCGCCGACCTCTGGCTCAAGGGCGAGGCGAAAGAGGCCGAGAAGGCCTTCCGGCATTACGAGAAGGTGATGAAGCACGGCCCGAAGATGTTCTCGTGGTTCATCTATCGCATCACCTCGCCCGCGATTCGCCGCCTGTTCATGGCGCCGCGCAACATCTGGCGCATGCAGGAGGCGCTCTTGTCCATCCTGGCCGGCGACCTGTTCCGCAACACGCCCATCGGGCCGCGCTTCTGGGGCTTCAAGGTGACGTACTACGCGTCGTGCATCGGCATCCTGCCGCAGGCCGTGAAGACCTGGGCATGGCGCCGGCGCAATCTGAAGGAATCGCTGGAAACGGCAAAGACCTAGTTTCAGTCGGGTGACACGGTGTGCTGGGCGAGGGCCTCAAGGGCCTTCACCAGCGCCGAGTGGTCCAGCTGGCCGTAGCCCATCGCCGCGCAGGCGTTCATCAGCTGCGCTGCGTTCGCGGTCTGCGGCAGCGCCACGCCGAGCGAACGGGCGCTCTGCATCGCGAGGTTCAGGTCCTTCTGGTGCAGCGAAATGCGGAAGCCCGGCGCGAAGGTGCGCTTGATCATGCGTTCGCCGTGCACTTCGAGAATGCGCGAGCTGGCAAAGCCGCCCATCAGCGCCTGGCGCACCTTCGCGGGGTCGGCGCCGGCCTTCGAGGCGAACACCAGCGCCTCGCTCACGGCCGCGATGTTCAGCGCCACGATGATCTGGTTGGCCACCTTGCAGACCTGGCCGTCGCCCGCGCCGCCCACCAGCGTCACGTTCTTGCCCATCTTGTCGAGCAGCGGCTTCACGCGGCCGAAGGTGCCTTCGTCGCCGCCGCACATGATCGTCAGGCTCGCGGCCTTGGCGCCCACTTCGCCGCCCGAGACCGGCGCGTCGATGTAGCCGGCGCCCAGCGCGACGATGCGGCGCGCGAACTCCTTGGTGGCGATCGGGTCGATGGAGCTGCAGTCCACCACGATCTTGCCCTGCGAACCCTTCAGGCCGTCGGCCACGCCTTCCGCGCCCGGCACGCCGAACAGCACCTTCTCCACGTCAGGGGTGTCGGGCACCATGATGAAGATGATGTCGGCCTTGCGCGCCACTTCGGCGGCCGAGCCGCAGATGGTGGCCTTCGAAACGAAAGGCTCCGGTGTGTTGCCGTGCGTGTTCACGAAGAGCTCGTGGCCTGCGTCGAGCAGGTGGCCCGCCATGGGCGCGCCCATGATGCCCAGGCCGATGAATCCGATTTTTTGTGCTGCTGCAGTGGTCATGTCTCTGTTTCCTTCGTGAACGTTCATTGCTTCTTCGTGAGGGCTTCGCGCCAGCCCAGGCCTTCCACCGTGGTGGCGCGGGGCTTGTACTCGCAGCCGATCCAGCCGTCGTAGCCCAGCGCATCGATGTGCTGGAACAGCCACGGGTAGTTGATCTCGCCCGTGCCCGGCTCGCCGCGGCCCGGGTTGTCGGCCAGCTGGATGTGGCCGATGCGCGCCAGCTGCTTGGTGAGCGTGTTGCCCAGCTCGCCTTCCATGCGCTGTGCGTGGTAGATGTCGTACTGCACGCGCAGGTTGTCCGAGCCCACCTCGTCGATCAGCGCCAGCGCCTGGTCGGTGCGCGTGAGAAAGAAGCCGGGAATGTCGAAGGTGTTGATCGGCTCGATCAGCAGGCGCAGGCCCGCGGCTTCCAGCTCGCGCGCTGCCAGGCGCAGGTTCTCGACCACGGTCTTGTGCGCGGCTTCCGTGCTCACGCCCGCCGGCACCTTGCCGACCAGGCAATTGAGCTGCGGGCAGCCCAGCGCCGTCGCGTAGTCGATGGCCAGCGCGATGCCTTCGCGGAACTCGCCGGTGCGGTCCGGGTGGCAGGCGATGCCGCGCTCGCCCTTGTCCCAGTCGCCGGCCGGCAGGTTGTGCAGCACCTGCTGCAGGCCATTGGCGCGCAAGGCGGCCACGAGTTCCTTCTTGTCGAAGGGGTAGGGGAAGAGGTACTCCACCGCCTCGAAGCCGGCCTTGGCGGCCGCCTCGAAGCGCTGCATGAACGGCAGCTCGGTGAAGAGCATCGTGAGATTGGCTGCGAACTTGGGCATGTCTTTCGTCTCCTCGATCAGTCCAGCATCGCCACGGCAAGTGCGGTCGGTGCGTCGGCCATGCTTTCGGCCAGCGGTTCGAATTCGTTGATGGCGTCGATCTCGGTGCCCATCGCGATGTTGGTCACGCGCTCGAGCATCACCTCGATGACGACCGGCACCTGGAACTCGGCCATGAGCGCTTCGGCGCGGGCGATGGCGGGTGCCATCTCTTCCTGCTTGTGCACGCGGATCGCCTTGCAGCCCAGGCCCTCGACCACCTTGAGGTGATCGACGCCGTAGCTGCCTTCGATGCCGGCGTCGGCCGGTGCGTTGATGTTGTCGAACGCCAGCTGCACGCAGTAGTCCATCTCGAAGCCGCGCTGCGACTGGCGGATCAGGCCGAGGTAGGAGTTGTTGACCACGATGTGCAGGTAGGGCAGCTTGAACTGCGCGCCCACGGCCAGCTCTTCGATCATGAACTGGAAGTCGTAGTCGCCCGAGAGCGCGACGATCTTGCGCGTCGGGTCGGCGGCACGCACGCCCAGTGCGGCAGGAATGGTCCAGCCCAGAGGGCCGGCCTGGCCGCAGTTGATCCAGTGGCGCGGGTTGTACACGTGCAGGAACTGCGCGGCTGCGATCTGCGACAGGCCGATCGTGCTCACGTAGCAGGTGTCGCGGTCCAGGTGGTTGTTCATGCACTGGTACACGCGCTGCGGCTTCATCGGCACGGTGTCGAAGTTGGTCTTGCGCAGCAAGGTCTTCTTGCGCTCGCGGCATTCGCCGGCCCAGGCGCCGCGGTCGGCGAGCTTGCCCGCGGCCTTCATTTCCTCGGCCACTTCGACGAAGAGTTCGAGCGCGGCCTTGGCGTCGGAGACGATGCCGAAGTCGGGCGTGAACACGCGGCCGATCTGCGTGGGCTCGATGTCGACGTGCACGAAGGTGCGGCCCTTGGTGTAGACGTCGACCGAGCCCGTGTGGCGGTTGGCCCAGCGGTTGCCGATGCCGAGCACGAAGTCCGACGCGAGCACGGTGGCGTTGCCGTAGCGGTGGCTGGTCTGCAGGCCGCACATGCCGGCCATCAGCGGGTGGTCGTCGGGAATGGTGCCCCAGCCCATGAGCGTGGGGATCACCGGCACGCCGGTGGCTTCGGCAAAGCGCACGAGCAGGTCGGACGCATCGGCATTGATGATGCCGCCGCCGGCCACGATCAGCGGGCGCTCGGCGGCCTGCATCATGCCGATGGCCTTTTCGATCTGGGCGCGCGTGGCGGCCGGCTTGTAGGGCTTGAGGGGCTCGTAGGCGTCGATGTCGAATTCGATCTGCGCCATCTGCACGTCGAAGGGCAGGTCGATGAGCACGGGGCCCGGGCGGCCCGAGCGCATGAGGTGGAAGGCCTGCTGGAACACCTGCGGCACCTGGCCGGGTTCGCGCACGGTGACCGACCACTTGGTGACGGGCTTGGAGATCGACTCGATGTCGACCGCCTGGAAGTCTTCCTTGTACAGGCGTGCGCGCGGCGCCTGGCCGGTGATGCAAAGAATGGGAATGGAGTCGGCCCAGGCCGAGTACAGGCCCGTGATCATGTCGGTGCCCGCCGGGCCCGAGGTGCCGATGCACACGCCGATGTTGCCGGCGATGGCACGGGTGTAGCCCTCGGCCATGTGCGAGGCGCCCTCGACGTGGCGCGCCAGAATGTGCGCGATGCTGCCGCGCTGGCGCATCGCAGAGTACAGCGGGTTGATTGCTGCGCCCGGCACGCCGAAGGCCTGCGTCACGCCTTCTTTTTCCATCACCAGAACTGCGGCCTGGACCGCTGTCATCTTTGCCATTGAAAGTCTCCTTGAGGTGGCCTCACTGTAGGAAGCGGGGCGCATTCCAAGAAGACGGCTGGGGACCATAAAACCTATTCCGCCATGGAATAACTGGCTACCATCCGGCCATGGACCGACTACTGGCTATGGAAATGTTTGTGCGGGTCGTCGAGACCGGCAGCTTCTCGAAGGCGGCGCGCGAGTTCAACACCACGCAGCCCACCGTGACCAAGCAGGTCGCGGCAACGGAAGCGCGGCTGAAGGTGCGGCTGCTCAACCGCAACACGCGCGGCGTGAGCCTCACGGAGCCGGGCGCGCTGTACTACGAGAAGTGCAAGACCATCGTGCGTGACGCCGAGGAGGCCGACAGCATCGTGCAGCTGCGGCAGAACCAGGCGCAGGGGCTGCTGCGCGTGGGCACCTCGGTGGCCTTCGGGCGGCGCGTGGTGGTGCCGTTGGCACTGGAGTACATGCGCCGGCATCCGCAGGTGCAGCTCGACCTGAGCTTTGAGGACCGCTACGTCGACCTCATCGCGCAGGGCATCGACGTGGCGATCCGCATGGGCAAGCTGGCCGATTCGTCACTGGGCGCGCGCTACCTCGGCGCAAATCCGTGGGTCATGGTGGCGTCGCCGGCCTATCTGAAGAAGCACGGTACGCCCAAGCGCGCACAAGACCTGAGCGCGCACGTGGCGCTGATCTACAGCAGCGTGGTCGGCGACGAGTTCTGGCGCATGCACACACCGAAGGGCGATCCGGTGACGGTGCCTGTGTCGGGGCGCTTCCGCTCCAACAACCTGTCGGCTGTGCTGGCTGCGGCGCGTGACGGGTTGGGGATTGCGTTGATGCCGCGCTATGTGGCGAGTGAGTCGTTGGCTGCTGGCAAGGTGAATGCCGTGCTGGGGGACCATGCGTTGCCTGAGCAGGAGATTCACGCCGTGTTTCCTTCGCCGAAGTTGGTGCCGGGGAAGGTGTCGGGGTTTGTGGCGTTTCTGCAGGGGCGGTTTGATGAAGGGTGGTGGGAGGCCTGACGCGGGTCATTCAGGGCGCGTGCCCAGGCCATCGGGTACTTCCCTCCGCGAATGTCCCCCGCTTCGCTCCTCCTTGATTTCGCTGCGGGAAGCACCCAATGTCCTGGGCCCACCGAGCGCTGTCGGTGTGCTGGTCCGATCAACCACTGCTCTGATGACGCTCACGTCGATGGGGTGCCTTGCGCAGCGAAATCAAGGAGGAGGGCGAAGCCCGGGGGACATTCGCGGAGCAAGGTTCCCCGTCGGCGGGAGTGTCGCCCTGAACAACAACGCTCAGGCTTTCAGGAAGGCCCCGTGCAACCCCAATGGCAGCGCATACGGCAGCGTCGCCTGAGCCACAGGACCGGCCGCCAGGTGGTCCGCCGCAAAGCACGACAGCACCGTCCGCTGCCGACCGAAGTCCAGCGCCGTGCCCAGCACCCAACCCGGCTTCGCACCATCCGGCACGAAGACGTGCTCTTCCACGATCGCTTGCGCGCCATAGCTGAAGCGCTGGCTGCGTCCGCTCTCGATGTCGGTGCGCGCGACCGCGCCGAAACCCGGTACGTCGGCGCGCGTCTGCGTGGCGTGGACCACCTGGCGGTGGCGCAGGCCGACGCGGCGCGGATCGATGCGGGGGAACTCGGCCTCGAGCGGCAGCTCGCGCTGCGTGGCCTTGCCGGTGCCCAGGTCGAGCGTGGCGACGGTCAGGCGCGGCTCGTTGCGGCGCACGCGGCTTGCGCGCATCACCTCGCGGTTGCTGGTGAACACCGACTCGGCGTTCTGCGTGCGGACGTAGTCGACGTGGATGCGCGCACCGCGCGGCGTGTCTTCCTCCCACGCATTGCCGACGTGGAACAGGAAGCCGGCCGGCAGCTCGAACAGCTGGCGCTTGTCCCAGTTCTGCTTGTCGACCACCAGCGCACGCATGCCGAGTTCGGGTCGCCAGACGTGGGCATCGAGAAAACTCGCGCCCGCCTCCTTGCGCTTGCTGTCGTAGACCAGCGGCGGCATGAGGAACACCAGGTGCCGCGCGGTCACGGCGAAGTCGTGGACCATCGGAAGCTCGGGCACCGGCACGACGGCTGCGCGGCGCAGCGCGCCGCCGGGCGCGATCTCGTACAGCGCGAGCAGGCTCTGGCCCGAGCTCACGCCGAAGTTCCACACGGTGCCGTCCGGGTCGACCTTGGGGTGGGCCGAGAAGGGCATGCCGGCGAGGTCGGCGCGCCAGGTCTTCACGCCCAGCGTGTCGAGCGTGCGCGCATCGATGCGCGTGGCCGAGCCGCCTTCCCACAGCGCGAGCACTTCGCCCTGCATCGGCAGCACGCTGGTGTTGGCGACGTTGATGGCATCGGCCGAGGTGGGCGGCTCCACGCCCGGCGGCATGGTGCCGAAGGCTTCGGTGAGGTGGCGGCCGGCTTTCACTTCGGCCACGCGCTTGGGCGTGGCGACGTAGCTGCCCTGGTGACGTACGTCGGCGCCCTCGATCACGAAACGGTGGACCATGCCGTCGCCGTCGAACCAGTGGTGGTAGCGCTCGCCGCCCAGGTCGTGGCCGGCCGGGCCGATGCGGAACAGCGTGCCGGCCACGGCGTCGGGAAAGCGGCCGCGCACGGTGGCGCGGGTCAGCGGCAGGTCGCCCGGAGGCGTGGCGAAGCCGATCTTCCACGGCGCATCGGCGGCTTCGAACTGGGCCTGCCAGTTGTCGTCGGTGGTGCCGGCGGCACGCGCCAGCGGGCTGAAGAGGGGCAGGGCGCCGGCGGTGGCCAGCAGGCGCAGGAGTTCGCGTCGTTCCATGGCGGTTACTCCTCAGCGCAGGTGAATGACGGCCTGCGCGTCGGCGTCGACGCGGAGGGCGGCGGCCTCGAAGTCGGGCGCGCCGCGGTTGCCCTTGGCGTCGTTCGAGAAGCCGTAGCGCTCGATCGGCATGCCCACGAGGTTGGTGTCGAGCTTGCCGTTGCCGTTCTCGTCGGCGAACACGCGCAGCGCGTAGCGCCCCGGTGCCAGGTCGGTGAAGACGAAGCGGGCCTTGCCGTCGCGTGCCGGTCCGGTCTGCGAAGCCACGGGCTTGCTCTCGGTGTAGCCGGCGGCGTCGTTGTACAGCGCGACGTAGAGCGTGGCGCCGGCGGCCGGGCCGTCGGCAATGCGCAGGTTCAGGTCGGCGGCCAGGGCGCCGAGCGGGGCGAGCGCGGCAGCCGTGAGAAGGGCGCGCGCGGCGGGGCGGGAGAGCAAAGCGGGAAGGTGCATGGCAGGCCTCGGTGTGGGTGGAGGGCCCGACGATCCCGCAGTCGCCGGGCGGTGCCCAGCGTCATGCGACGGAATGCGTGAATGCGCGCGCGAAATGCGCGCAGGCGGAGCGAACGTCGCGGCCTGTGACCCGAGGAAAGGGCCGCGGCTGCGGTCAGAGCTTCTTCTGGCCCGCCTTCGCGGCGTCGGTCGTGTCCTCGGCTTCGTGGCCCGGGCCCACATGGCCGACGTCCGCGAACAGGCTCCAGGCGGCCATGAACAGCGCCGCGATCACCGGGCCGATCACGAAGCCGTTGATGCCGAAGATCGCCATGCCGCCGATGGTCGACATCAGCACGATGTAGTCGGGCATCTGCGTGTCCTTGCCCACCAGCACGGGGCGCAGGATGTTGTCGACCAGGCCGATCACGAACACGCCGATGAAGATCAGCACGCCGCCCTGCCAGAAGTGCCCCGTGGCCAGGTAGTAGATGGCCACCGGCCCCCAGATGAGCGCCGCGCCCACGGCCGGCAGCAGCGACAGGAAGGCCATCAGCACCGCCCACAGCAGCGCGCCCTGCACGCCGAGGAACCAGAAGGCCAGCCCGCCGATGGTGCCCTGCGCAATGGCCACGGCCACGTTGCCCTTCACGGTGGCGCGGATCACGGTGGTGAACTTGTTCAGCAGGTAGTGCGTGTGCGGCTTGGCCAGCGGCACGGCGTCGCGCATGGTCTTGGAGAGCGTCGCGCCGTCGCGCACCAGGAAGTACAGCAGGTACAGCATCACGAAGAAGCTGATGACGAAATCAAACGTGTTCTGCCCGATGGCCAGCGCCTGGCTGGCAATGAGCTGGCTGGCCTGGCCCGCGATGGCCGAGATGCGCGCCTGCCAGGCCGCCATGTCGCCCAGGCTGAAGCGCTCCACGAGGCTCAGCAGCCACTGCGGCGCGGCGTTCAGGATCTGCTGGAAGTAGGCCGCGAAGTTGATCTGGCCCGAGCGGATGTTCTGCGTGATCAGTGCCACCTCCTGCACCAGCGACACGCCCACCATCGCCAGCGGCAGGATCACGATAAAGAGGCAAATGGCCAGCGTCGACAGCGCGGCCGCATTGCGCTTGCCGGGCATCTTCCGGAGCAGCCACTTGTAGAGCGGCGTGAACAGGATCGCCAGCGCCACCCCCCAGAGCACCGCGCCGAAGAACGGCATCAGCACCCACAGAAAGGCGACGGTGACAGCAGCAAGCAGGGCGAGGAAGACGCCGCGCTGAAGTTGGGGAGAGTTCATAGGTGTCTCGGACTGTAGCCGAGCCGGAACCCGTCGCCGTGTCAGCCGGCGCGCCCTTGTGCGATGCAGCAGGCTTGCCCAAGAAAAACGCCGCAGGCGCAAGGCCGGCGGCGTGTGTCAGCTACGCAATTGATAGCTGAGGCTGGCACAAGTGCACAGCGACACAGTGCTATCGCTTGGCTGCGCGCGGCAGCGCCACGGGCGCCAACGTGGCGCGCAGGCGGCTCGGTGCATCGGGCTCGGTGGTCGCGTCGACCTCCAGCGCCCGTTCGACATTGCCGATGTGGTCGAGCATGAGCTGGCGCGCCTGCGCGATGTTGCCGGCCTCAAGCGCTTCGACGATCGCGCCGTGCTCCGCGCACGACTGCCCGGCCTCGTGCTTCGACTGGTAGAGCGTGGCGGCCAGCGTGGTGCGCGCCGTGAGGTCGCGCAGCACATCGACCAGCAGCTGGTGGCCCATCTGCTCGGCCAGGCAGACATGGAAGTCGGCCAGCAGGAAGGCGCGCGTGGCGGCGTCGGCGCCTTCGATGGCGCGCTGCTCGTCGGCGATGTGGTCGCGCAGCTTGCGGATCACCTGGCCCAGCGGGCGGCCCTCGCTCGCGGCCAGGATGCCGGCCTCGACGATGCGGCGGGCCGAGAACGCGTCGCGCGCTTCCTCGGCCGAAGGCTCCACCACGTACCAGCCGCGGCGCGACTGCACCTCGACGAAACCGCGCGCCTGCAACTGCATCAGCGCCTCGCGCACCATCGTGCGGCTGACCGAGAAGTTCTCGGCCAGCGCCTGCTCGCCGAGCCGGTCGCCGGGCGCGAGCTTCTGCGCGAGGATGGCCTCGACGACGCGTTCGGCGATGGCGGTGGGGCTGACGTCGGCGGGCATTTTTTCAGTGGGCGGTGGAAGCGGCGGTGCCGGTGTTTACCACGGGCGCCACGGGTGCTTCAGCCAGCGGCTCGTCGTCGGGCGAGTAGGTGCCATTGAGCACCGCATGTGCGCGCTCGCGGTCGATGTCGCCTTCCCAGGCGGCGATGGCGACGGTGGCCACGCAGTTGCCGATCAGGTTGCCCAGCGCGCGGGCAATGCCCATGAACCAGTCGACCGACAGCACCAGCACCAGGCCGATGGCGGGAATCGCCGGAATCGCATGCAGCGTGGCGGCCAGCACCACGATGGCCGAGCCCGGCACACCGTGCGCGCCCTTCGAGGTGACCAGCGCAATCGCCAGGATGGTCAACAGGTCGGCCATCGAGATCGGCGTGTTGGTGGCCTGTGCAATGAACACGGCCGCCAGCGTGATGTAGATCGAGAACGCGTCGAGGTTGAACGAGTAGCCCGTGGGAATCACCAGGCCCACCGTCGAGTCGCGAATGCCCATGCGGCGCAGCTTGGCCATGATCTGCGGCAGCACGCTGTCCGACGAGGTGGTGGCGAACACGATGGCCAGCTCTTCGCGCAGGTAGCGCAGCAGCTTCCACAGGCTGAAGCCCGACATGCGCATCACCAGCCCGAGCACCACGAACACGAAGATCAGCACCGCGCCGTAGAAGAGCGCGACCAGCATGCCCAGCTGCTTGAGCGAGCCGATGCCGTACTTGCCGACCGTGAAGGCAATGGCGCCCAGCACGCCCAGCGGCGCCAGCTTGATGATGATTCCCATGATCTTGAACAGCACCAGCGAGAGCGCATCGACCACCGCCGCCACCGGCGCGCCGCGGTCGCCCAGCAGCGCGAGCGCGCAGCCGAACAGCACCGCGAACAGCAGCACCTGCAGCACGTCGCCTGTGGCGAAGGCAGCCACCACCGTGGTCGGAATGAGCTTCATCAAAAACTCGACCGTGCCGCCGCTCGTGAGCTTGTCGGCGTTGGAGGCGTAGGCGCTCATGGCGCTCGCGTCGAGTGCCTTGGGGTCGACGTTCATGCCCACGCCCGGCTCGAACACGAAGGCCAGTACCAGGCCCATCGCCAGTGCGATGGTGGTCAGCACCTCGAAGTAGATCAGCGCCTTCACGCCGACCCGGCCCACGCGCTTGAGGTCGCCTGCGCCGGCGATGCCATGCACCACCACGCAGAACACCAGCACGGGAATGATCATCTTGATCAGCTTGATGAAGCCGTCACCGAGCGGCTTGAGCTTGGCGGCGAACTCGGGCGCAAAGAGGCCGACGAGCACGCCCACCACCAGTGCGATGACCACCTGTCCGAAGAGCGATTTGGCAAAGCGAGGCATGGAAATCTCCTGTCGTTGTCGTGTCGAGGTTTTGCATGCAAGGATCGCTTTTTCTTGCATACAAGGACTGTAGGCAAGAAGACTTCAGGGGGTTCAGAGGGTATTCCCGGGGCTTTTCGAGGGGCTTCGAGCGGCCGGAAGAAGCGCTCCCATGGATGGGGGAGGCGGCGTTTCGGGGCGGCTCCTAGCATCCGCCACCCACAACGAGGAGAGCCCCTGATGAAGATCGCCTTTACTTCCTGCTTCAGTGCCCAGAGCTTCAAACAGCAGCCCGTATGGACCCAGGTCGGCGCCTCCGGCGCCACGCACCTGGTGCTGCTGGGCGACTCGGCCTACTACGACGCCGACGGTTCCGACATGGGCGCGGTCAAGGCGATGGGCGCCCATGACTTCGCGCTGCATGCCTTCGGCCGGCTGCGCGACCAGCTCAACCAGAAGGAGTTCGCCAAGCTGGTGCGCAACACGAGCTTGCGCATTCATCCGATCTGGGACGACCACGACTTTCTGTGGAATGGCGCCTGCGGTGCGCAGATCGAGGGGCAGCCGTCGTACCGGCACTTGCTGGACCCGACCCGCGCGGCGTTCCGGGCCTATCGCGACGCGCTGGACTCCCACGACCCGAAGACTTTTCCCAAGCCCGCCGATGGCTGGAACCTGGGCGTGGCCGAACCCGGCTACCGGACCCTCATGCTGAGCAACGCCAACGACCCGGATGGTGCGGTGATGCTTCACCTCACCGACGGTCGCAGCTACAAGACCAAGGGTGGCGAGGACGCCGTGCTCGGCAAGGCCCAGATGAAGAAGTTGACGAAGGCCATCGAAGCCTCGGACGAGAAGACGGTGCACCTGATTGCCAGCGGCCTCACCTTCGAAGCCCGCCACGGCGAGACCTGGATGGACTGCGTGGCAGAGCACGCCGCGATCCTCAAGCTCGCAGCGACGCGCCGCATCCTCATCCTCAGCGGCGACGTCCACGAGAACCGCTTCGCCGTGCCATGGCCGACCGGCCCCTGGAGCCTGTTCGAGGTCACCTCGTCCGGCGCTGCGTTGCGCACGGCCGTCACCATCGGCGCGCTGCAATGCAACTGGGGGCTCGTCGACATCACGAAAGACCAGGTGAGCATCGAGCTGTCGCAGCTGCACATGGACACGCGCCGCCGCGTCATCGACCGGAAGAAGTGGAAGATGCTCTGAGGCGCGTGCCGTATGGCAAGGGGCGGCACACGGCCGCCCCGACCACTCAAGCGGCCATCGGCTCCGCCCGAGCGGCCCGCGCAGGCGCCACAGCATCGAGCTGCCCGCGCAGCATCTCCCACCGCACGCGCGCCGACACGATGCTTTCTTCCTTCACATGCCCGAAGCCGCGGATCTGCTCCGGCAGGCGCGCCAACGACAGGGCCGTGTCGAAGTCGATGCGCTCGAAGCGCGCGAGCAGGTCTTCAACCATCGCGCGGTAGTCGGCAACCAGCTGGCGCTCCATGCGGCGCTCGGCCGTGCGGCCGAACGGATCGAGCGCCGTGCCGCGCAGGCCGCGCAGCTTCGCGAGCACGCGGAAGGCACCGAGCATCCACGGGCCGAAGCTGGTCTTCACCGCGCGGCCTTCGGCGTCGCGCCGGCCCAGCACGGGCGGCGCCAGGTGAAAACGCAGCACGGGCTTGCCTTCGAACTGCTCGCCGAGCTTCTCCAGGAAGCGCGGGTCGGCGTACAGGCGTGCCACCTCGTACTCGTCCTTGTAGGCCATGAGCTTGAAGAGGCCCGAAGCAACGGCCTTGGCGAGCACCGTGCTGCCGCGCGTGCGTTGCTCGGCGTCGCGCACGCGTTCGACGAGGTCCGCGTAGCTGCGTGCGTAGGCGGCGTTCTGGTACGACGTCAGGAACGCGGTGCGGTCGGCCACCAGCGCCTCGAAGCTCTGCGGCTTCTGCAGCGACACCACCTGCGCCGGTGCGGCCTGGCGCGTGACCGCCGCAAGGTCGAGCGCGGCCTTGCGGCCCCAGCGGAACGCGGCCTGGTTGGCCTTCACGGCCACGCCGTTGATCTCGATGGCCTTGTCGAGCGCTTCGGCCGACAGCGGCACAAACCCCTTCTGGAACGCGAAGCCCAGCAGAAACAGGTTGGCCGCGATGGCGTCGCCCATGAGGCGCGTGGCCAGCTGCGTGGCGTCGATGAAGTCGGCGCGGCCTTCGACCGATTCTTCGATGAGCGCACGCACCTGCGCGGCCGGAAACTCCCAGTCGGGCTGCTGCGCGAAGTGCCCCGTCGGTTGCTCGAAGGTGTTGACCAGTGCGTAGGTGCGGCCCGGCCGCATGCGTGCGATGGCGTCGGGCGCGCCGGCCGTGAGCATGTCGCAGCCAAGAATCAGGTCGGCCTCGCCGGTGGGAATGCGCTGCGCCTTCAGCTGCGCCGCATCGCGCGCAATGCGCACGTGTGACGTGACCGAGCCGTTCTTCTGCGACATGCCCGTCATGTCGAGCACGCTCACGCCCTTGCCTTCGAGGTGCGCCGCCATGCCGATCAGCGCCCCGATGGTGATCACGCCCGTGCCGCCGATGCCGGTGATGAGGATGTTGTGCATGCCTTCCAGCGCGAGCGGCACCGGCGCGGGCAGGGCAGGTTCCTCGGCGGCCTTCGCGGCCACGGGCGCATGCTTGCGCGGCTTCACGCCTTCGACCGTCACGAAGCTCGGGCAGAAGCCCTTGATGCACGACTCGTCGGCGTTGCACGCGCTCTGGTCCACGCTGCGCTTCAGGCCCAGGTCGGTTGGCTTGGGCAGGAGGGCGGTGCAGTTCGACTGCTCACCGCAGTCGCCGCAGCCTTCGCACACGGCGTCGTTGATGAACACGCGACGTGCGGCTTGCGGAAACTCGCCCTTCTTGCGACGACGGCGCTTCTCGGCCGCACACACCTGGTCGTAGATCAGCACCGACACGCCCTCGAAGCCGCGCAGCTCGCGCTGCACTGCGTCCATGTCGTCGCGGTGGTGCACGCTCAGTGCAAAGCCGTCACGGTCGGGCGGCAGCAGGCTGCGGTCGGCCCAGCGCGTCGGGTCTTCGGCCACCAGCGCGAGGCGCTTCACGCCTTCGGCCGCGACCTGATGCGCGATGCGCGGCACGGTGATCGGTCCGTCGACCGGCTGGCCGCCCGTCATCGCGACCGCGTCGTTGTAGAGGATCTTGTAGGTGATGTTCACGCCCGCCGCCACGGCCGCGCGAATGGCGAGCGAACCCGAGTGGTAGTAAGTGCCGTCGCCGAGGTTCGCGAACACGTGCTTGCGCTTGGAGAACCACGCCTGCCCCAGCCACGGCGCGCCTTCGCCGCCCATGTGCGTGGTGGTGCGGTTGTGCTCGGGGTAGATCGCCGTGGCCATCACGTGGCAGCCGATGCCCGCGAGCGCGAGGCTGCCTTCGGGCACCTTGGTCGAGGTGTTGTGCGGGCAGCCCGCGCAGTACCAGGCCGGGCGCGAAGGCGTGGCCACGGCCTTGCCGAGCACCACGTCTTTCGCGTCGAGAATCGCCAGCCGCATGCGGATGCGGTCGCTGGTGTGAAAGCGCGCCACGCGCCCGGCAATGACGCGCGCGATCTGCGCCACCGAGAAGTCGGCCGTGGCCGGCAGCAGCCACTGGCCGCGCGGGTGCGCGCCCCATTCGCCTTGTTCGTCGAACTTGCCGATCACGCGCGGGCGCACGTTCTCGCGCCAGTTGTACAGGTGCTCCTTGAGCTGGTACTCGACGATCTGGCGCTTCTCTTCGACCACCAGGATCTCTTCGAGCCCGTCGGCAAACTCGCGGATCGAATCCGGCTCCAGCGGCCAGGGCATCGACACCTTGAACAGGCGGATGCCGATGCGCGCGGCCTCGTCGGCGTCGATGCCCAGTTCTTCGAGCGCTTCGAGCACGTCGCGGTACGACTTGCCCGAGGCCACGATGCCCAGCCGCGCCTGCGGCGAATCGATGGTCACGCGGTTCAGGCGGTTCTCGCGCGCGTAGGCGATGGCGGCGTAGATCTTGTAGTCCTGCATCAGCGCTTCCTGCTTGCGCGCCTGCACGCCGAGCGTGTCGGTCGACAGCCGCGCATGCACGCCGCCGGGCGGGAACACGAAGTCCTTCGGCAGGCGCGTGTGCACGTCGAGCGCGCCCGCGGCAATGGAGCCCGACGACTCCACCGTGTCGGCCAGCGCCTTGAAGCCGACCGGCAGGCCGGCAAAGCGCGACATCGCAAAACCGTGCAGGCCCAGCTCGATGTATTCCTCCACGCTCTGTGGGTAGAGCATGGGGATCATCGAGGCCGCGAACAGGTGGTCGCTCTGGTTGGGCAGGGTAGAGGACGACGCGCCGTGGTCGTCGCCCGCCACCAGCAGGATGCCGCCCTTCGGCGAGGTGCCCGCGTGGCTCATGTGCTTGAACACGTCGCCGCAGCGGTCCACGCCGGGCGCCTTGCCGTACCACATGGCAAACACGCCATCGACCGCGCTCTCGCCGGTCAGGTGCACCTGCTGCGTGCCCCACACCGCGGTGGCAGCCAGCTCTTCGTTCACACCGGGCAGGAACTTGACGGCATTGGCTTCGAGTTGCGGCTGGGCTTTCCACAGCGCTTCGTCCAGGCCGCCGAGCGGGGAGCCGCGGTAGCCCGAGACAAAGCCCGCGGTGTTCAGGCCGGCCTGCTGGTCGCGCCATTTCTGCACGAGCATGAGGCGCACCAGCGCCTGGATACCGCTCAGGTAGATCCGGCCTTCGGTGGCCGTGTATTTGTCGTCCAGCGCAACGCTGGCGAGTTCGTGGGTTGCCATGAGAAAAAAAGACTCCGGGTAGGACTCGTGGAATGCGAGCGTGACCCCGGTAGAGGGCCGGCCCGCGAAACGCCTCGCCGGGGTTGCCGCCGAGACAGCGACGATTCTTTCGCACCCCGGCCCGAAAGTGCTTCTTCGTTTCGACGGAGAAACCCGCATTCCGGAAGAACCATCGCCGCCACCGTCGATTCGCCGAAAGGCCTTCGGTCATGCATGCGCCAGCGCTCAGGCCCGACAATGTCCGCCCGATCGACCGAGGACCCGATGAGACCCGACCTGGATTCGCTGGCGCTGTTCCTGCGCGCCATTGAGCACGGCAGCCTGTCCAAGGCCGCCGCCGAGAGCCACATGGTGTTGTCGGCCGCGAGCCGGCGCCTGGCCATCCTCGAGAGCCAGCTCGGCGTGGGGCTGCTCAACCGCACCTCGAAGGGCGTGACGCCCACGGGCGCGGGCGAGTCGCTGGCGATGCATGCGCGCCAGATCCTGCGCGACGTGGACCGCATGCGCGCCGACCTGTCCGACTACGCGCAGGGCGCCACCGGCCGCGTGCGGCTGCATGCCAACGCGTCGGCAATGGGGCAGTTCTTGCCCGACGACGTGGCGAGCTTTCGGCTGCGCTACCCCGAGATCCGCGTGAGCGTTGAAGAGCACCGCAGCGTCTACATCGTGCAGGCCATCCGCGACCGCCAGGCCGACGTGGGCGTGATCACCAGCGAGGCGGTCGACCCGGCCCTGCACTTCATTCCGTACCGCACCGACCGGCTCGTGGCCATCGTGCGCCAGAAGCATCCGTGGCGCGGGCGCGAGGTATCGTTTGAAGAACTGCTCGACTTCGACTTCGTGGGGCTCGAAGATGACTCGGCCATCTCCCGCACCATGGAAGACGCCGCGATGAGCGCGCGCAAGGTGCTGCGGCTGCGTGTGCGCGTGAAGAGCTTCGAAGCCGTGTGCCGGATGATCGAAGCGGGGATGGGCGTGGGCATCCTGCCCGAGGGCGCGGCGGTGACTTACCGCAAGGAGATGAAGCTGCGCTTCATCAACCTCACCGATGCGTGGGCTTCACGTCGGATGTACCTGTGTACGCGGCAGGAGGCGTTGAGTTTTCCGCAGCGTCGGTTGGTGGATCATCTGTTGGCGCGGGGCATGCCTTAAGAGTCCTTCAGGGCGACGCTCCCGCCGACGGGGAGCCTTGCTCCGCGAATGTCCCCCGCCCTTCGGGCTCCTCCTTGATTACGCTGCGCAAGGCACCCCATCGACGTGAGCGTGTTGAGCGCAGCTGCGGTCCGGCAGGGCGCATGGCGGAAGCTGCATTTGTTGGCGCGCTTCGAGACTTCGTGCCGCACGAAATCGGCACGGCGCCGCGCGCTTCTCTAAAGTAGCTGCCCCTGCCACTCAAAACCCCACCAAGGGGACTCGGAAGACGCCACACACACAGCCATTGACATGTTGAAAGGCTGCTTGCCTCGCGGCAGGTTGTCGGTGCGAAAGCAGCGATGCAAATGCGAGGTATCAAAAGGCGACGGCCGGGGTGTTACGAGCACTCCAGCCGTCTAACCAAAGACGTGCAACACCTCTAAAGGACCGCACAAAAATGGCTACCAAGACTATAGCCCGGCCTCGCACGCCGGTATCCTCCGACGGAATCGCCCACCAAGACCCGGCGAGCCTCCTCGAAAACACACTCGCCCAACTCGAAGCCCTGCTGTGGGTCTGCCACGGGGAAGACATCGACTGGTGCAGCGGCGAAGGGCCCCGGCAACTGGACAACCTGCTGTGGCTTGCGGCAGAACTGGCGCGTAAGGCGGGGGCGTTGTTTCAAGCGAGCGAGAAGGCGCGGCGCGGAGCGGCTGAGGCCGGCGGTTAGCGGCAGAGCTGCGGGCTGCGGGCTGCGGGCTGCGGGAAGGGGGCATCGCGAATGGCCCTCGGGACTCAGCCCTTGAAAGGCGTCAGGTAGGGTGCCGCGGCGCTATCAGCGGCTTTGCGGTAGCTCGGTATCTCCGTCTTGCTCGCGCTTGCCAATGCTTCTTTGAGTTGCGCGGCGTTCAGGTCTTTGCAGTACGCGGGGGTTCCGGGTTGCTGCCTCCACGATTCAGCGAGTGTTCCGCCATCAATGGCATCGAACCCCAACTCGCGGACCAAGTCTTGTACAAGGTGCTTGGCTTCAGTGTTGTCGCCGGCAACTGAAAGTGCAATGCGTCCGGCGCTTCCACCCGAGTGGCCGCGTGTCGCCAAGCTCTCAGCCAGGATGTTGTTGAAGGCTTTGACGACGGGCCTGCCCACTACCGAAGCAATCCATTCGCTGTCCGTGGCCCCTTGCTCGACCTGCGCCACGACACCATCACGGGTGGGGTAGTAGTTGCCTGCGTCGACGACGACAGCAGGGTTCTTGCGCAGCACGTCATGGGGAAGGTCGGCGACCGCCAGTTGCGGGATGGCGATGATGACCAAGTCCGCAGCACCTGACGCTTGCTCGACCGTTGCAGCCACCACCCCAGTCTCGGCCGCGAAAGCCGCGAGCGTGGCCGGTCCCCGCGAGTTCGCAATTTGCACTTCGTGGCCCAAGGCCTTGAGGTTGCGGGCGAGTGTGCTGCCAATGTTGCCCGACCCAATGATTCCAATGTTCATCTTGAGATTCCTCATTCAAAAATGGCAATTATTCGAACGACGGCGTTCCCGACAGCTGACAGGGTCAAGACGGCCGACCACGCTTGCACAGCCGCAAGGGTGGCATGCCCTGCCAAACTGATCAGGCACGCTGAATAAAATTCATCCATGTCCGCCGCTTTGGTCCCACGCCCCCAGTGCACCGCTTGCCTGCGCCCGCTCAGCGCCTGCATTTGCCGCTGGGTCGCGCCCACCGCCCACGCGGTGGAGGTACTGGTGCTGCAGCACCCGCTGGAGGTACACCAGGCCAAAGGCAGTGCCCGCCTGCTGCACCTCAGCTTGGCGCACTGCCGCTTGGTGGTGGGTGAGGCATTTGCCGTGCCCGTCTGGCCGGTGGACGGCAAGCACACGCTGCTGCTGTACCCGGACAGTCTGCAAGATACCGCCCCGGACCTGCGGGGCCCACCCCCGCTACCGCCCGAGTGGCCGCAAGCCCCGTCGCGCCTGCGCCTGGTCGTGCTGGACGGCACCTGGCGCAAAAGCCGAAAGATGCTCTACCAAAGCCCGCCACTTCAACAGTTGCCCCGCTTGGCCCTGCGCAACCTGCCGCCTTCGCACTACCGTATCCGCAAAGCCCATGGGCCCGACCAACTGTCCACGCTGGAGGCGACCTGCTACGCCTTGTGCCAACTGGAAGGCGATGCGGCGAGGTTCCAGCCTTTGTTGAATGCCTTCGACGGGTTTGTAGAGTACTTGGAGCAGGCTGGCGGGCAGCGAAACGCGCAAACCGACAAGTCCCGCCCTCGACCAAGGGTTACGGGTTTCATTTAAGTGACCAGCTAAATGGCTGGTTTTGGCCGACTGTAGCCTGTCGCCACGTCGGCGCATTGGGGCCCGAAGCAGCCGGCCGCTAAATTCGAAAGAGGACATTCGAGTAAAGTCGTTTTTCCCGCCAGCATCAGCAAACCCATGCCTAAGACATTGCCCCGAACCATCTGCCTCGTGACCTGGTGCACGCGTGAGGTGACAGTGCGGCATACCTTTGGGAATCGCTTGACCTTTGCCAACGCAGTGAGCACGTGACCGGCCGTCCGGATGCCCCGAGCCGCCGACGGCCGTGGCTACAGTCAATGCAGGCCCTCGCCGTCGCGGCCTTGATCGGCTGGGGTTGCCTTATGGGAGCGACCGAAGTGGTGGAAAGCCTGCGCACCGGGGTGCTCAACAACCGCAAAGGACCTGACATCGTTGCAGCCGAGCAGCCCGTCTTTTACTGGGCCCTGATCGGCTTCTACACGGCGGCAACCCTGACCGCCGCCGGCTTGGCGCTTTTGGTGCTGGCCATTGCCGTGCGCGATCTGATTGGTGCGAGAGGCCCTGATCGATGAACACGTCGTCTACGCGCCTGGCGACCTGCGTGCCGGTGGTGACGAGCCCGTTGTCGGTTGTCCGTGCGGTGCAGTTCTCCTGGCCCACTCACAAACGCCTGCATGGCGGCGACGCCGAAGGACCGCTGTTGGCCGAGCTGTGTCGGTGAGCGTGATCAGTTGACTCCGACCGACCCGAGCTGCACGTGTCGGCCCGACCCTGAAGCCGGGGCTTCAATGATCCGCGTGCCGATGCACTGGACCGCAAGCCAGCATTCCGAGGTATGGGAAGGGCTGAGCTTCAGCCGAAACGTGGGTCACACATCTGCGCGGAAAGCACCCGACCGCTTACAAGCGCCGTACACACGACACAGCGCCATACAAGCAACGCCGCAGTTGCCTTCACAGTGCTCTTGCGGCGTCGCTGGCGCGCTGCCCAAGCGTCTGCACAAGCCACCCCACCACGCCCTTCGGCCACCTTGCCGAGGGGCCCTCGGAGCACACGTCGTGTCGTCACAGAAAAAGAACGCCGCCTTCCTCGTCTCGATCTCGGGCCACGGCCTCCCGGTGTGGCAGTGGAGCGCAGGAAGAAGCAGGCCTCGTTCGCGTGCACCGGCCGTACCCAGCGCGCAGAAAAGTAGCGCTTTTTAGTTAATGCCATGTAACGCCATGGGGCGTTACCGACAGGCCAACCCAGCGCTTGGACGCACGCGCACGGCTGAACGCATGCCGGCTGCGCTACGTCAGAGGGGAATGTCATGTTCACCCGCTACGCCATTCGCACGCTGCTGTGCATTGCCGCCGTGCCCGCCATCTCCGAGGAGCCCGCACCCATCCATGGCCGCATGTTCCTGAGCAAAGCCGAGATCGAGACCACCTTGATCGGCAAGCCCATCGTTTCCAGCAATCTGTCGAGCGGCATGGTCTCGCGCTGGCAGTTCTATTCAGACGGCCGCGTCGACTTTGCCAACCAGAGCGGGCCCGGCAAGGCGTCGGGCACGTGGGTTCTCAACACCGACGGCTCGATGTGCGTGACCATGATTTCTCGAACCGGGTGCCGCTACTGGTTCAGGAACGAAAAAGACGGCGCCATTGCGAATGCCAAGACCCGGGAGCCGAATGCGCCGACCGTGGCCGAGATACGGTTCGAGTGATGGTGAGAGACCCGAGAGGTGTTCACAAGCTACCCCATAGATACACCGATTTCTGTTCTGCAATGGCCTGTTTGGCGAGTCTTTGAAGATCCAACACCACAGGTCGCAGTTCGTCCGCATCGACCTGAAGCTCCTCGGTTGCGGCCCATGGATGCAATGCGGACTCAAGTGCCGAGTGTTCGGCGTGAGCAAGAAGCTGGACCAGCCGATCTGGGAACCGAAAGAGCCAGGCGTCGCCTTCGTCGTCGCCACCCTCGTCGCTTTCCAACTCGTGCAGGTCAGCATCCCATTCCTTCCCTTCCAGGATGGCCCACAGAGTGCCTACTTCAAGGTCGGTGAGGCCCTTGTGCTCAGCCGGGCGCACATGCGATGCAGTGGCCTTGCCCTGATCGTCCTCGTTCATTCGGTCCGCGTAGCGCGTGGCTTCTTCTTCGCTCGCAACGAAGAAGTCGGAAAGTAATCCCATTGCATTTCCTCCTGTGTTTACGGTTCTGGCCGACTACTGCCGGCCACCCTGGGCCGCTTCGACCAGGCCGAGCCTGGCGAGTGCCAACAAAAATTGCTCGTACTCTTGATCCTGCATGCCTTCGATGACGACAGCCACGGCGTGATACCACGGGTTGGGGTGTTCGCACTCGAAAGAGAAGCTGCAACTTAGCCGCGGAGCACTGCAAGCGGTGCGTGCGGCAGCCAGAATCTCGTCGCAGGCCGAATCAACTTCATCGCGGCCGAATGCCTGCTCGATCAAACGCAGGGGGACACTGTGCGTTCGCTGCGATGCGTTCGCCGGCACAGCATGGCGGGTGCGATTCAATTGATGATCTCCCCCATGCCCACGCGTATGCGCTCCCTCAGCTGCTGGATGTACGCCGCATCGAACGGCTCCCATGTCTCCAGCTCGCCGACGATCCGAAGCGGCTCGCGGCTGCGGTACGAGCGTGTGGGGTTGCCTGGAAACTTCTTGTCGGTGACGTTGGGGTCGTCCTCGAAAGCGCCCGTGGGTTCGACGATGTAGACGCGGCCACGGCCGTCGCCTTTCGCTATTTCGGCCGCCAGCCCGGCTCCCTTGGGCCACGCGGTGAAGTAGATGTGGTTCATGACGACGCGGCCGTCGTAGTTTGAGCGGAAGCCTGCGGTGAGCAGGTCGCCCACCTGGAGGTCCGCCCGCGTTCCGTGGAAGTAGGGACCGGTGTCCGACACAGCCATCGCGGGTCGCTCCTCTGCGAAAAGGAAAAGCAGCGGAGTTTAGCCAGTGAGCGGGGTGTGGCGCAAAGCGTCCGGATCGTGTCCCTGGTGTGTGAGGCGGCTGGCGGCAATTGCCGCCTGGCGCCCCGAAGAACGTCAGCGCAGTGCTTCGACCAGATCCAGCACCATGCGGTCGCCACCGAACTTCTCGACGCCCTGCGTCAGCAGCGCATCGACAGCCTGCGCAATGCCATGGCTGGCCGACGCCTGCTCCGCCATGTCGTTGTAGTAACCCAAATCTTTCTTCGCATTCGCCATCGAGAACTTCAGCGAATCGGTGCTGCCCGTCAGCAGCTTGGGCTTGAGGCGTTCCAACGCTACGCCATTGCCGCCGCCCTTGGCGAGCACGTCCACGAACACCTCGGGCTTCACGCCGGCGCGCTGCGCGCAGGCTGCGGCTTCGCACAGCAGCGCCACGGTGCCCAGCGACACGAAGTTGTGCAGCAGCTTCATCGCATGGCCCGCGCCCACGTCGCCGACGTGCGTGACGTTCTCGGCAAAGCAGCGCAGCAGCGGCAGGCACGAGGCCAGCACTTCCGCATCGCCGCCCACCAGCAGGTTCAGGCGGCCCTCGGCGGCTTCCTTGGCGGTGCGGGTCATCGGCGTGTCGAGGAAGTGGCCGCTCTTGGCGTGCACCGCCTCGGCGACCTTGGCGGTGGAGGCGGGCACGGCGGTGGAGCAGTCGATGACCACGGTGCCGGGGCGCAGGGTGGTCAGCGCGCCTTGGTCGCCGAGCATCACGGCTTCGACCTGTGGCGTGCCGGTGACGCACAGGATCAGCACGTCGACCTGCGCGGCCAGCGCGGCCACGTCTTTCACCGAGGTGGCACCGGCCTTCAGCAGGTCGTCGATCGGCTGGTTGCCCGCGTGCTCCAGCACCGTGAGCTGGTGGCCGTGCTTGACGATGTTGCTGGCGATGCCGTGGCCCATGAGGCCGACGCCGACGAGGCCGACTTTGCGCGGGGTTTGTTGTTGTTCAGTGGTGGTCATGGGTTGTCTTCATCCGTGCTTGATGGCGATGGTCTTGAGGGTCGTGAAGCCGAGCAGGGCCTCGAAGCCCTTCTCGCGGCCGAAGCCGCTGGCTTTCACGCCGCCGAACGGCAGTTCTACACCACCCGCCGCGCCGTAATTGTTGACGAAGACCTGGCCGCAATGCAGCTTGTGCGCCATGCGCAGCTGGCGCGCGCCGTCGCGCGTCCACACGCCGGCCACCAGGCCGAAGTCGGTGCCGTTGGCCAGGCGCACGGCCTCGGCCTCGTCGGCGAAGGGCATCACGGCCAGCACCGGGCCGAAGACCTCGCGCTGGGCCAGGTCGCTGTCATGCGGCACGTCGCGGAACAGCACGGCCTCCTGGTAGTAGCCGGTGGAGGGCGCCTGCGGCGACACCGTGCCGCGCGCCGCCACCTTCATGCCGCTCGCCTCGGCGGTCGCGACCATGTCGCGCACCTGGCGGAACTGCTTCTCGTTGATGAGCGGGCCCATGTCCAGGTCTTCGGCGGGCGTGCCCGCACGCACGGCCGTGAAGCGCTTGGCGAGGCGCTGCACCACCTCTTCGTACACCGACTGTTCGACCAGCACGCGGCTGCCCGCCGAGCAGGTCTGGCCGGCGTTCTGGATGATGGCGTTGAGCAGCACGGGCTCGGCCGCGTCGAGGTCGGCGTCGGCGAACACGATCTGCGGCGACTTGCCGCCCAGCTCCAGCGTCACCGGGCAGTGGCGCTCGGCCGCGGCCAGGCCCACGCTGCGGCCGGTCATGGTGGAGCCGGTGAACGAGATGTGGTCGATGCCCGGGTGCGCGCACAGCGCCGCGCCGGCTTCCTTGCCGTAGCCCGTCACCACGTTGAGTGCGCCGGCCGGAAAGCCGACTTCGGTCGCGATCTCGGCCAGGCGCAGCAGCGACAGGCTCGCGTCTTCCGCCGGCTTGACCACGCAGGCATTGCCCGCGGCGAGCGAGGCGCCCACGCTGCGGCCCGCGATCTGCATCGGGTAGTTCCAGGGAATGATGTGGCCCGTCACGCCGTGCGGGATGCGCACGGTGAGTACGGTGTAGCCGCGCTCGTAGGGCAGGGTGTCACCGTGGAGCTTGTCGCAGGCGCCGGCGTAGTACTCGAAGTAGCGCGCCAGCGCGGTCGCGTCGTTGCGCGCCACGCGCAGCGCCTTGCCGGTGTCGCGCGCCTCGAGCTGGGCCAGCTCTTCGTGGTGCTGCAGCACGGCGGCGCCGAGCTTGGCGAGCAGCCGGCCGCGTTCGAGCGCGGTGGTGGCGCCCCAGGGGCCGTCGAAATGTTCGCCCATGGCCTGGCGCGCGGCGCGCACGGCGGCGTCGATGTCGGCGGCGGTGCCGCGTGCAATGGCGCCGAATTTCTGACCATCGCTCGGGTCGATCACGTCGATGGTGGCGTCGGTTTCGGACGCCACGCGGCGGCCGTCGATGTAGTGGGTGGCGTTCATGGAAGGTGTGTCTCCGTGTGGCGGATCAGGTCGGATCAGATCGGTTCGGGCCAGGGTTTCTGTGCGTCGCGAATCTGCTCGAAGGCGCGGCTGAACTGCAGCACGCCCAGATCGTCGAAGCGGCGGCCAGCCACCTGCAGGCCGATGGGCAGGCCTTCGGCCGAGTAGCCGCAGTTGACCGACGCCGCGGGCTGCTCCGACATGTTGTAGGGCACCGTGAAGCCGATGTGCTCCAGCGGCCGCATCGGGTCGTTGGTGGGCGAGGCGTGGTCCGCGGGCGCGGGCATGTTCGGCGACACCGGTGAGATCACGAAGTCGTACGCCTTGGTGGCGGCGACCGTGGCGGCGCGCGTGGCGACGAACTGGCTGTAGCCGTCGAAGACGTGCGCGCCCGAAAAGCCGGCCGCGCTCTCGGCCCATTCGCGGATGTACGGCAGGATCTTCGCGCGCTGCTCGGCGCTCATCGCCTGCATGTCGAGGCAGGAGCGCATGCGCCAGAAGTGGTCCATGCCTTCCAGCATCTTCGGCGTCATGAAGGCCGGGATTTCTTCGACGTGCGCACCGGCCGCTTCGATGCGCTTAGCGGCATCGCGCACCGCCTGTGCGATCTGCGGATCGAGCGGCAGGCCGCAGCCCGCGTCCATGTGCAGCGCGACGCGCTTGCCCTTGAGGAACGACGGATCGACTTCGAAGGCCGTCCAGTCGATGCCGGGTGCCGGCAGCTCGGAGTAGTCACGGTCGTCGGGCTGCGCGACCGACGCCATCATCAGCGCCGCGTCGGCCACGGTGCGCGTCATGGGGCCGGCGCAGCGGCCCATGTAGGGCGAGCTCAGCGGAATGCGGCCGAAGCTGGGCTTGAGCGTGAAGATGCCGCACCAGCTCGCCGGCAGGCGCAACGAGCCGCCGATGTCGGTGCCCACGTGCAGCGGGCCGTAGCCTGCGGCAGCAGCCGCGCCGGCGCCGGCGCTGGAACCGCCCGGCGTGCGCGAGGTGTCCCACGGGTTGCGCGAGAGGTCGTGAAAGCTCGACAGGCCCGACGACAGCATGCCCAGGTCGGGCATCGTGGTCTTGGCGACCATCACCGTGCCGTCGGCCTTCAGGCGCGCGGCGGGGGGCGAGTCGTACGTCATCGGCACGAGCTCGTAGGCGGCGGTGCCCAGCGGCATCGGGTCGCCCTCGGTCGCGAGGTTTTCCTTGATGGTCACGGGCACGCCGTCGAGCGTGCCGCGCGGCGTGCCGGCGAGCCAGCGCGCCTCGGAAGCGCGCGCCTGTTCGAGTGCGGCTTCGGGGCGGAACAACCAGGTGGCGCGCAGTTGCGGCTCGCAGGCCGCGATGCGTTCGTTGACCGCGCGCGTCACCTCGACCGGCGAGAGTTCCCTGGCGGCGTAGGCGGCGTGCAGTTCCTGCACGCCCAGGGCATACAAAGGCTTCGTCATGACTGCATCAACCCCACGAGATCGCAGCCAGGTCGTTCGCGACGATCGGCATGTTCGGCCACAGGCCCTTCACTTCCTTGCGCGCGACCGTGGGGAACACGGCCTGGAACAGGAAGCCGTTGACGGCGTCGTTCGCGAGCATCTTCTGTGCCTCGCCGAGCAGCGCGTTGCGCTTCTTCTCGTCGGGCTCGCTCTGGACAGAGGCGTACAGGTCGCGGAACTTCTTCGAGTCGTAGCCCCAGTAGTAGTCGGGCTCGGTGTACTTCACGAGATCGAAGGGCTCGACGTGCGCAACGATGCTCAGGTCGAAGTCGTGCCCGCCGCCGAAGGTGCCGCTGAGCCACTGGGCCCATTCGACGTTCTGGATCTTCACGTTGATGCCGATGGCCGCGAGCTGGGCCGCGATCACCTCACCGCCCTGGCGTGCGTACGAAGGCGGCGGCAGCGTCATGCGCAGTTCGAGCGGCGTCTTCACGCCCGCATCGGCCAGCAGCTTCTTCGCCTTGGCGATGTCGAAGGGGTTGATGGCGGTGGTGTCGACGTAGCCCGGCGCGCCGATCGGGTAGTGGCTGCCGATGGCCTTGCCGAAGCCGTCGGCCGCGCCCTGGATCACCACGTTGCGGTCCACCGCGGCGAGGATGGCGCGGCGCACGCGCACGTCGTCCAGCGGCTTGCGCTTGTTGTTGATCGCCAGGATCACCTTGCTGCGCGTGCCCACTTCGAGCACGCGGAAGCGCGGGTTGGCGCGGAACTGGCCCACGCTGCGCGTGCCGGCGCGCGGGAAGATGTCGATGTCGCCGGCCATCAGCGCCGCCGTCTGCGCGGCCGAGTCGGACATGAACTTGAAGACGAACTTGTTGACCTTGGCCAGCGCCGGGTTGCGGTACGTCGGCGACTTGACCAGCGCGCAGGCCGAGCCGCGCTGCCAGCTGTCGAGCTTGTAGGGGCCGGTGCCCACGGGCTTGGTGGCGTTGGTGTCGGCGCTCTTGGGCTCGACGATGCAGGCGGTGGCCTGGCCGAGCATGAACAGCAGGTCGGGGTTGGGCTGCGCGGTGCTGATGACCACGGTGTCGGCGTCGGGCGTCTTCAGGCTGATCTCGCTGAAGAAGCGCTTGTCCTTGTTGGTGCTCTTCTCGCCGGCCGCGCGCTCGAAGCTGAACTTGACGGCGGCGGCGTCGAAGGCCTCGCCGTTCTCGAACTTCACGCCCTTGCGCAGCTTGAAGGTGTGGGTCTTGAGGTCGGTCGACACGGTCCAGCTCTCGGCCAGCAGCGGCGTGACGCTGCCGTCGGCGTTGATCTTGGTCAGCGTCTCGAAGATGTTGTAGTGCGCGATCTCGGCGATGGCCGAGGCGGCGGCGGTCGTGGGGTCCAGGCCCGGCGGTTCCAGCGGCATGCCGATGGTCAGCATGTTCTTGCCGGTCTGGGCCTGCGCGAACAGCGGAAAGGCGCCGGGGATCGCGGCGGCGATGGCGGTGCCCATGAGGGTGCGACGCTTCAACATTCTGTGGTTCTCCTGGAAGACAAAAGCAGGGCGACCGGTTCGGACCGATCGGGCCTATCGGGACGGCGTGTGCAGCACGGCCGACAGCAAGGTGCGTGTGTATGGGTGTTGTGCGTGGGCAAAAAGTTCGGCGGGCTGGCCGCGTTCCACGATCTGGCCCTTGAACACCACGCACACGTCGTTGCACAGGTGGTTGACTACCGCGAGGTCGTGGCTGATGAGCAGGTAGCTGATGCCGAACTGCTGCTGCAGGTCCTGCATGAGGTTGAGCACCTGGGCCTGCACGGACACGTCGAGCGCGCTCACGGGCTCGTCGGCGACGATGAGCTTGGGGCGCGTGATGAGGGCGCGTGCGATCGCGATGCGCTGGCGCTGGCCGCCGGAGAACTCGTGCGGGTACTTGTCGAGGTCGGTGGTGCGCAGGCCGACGGCGGCGAGCGCTTCGGCGGCGCGTTCGCGTTGCTCGGCGCGGCTTGATTGGGCCAGCGCTTCGAGCGGCTCGGCAACGATGCGCGCGACGGTCTGGCGCGGGTCGAGCGAACCGTACGGGTCTTGGAACACCATCTGGAAGTCGCGTCGTGCGGTGCGCAGGTCGGGCTTCGAGAGCGTGTGCAGGTTGCGGCCTTCGAGCGCGACGCTGCCCGAGGTCGGCGTGTCCAGCGCCATCACGAGGCGCGCGATGGTCGACTTGCCCGAGCCCGATTCACCGACGATGCCCAGGCTCTTGCCGGCCTGCACCTCGAAGCTCACGCCGTTGAGCGCCTTCACCGTGGGCGGCGGGCCGAAGAGCTTTTCGCGCGGCAATGCGTAGTGCCGCACGAGGTCGGTCACCTGCAGCAGCGGGGGAGAGGAAGACGTCGAAGTCATCGGGGTGCTCATGCGGCGGCCAATGTTGCGTGCGCGGCGACGGCGTCGAGATGCAGGCAGCTCACCGCATGGCCGTTGGGTTGGCGGACCACCGGCGGCTTCGTGGTGTGGCAGGCGTCGGTCGTGAAGTCGCAGCGGCCCGCGAAGCCGCAGCCGCGGGGAATGTCGACGAGCTCGGGCACGCTGCCGCGGATGGTGGGCAGGCGCCCCGCGCGCACGGCGCCGAGCGCGGGGCGCGCGGCGAACAGGCCGCGCGTGTAGGGGTGGGCGCGGTCGGCAAAGACCGCGTCGGTCGGGCCGCTTTCGACCGCACTGCCGCCGTACATCACGAGCATGCGCTGCACGCTGCTGGCGATCACGCCGAGGTCGTGCGAGATGAGGATCAGGGCCATGCCCATCTCCTTGACCAGGCTCTGGATCAGGTCGAGCACCTGCTTCTGGATCGTCACGTCGAGCGCGGTGGTGGGCTCGTCGGCGATCAGCAGGTCGGGCCCGCAGGCCAGTGCCATCGCGATGCCGATGCGTTGGCGCTGTCCACCGGAAAACTGGTGTGGATACGCGTCGAGGCGCGAGGCGGCGTCGGGGATGCCGACGCGGTCGAGCAGGTTCAATGCTTCCTTGCGCGCCTGCGCCTTGCTGAAGCCGCGGTGCAGCATGAGCGGCTCGCCGACCTGGCGCGCGATGGTGTGCACGGGGTTCAGTGCCGTCATCGGCTCCTGGAAGATCATGCCGATGCGGTTGCCGCGCAACTGGCACAGCTGCTTCTCGGGCAGGCCGACGAGTTCCTGGCCGTCGAGCTTGATGCTGCCCGTGACCTTGGCGGTGGAGGGCAGCAGGCCCATGAGCGACATCACGGTGATCGACTTGCCGCAGCCCGATTCGCCGACGATGCCCAGCGTTTCGCCGCGCTCCAGCGAGAAGGAAATGCCGCGCACGGCTTCGGCCGGCCCGCGTTGCGTCTGCAGGCCGATGTGGAGGTCGTTGACTTCGAGGAGGGGCATGGCGGTCTACCTTGCGCGTGCCAGGCGCGGATCGAGCAGGTCGCGCAGACCGTCGCCCAGCAGGTTGAGGCCGAGCACCGCAAAGGCGATGGCCATGCCCGGGAAGACGGCCAGCAGCGGCTGCTGGAACATGAGGGTCTGGGCTTCGCTGAGCATGCGGCCCCATGAGGGCTGGGGCGGCTGCGTGCCGAGGCCGAGATACGACAGCGCCGCTTCGGCCAGGATTGCGATGGCGAAGCGGATCGTGATCTGCACGATCAGCACGGCGGAGATGTTGGGCAGCACGTGCTGCATCGTGATCGCGAACGATCCCTTGCCGCAGGCGCGTGCGGCGGCTACGTACTCGCGCGACCAGATCGCGTTGGCCGAGGCGCGCGTGATGCGTGCAAACGTCGGGATGTTGTAGATGCCGATCGCGACGATCGCGTTGACGATGCCGGCGCCGAACACGGCGGTCATCATGATGGCCGAGAGGATGGCGGGGAAGGCGAGCGTGAAGTCCGAGAGCCGCATCACCGCCTCTTCGACCCAGCCGCGTCTCGCAGCAGCGAGCAGGCCCAGCGCGGTGCCGACCACGAGGCCGATGCCGACGGCGATCACGCCGACGAGGATGGACGCACGCGCACCCACGAGCAGCAGCGAGGCCACGTCGCGTCCGAAGGCATCGGTGCCGAGCCAGTGCGTGGCCGAGGGGCCCTGCATCTTGTTCGCCATGTCCATCGCGTAGGGCGACCAGGGCGTCCAGACGAAGGAGATCAAGGCAGCCAGCAACAGCAGCAGCGCGAACACGCCGCCGATGACGAAGCTGCGGTGCTTGATGGCGCGGCGCCAGAAGCCGGGCGCGAGGGGCGCGGCAGAAGCGGGCGCCACGGGAGAGAGGATGGCGCTCATATGTCGCTCGCCTTGATGCGCGGATCGATGACGGCATAGAGCACGTCGACCACGAAGTTCACGATGACCACCATGGCCGCGAGCAGCATCACGCAGTTGCGCACCACGATCAGGTCACGGTTGCTGATGGCCTGGAAGATCAACCGGCCCAGGCCCGGCAGGTAGAACACGTTCTCCACCACGATGGTGCCGGCCAGCAGCTCCGAGAACTGCATGCCCATGACGGTGATGACCGGGATCATCGCGTTACGCAGCACGTGGGTCCACAGCACCATGCGCTGCGAGACACCCTTGGCGCGCGCGGTGCGAACGAAGTCTTCACGCATCACCTCGAGCACCGCCGAGCGTGTGATGCGCGCGAGGATCGCCGCTTGCACCACGGCCAGCGACAAGGCCGGCAGCAGCAGCGATTTCAATCCCGCGAAGATGCCTTCGCCCCAGCCCTCGAAGCCGCCGGCGGAGAACCACTGCAGCTGCACCGAGAACACAAGGATCAGCAGGATCGCGAACCAGAAATTGGGAATGGCGATGCCGACCTGTGCCATGCCCATGAGGCCGACGTCGCCGAGCTTGTTGTGGCGGGCGGCGGCTGTCACGCCCACGAGCAATGCGATGACGACTGTCAGGCTCATCGCCATCACGGCCAGCGGCACGGTGAGGGCCAGGCGCTCGAGGATCAGGTCGATGACGGGCGAGCTGTAGGCGTAGCTGTCACCGAGGTTGCCGGTGAGCATGCCGGCGATCCAGTGCCAGTAGCGGGTCCACGCGGGCTGATCGAGGCCGAGCTTGGTGGCCAGGGCCGCGACGGCATCGGGCGAGGCGTCGGGGCCCATGAGCATCTGCGCTGCGTTGCCCGGGAGGATTTCGAGCACCAGGAACACGATGACGGATGCGCCGATCAGCGTGCCGAGGAGCGTCAGGGTGCGCTTGAGCAGGAAGAGGCCCATGGTTCAGTGGCTCCGGTTGGCGTTGCGGTTCAGGGCGCGTGCACAGGACACCGGGTACTTCCCTCCGCGAATGTCCCCCGGCCTGCGGCCTCCTCCTTTATTTCGCTGCGGGAAGCACCCAGTGCCCTGAGCACGGGGACGCAGCGCGTTTCGTCTAGCGCAAGGAGGAAGGCCGGGCGGCGTCATGCCGAAGCGATGCACTCGGCAATCGCGCGCCCCACGTCCACCGTGTTGGCGGTGCCGCCCATGTCGCGCGTGCGCGGACCTTCGCTCAGCACCGTCTCGATCGCCGAGATCACGGCGGCCGAGGCCTGTGCGTACACGGGGTCGTTGTCGCCCAGGTGGTCGAGCATGAGCGCGGCCGACCAGATCTGGCCGATGGGGTTGGCGATGCCCTTGCCTGCGATGTCGGGCGCCGAGCCGTGCACGGGTTCGAACAGCGAGGGGAACTTGCGTTCGGGGTTCAGGTTGGCGCTGGGCGCGATGCCGATGGTGCCGGTGCAGGCCGGGCCCAGGTCGGAGAGGATGTCGCCGAACAGGTTGGAGGCCACGACCACGTCGAACCAGTCGGGGTGCTGCACGAAGTGCGCGCACAGGATGTCGATGTGGTACTTGCTGGTGGCCACGTCGGGGTAGCGCGTGGCGATCTCGGCCAGGCGCTCGTCCCAGTAGGGCATGGTGATGGAGATGCCGTTCGACTTGGTGGCGGCCACCAGGTTCTTGCGCTTGCGGCGGTTGGCGAGCTGGAACGCGTAGTCGATGATGCGGTCGACGCCCACGCGGGTGAACACGGCCTCCTGGATCGCCATTTCGCGCGGCGTGCCTTCGAACAGGCGGCCGCCCACCGAGGTGTATTCGCCTTCGGTGTTCTCGCGCACGACGAGGAAGTCGATGTCGCCGGGCTTGCGGTGCGCCAGCGGGCCGGGCACGCCGGGCATCAGGCGCACGGGGCGCAGGTTGACGTACTGGTCGAAGTCGCGGCGGATCTTGATGAGCAGGCCCCACACGGCGATGTGGTCGGGCACCTTGGCGGGGTCGCCCACGGCGCCGAAGTAGATGGCGTCGTGGCCCTGGATCTTGTCGGCCCAGTCGGCCGGCATCATCAGGCCGGTGCGCACATAGTGGTCGGAGCCCCAGTCGAAATGGTCGTACGCGAAATCGATGCCGAAGCGCCGACCCACCGCCTCGAGCACCCGAAGGCCCTCGGGCATGACTTCGACGCCGATGCCGTCTCCGGGAATGACGGCAATCCTGTGCTTTTGCTTCTGCTGCATTGACTCAACCTGTTCCTGAACCGTTTCGATAAAAGCGCCGACGCTTGTGACACCGGGCCGTCAAAAAATTCTAGGAGCGGGTGGGGTGCGCGTGATGGGGGTTGGCACCCACGGGGTGTTGACAATATGCGAAGGCAAAAACGTCGAAACACGGCGGAAGATCAGCAGTTGGTGGTCATCAAACTGACTTGATCTTCGAAAAATTAGAAGGCCTCGGGGCGGAAAACCCGCGCCCGGCCACTCGCCGTGGGGGTCTGCGTACGATCGTGCCCATGCGAACACTTTCACTCCCCACAGGCGGCGAGATGCCGGTTCTCGGTCTCGGCACCTGGCGCATGGGCGAAGACGCCACCCGTCACGCGGCCGAGGTGGCCGCGGTGCGCGAGGCCATCGGCCTGGGCTACCGCCTGATCGACACGGCCGAGATGTACGGCGAGGGCGGCGCTGAAACGGTCGTCGGCCAGGCCGTGGCCGAGGCGCTGCGCGCGGGCGATGTGCGGCGCGACGAGCTCTTCGTCGTCAGCAAGGTCTACCCGCACAACGCCAGCCGCCGCGGCACGGGCCAGGCCTGCGAGCGCAGCCTGGCGCGGCTGGGGCTGGAGCGTATCGACCTGTACCTTCTGCACTGGCGCGGCAACCACCCGCTGGCGCACACGGTCGAGGCCATGCACGAACTGGTGGCGGCCGGCCGCATCGGCCACTGGGGCGTGAGCAACTTCGACACCGACGACATGCAGGAGCTGGCGCAGGTCATCGGCGAAGGCCCGGCCTGCGCGGCCAACCAGGTGTACCTGTCGCTCGGCGAGCGCGGCCCCGAGTTCGACCTGCTGCCCTGGCAGCGCGAACGCGGCATACCGCTGATGGCTTACAGCCCGATCGACCAGGGCGCGCTGGCGGGCGACGAGGCGCTGGGTGCGCTGGCGGCGGAACTCGGCGTGAGCGCCGCGCAACTGGCGCTGGCCGCGGTCATCGCGCGGCCGGGCGTGGCGGCGATTCCGAAGGCGGTGCGCAGCGCGCACCTGAAAGAAAACAGGGCCGCCGCCGAGCTGCAGCTCGATGCGACGACCCTGGCGGCGCTGGACCGGATCTATCCGGTGCCCAAGCGCAAGACGCCGTTGGCGATGATCTAGTTCATTCAGTGCGCGTCGGCGTGCTTGGCCGCCGCGATCACCGCTTCTTCGTCGTGCTTCGCACCATTGAGGAATAGGTTCAGCAGCACGGCGGTAATCGACGCCAGCAGGATGCCCGACTCGATCAGCGAGTGAATGGCATGCGGCATCCACTGCTTGAAGTTGGGGGCGATCAGCGGAATCATGCCGACGCCGATGGCCACGGCGACGATCATGGCGTTGTGGCGGTTGGTCTTGAAGTCCACGCCCGACAGGATGCGGATGCCGGTGGCCGCGACCATGCCGAACATCACGAGGCCCGCGCCGCCGAGCACCACGGTGGGCAGCGACTCGATCAGCGCGGCCATCTTCGGCAGCAGGCCCAGCACGATCAGGATCACGCCGCCGGCCACGCAGACATAACGGCTCTTGATGCCGGTGACGGCCACGAGGCCGACGTTCTGCGAGAAGCTGGTGTACGGGAAGGTGTTGAAGATGCCGCCGATGAGCGTGCCCAGGCCGTCGGTGCGCAGGCCCTTGGCCAGGTCTTTCTGGCTGATCTTGCGGTCGGTCATTTCGCCGAGCGCGAGGAACATGCCGGTTGATTCGATCATCACGACGATCATGATGAGCGTCATCGTGAGGATGAGGATGGGGTCGAACAGCGGCATGCCGAAATGGAAGGGCAGCACGACGTCGACCCAGGCGGCCTTGCCGACCTTCTCGTAGGTCATGAGGCCGGTGATCGACGCCACCACCGCGCCGATCACGATGCCCAGCAGCACCGAGATGTTGGCGATGAAACCCTTGGCGTACTTCACGATCAGCAAGATCGACACGAGCACCAGCGCGGCCACGCCGAAGCCCGACAGGTCGGCGTACTTGGGGTTGGGCACGGTGGGCATGATCGCGAAGCCCTTGGGCACCGCAGGAATCGAGCTGCCTGGCGAGGTGACCTCGGCCAGCCACTTGGCGTACACCGGGTCGACCAGCGCGGGCGCCGTCGGGCCCACGGGATTGCCGAAGATCCAGTTGATGCCCACGCGCATCAGGCTGATGCCGATGACCGCGATGATCGTGCCCGTCACCACCGGCGGAAAGAACCGCAGCATGCGGCTCACCAGGGGCGCGATCAGTATCGAGATGACCCCCGCGCCGATGATGGCGCCGAACAGCAGCTGCGCGCCGTTCTGCCCGGGATTGGCGTTGGCGATGGCGACCATGGGGGCCACCGAAGCGAAGGTCACGCCCATCATCACGGGCAGCTTGATGCCGAACCACTGCGTGGCGCCCAGCGCCTGGATCAGCGTGGCGATGCCGCAGCAGAACAGGTCGGCCGAGATCAGCAGCGCGACCTCGTCGGGCGAGAGCTTGAGCGCACGGCCCACGATGAGCGGCACCGCGACGGCGCCTGCGTACATCACGAGCACATGCTGCAGGCCGAGGGCCGCGAGCTTGCCCGAAGGCAGGCGCTGGTCCACGGGATGGACGTTGCTGGAAAGGGAATCTGCCGTCATCGTTGTCTCCTGGCGCGGCGAGGGAACGGGAGCAGTGATGCGCGCCGGAGATCCGTCGCGCACACCAGTTGTGTACGCGAAACTGTATACAATTTATGCGGCAATCCAGATTCAGGTAAACCCGAATCAGTCTCCCATCTTCAGTCGCCGCATGAGCCAGTTCGCCGTGAACTCGAAGTGCTCGCTCATGTTCGATTCCGCCGTGTGGCCGTCTTCCCCGAAGACCAGTTGCGTCACGTTGAAGCCAAGCGCCGAAAGCGCGGCGGGCTCGTCTTTGGAGACGAGGTCTTCGAGCGCGCCGTTCACCATGAGGATGGGTTTGCGCAGCTGCACCGCGGTGGGGTTCTTCAACTGGCGTGAGAGCTGGAAGGCTTCGTAGTACGCGCACATCGCTTCGCGCGGCGTGGTCTGCGGATTCATGTTCGCGAACACGGTGTAGGGCGCGACGATCCAGGCCGGCGCCACCTTGCAATGCGCTTGTCCAAAGCTCACATCGCTGGGGCCGCCCACATTGACGACGGCTTTGTAGAAGTCGTTGCTCAGCCCGCCGAGCGTTCCCAGGTAGCCGCCCATGCTCCAGCCGTACACGGCCACCCGGCTCGTGTCCAGGTCGCTGCGGGTCTTGATGTACTCGGCCACGGCGTCGAACATCACGTGCGATTCCGGACGGAACGCCAGCGGGTTCTCGCCGGTGTCCGGGTTCTCCACGATGAAGGTGGCGAAGCCCCGACCCATGAAGTAATCACTGTGCCGGATCATCTCGGTCTTCAGGTTGTCGAGGCCACCCAGAATCACCAGCACCGGCAGCTTCTCGTTGCGGCCCGGCCGTGCGGGCGGCGCACGGAAGTAGCCGGTGAATTCTTTCGCGCCGGCCTTGAATGCGATGCGTTGCAGTGGCTTTCCCAGCAGCGCATGGGCGCGTTCGGTCGCCTGCAGATCGGGCGTGGGCACACGCTTGGGAAGCCGGTTCATCCGCAGGTAGAAAGCGGCTTTCTTGTATTCGGCCGATGCGGCGGCGTTGTTGGCTTGTGCTTCGAATGCGCGGGCGCGCTCCAGGTGCAGTTGGGCGGGCGTGTTGAACGTCGCCTGCCAGACCGCTTGCGACGGGCCGGTGTGTTCAGGCAGCGCTGCGGCGATGTCGTCGAAGGTGCTTGCTTCGATGCCGGCATCCTCGAGCCACCAGCAGATGTTGAATTTGAACGAAGGGTGCATGCGAGCGATGCCGTCCGGATACGCCGCTTGGCCCTTGTTGCAGAACTCGGCCATGCTGGGCGCGGCCTTGGCAGCAGGAAGGCTCCGGGCCGCGGAGGCTTGCGGCGCTGCTGCGATGCAAAGAACAGCGGCGAAGGCTGTCGAGAGTTTCAGGATCAATCTGTTTGTCATGGTCTTTTTTCTTCGTTCAGGATTCGGTTCGGGTCGTCACACCGGGCAGCCAGCCATTGCCGCGGTACCAGGCGAGCGTGTCGGCCACGGTCTGCTCGATCGGGCGAAACTTCAGTTGAAGCTTCTGTTCGCTCTTCGTGTGATTGAAATGGCTGCGTCCCGCCTCTTTGCGCATGAGCCGCACGGTGGCCAGGCTGAGCAAGATGGGCTTGCCGGTGGCCCGCGCATAGAGCTCCTGCACGGCCGCCAGCAGGTACAGGAGCGGAAAGGGCAGGTGGCGTGTCGGCGTACGGATGCCCGCGATCTTTCCGACCAGGGGCACCAGTTCCTGCATCGTCATGTGGCGACCGGCTGCCAGATAGCGCTCACCGCGCTGGCCGTGTTCCGCGGCCGAGATCTGCGCCTGTGCCACGTCGCGGGCATCGACAACGGAAAAGCTGCCGGGCACGAGCCCGGGTAGTTTGCCGAGCACCACATCGTTGACGAACTGTCCTGACGAGGTGGGACCGATGTCGGCCGGGCCCCACATCCATCCGGGCAGGACAAAGGTCGCATGCATGTCCGGGTGCGTGCCCAGAAAGGCCAGCACGACCTGGTCGGCCATGATCTTGCTGCGGTAGTAGTCGTCACTGGCATCCGCCAGGTCGCGCAGGCAGGTCTCGTCCATGGGCACGCCGGGTTCGCCGTTCAGCACCGCGATGGACGAGGTCTGCACGAAGCGCCGGATGCCGGCCGCGTGGGCCTGCTCGATGAGCTGCCGGGTGCCGTCCACATTGATGCGCTTGAGCTCTGCCCAGTGGCTGCCGCCCTTGAAGTTGTCCCGGAAGAACGCGGCGGTGTGGAACACCACGTCGCACCCTTGCAGCGCGCGGGAGAACGCGCGCACATCGGCCATGTCGCCCAGCACCAGCTCGACGCCCTTCATCCCCGCAAACTGCTGCTGTCCCTTGGCCTTCGAGCGAACAAGGGCCTTGACGAAGACGCCGCGCGCGACCAGTTCGCGCACGAGGTTGTTGCCGAGAAGGCCGGTCGCGCCGGTGACGAACGCGGTTCTCAAGGCCTTGGATTTTTCCATATCAATCGAATTTCAAAAATCAAACGAGTTTTGAATGTAGCGTTGCCATTCCTGAATATCAAGTGATATTTGAAAGTGACTTCCGGGCTGCGCGCCGAGCGGACGAAAGACAGCCAGCTGCTATCCAAAGTTCATGTGATATCTTTTCGGCCATGACCCCGACGACCGCCAAAACGCGCCTGACCCGCGAGGAAAGCAGGGCGCAGACGCGCGAGCGCCTGATCGAAACCGCGCAGCAGCTGTTTGTGTCGAACGGCTATGGGGGCGCGTCGATCCGCGACATCGCGGACAAGGCGGGCTACTCCCAAGGCGCCTTCTATTCGAACTTTTCGAGCAAGGAAGACGTCCTGCTGGAACTGCTGCGCCGGCACATGGAAGCGGAAGCACTGCAGCTTTTCAAGGCCATGGGCGACGAACGGCAAGCGCCCGAGCAGATGCTTGCCGAGCTGGAAGCCTGGGCTTCCACACTCAATCACGATGCCGACTGGTGCATGCTGTCCATCGAGCTTCAGCTGCATGCCAACCGCAGTCAAAGCTTCGCGCAGGAATACAAGAAGGTGTGGGACCGGCACCGGTCCGAAATCGGTGGCGTGATCGGCCAGTTGTTCCACAAGCTCGGACGCATGCTTCCCGCTGCACCGGAAGAACTGGCCGCAGCCTTCATGGCCCTGTCGCACGGGCTGGCATTGCAGCGCATGAGCACGCGCCCCGATCCCTCGGGGCGGCTGATCATGGTGTTCCTGCGTGGACTGATTGCAAGTGCGGACCGCCTGAAAGAGGTCGCTGTCGCACCGGAAGGCCCCGCTCCGCGCGCGCCCAAGAAGCGCCCGGCGAAAGCCAAGCCCAAACGTTGAGTCGAGGCAGGGGCCCTTTCAGGCCAGCAGCGCCTTCACCAGGTCGAGCTGGCGATCAGGCTTTTCGGTGCCCAGTTCGAGGCTCGCCTCGATGCGTTCGAGGTGCTCGATCATGCAGGTCGCGGCCGCTTCCACGTCGCCCTTGCGGCACAGGCGCAGGAAGTCGGAGTGCTCGTCGGACGAGCAGTGCGGGTCGTTCGACGAGTGATACAGCATCGCGATCAGCGAGCTGCGCGCGACCAGTTCGCGCACCATCTCGGCCAGCGTGTGGTTGCCCGTGGCCTCGGCCAGCGCCACGTGAAAGTCGCCCAGCAATTTCTCGCGCACCGTGCCCATCGTGCTCTGGCGCAGCGCCGCGCGTTCGAACTTGATGTGCTGCTCGAGCGTCTGGTAGTCGCGTGGCCGCGCATTGGCGATGAACAGGCGCACCACCTCGCGCTCGAGGATGCGGCGCACCGCGAACACCTCGCGCGCCTCGTCCACCGTGGGCTGGCAGACGAAGGCACCCTTGTCGGGAATCATCTCGATGAGCTTGTCCTTCGACAGCATCAGCAGCGCCGCGCGCACCTTGGTGCGGCTCACCGAATAGACGCGGCCCAGCGCCTCTTCGCGCAGCCAGGTGCCCGGCGGCAGGCGCTTCTCGACGATCGCGGTGGCGATGTCGTTGGCGATGCTTTCGATGGAACTGTTCTTGTCGGCCGGCGCCGTGCCGTTCTCGGCCGGTGCGGCAACGGGGGCGGCGGAGGAGGCGGATGGTTTGGAACTGGCGCGGGGCATCCGTCGATTGTGCTTCAGCGCGTCAGCGTGAAGCCTTCGAGTGCGCCAATGATGGGCTTGGGCAAAGGCTTTGCGAGTTCGCCGCGCTTGCTGGTGCGCAGCTTCAGCGCCACGAGCGATTCGATGAGCTTGGTGCCCGCGGCCACGCCGTCGATCACCGGCACGCCGAGCACCTGCTCGATGTGTTCGCACAGGTCGGCCATGCCGGCGCAGCCCAGCACGATGCAGTCGGCGCCGTCTTCTTCGAGCGCGCGCCGGCACTCGTCGACGATGCGTTCGCGGGCGTTGGAGCCGGGCTCTTCCAGCTCGAGCACCGGCAGCTCGCAGGCGCGCACGTTGGCGCAGAAGCGCTCCATGCCGTAGATCTCGGCCAGGTGCCAGGCCTGGCCCATGGTGCGGCCCAGCGTGGTCACCACGCTGAAGCGGCTGCCGATCATGCTGGCCAGGTGCATCGCCGCTTCGGCGATGCCGACCACGGGGCCGCGTGCGAGTTCGCGGGCGGCCTTCAGGCCCGGATCGCCGAAGCAGGCGATCACGTAGCCATCGATGCCGTCGCGCTCGCCCGCCGCGATCTCCTGCAGCAACCCCGGCACGGCCAGCGCCTCGTCGTAATGGCTCTCGATGGAGACCGGCCCCATGGCCGGGCTCACGGCCACGATCTCGGTGCCGGCGTGCGCCACCGCGCGGGCGCAGGCACCGATCTTCTCGGTCATGCGCCAGGTGGTGTTGGGGTTGATGATCTTGATGCGCACGGCGCGCTCCCTTCTTCAGTCAGTGTTTCAAGTCTTGTGGTTGCGGTTCAGCAGCACGTAGAGCACGAAGCCCAGGGCCATGCCGATGAACCACGCGTAGTTGGCGGCGCCGCGCAGCGTCGGCACCATCACGCACAGGATGGGCACGAGCGCCGAGGGCACCAGCGCCTGGATCGCCTTCGGGTTGTAGCCGCCGCTGTACCAGTACTTGCCCTGCTTGCTCATGGTGTAGAGCGAGTCGACGTCGATCTGCTGCTTGCGCACGATGTAGTAGTCGGCAATGAGGATGCCGAACAGCGGCCCGATGAACGAGCCCAGCACGTCGAGCGTGTAGTGAATGACCTCGGGGCTGTTGTAAAGGTTCCAGGGCGTGAGAAACACCGAGCCCACCGCGGCGATCATGCCGCCCGTGCGCCAGCTGATGTGCTGCGGCGCCACGTTCGAGAAGTCGAAGGCCGGCGACACGAAGTTGGCCACGATGTTGATGCCGATGGTCGCGATCATGAAGGTCAGCGCGCCCAGCACGACGGCGGTGGTGCTGTCGATCTTGCCCACGGTGTGCACCGGGTCGGTGATCAGTTCACCGAAAACGGGCAGCGTGGCGGCGGTGGTGATCACCGTCAGCAGCGAGAAGAACACGAAGTTGATCGGCAGGCCCCAGAAGTTGCCCTTCTTCACTGCGTCGAAGCTCTTGCCGTAGCGGGAGAAGTCGCCGAAGTTCAGCATCGGGCCGCTGAAGTAGCTCACCACCAGCGCAATGGCCGAGAGCATCACGGGCAGCGCGTCCCAGCCCTGGAACTTGATGCCGCCCAGGTTCAGGTCGATGTTTTGCCAGCCGGCCTTCCACACCAGCCAGCCGCACAGCACCGCCATCACCACGTACACCGCCGGGCCGGCCCAGTCGATGAACTTGCGAATGGCTTCCATGCCGTGCCAGAACACGAAGGCCTGCAGCACCCACATGACCATGAACGCCACCCAGCCCAGGGCCGAGAGGCCGACGAAGCCGTGCTGCGCGACGTCGGCATACGGCGCCAGGCTCGGCGCCATGTGCAGCGCCAGCACCATGAAGGCCGCCGACGCCAGGTACGTCTGCACGCCGTACCAGGCCACCGCGATCAGCCCGCGGATGATGGCCGGGATGTTGGCGCCCAGCACGCCGAACGAGGCGCGGCACACCACGGGGTAGGGCACGCCCGTCACCTGGCTGGGCTTGGCCACCAGGTTGCAGAAGAACTGCACGATCACGATGCCCACCAGCAGCGACACCAGCACCTGCCAGCTCGACAGGCCCAGCGCGAACAGGCTGCCGGCCGTGATGTAGCCGCCCACGCTGTGCACGTCGGACATCCAGAACGCAAAGATGTTGTATTGGCCCCAGGTCTGCTTCTTGAGCGGCGCGAGGTCCTCGTTGGTCAGGCGCGGGTCGTAGCCCGGCTTGATGAGGGCGTTCGATTCCGCGTGCGGCGCGATGCCGGCTTCGCTGGCCCCGGCGGGGGCATGGCTGGCGACTGTGCTCATGGTCTTTCCTCGGTCATGGTTGGGATGAGGGACTTTTTGACGCAAATTTCGCGCCGTCTTTATGGGTGCGTTATTTGTATACAAAAATTGAACCCAATCAAGACCATGCGACGAATCATATATCCGTAGATTCCCTGATGCATGCGGCGCAACGGTGGTGGCCGGGCGACCCCCACGGAAGAACTAAACCATTACAATTGCGAACGGTTCGCATTTCAGTCGTTCCAAGCCCGCTTTCCAGAACTGCCCTCCATGCCCGCGGCCGGACCTTCCGTCACCCCCATCGAAGCGCTCTACAGCGATCACCACGGCTGGCTGCTGGCGTGGCTGCGCCGCCGCCTGGGCGATGCCTGCGATGCGGCCGACCTGGCGCACGACACCTTCGTGCGGCTCATGGTGTCCTCGCGCACCGCATCGCTCGGCGACGAGCCGCGCGCGTTCCTGACGCACGTCGCCAAGGGGCTGGTGGCGGACCATTGGCGCCGGCGCGAGGTGGAGCGCGCCTACCTGGAGGCGATTGCGCACCTGCCCGAGCCGCAGGCGCCTTCGCCCGAAGCCCGCATGCTCATCATCGAATCGCTGCTGCGCATCGAGGCGATGCTGGCCAGCCTTCCGGCGCGCACGCGGCAGGTCTTCCTGCTCGCGCAGTTCGAGGAGCTCACGCTCGCGCAGATCGCCGAGCGCATGGCCATGCCGGTGATCACGGTGCGCCGCCACATCCACAAGGCGCTGGTCGCCTGCATGTCCGTGGCCTGAGCGGCGCACGGCCCGAACGCGATGAACCGCCCGCCGCCGCTGCAGGCCAATGGGGCGCCCGACCCGGCGCTGCTGAGTGAAGCCGCCGATTGGCTCCTGACCCTGCGCTACGGCGACGACGCCGCGCGTGCGCAGGCCAGCTTCGAGCGCTGGCGCCAGCAGAGCCCCGCGCACGGCCAGGCCTGGGCGCGGGCCGAGGCGATGCTGGGCGTGTTCGCGCAAGTGCCGCCCGACATCGGCAAGGACACCTTCCAGGCCCTGCAAAGACCCAGCCGCCGGCGCGGCATGGGCATGCTGGGCGCGCTGCTGCTGGCCGCGCCGGCCGGCTGGCTCGCGTGGCGCCACATGCCCTGGCGCGAGTGGAGTGCCGACGTCGCCACGGCCACCGGCGAGCGCAAGTCGATGGTGCTGGCGGACGGTTCGCAGCTGGTGCTCAACACCGCCAGCGCGGTCGACATCGTGTTCACCGCCGCCGAACGGCGCATCCACCTGCAGGCGGGCGAGATTCTCGTCACCACGCATGCCGACCCGTCGCCCACGTACCGGCCGTTCGTGGTGCAGACGCCGCAGGGCACGGTGCGGGCCCTGGGCACGCGCTTCAGCGTGCGCCGCCTCGACGAGCACACCACCCGTGTCGCGGTGATCGAGCAGGCCGTCGACATCCGCCCGATGGACGGCGCGTCACGCGTGCTGCGGGCCGGCACGCAGGCCGATTTCGAAACTGGTCGCATCGGCACCGAGGCCGCCGTGGAGAACAGCGCCACGCTGTGGGAGCAAGGCATGCTGCTCGCACGGAACATGCGGCTGGAAGACGTCGTCGCCGAAATGGGCCGCTACCGCAGCGGCGTGCTGCGCTGCCATCCGGCGGTCGCCGACCTGCGGGTGTCGGGCGCCGTGTCGCTGGCCGACACCGACGCCGGGCTCGCGCTGCTGGCGCGCTCGCTGCCGTTGCGCATCGAGCAGACGACGCGGTACTGGGTCACCGTGGCGCCGCGCTAGTGGCGTTCGCGGCCTTTCTGCACGACCGCCTCGCAGGTCGAAAAAAATTCGCGCGCGGGTGATCACTTTTTTCGTCTCGTCCGGTGTGAGAGGGAACGACGCATCGATGCCGATGCGCTCGCCCGCCATCACAGACACCAAAGGACGCAGACACATGGGATCGCAGCACGCGCGCCGGCACCGGCACCTCGGGACTTTCACGGTCGCCCTCACCACCACCGCAGTCCACGCGGCCGTCCGCATGGCATTGGGTGGCGCCATCGGCATCGGCGCGCTGGCGGCAACGCCCGTGTTGTTCGCGGCCGAGCCGGCGGGCACCAGTGCACGCCAGTTCGCGATTGCCGCCGGCCCGCTCGCCGATGTGCTGGCGCAGTACGCGGCCGCCGCCGGCGTGCCGCTGATCTTCGAACCCGGCACGCTCGCCGGGCTGCGCAGCCCCGGGCTGCGCGGGCGCTACACCGCGCAGGAAGGCTTCGAGCAGGTGCTGCGCGGCAGCGGCTATGAAGTGATCGGCAGCGGCAGCGGTGGCTCGGTGCTGCGCAAGGCGAGCGCGCCCGTGCGCAGCGGTGCGGGCGACACCGCCGCCACGCTGTCGCCCGTGACGGTGACCGCCGCGACCGAGCGCGAAACGCCCACCAGTCGGGTCAATGGCTACGTCGCGCGGCGCAGTGTCACGGCCACCAAGACCGACACCGCGCTCATCGAGAACCCGCAGTCGGTCTCCGTGATCACCGCCGACGAAATCGGCGACCGCAAGGCCGAGTCGCTCGACGAGGCGCTGCGCTACACCGCCGGCGTCACGCCGAACCTGAAGCCCTGGGCGGTCGACGAGTTCTCGCTGCTGCGCGGCTTCGAACTCGGCACCGCCGGCGTCTTCATGGACGGCCTGCTCACGTCGGGTCGCTCTTATGCGGCGCCCATCGAACCCTACGGCCTCGAACGGCTCGAAGTGCTGCGCGGCCCGGCTTCGGTGCTCTACGGCAAGATGCCGCCGGGCGGCATGGTCAACGCCGTGAGCAAGCGCCCGACCGCCGACACCCTGCGCGAGATCGGCATCGAGTACGGCAGCTACAACCGCAAGCAACTGAAGGCCGACCTCTCCGGCGCGCTCGGCAGCGACAGCGACTGGACCTACCGCCTCACCATGCTGGGACGCGAGTCGAACACCCGCCTGGACCACGACCGCGACAACCGCCTCTTCATTGCGCCCGCCCTCACATGGCAGCCCAACGCCAGCACCAAGCTCACGCTGCTCGGGCGCTACCAGAAGGACAACCAGGCCTACGCCTGGCAGAACCAGCTGGAGCAGCCCGGCGTGTTCGGCCAGCCGAGCCCGCGCGTGAACGTCGGCGGTGACGACAACCGCTGGCGCCGCGACAACAAGATGCTCGGCTACGAGTTCGAGCACAGCTTCAACGACACCTGGTCGGTGCAGCAGAGCATGCGCTACAGCGAGCTCGACCGTTCCGAGACCAACGTGTTCCCGCGCGGCCTGCGCGCCGACGGCTACACGCTCGGCCGCAGCTTCTCGCCGCGCGAAACGCACTGGAAGGGCCTGCTGCTCGACACGCGCGTGCAGGCGCGCTTCGACAGCGGCCCGCTGAAGCACACCCTGCTGGCCGGTGTCGACTACGCCAAGTCGCGCACCACCGACGAGTTCCCGTACGACCGCCCCTTGCTGTCGCCGATGAACCTGTTCGCGCCCGTGTACATGCACCGGCCGCTCGCACCGGCCGCCGACCCGTATGTCGACCGGGTGCCGACGAAGCAGGTCGGCCTCTACCTGCAGGACCAGATCAAATGGGATCGCTGGGTTCTCACGGCCGGCGTGCGGCATGACAAGGCGGACGCCACGGGCACCCGCACCTTCGGCAAGACCGGCGACAGCAGCGAGATCTACGACACCTCGGCCAGTGCCACCACCGGCCGCGTCGGTGTCGTGTACCTGTTCGACTCCGGCTGGGCGCCCTATGCGAACTACGCCACGTCCTTCTCGCCGGAGATCGGCAAGGACCTGAACGGCAACCTGCTGAAGCCTTCGAAGGGCCGGCAGATCGAAGCCGGCGTGCGCTACCAGCCGACCGCAAAGAACGCCAGCTACACGGCCTCGGTGTTCGACATCGTGCGCAGCAACGTGACCACGGCCGCGCCGCAAGCGCCCGGAGAAGTCATCCAGACCGGCCAGGTCAGGTCGCGCGGGCTCGAACTCGAAGCCCGGGCCGATGTGACGAACAACATCAGCCTCATCGCCCAGTACACCTACCTGGACACCCGCATCACGCGCAGCAACGACGGCGACCTGGGCCTGCCGCAGATGAGCGCACCGAAGCACAGCGCCTCGGTGTGGGGCAAGTATTCGTTCCCGGTGGGTGACTCGACCCGCGCGTTTGCCGCCCTCGGCGTGCGCTACCTCGGCAAGGCGCGTTCGGCCTGGGACACCGGCAACGCCAACATCACGAACCCGAGCATCGCGATGGTCGACCTGGCGCTCGGCTTCGACCGCGGGCCCTGGCGCGTCTCGCTCAACCTCAACAACCTGCTGAACAAGCAGTCGCTGCTGGATTGCAACGGAAGCATCTGCTACCGCAGCGCGGAGCGCACCGCCAACCTGAGCGCGCTCTACCGGTTCTGATGCCCGTGTTGCGTGCCCCCGCGCGCCGCAGCAGCCGGGCCGCCTTGCTGTCGCGCATCGTGGCCGCGCTGTTCGGCGGCTATGCGCTCGCGGCACTGACCAGTGTGGCGGCGCTGGCGCTGCCCATGCGCACTGTCGAGGCCGTGCTCGCCGGCATGCAGGCCAGCTTCCTGGTGTACGCGGGCGCGGTGATCTGGGTGTTCGCCGCGCGCAGCGCGCTGCGTGCGTGGCTGGGGCTGGCCGCGGTCGCGCTGCCGCTGCTGGCCATGGCATGCAAGGTCTGGGCGGAGGCCGCCGTATGAGCGCTGCCGCACCCCGCCTGCGCCAGGCCATGGCCGGTCTGCACACCTGGACCGGCCTGCTCTTCGGCTGGCTGCTCTACGCGATGTTCCTGACCGGCGCGGCGAGTTACTTCCGCGAAGAAATTTCGCAATGGATGCGCCCCGAACTGCCGGCGCTCACGCAAGCGCCGGTGGCCGCGGACAGCGCTGCGCGGGCCGTCGCCACCTTGCAGGTGCTGGCGCCGGGCGCCACCCGATGGGTGATCGATCTGGCGGGCGCGCGCACGAACGTCGTGGCCGCGTCGTGGCGCATCGGCGAGATCGACGGTCGTGCCGTGCTCGACCCGCTGACGGGCCAGCCATTGGCCGCGCGCGCGACCGACGGCGGCGAGTTCTTCTATTACTTTCATTTCTCGCTGCACTACCTGCCGCGCGTGGCGGCGCGCTGGCTGGTGGGCCTGGCCACCATGTTCATGCTGGTCGCGCTGGTCAGCGGCGTGATCACGCACAAGAAGATCTTCACCAACTTCTTCACCTTCCGCCGGGGCAAGGGCCAGCGCTCATGGCTGGATGCGCACAACGCGGTGTCGGTGACCGCGCTGCCGTTTCATTTGATGATCACCTACACCGGCCTGGTGACGCTCATGACGCTGTACATGCCCTGGGGCGCCGACCGCGCGCCTTCAGCCGCGCAGATACGCCCCGCGCTGCGTGCCGAAATGACGGCGCTTCTGCCGCCCGGCGCACCGAGCGGCGTGACAGGCAAGCTGGCCGATGTGGGCGCGATGGTGCGCGAGGCGCAGCAGCGCTGGGGCACGGACAGCGTGGCGCGCGTGATCGTCGACCACCCGGGCGATGCCGCGTCGCAGGTGCGTGTCGTGCGCGGTGATGCGGGGCGTGTGTCCGTCAGCCCGCGCTACCTGGTGTTCGACGGCCCGAGCGGCACGTTGCAGCAGATCAGGGATCAGGCCGGACCCGCGGCCGAAACCCGCGGCGTGCTGTACGGCCTGCATGTGGCGCGCTTTGCCGATGCCGCGACGCGCTGGCTGTTCTTTCTCTCGAGCCTGGCGGGAACGGCGATGGTGGCCACCGGGCTGGTGCTGTGGACCGTCAAGCGGCGCGTGAAGCAGGCGGCCATCGACAAGCCGACGTTCGGTTTCCGGCTCGTGGAGCGGCTCAACGTCGCCACCATCGCGGGGCTGCCCGTGGCGATGGCGGCGTTCCTCTGGGGCAACCGGCTGCTGCCGCTGGCCCTCGTGGACCGGCGCGAATGGGAGATTCACCTGTTCTTCATCGCCTGGGCGCTGGTGTTGATCTTCGCGATCGCCAGGCCCGTTCAGCGTGCGTGGGTCGAGCTGTTCGCGGCGGGCGCTGCCTTGCTGGCGGTGTTGCCGTGGGTGGGCGTGGTGATGGGGCTTCGCGAGCGTGGGGGATTCACCGGGTTCGACATCGCGCTGTGGGGCGTGTCGCTGGTGCTGGCGGGCATCGCGATGCGCATTGGGCGTTCGAAGCAGCGAGCCGCGTAGTCCCGGCTGCGCTGGTGCGTGTCTGCTTACTGCCCCGCCACCTTCACAAACACCGGATTCGAATAGAACCACAGGTCGCTGTAGTTGCGCGCATTGATCGCATTGAAGCGCGTGACCGGATCGTCGCCGGCCGGTGTGGGCGTGCGCGCATCGAACAGCGGCTCGCCGCCCGCCGTTTCGTTCGGCACGTCGGTGCCGAGGTTGGTGCCTCGCAGGCGGAAGTACTGGTTGTTGCCGGCCTTCACCGTGTAGGTCACTGCGAAGTAGCCTTCGGTGTCGAGCGTCCAGTCGGCGCGGGTGAAGCGTTTCACCACGCGGGTCGTCGGGTTGGTGTCGCGCGCGTAGCCGGGCGTGCCCGGGAGTTCCCGGCCGGTGACGTCGCCGGCGATGAGGTCGATGTGGTCGACCACGGGCTTCACGTTGGCATACACGCCGCTGCCGAGCTGGTACTCGAAGTTGTTGCGCTCGGGGCTCTTGAAGCGGATCGTGATCTTCAGGTCTTCGCCCGGCTTGGCACTCACTTCGGTGCCCATCTCGCCGGCGCCCTTGGCGCTTTGGACCTTGAAGTCGAGCGCGTTGATGAGGCTGCCGTTGACCGCGAAGAGCTTGCCCGAACGCATCGCCGTGAGCAGCGACTTCGGGTCCTTGATGTCGCCCCACAGGTGGTTCTTCGCGTACTCGCCGGGCGCGTAGCCGCTGCTGTACAGGCCCTTCGAGGTCGTGAAGTGGTAGTCGGAATCGGCCGTGTTCCAGATGTGGCGGCCTTCGGACAGCAGCGCGTCCCAGGTGCCGCCGAGTTTGGCGACGAGGTAGTCGACGCCGCCGTAGGTGCGCGAGGGCAGGTTGGCCGGCGTGTAAGCGCTCTCGTAGCCGCCGCGGTCGGGCTCCATCTGGTTGCCGACCATGCCTTCGAGCGAGAACACGATGTCGGGCGCGGCGTCGTTCATCTCGCGCAACTGGGTGGCCGTGTATTTGCCGGGGCTGCGCGAGGGGTGATTGATCTGCAGGTAGCTGGAGTCGGGGTAGTTCTTCTTCAGCCACGCGATGGCCTTGAGCACGTCTTCGTGCGTCGTGGAGGCGCGTGCGTCCTTGGCGTTCCAGGCCGCGACGTCGGAGGCCGGGAACAGCGCGGGGTCGCGGTTGGTGAACAGGTACTCGAACTGGCTCACGGCCTTGAGCGCCGCGTCGGACATCGGGCTGTCGGTCAGGATGCCGACGTTGCCGTGGTCGTGCGTGGCCATGTCCCACTCGAAGGACGCGAAGATCGTCTTGTCGGCGTACTTGCCGCCGGCCTGCAGTGCCTTGATGCGCGGCACCTGATACAGGGCCATGCCTCGCGAGAACGGGATCGCCGGGTCGAGCTTGCGGCCGTCGTTGTCATAGGAAGACATGCGCAAGTGGTCCGAGAGCGCGACCCAGTCGAGGCCGAAGGTGTCGAAGGCCTTGGCGAGCACCTGGTCGAGCGTGGAAATCTGCTGCGTGTCCTCCGACTGGATGGTGTGGACATGCAGGTCGCCGACGGTCCAGCGGCCGGCGGGCGCGGCCGGTGGCGGCGGCGGTGTGGCGGGCGAGGGCGCCGGTGCGGGGGCCGGCGGTGCGATGGGCAGGCCGGCGAACGGTGCACCGCCGCCGGAGCCGCCGCCGCACGCGGTCAGCAGGGCCGCGCCGAGCGCGAGGGTCGAGAAAAGGGACGAGCGAAAGCGGGGCGCGGGAGGCAGGATTTTCATGGCGACACAAACAGCAACGGCCAGCGCATGGCTGGCCGCCGCTTCGGGATTTCAATGAGGCGGAGCGCATGACAGCGCGTCCGCCGGAGAAGCCCGGAGTCTGAAATCCTGTCGTGACGGTTCGATGAAACTGCGATGAAAGTTCACGCCCTAAGGCGTGCGCTTTCAGTCCCGTTTCAGAGTGTTCAGGCCAGCAGATCACTCAGCGTGCGTGCCACCACCTTGGTCGCGCGGCGCAGGTCTTCGAGCACCACGCGCTCGTCGCTGCGCTTGGCGTGCGACTCGAGCACGGTGCGCGGGCCGGCGCCGTAGATCACGCCCGGAATGCCGGCCTCGACGTACAGGCGCACGTCGGTGTACAGCGGCGTGCCCATGGCCTTGATGGGTTCGCCGAACAGCTCGCCGCCGTGCTTCTGGATCGCATCGACCAGCGGCTGGTTGCCGGCCAGTGGCTTCATCGAGTTGGCGAGCAGCATGCGCTTGATGTCGACCGTGATGCCCGCGCTCTCGGCGGCGGCATCGGCAATCACCTGGCGGATGTTGGCTTCGACTTCGACCGGGTTCTCTTCGGGGATCATGCGGCGGTCGAGCTTGAACACGACCTTGCCGGGCACGACGTTGGTGTTGGTGCCGCCTTCGATGCGGCCCACGTTCAGGTAGGGGTGCGTGATGCCCTCGACCTTCGACGTGACCTGCTGGTAGAGCGTGTTCTGCGCGTACAGCGCATTCAAAATCTTGGTGGCGCCCTGCAGCGCATCGATGCCGGTGGTGGGCACGGCGGCGTGCGCCATCTTGCCGTGCACGGTCACTTCCATCTGCAGGCAGCCGTTGTGGGCGGTGACCACTTCGTAGCTGAAGCCGGCCGCGATCATGAGGTCGGGCTTGGTCAGGCCCTTCTCGAGCAGCCAGCCCGGGCCGAGGATGCCGCCGAACTCTTCGTCGTAGGTGAAGTGCAGTTCGATGCTGCCCTTGGTGGGCTTGGCCACGGCTTCGAGCGCGCGCAGCGCGAAGGTGAAGCTGGCGAAGTCGCTCTTGCTGACGGCGGCGGCGCGGCCGTACAGGCTGCCATCGACGATCTCGCCGCCATACGGGTCGTGCGTCCAGCCTTCGCCGGGCGGCACCACGTCGCCGTGGGCGTTGAGCGCGACGGTGCGGCCACCGTTGCCGTATTGGCGGCGCACGATCAGGTTGGTGATCGACTCGAGGCCGTAGTCCTTCACCTCTTGCGCGGGCACGGCGTGCTTCTCGGCGTCGAGGCCGAAGTCTTTCAGCAGCTCGGCGGTGCGCTCGGCGTGGGGCGCGTTGTTGCCGGGCGGCGTGTCGGTGGGCACCTGCACCAGTTGCTGCAGAAATTGCACTTCCTCGTCGAAGTGGGCGTCGATCCAGGCGTCGAGTTTGGCGTAGTCGGTCATGGTGGCTGTTCTTCTGTAATCGGTCAGTGGGCTTGTTCGGCGGCGAGGTTGTCCAGCAGGAGCTGGAACGCTTGCACGGCGAGCTGGATGTCGTCGTTGGTGCTCGACTCGAGCGGGTTGTGGCTGATGCCCGAGTTGATGCCGCGCACGAAGAGCATGGCCTGCGGCATCACTTCGTGCAGCTTCATGGCGTCGTGGCCGGCGCCGCTGGGCATGCGGAAGAGGGGAATGCCCAGTGCATCGACGGCTTGTTCCCAGCGCTGTTGCCACGCCGGTGCGCTCGGCGCGGCGGCGGCGCGCATGGTTTCCTCGAGCTCGTAGCGCACGCTGCGGCGTTCGCAGATGTCCTTCAGCGCGGCGACCACGTCGTTCGCCAGCGCGTCGCGCTGTGCGTTGTTGGGCGCGCGCAGGTCGAGGCTGAACTTGCAGCGGCCGGGCACGACGTTGATCGAGCCGCTCGGCACTTCGAGCATGCCGACGGTGCCGACCGAGTCGCCGTCTTTTGCGGCGCGCTGCTCGGTGTAGAGGATGAGTTCGGCCACGGCCGCGGCGGCGTCGCGGCGGCGGTCCATGGGCGTGGTGCCGGCGTGGCTGGCCATGCCGATGACTTCGCCCACGTAGCGCACGCTGCCGTTGATGGAGGTGACGATGCCCAGCGGCAGGTCGAGTTCGGTGAGCACGGGGCCCTGCTCGATGTGCACCTCGACAAAGCCGAGGTAGCGCGCCGGGTCGCGCTGGATCTTCGGAATGTCTTCTTCCTGCAGGCCCGCGTGCTGCATGGCCTCGCGCATGGTGATGCCGTCGGCGTCCTTCTGGTCGAGCCAGCGCGTGTCGAAGTGGCCGATGAGCGCGCCCGAGCCGAGGAAGGTGGCCTTGTAGCGCTGGCCTTCTTCTTCGGCGAAGCCGACGACTTCGAAGGCGAAGGGCAGGCGGCGGTTCTGGCGCTTGAGTTCGCGCACGCAGGCCATGGGCACGAAGATGCCCAGGCGGCCGTCGTACTTGCCGCCGTTGCGCACGGTGTCGTAGTGCGAGCCGGTGAGCAGGGTCTTGGCATCGGGCTTGGCGCCTTCATAGCGGCCGACCACGTTGCCGACCGCATCGATGTGCACGGAGTCGAAGCCGCAGTCGCGCATCCAGCCCGAGATGTTCGCGGCGCAGGCGCGGTGCGCGTCGGTCAGGTACGTCACGGTGAGCTGGCCCTTCTCGGCATAGCCGGGGTCGGTGTGCACCGACAGCTGCTCCTGCCAGTCCCACACGTCGTTGCCGAGCGTGACGTCGGCACCGAACTTGTCGTTCAGGCGGATCTCGGCGATGCGGTGGATGTTGCGCAGGGCCTCGCCGAGTTCGAAGCTCGGGTGGTTGTGCAGCCGGCGCGCAAAGGTCTCGATGATCTCGCGCTTGGCCAGACCCGTGCCGCGCGGGCCGCGCACGGCCAGGATGAACGGGAAGCCGAACTTGGCGTTGTAGTCGGCGTTGAGCTTCTGGATCTGCGCGAACTCTTCGGGCGTGCAGTCGGTCAGGCCGGCCTTGTTCTGCTCGTTGGTCGACTCGGCCGTGAGCGTCTTGCTGACCATGGCCTTGCCGGCGAGCTCGGGGTGGGCGCGGATCAGGCCGATCTGCTCATCGGCGGACGACGCGGCCAGCGCCTGCACCAGCGCGTGCTTGAGGTGCGCGAGCGAGCGGAAGGGGCGCTGCACCAGCGCGCGCTGCGCGATCCAGGGCGAGTGTTCGTACACGCCGTCGAGCATGGCGACGGCAGCGGCCGGCCCCGCGGCGTTGAGTTGGGCAAGGGTGAGGAGAGGGGGGCTCATGATGCGGCTCCGGCTTCGAAGGGGTGCGCCTGCTTCCAGTGGCGCGCGATGTCGACGCGGCGGCAGACCCAGACCTTGTCGTGCGTGGCGATGTGATCGAGGAAACGCTGCAGCGCCGTGATGCGGCCGGGGCGGCCGAGCAGGCGGCAGTGCATGCCGATGCTCATCATCTTGGGGCTGTCGTCGCCGTTCGGGTCGCCTTCGGCGTACAGCGCGTCGAAGGTGTCCTTCATGTACTGGAAGAACGGGTCGGCGTGCGAGTAGCCCTGCGGCAGTGCAAAGCGCATGTCGTTCACGTCGAGCGTGTAGGGCACGATGAGCTGCGGCACCACCGTGCCGTCGGTCTTCTGCACCTTCATCCAGAAGGGCAGGTCGTCGCCGTAGTAGTCGCTGTCGTACTCGAAGCCGCCGTAGTCGGCCACGAGGCGGCGCGTGCGGGGGCTGTCGCGGCCGGTGTACCAGCCGAGCGCGCGCTCGCCGGTGAGCTTTTCGATCGCCTCCATGCCCAGGCGCATGTGCTCGCGCTCGGTGGCTTCGTCGAGGTTCTGGTAGTGAATCCAGCGCCAGCCGTGGCAGGCGATCTCGTGGCCGAGTTCCTTGAAGGCTGCCGTGAGTTCGGGGTAGCGCTCCAGCGCCATGCCCACGCCGAACACGGTGAGCGGCAGGCCGCGCTTTTCGAACTCGCGCAGGATGCGCCACACGCCGGCCCGCGAGCCGTACTCGTAGATGCCTTCCATGCTGATGTGCCGGTCGGGGAAGCTCGCCGGGTTGAACATCTCGGAAAGAAACTGCTCCGAGCCCGCGTCGCCGTGCAGCGTGGCGTTCTCGCCGCCTTCTTCGTAGTTGAGGACGAACTGCACCGCCACGCGCGCGCCGCCGGGCCAGCGGGCGTGGGGCGGGTTGCGGCCGTAGCCGACGAGGTCGCGTGGGTAGGGCTGGGTGGTGTCGTAGACGGTCATGGTGTGGATCAGGACAGCGCGAGGGAGATGTCGTTGGTCGGGACCTTGCGGTCGAAGGTGAGGTTGGCCTCGACGTGTTCCAGGTGCTCGGTCATGAGGCGCACGGCGAGTTCTTCGTCGCGTGCGGCCAGCGCCTTCACGATGTCGGCGTGCTCGTCGTTGGAGTGCTCGGCAGCGCTGGTGCTCTGGTACATGAGCGTGATGAGGGCGCAGCGCGAGATCAGCTCGCCCAATATTTGCGCCAGCACCTGGTTGCCCATGAGCTCGGCCATGCGCACGTGGAAGTCGCCCAAGAGCTCGGTGCGGCCCGACACGTCTTCGCCGCCAACGGCCGATTTCTCGAGCGCCACGTGCTCCTTGAGCGCCTTGATCTTGGCCGGCGTGACGCTGCGCACGAAGGCGCGCGTCATCTCGGCCTCGAGCATGCGGCGCACGGCGAACACCTGCTTGGCCTCGTCGACGGCGGGCGCGGCCACGAAGGCGCCGCGTGCCGGCTCGAGCCGGATCAGCTTGTTCTGCGAGAGCTGGAACAGCGCCTGGCGCACCAGCGTGCGCGACACGCCGAAGTGATCGGCCAGCTTCTGCTCGGCGAGCTTGGTGCCGGGCTGAAGGCGGTGCTCGACGATGGCCTTCGTGAGGGCATCGACGATCGAACGGGTGGTGGAGGACTCCATGTTTTTCATGATAGACCCAAAGCCGGTAACTGTATACACTTTTGTCCACCGGAATTTCCCGACCCCCTGGTCTCCACGATCTCAACGATCCGACACCACTTTTGAAGGAGCGCCCCATGGGCTTGAGCACTCACGTACTGGACACGATGCACGGCGGCCCCGCGGCCGGCATGGAGGTGGCGCTGTACACCACCGACGGCGACGCCGCGACGCTGGTGAAGCGCTTCACGCTGAACTCGGACGGCCGCAGCGATGGCCCGCTGTACGACAACAACTCGATCAAGGTCGGCACCTACCGGCTGGTGTTCGACGTGGCGGGTTACTTCAAGGCCCGCGGCGTGACGCTGCCGGAGCCGAACTTCCTGAACAAGGTGGCGCTGGACTTCGGCGTGGCGCACACCGACCAGCACTACCACGTGCCCTTGCTCGTGAGCCCGTGGAGCTACTCCACGTACCGCGGCTCCTGAGGTCAGTCGCCTTGCTGTTGACCTTCGGTCAGGGTGTCGAGCTGGAAGCGCCCGCTCTTGTCCCACAGCCAGGTGTCGGTCCACGTGACCGCGCCCAGGCGCTGGGCGGGCGGGAAGGGCGCGGCCTGCAGCACGGTGCGCTCGATCTCGGCGATCACCTCGGGCGCGTGCTTGGGCGCGCGCATCCAGTGCATCGAGACCACCTTGCCGCCGGTGTCGAGGTTCACCTGCAAGGTGCCGACCGCGTACAGCAGGGGCGGCATCTGGCCCTTGTAGATGCGCGAGGCGTTGGCGTTGTAGATGTGGCGGGCGGCGTCGCGGCGGTAGTCGCGCGCGGTGGCCGCGCTCGAAGCGCGCGGTGCGGGGCCGCTGCCCTGTGCGCTGCTGGTGCCGCTCAGCTGGCCGGGCACCGAGCCCGTCGAGCCGCAGCCGGCGAGCCACAAGGCGGAAAGAACAGTCGCTGCCCAGGCGAGGCGGCGCGGCGTAAGCTGGCGGTTCGTCATCATCGCCGGGGTTATACCGTGAGTCTTCAAGGCGCAGGCAACCGAAGGTATCGACCATGAACGGTGCGGTCGATCAATTGCTGGCGCGTCTTCGCCATGAAGACGCGGTGCTGGTGCGCGTCGAATCGACGCAGGGCTCGGCCCCGCGCGAGGCCGGCACCTGGATGGCCGTGTGGGCCGACGGGCTCACGGCCACCATCGGCGGCGGGCAGCTCGAGTTCCAGGCCACGCAGGAAGCACGCGAGATCCTGGCCGGCACGCGCAGCCTCGACGGCGTGCAGCGCTACCCGCTGGGCCCGAGCCTGGGGCAGTGCTGCGGCGGCGTGATGTTCCTGACCTACCGGCGCATCGGCGCGGCCGACGCGCCCGCGCTGCAGAAAGAACTGGTCGCCCAGCTCGAGCCCGTGGCGCTGTTCGGCGGCGGCCACGTGGGCGCCGCGCTGGCTCGCCTGCTGGCCGTGCTGCCGTTCTCGGTGCGCTGGATCGACAGCCGCGACGGCGTGTTCCCCGACGCGCTGCCCGCGCAGATCGACACCGAGCACTCCGAGCCTGTGCAGGACGCGGTGGCCGCGCTCGCGCCCGGCAGCCGCGTGCTGATCATGAGCTTCAGCCACGCCGAAGACCTCGACATCGTCATCGCCTGCCTGAAGCGTTTGCGCACGCGCAACGACCTGCCCTACATCGGCCTCATCGGCAGCAAGACCAAGTGGGCCACCTTCCGCCACCGGCTGGAGGCGCGCGGTTTCACGGCCGACGAGCTGGCGCGCGTCACCTGCCCGATCGGCGTGCCCGGCATCACGGGCAAGGAGCCCGAGGTGATCGCGGTGGCCGTGGCGGCACAGTTGTTGCAATCGCTGGGCTGAACAGGGTTTTCCCTTGGCGGCAACGCCGCAAAAAGCATCCCGCCTCGTGTCAAAACTGTATACACTTTCGGTCCACAACAAGCCGCAGCGGAGCGAGGTCGTTTTCAACGGACCTGCGTTCGCGGCACTTTCTCTGCTTACAGCGCCCGCAGTGGTGAGCAGGCTGAAACCTCCCTTTGATGGCGTCCTCACGCGCCAAAAGGGTTACGCAGATGTGAAGGAACCGTAGCGAGCGACCCGAGGTCGCATCGAGGACCGGAACCGTACGCCCGTACGGTGAGGACCGCAGATGCGAGATCGGGACGCGCAGTAGGTTCATTCATATCTGATGCGAGAGAGCACATGGAAAGCTACTACCTCGACTGGGCCAACCTGCTGCTGCGCTGGGTCCACGTCATCACCGCCATCGCATGGATCGGCGCCTCCTTCTACTTCGTGATGCTGGACAACAGCCTCGAGAAGCCGCAAGACCAGGAATCGCTCGACAAGGGCGTGGGCGGCGAGCAATGGGCCGTGCACGGCGGCGGTTTCTACAACAGCCAGAAGTACGCGCTGGCGCCCAAGAAGCTGCCCGACCACCTGCACTGGTCGTACTGGGAGAGCTACTCGACGTGGCTCACGGGCTTTGCGCTCTTCACGATGTCGTACCTGTGGAACGCGAGCACGTACCTCATCGACAAGAGCAAGATGGACTGGCAGCCCGGCGCCGCCATTGCCGTGGCGCTGGCTTTCTTCGTCGTGTTCTGGATGGTCTACGACGCCATCTGCCAGATCTTCGGGCGCCGCAAGAACGGCGACACCATCGTCGGCGTGCTGATCGCGATTTTCATCGTCTTCGCGACCTGGCTGGCCTGCCAGTGGTTCGCGGGCCGCGCGGCCTTCCTGCTGGTGGGCGCCATGATGGCCACCACCATGAGCGGCAACGTGTTCTTCTGGATCATCCCGGGCCAGCGCAAGAACGTGAAGGCCCTGCGCGAAGGCCGGCCGGTCGACCCGGTGCACGGTCAGCGCGGCAAGCAGCGCAGCGTGCACAACACCTACTTCACGCTGCCGGTGCTGTTCGCGATGCTGAGCAACCACTACAGCTTCACCTACACGCACAAGTACAACTGGATCGTGCTGCTGCTGATCATGCTCGGCGGCGCGGCCATCCGGCAGTTCTTCGTGGTGCGCCACCGCTTCAAGCTGGGCAACGCGGGCAACCCGCTGCCCTACGCCATGGTCGGCATCGTGGTGCTGGGCCTCACCATCGTGTGGATGAAGCCCGAGCCGGTGGCGCCGGTCGCGGCCAGCGCCGCCCAGGCCGTGCCCGCCGTGGCCTACCAGGACGTGCAGAAGGTGCTGGAGCAGCGCTGCTACATGTGCCACGGCGCGGCCGTGCAGATGAAGAACGTGCGCGTCGACACGCCCGACCAGGTGACGGCGCATGCGCAGGCGATCTACCAGCAGGTCGTGGTGACCAAGATCATGCCGATGAACAACGCGACGAACATCACCGACGACGAGCGGGCGCTCATCAGCCGCTGGTTCCAGGCCGGCGCCAAGACGAACTAGGGGCGCAGCGGCCTGCAAGGGCGGGCCGCCGGTCGTCGCACAATCGCCGAATGGAGACAACACGCAAGCCATGACCGCATCGACCTCGCCCTCAGCCATCGCCGCTACGCCCGATCCGCGCGAAGCCCCGCGCGCCTTCCTCGAACACCTGTACCGCGTGGCGGTGGACCGCGCACTGCCGCTGTCCACGCTGGGTGCGCATCTGCCCCAGCCGCCCAAGGGCCGCACCGTGGTGCTGGGCGCCGGCAAGGCCGGCGGTTCGATGGTGCAGGCGCTCGAAGCGCTGTGGCCGGCCGATGCCCCGCTGTCGGGCCTGGTCGTCACGCGCTATGACCACATTCCGCCGCGCCCCGCAGGCGTGCCGCAGCGCATCGAGCTCGTCGAGGCCGCGCACCCCGTGCCCGACGCGGCCGGCCAGCAGGCGGCCGAGCGCATCCTGGCGCTCACGCAGGGCCTCACGGCCGACGACCTCGTGCTGTGCCTCATCTCCGGTGGCGGCTCGTCGCTGCTGGTACTGCCGGCCGACGGCCTCACGCTGGCCGACAAGCAGCGCATCAACAAACAGCTGCTCGACAGCGGCGCCCACATCGGCGAAATGAACTGCGTGCGCAAGCACCTGTCGCGCATCAAGGGCGGCCGGCTTGCGGCGGCCTGCGCACCGGCGCGCGTGGTCACGCTCACCATCAGCGATGTGCCCGGCGACGACCCGGCCGTGATCGCCAGCGGCCCCACCGTACCCGACGCCACCACCTGCGCCGACGCGCTCGCCATCCTCGACCGCTACGGCATCGAGGTGCCGGCGCCCGTGCGCGCGCAGCTCGAAAGCGGCGCGCTCGAAACCCCCAAGCCCGACGACGCCGCGTTCGCCGGCCACAGCACGCACATGATCGCCACGCCGCAGCAGTCGCTCGAAGCCGCCGCCGCGGCCGCGCGCGCCGCCGGCCTCGAGGTGCACATCCTCAGCGACGAGATCGAAGGCGAATCGCGCGAAGTCGGCAAGGTGCACGGGGCGCTCGCGCGGGCCGTGGCGCTGCGCGGTGCGCCGTTTGCGCGGCCCTGCGTCATCCTGTCGGGCGGCGAAACCACGGTCACCATCCGCCCGCGCCAACCCGGCCAGGCCAAGGGCCGCGGCGGGCGCGCCGGCGAGTTCTGCATGGGCCTGTCGGGTGCGCTCATGGGTCAGCCGCAGGTGTGGGCGCTGGCCGCCGACACCGACGGCATCGACGGCGTGGAAGACAACGCCGGCGCCTTCGTCACGCCCGACACCCTGGCGCGCGCCACGGCGCAGGGCAAGAAGCTCTCCGACCACCTCGACCGCAACGACGCCTACGGCTACTTCGACGCCATCGGCGACCTGTTCGTGACCGGTCCGACGAACACCAACGTCAACGACTTCCGCGCGATCCTCGTGCTGTAGGCGTGCTCAGGCCTCCAACGGGGCCGCGGGCAAGCTTTGTGAACTCAGGTTAATCTACGGCCCCCGGCGGCGCTTGGCCGCCGTTGTCGCATGCCCACCCCCACGGGGTGCCGCGCCGCGCGCCCGATTTCCCGTTTCGTTTTCACCATCCAGTCCTCGAAGGAAAGAGTTCGCCATGACCGCCACCTACACCGACACCCGCCTGCTGATCGACGGCCAATGGGTCGACGCCGCCGACGGCAAGACGCTCGACGTGCTGAACCCCGCCACCGGCAAGGCCATCGGCAAGGTGGCGCACGCCAGCATCGTCGACCTCGACCGTGCCCTGGCCGCCGCCCAGCGCGGCTTCGAAGCCTGGCGCGACACGCCCGCCAACGAACGCGCCGCCGTGATGCGCCGCGCCGCCGGCCTGATCCGCGAACGCGCCCTGGACATCGCCAAGCTGCTGACGCAGGAGCAAGGCAAGCCGCTGGGCGAAGCCAAGGTCGAAATGATGGCCGCCGCCGACATCATCGAGTGGTTCGCCGACGAAGGCCGCCGCGTGTACGGCCGCATCGTGCCCTCGCGCAACCTGGCCGCGCAGCAGCTGGTCATCAAGGAGCCGGTCGGCCCGGTCGCGGCCTTCACGCCGTGGAACTTCCCCGTCAACCAGATCGTGCGCAAGCTCGGCGCCGCGCTCGCCACCGGCTGCTCCTTCCTGGTGAAGGCGCCCGAAGAAACCCCGGCCTCGCCGGCCGCGCTGCTGAAGGCCTTTGTCGACGCCGGCATTCCGGGCGGCGTCGTGGGCCTCGTGTTCGGCAACCCCGCGGAAATATCGAGCTACCTGATCGCGCACCCGATCATCCGCAAGGTCACGTTCACCGGCTCCACCCCGGTCGGCAAGCAACTGGCCGCGCTGGCCGGTTCGCACATGAAGCGCGTCACGATGGAACTGGGCGGTCATGCCCCGGTGATCGTGGCCGAAGACGCCGACGTGGCACTGGCCGTCAAGGCCGCCGGTGCCGCCAAGTTCCGCAACGCGGGCCAGGTCTGCATCTCGCCGACCCGCTTCCTGGTGCACAACAGCCTGCGCCATGAGTTCGCGAGCCTGCTGGTCAAGCACGCCGAAGGCCTGAAGATGGGCGACGGCCTGGCCGAAGGCACCAACCTCGGCCCGCTGGCCAACGCCCGCCGCCTCACGGCCATGGCCCACGTGCTGGAAGACGCGCGCAAGAAGGGCGCCACCATCGCGACCGGCGGCGACCGCGTCGGCGACACCGGCAACTTCTTCGCGCCCACCGTCATCACCGACGTGCCGCTGGACGCCGACGTGTTCAACAACGAGCCCTTCGGCCCCATCGCCGCGATCCGCGGCTTCGACACGCTCGAAGAAGCCATCACCGAAGCCAACCGCCTGCCTTTCGGCCTGGCCGGCTATGCCTTCACCAAGTCGATCAAGAGCGCGCACCTGCTGAGCCAGAAGCTCGAGCTCGGCATGCTGTGGATCAACCAGCCCGCCACGCCTTCGCCGGAAATGCCGTTCGGCGGCGTGAAGGATTCGGGCTACGGTTCGGAAGGCGGTCCCGAGGCGATCGAGGCGTACTTGAACACCAAGGCTGTTTCGATCCTCGGCGTTTAACTAGTCTTCGGCGGAGGCGTTCCAGAACGCCTGCTGGACACCTTCCAGCGTTTCCAGCTCTGCAATCACCTGGTCGAGCTCTTCGGGCTCGACCGCGGTGGCGTAGAGCGTCGCAGCAATCTCCGTGTCGGCCTGCCCGAAGGCGTGTTGGTCGATGTCGCGCACCGGGTAGTTCGCGGCTTCCAGTTGCACCAGCAGCTGGTCCATCACCTCGGGCCGCGCCGCGCGTGAGCAGATCACGCGCACCGTGTACGTCGCCTCGCTCGATTCCTCGTGCACCGGGCGGCGGTTGATGCGGTTCACCACCGGGCGCAGCAACGTGTTGCTCGCGAGCACGAAGAGTGCCGCGATCAGCGCTTCGCCCAGCAGGTTGGCGCCCGCGCAGGCGCCCACCGCAGCCGAGCCCCACAGCGTGGCCGCCGTGTTCAGGCCCGTGATGTTGGCGCCTTCTTTCATGATCGCGCCCGCGCCCAGGAAGCCGATGCCCGAGACCACGTAGGCGACCACGCGCACCGAGCCGTCGGGGCCGCCCAGGCGGGCCGCCATGTCGACGAACACGGCGGCGCCCACGGCCACGAGTGTGTTGGTGCGCAGCCCCGCGGTGCGCTGGCGCATCTGGCGTTCGAAGCCGATCAGCGAGCCGAGCAGAAAGGCCGCGCCCACACTGATGAAGGTGTTCAGCAGCGAAGGCAGGTTGATGTTGCGGATGGCTTCCATGAGTGATCCTCCTGATCTTCTGTGTGCGGCGCAGGGTAGCGGCCTTGTGTGACAGCCGCAATCCTGCGTTCGCCGGGTGATGCCTGTTCTTATTGCCAGCCGTACCTGCGCGCGTACCAGCCCTTCACCGCCTGCGTCAGCGTCGCGTAGCCGACCAGCATCAGCACCAGCCACGGGAAGTACGAGAGCGGCAGCGCCTGCAGCTTGAAGTAGTGCGCCAGCGGCCCCATCGGCAGCCAGATGCCGACTGCGGCAATCGCCGCGCCCATGGCCAGCAGCGGCCAGGCCGCACGGCTTTGCAAAAACGGAATCTTGCGCGTGCGGATCAGGTGCACGATGAGCGTCTGCGACAGCAGGCCCTCGATGAACCAGCCCGACTGGAACAGCGTCTGGTGCTCCGGCGTGTTGGCCGCGAACACGAACCACATCACGGTGTAGGTGAGGATGTCGAACACCGAGCTCAGCGGCCCGAAGAACACCATGAAGCGGCCCAGGTCGGCCGGGTTCCAGCGCTGCGGCGTCTTCAGGAATTCCTCGTCCACGTTGTCGAACGGGATCGCGATCTGCGACACGTCGTACAGCAGGTTCTGCACCAGCAGGTGCAGCGGCAGCATCGGCAGGAAGGGCAGGAACGCACTGGCCACCAGCACCGAGAACACGTTGCCGAAGTTCGAGCTGGCCGTGATCTTGATGTACTTGAGCATGTTGGCGAAGGTGCGGCGGCCTTCGATCACGCCTTGCTCCAGCACCATCAGGCTCTTCTCGAGCAGGATGATGTCGGCCGATTCCTTGGCCACGTCCACCGCACCGTCCACCGAGATGCCGATGTCGGCGGCGCGCAGCGCGGGCGCGTCGTTGATGCCGTCGCCCATGAAGCCGACCACGTGGCCGTTGGCATGCAGCGCCTGCACGATGCGCTCCTTGTGCGCGGGCGTGAGCTTGGCGAACACCTGGCGCATTTCCACCACCTGCCGCAGCTCGGCCTCGTTCATGCGCTCGACCTCGTGGCCCAGCACCATGCGCCCGGCGTCGATGCCGACATCGCCGCAGACCTTGCGCGTGACCAGCTCGTTGTCGCCGGTCAGCACCTTCACCGCCACGCCGTGCGCGGCCAGAGCCAGCAGCGCGGGCGCAGTCGATTCCTTCGGCGGATCGAGAAAGGCCACGTAGCCCAGCAGCGTGAGCCCCGCTTCGTCGGCCACGCTGTAGGCCGGCTTGCGCGCGTCGGCATGCAGCGTGCGGCTGGCCACCGCCACCACGCGCAGGCCCTGGGCATTGAGCTCCGAGGCCACGCGGTGGATGCGCGCCATCACGTCGGCGTCGAGCGCGAGCACTTCGGCACCGCGTTCGACCGAGGTGCACACCGACAGGATCTCTTCGAGCGCGCCCTTGCAGATCAGCAGGTGCTCGTCGTCGCCGTGCGCCACCACCACCGACATGCGGCGGCGCGAGAAATCGAAGGGCACCTCGTCGACCTTGCGCCAGCGGGTCTGCAGCTGCGCGTCGAGCTGCACTTCGGCGTGGCTGAGCACGGCCTTGTCGAGCAGGTTCTTCAGCCCGGTCTGGTGAAAGCTGTTGAGGTAGGCCTGCTGCAGCACGTGGTCGGAGTCTTCGCCCCAGGCGTTGGTGTGGCGTTCGAGCACGATGCGGTCCTGCGTCAGCGTGCCGGTCTTGTCGGTGCACAGCACGTCCATCGCGCCGAAGTTGTGGATGGCTTCGAGGCGCTTCACGATCACCTTCTGGCGCGACATCACGACCGCGCCCTTGGCCAGCGTGGCCGTCACGATCATCGGCAGCATCTCGGGCGTGAGACCGACCGCGATCGACAGCGCGAACAGCGCCGCCTCCCACCAGTCGCCCTTGGTCACGCCGTTGATCACCAGCACCAGCGGCGCCATCACCAGCATGAAGCGGATCAGCAGCCAGCTCACGCGGTTGATGCCGGCCTGGAAGGCGGTGGTGCCTCGGTAGTTCGCGCTCACGCGCTGTGCCAGCGCGCCGAAGAAGGTGCGCTCGCCCGTGTGCACGATCACGGCCGTGGCGGTGCCGCTGATCACGTTGGTGCCCATGAAGAGCAGGTTGTCGCGCTCCAGCACGCCGGCCTGGTGGTCGGCCGCGGTGGCGGCGAACTTCTCCACCGGCATCGATTCGCCGGTGAGCGCCGACTGGCTGATGAACAGGTCTTTCGCCGAGAGCAGGCGCGCATCGGCCGGGATCATGTCGCCGGCCGACAGCGCGATCACGTCGCCGGGCACGAGGTCGCGCATCGGCACTTCCATGCGCTGCGTGCCGGCGTTCGCGAGGTCGAAGCCGTCGTCACTTGCGCGTCCGGCCTTCTCGCCGGGCGCGGGGCGCAGCACCGTCGACGTGTTGCTGACCATCGCCTTGAGCCGGTCGGCCGCCTGGTTGGAGCGCGACTCCTGCAGGAAGCGCAGCACGGTCGACAGCAGCACCATGCTGCCGATCACCACCGTGGCCTTCGTGTCCTCGGTGATGTAGGAGACCAGCGCGAGCACCGTCAGCAGCAGGTTGAAGGGGTTGCGGTAGCACTGCCACAGGAGGTTCCACCACGGCAGCGGCTGCTCGTGGCGCACCTCGTTGCTGCCCAGCCGCTTGCGCAGCGCCAGCGCCTGCGCTTCGGTCAGGCCTTGCGTCGAGCTGTCCAGGCGCACCAGCACTTCGCCTGCGTCGGTGTGCGAGGCGGCGGCCAGCGCCTTGGCGATCTCGGGCGGCATCGCGGCCGAGCCGAGGCTGCTGGGCTTGGCGCTCAACAGCGTCTGCCAGCGCTCGAAGTGATGCAGCATGTGCCGGCTGCGCAGGAAGCTTTCGAAAAAGGACTTCAGGACGTTCTTCATTTTTCTTCTCCTGTGTGGGGGCGCTCAGCGAGCGAACGCCCAGGTGAGGCCCAGCGTCCAGCCGCGCGGGCCGCCGTGGCGCAGGTCGCGTGCGTGGCTGAGATCGACGTTGACCGACGGGCTGGCCGTCCAGCGCAGGCCGGCGCGCCAGGCGTTGCGTCCGCCTTCGCGGAAGCGCTCGGCCACGAGCGACAGCGCGGGCAGTGCGGCCCATTCGAGCGCCGCGCCCGAGTGGCTGGTGCTCGGCTGTGCGCGATGGAAGTCGCGCCCCAGGTTCAGGTGGGCGCGCCATGCGTCGTCGAACTGCCAGGTGACGGGGATCACCACGCTGCTGTCGGTGAGGCGCAGCGAGGCGCGGTCTTCTGTGCTGCGTTGCCACGTGGCCGAGGCCAGCACGCCGGTGCTCAGCGTGTCGGTGAGCGCAAAGGCCCACTTGATCTGCGGGCCGGCGCGCACGGTGCGGCCGTCGGCGTTGCGCTCACGTTCGAGGTTCAGGCCCAGCTCGACCGGGCCGACACGGCAGGCCGGGCCGACATGCACGAGGCGCTGGCCGCCCCAGGTCTCGATCTGGCACTGGCCCGGATCGAGGATGGCGGCGTCGTCCACCGCATGGTGTCCGCCAGCGGCGTGGGTCTGTGCGGCGGCCAGGCCGCACAAGGTCGCGAGCCAGGCGTGGCTGGGTGCGGGGCGGCGGAAGGGAAGGGGCGGGCGGTGGAACGGGCGGCCGTGGCCGTCCGCACGACACGCCGCAGGCGTTCGCGGGTCATGGGCGTTTTTCCTTCGGGTGCGGCGCGCCGCGAAGGAAGAAACGCCCGTGACGACGTGCTTACTCAGCAGTCAGACGGCGGCGCTCCTCCGCAGCGCGGCAGGCTGCGAGGTGAATGGGGGATCGGTCGGGCATGGAAGAAGGCGGCGCACAGCGGCGCAAGCGAGGGTCCGGGTCCATGGGGGCCTCCTGTTCGGTGAGAGTGGCAGGGGCGGGCTTCAGCGGCGCGTCGTGCCGTGGCCGGGCTGTTCGAGCAACAGCAGGAAGCTGCGGATGCGGCGCGTGGTCCACAGCGCGGCGGCGCGGTCCAGGGCCTGCTCGTCGTCGAGGTGCGGTGCGGGGCTCACGCGTGCAGGCGCAGCGGCGTGCGCCGACGGGCGACCGTGCGACGGTCGCGTCTGCGGATGCAACGGACGAATTTGAAACTGGCGCATGACAAGGCTCCTTCACGCTGAAGGGCCTCGCGCACGGACGCACGCAAGCTGACTGACAAAGTCAGCGACGAAGAACAACGGGAATCGGTAGGGGGAGCCGCTTGCCCGTGGGGCAAGGGGTTCGCGCTGCGGACACGGCGGCCGCAAGCGCGGGAGCTGCCTGCGCTAGAGGGCCGGGGGTGTCACGCCTGCCGAGGCACGCGTCTTGTCACTGATCCAACTGGCACTGTCCACGCACGGGGCTCCGAAATGATGATTTCCGGATTGTTGCACCGCATCATTGCCAGCGTCAACCCTTGGCCTGGAGCGAGAGGCTGCGCCGGGGTCGCGCGGCGTGGAGCTGGGCCTCGGTCGCGCTGCGTTCGATGGGGCTCGGAAACCAGCGGTAGATGTTCGAGTCGCCGCGCCAGCCGTCGCCGAAGCGCACGAACAGGAAGCCCGAGATGGCATTGCCCAGGTCGTCCACCGGAATGCCCGCGGCGCGCAGGGCCGCCACTTCTTGCGCGGCGCTCATGTCGAAGGGCAATTTCAGCGTGATGCTCGCGCTGTGAAGGCTGGGTCGGGGCATCGTGACTCCTCTGCATGGACCAAGGGCCGTAGTGAAGCGCAAGAAGTTGTGTCAGGCGATACCGAAGATATGGGAGCCTTCGCAGGAGGGCGGCGCTGTCGGCCTCTGCGCCCATGGTGCATCCCCTGACGGGGGGATGCCATGGGCAGGACGGCCTATGCCGATGTGCCTGTCCGCCGATGCAGCCTGAGCCTGCGGGCCCTGCTGCTCAGCCCGTGCAGAGCGCGCGGATCGTTGGCGGAATCGGCACCGCGCGGATGCCGCCGCCTTCGCGCTTCGCAGCAAAGATCCGCACCTCTTCGCATTCGAGGATCAGGTCGTCGCCGCGCGTCACGCGGTAGGTCTGCACGAAGCTCTTGTCGCGCCATTCGGTGATGCGCACCGCGATCTGCAGCGTGTCGCCGTAGCTGGCCGCCTTGACGAAGCGCGTGTGCGTGTCGACCAGCGGCGTGCCGATCACGCCCAGCGTCTGCGCGGTTTCTTCCCAGCGCGGCACGCCGCACTCGGCAAAGAAGTGGCGCGAAGCCGCGTCGATCCAGCGGAAGAAATTGGGAAACCAGACGATGCCGGCCGGGTCGCAGTCGCCGAACTCGACGCGCGCGGTGTAGACGACTTCCTTGCCGGAAGCGTCGGGAGAAGACGTGGTGCTGTTCATCCGTCGATTGTCCTAGGCCCGTCAGTCGGCCTTGATGCCGCGCTCGCGGATCAGCGCGCCGAAGCGCTGCGAGTCGGCTGCCGCGCGGCGCTGGAAGTCGGCCGGCGTGCCCGGCGCCGGTTCGCCGCCGATGGCCGCGATGCGCTCCTTCACTGCGGGCAGCGCGAGCGCGCGGTTGATCTGCGTGTTGAGCTGCGCCACCACCTCGGGCGGCGTGCCGGCCGGTGCGTAGAAACCGAACACCGTGTCGGCGTCGAAGCCGCGCAGGCCGGCCTCGTCGAGCGTGGGCACGTCGGGGAACTGCGACGAGCGGTGCGGGCTGCCCACGGCCAGCAGCTTCAGCTTGCCGGCGCGCACCTGGTTCAGGCCGATGCCGGGGTCGAAGGCGTAGTCGATCTGGCCGGCCAGCAAATCCTGCAGCGCGGGTGCGGCGCCGCGGTAGGGCACGTGCAGCGCGAACAGGCCGGCCTGGCTCTTGAACATCTCGCCCGCCAGGTGCGGCGAGCTGCCGTTGCCCGGCGAACCGTACGAGAGCTTGCCGGGGTTGGTCTTGAGGTAGGCCATGAACGACTTCACGTCGGTCGGCGGCAGCGAAGGCCGCGTGACCAGAAACACTAGCACGCGCGCGGCGGCGGCCACGGGCATCAGGTCCTTCGCGGGGTCGAAGCTCATGCGCGCATACAGGTGCGGGTTCACCGACACCATGCCGCCCGAACTCATGAGCAGCGTGTAGCCGTCGGCCGCCGCGCGCGCCACGGCTTCGCCGCCGACGTTGCCGTTGGCACCGCCGCGGTTCTCGATCACGACGGGCTGCTTCAGCGCCTCCTGCAGCGGCTGCGAGATGGCGCGCGCAAGCTGGTCGGCCGCGCCGCCGGCCGGGAAGTTGACGATCACCTTGATGGGCTTGGACGGCCAGGTGTCGGCGTGCACGGCAGGCGCGCACAAGGCGGTGCTCGCCAATGCGAGCGCCAGCAGCAGGCGGCGCGATGTCGACGGGGCAGCGGTGGGGCGTGGGGTCATGGTTCTTTGTCTCCTCAGGTCGTGGTCGTTGTCTTGGGCTGCTTCATCCAGCGGATGGGTTGCGCCTGCACCGGGCGCGGCGCGGCGCCGTGGCGCGTGAGCGCGGCGTCGAGCGCCTTGCCGCCTTCGTCCGCGAGCGCGGCCTCGCGCGCCGCGGCAATCGCCTCGGCGCGCGCGGTGGGCTCCAGCGTGGCGCGGCCCGCGAGTTCGTCGATCACGTGCAGCAGGTTGTGCTTGCCGCGCTCGTTGGTGCTGCCGTAGCCCTTGATGAGCCGGCCGCACAGCGCCAGCTCGCGGCCCAGTGCCCAGTGCGTGCGCGTGCCGGTCTCGACGGCGGCGAGCCAGCGTTCGATCAGCGCCTGCTCTTCGGCAAAGCGGCTGCCGCGCCGGCGCAGCCAGGTGAGCGAGGCCAGCACGCGCAGCGAGGCCATGCCGAGCACCGAATGGCTGCCCACTTGCAGCGGCAGCGCCCACGGCGCCAGTCCGCGCGACTGGCGGCCACGGTCCCATGCCGTCACACGGCGCGCGAGCGACGGCGGCAGCAGCGCCGCGAACTCGGGTGCGCCGGGCTTGAAGTGGTCGAAGACCTTCACGATGTCTTCGTCGCCCGCGCGCACTTCCTGGCGCACGCGGCGCGCGCGGCTGGCGCGGCCCTTCAGCGCGGCCACGCGCACGATGTCGTCGAAGGCCATCCACAGCGCCAGCCAGCGCGCCATTTCGCGCGTGACTGCGAAGCCCTGCGCGCCCGACGGATCGGCGGCGCGCTCGGCCTCGAGCACCCGCGCGAGGCGCTCGGCGTACAGCGCGGCGTAGGCGCCGTCCTGGTAGTCGCGCACCCGCGCATGGCCGAGCGCGAGCATGTCGTGCACGGCCGGCGGAAAGCGGCGCGCCACGTCGTCGGGCAGCGCCTGCGGTGTCGGGGGTGCGTCGCGCGTGTCGTCGCTGGCCAGCACGCCCTGCACGAAGGCGGCCTGGGCACGCGGCGCGCGCACGGCCTCGAAGGCGGCGGCAAAGCCGCGCAGGCTGGCGGCGGCCATCTTGCCGAGCTTGTCGGGCGCGGCCGCGTCGCCGCCGCGCACCGCGCGTTCGTAGGCTTCGCGCGGAAACGGGAAGAGGCCGCTGCCCGCGATCGCGCCCAGCATCACGGCGCTGACCACCGTGCCGGCCTCGCGCGCCATGCCGCCCATGTCGAGCACGTGGTGCTCGCGGCTGAAGGCCTTGACCACGTCGATCAGGCGCTGCGCGTCGGCGCGGCCGTCGCCGGGCACCATGCGCTCGGCCGTGGTGAGCACGCGCGCCGACGAGCTGATGACCAGCGTGCGCAGCGGCGCGCTCATGCCGTTGCCGATCTGGCGCGTGGTCTCCAGCAGCTCCGACGAGACGATCGCGTCGAGCGCGCCCGGCACGGGGCTCAGGCTGAACACCGGGCGCCGCCCGCCGAGTTGCGCCATCGGCACCGGGAACACCTCGATGTAGTAGGTGGTGGCGCCGGTGCGCTGCGCCACGCCGGGGATCGACGTGCTCTGCGCCGCGTAGCCTGCGTGCCGCGCGGTGTCGACCAGCCATTCGGTGAGCACGCCGCCGCCTTCGCCGCCGAGGGCGCAGACGAGCAGGGTCAACGGGCGGTTCTGTCGGTTCTGTTCCATGTCTCGGTTCTTTCTTCTCATGCGGGCCGCAGCGCGCCGACGATCGCGCCGCGCAGGCCGTGCAACAGGCGTTCGTGCCATTTCGGGTTCTGCACCACCTCGGCCCGGTAGAAGCTCGGGCACAGCGTGGCCGCGTGCGCGTTGGCGCCGCACAGGCCGCAGCCCACGCAGCCGTCGATGACCACGGCCACCGGGTCGACCTTCAGCGGATCGGGGTTGTCCTTCAGCGTGAGCGTGGGGCAGCCCGACAGGCGAATGCAGGCGTGGTCGCCGTTGCACACGTCCTCGTCGACGCCGTACTTCACGCGCACCACGCGCTTGCCTTTTTTCAGCAGGCCGGCGATCCACGGCTTGATGCGGCGCTGCCGCTCCAGCTGGCACTCGCCCTCGGCGATCACCACCTTCAGGCCGTTGAAGTCGCTCGTGAGCGCTTCGGTGAGCGTCTTGCGCATGCGCTCCACGTCGTAGGTGGTGACGGTGCGCATCCACTTCACGCCCAGGCCCGTGAGCGTGGCCTCGATGGTCTGGTTCTTGTCGACCAGGCTCTGCTGCTTGTCGACGGCGCGTTCCTTGATCTCGTCGTCGGGCGTGGAGATGATGTCCTGCGTGCCGGTGGCCGAGGTGTAGCCGTTCTTGAAGATCAGCAGCACCGCGTCGTCGTCGTTGAACAGCGCGCTCTGCACGCCCGTGAGCAGGCCGTTGTGCCAGAAGCCGCCGTCGCCCATGATCGACAGCGTGCGCCGGTTCATCATCGGCGCCACGCCCGCGCGGCTCGCCAGGCTCATGCCGTAACCGAGGATCGAGTGGCCCATCGAAAACGGCTCGAAGGTGCCGAAGGCGTGGCAGCCGATGTCGGCTGCGATGTGCACCGGCCCCGTCTCCTGCTGCGCGAGCTTGAGCGCCGAAAACACCGGCCGCTCGGGGCAGCCTACGCAAAAGCTCGGCGGGCGGTTGGGCAGCGGCGCATCGAGCCGGCGCGCCACCGCCTCCCGGCGTTCGCGGTTGCCCGCTAGCCAGGCCTGCGCCGACGCGGCGGCTTCGCTCGCGCCGAGGTAGCGCTCGGCAAAGGCCGCGAGACCCCCCGACAGCACCTCCACGCCGTACTCGCCGGCCTGCGGCAGCAGGTCCTTGCCGTGCAGCGGCGTCTGGATGTCGCGGCGGCGCAGCAGCGTGGCGATGTCCTGCTCGATGTACTCGGGCTGGCCTTCTTCCACCACCAGCACCGCGCGCTTGCCGATGCAGAAATCGGCCACCTGCTCGGGCACCAGCGGATACGTCACGTTGAGCACGAGGATCGGGATGTCGGTGTCGCCGAAGGCATCGGCCAGGCCCTGCTGCTGCAGGCTGCGGATCAGCGCGTTGTACAGGCCGCCCTGCACCACGATGCCCAGGTCGGGGTGACGCTGGCCGGGCATCAGCTCGTTGAGGCCGTTCGCCACGATGTGGCGGCGCGCCGCCGGCATGCGCTCGTCGCCCTTGAGCTTCTCGTGGCGGAAGGTGACGGGCGGGTGCGCCAGGCGCATGTAGTCGAAGCCCGCGGGCTCGTCCATCAGCGCGCGCGTCGACACGGCGGGCGCGATGTTGTCCTTGCAGTCGAAGCTGCCGCGCACGTGGCAGGTGCGGATGCGCAGCTCCATCAGGCAGGGCATGTTCGACGCCTCCGACAGCTGGAAACCCTGCTCGACCATGCGCACCATCACGCCCAGGTCGGGCCGCGGATCGAGCAGGCACATGCTCGACTTGAGCGCGTAGGCGTGCGTGCGCTCCTGGATCACGCTGGCGCCTTCGCCGTAGTCTTCGCCCACCACGATCAGCACGCCGCCGGTCACGCCGGGCGACGACAGGTTCGACAGCGCATCGGCCGCCACGTTGGTGCCGACGATCGATTTCCAGGTGACCGCGCCGCGCAGCGGGTAGTGAATCGACGCGCCGAGCATCGCCGCCGCCGAGGCCTCGTTGGAGCAGGCCTCGACGTGCACGCCCAGCTCGTCCATGTACGCCTTGCCCTGCACCATCACGTCCAGCAGGTGCGACACCGGCGCGCCCTGGTAGCCGCCGACGTAGGCCACGCCCGACTGCAGCAGGCCCTTGGTGATCGCGAGGATGCCCTCGCCGTGGAAGGTGTCGCCCGCGCCCAGGCGCAGCATTTCCACTTCCTTGCTGAATGAAACTTCCATCGTGTCTCGTGCTTCTTGTCGTGAGGAGAACGCGGGAGTGTGGGCGGGCCTGCGTCATACTTCAATGCAATGAGCCAGCTATCGAATATGAATAGCGTGCATATCGACGCGGTCGATCTCAACCTGCTCCGGTTGTTCGACGCCGTCTACCGCACCCGCAACGTGAGCCGCGCCGCCGAGGCGCTGGGCCTCACGCAGCCCGCGGCCAGCCACGGCCTCACGCGCTTGCGGCTGCTGCTGGGCGACGCGCTGTTCACGCGCAGCCTCGGCGGCGTTGCGCCCACGCCGCGCGCCGAGCGGCTGGCCGTGCCCGTGCAGTCGGCGCTGGCCATGTTGCAGCAGGCGCTGAGCGAGCCCGAGCGCTTCGAGCCCGCCGCCTCGCGCAAGCTGTTCCGCATCCACATGAGCGACATCGGCGAGGGCCGCTTCCTGCCTGCGCTGATGGCGCGGCTGCGCGAGCTGGCGCCGGGCGTGCGCGTGGAGACCCTGCCGCTCGCCCCGGGCGACATTGCCACCGCGCTCGACAGCGGCAAGGTCGATTTCGCCTTCGGCTTTTTGCCGCACGTGGAGGACACCCAGCGCGCCCAGCTGCTGAAAGACCGCTACATCGTGCTGCTGCGCCACGACCATCCCTTCGTGAAGCGCCGGCGCAGCGGCCAGGCGCTGCTCGCCGCGCTGCACGAACTCGACTACGTGGCCGTGCGCACCCATGCCGACACGCTGCGCATCCTGCAGCTGCTGAACCTCGAAGACCGGCTGCGCCTGACGACCGAGCACTTCATGGTGCTGCCCGCCATCGTGCGCGCCACCGACCTCGCGGTCGTGATGCCGCGCAACATCGCGCGCGGCTTCGCGGCCGAAGGCGGCTACGCCATCGTCGAGCCGCCGTTCCCGCTGCGCGACTTCACGGTGTCGCTGCACTGGAGCAAGCGCTTCGAGGCCGACCCGGGCAACCGGTGGTTGCGGCAGGTGATCGTGGCCTTGTTCTCGGAGCGCTGATCGAGTTATCCAGGGCGACGCTCCCGCCGACGGGGTACCTTGCTCCGCGAATGTCCTCCGGCCTGCGGCCTCCCCCTTAATTTCGCTGCGCAAGGCACCCCATCGACGTGAGCGTTTTCAGTGCGGTCGTTGATCGGGCCAGCACTACGACAGCGCTCGGCGTGCGCAGGGCACTGGGTGCTTCCCGCAGCGAAATCAAGGGGGAGGCCGAAGGCCGGAGGACATTCGCGGAGGGAAGTACCCGGTGGCCTGGGCACGCGCCCCGAACACACGCGTTATTCTCAAGCGCTCCCGCCTCGCGCCTAAGTCCCCGATCCCCGTCCGCATGTCCGTCCCGCATCCCCGTTCCTCCGCCTCCTTCCAACGTCCCGCCAGCCTCGGCGCGCACTGACGGCATCGAGGTGCAAGCGATTCTTTCCGGGGCCGTCCCGGTCCTGATCTTCATGGCCTGCGTGGGCCTGGCCACCTATGCGCAGAACCTCACGGGCTTTGCGTTCAGCCTCATCCTGCTGGGCCTCGTGTCAGTGTTCGACATCGCCAGCGTGAACGATGCGGCCAATGCCGCGACCGTGCTGAGCCTCCTCAATGCCTGGACCTACTTTCGCGCGCGCCCCGGCCCCGTGCCCTGGCAGCTCATGAAGCCCGCGCTCAACGGCAGCACCGTCGGCGTCATCGTCGGGCTCATGCTGCTCGTGTGGCTCAGCGGCAGCGCCGTGGACTGGCTGCGGGGCCTGCTGGGCGTGTCGATCCTGATCTGCGCCGTGCTGCTCTTGCTGCAGGGCAAGCCGCTGCCCGCCGTGTCGGGCCGCACCAGCTTCGCCCTCATCGGCGGGCTCTCGGGCGTGCTGGGCGGGCTGTTTTCCGCCTCCGGCCCGCCCATCGTCTTCCACATGTACCGCCAGCCGCTGGACCGCGAACTCGTGCGCCGCGCGCTGCTGCTGATGTTCGCCTTCAACTCGCTCGTGCGGCTCGTCATCGTGGTGCCCACCGGCCACTTCTCGTGGCACTCGGCGCTGCTCGCCGGCTGCGCCATGCCCGTGGTCTACGCCGCGACGCGGCTGCACCACCGCCTGCCCAACAAGCTGCAGCCGCGCACCTTGCAATGGCTGGTCGCCGGGCTGTTGTTTGTGGCCGGCGTGACGCTGCTCGCCACCGCCTGGACCGCGATCGCGAACGCCTGAAAAAAGGCTGAAAACCCTCGGCTTCCGGCGTGGCCCGGGAATTGCAGCGTCAATCCAAGGGTTTCCCCGGACGTGGCATACCGACCCTCACATACGCGTTATGGGCGTGCCCGTATGCAAGACCCCACGCAAGCCGCTAACGTCCATGACTGGCCCACGACGGGCCGCCCACGAGCCTGAAAAAAGCATGAGCACCGAGAGCAGCAGCACACCGATTCAACCGATCCGCTTCTTCCATCGCGGAAAGATCGTCGACGTCAGCGGGGTCCATCCGACCCGCTCCGTTCTCGACTGGCTGCGCGAAGACGCACGCTGCACCGGCACCAAGGAAGGCTGCAACGAAGGCGACTGCGGCGCCTGCACCGTCGTCATCGGCGAGCTGGCCACCGACGCCCACGCACCCGGCGCGGTCGACGGCCTGCAGCTGCAGACCGTCAACGCCTGCATCCAGTTTCTGCCCACGCTGCATGGCAAGGCGCTGTTCACGGTCGAAGACCTGAAGGGCCAGTGCGCATCGCAGTGCAAGCCCAAGACGGAACCCACCGCCAAGCACGCCGTCCATCCGCTGCACCCCGTGCAGCAGGCCATGGTCGACTGCCACGGCTCGCAGTGCGGTTTCTGCACCCCGGGCTTCGTGATGTCGCTGTGGGCCACCTACGAACACCACCAAGCCGAGGGCACGCAGCCCACGCGCCAGCAGCTGGCCGACGACCTGTCGGGCAACCTCTGCCGCTGCACCGGCTACCGCCCGATCCTCGATGCCGGCCAGCGCATGTTCGACCTGCCGGCCGTGCGCCTGGACACCGCGCCCGTGGTGGCCGCGCTCACCGCGCTGAAGAACGACGGCCTCGACTACGCGGCCCCGCTCGGCGCCCGCATCGACCACTTCCACGCGCCCAAGACCATCGCCCAGCTCGCCGCACTGCGCGTGCAGAAGCCGGGCGCGCAGCTGCTCGCGGGTTCGACCGACGTCGGCCTGTGGGTCAACAAGCAGTTCCGCGACCTCGGCGACATCATCTATGTCGGCGACGTGGCCGAAATGAAGACGGTGGAAGAGCGTGCCGACGAGCTCTACATCGGCGCCGGCGCGTCGCTCGAAGCCGCCTTCGGCGCGCTGGTCGAGCGCGTGCCCAGCCTCGCCGACGTGTGGCTGCGCTTTGCCTCGCCGCCGATCCGCCATGCCGGCACCATGGGCGGCAACGTCGCCAACGGCTCGCCCATCGGCGATTCGCCGCCGGTGCTCATGTCGCTCGACGCGCAGATCGAGCTGCGCCGCGGCGACACCGTGCGCCGCATGCCGCTGCCCGAGTTCTATCTCGACTACATGAAGAACCAGCTGCAGCCCGGCGAGTTCGTGCAGGGCCTGGCCGTGCCGCTGGCGGCCATGCGCCGCCAGGTGCGCGCCTACAAGATCAGCAAGCGCTTCGACTGCGACATCTCGGCGCTGTGCGCGGGCTTCGCCATCGAACTGGAAGCCGACGGCAGCGACACCGTGAAGGCCGTGCGCCTGGCCTTCGGCGGCATGGCCGCCACCGTCAAGCGCGCCGCCAATGCCGAAGCGGCGCTCGTCGGCAAGCCCTGGACGCAGGCCAGCGTGGCGACCGCCAAGCTGGCGCTGGCGCAAGACTTCAAGCCGCTGTCGGACATGCGGGCCTCGGCCGACTACCGCCTGCAGGTGGCGCAGAACCTGATCCAGCGCCTGTGGCTCGAAACCCGCACGCAGGACGCGCTGTCCCTCGAGGAAACCAGCGTGTGGAGCGTGATGCCCCATGTCGTTGCCAAGGTGGCGGCGGAAGGACTCTGACCATGAACAAACCCATCGACGCCCGCCTGCTGCAGCCCGCCGAGGCCTTTGCCGACTACCTGAAGAACACCGCCGCCCGCATCGACGTGGGCGCCGAAGCGCTGGCGCACGACCGCGGCATGCGCGTGGGCATCAGCCGCCCGCACGAGTCGGCGCACCTGCACGTGGCCGGCGAGGCCACCTACATCGACGACATTCCCGAACTCGCCGGCACGCTGCATTGCGCGCTGGGCCTGTCGCCCGTGGCCAACGGCCGCGTGACGGCGCTGTCGCTCGACGCCATCCGCGCCATGCCCGGCGTGGTCGCAGTGCTCACCGCCGACGACATCCCCGGCACCAACGACTGCGGTTCGATCGTCCATGACGACCCGATCCTGCTGCCCGTGAACGACGGCGGCCAGATCCGCTACCTCGGCCAGCCCGTGTTCGCCGTGATCGCCGAGACCCGCGATGCCGCGCGCCGCGCCGCCGCGAAGGCCAAGGACGCGATCACCCTCGAGGCGCAGCCGCCCGTGATCACGCCGCAGGACGCGCATGCGCGCGGCCAGTACGTGGTGCCTCCGATGCACATCGTGCGCAGCGGCGGGGCCGCCAACGAAGGCGACGAGGCCGCCGTGCGCGCCGCCATCGCGAAGGCGCCGCACCGCCACAGCGCCACGCTCGACGTGGGCGGGCAGGAACAGTTCTACCTCGAAGGCCAGATCAGCTACGCCATTCCGAAAGAGGGCGGCACGCTGCACATCCACTGTTCGACGCAGCACCCGAGCGAGATGCAGCACCTGGTGGCGCATGCGCTGCACCTGTCCTCGAACGAAGTGCATGTCGAATGCCGGCGCATGGGCGGCGGCTTCGGCGGCAAGGAATCGCAGTCGGCGATCTTTGCCTGCGTGGCGGCCATTGCGGCGCGCCAGCTGCAGCGCCCCGTGAAGCTGCGCCTGGACCGCGACGACGATTTCATGATCACCGGCCGTCGCCACTGCTTCTGGTACGAGTACGACGTGGGCTACGACGACGAGGGCCGCATCCTCGGCGCGGAGATCACCATGGTCTCGCGCGCCGGCCATTCGGCCGACCTGTCGGGCCCGGTGATGACGCGCGCGCTGTGCCACTTCGACAACGCCTACTGGCTGCCCAACGTGAGCATGCACGGCTTCTCGGGCAAGACCAACACGCAGAGCAACACCGCGTTCCGCGGCTTCGGCGGCCCGCAGGGCGCCATTGCCATCGAGAACATCATGGACTCGGTGGCCCGTGAATTGAAGCGCGACCCGCTCGACGTGCGGCGCGTCAACTTCTACGGCAAGGGCGAGAACAACGTCACGCCGTACCGCCAGACCGTGACCGACAACATCGTCCACGAACTCGTGGCCGAGCTGGAAGCCACCAGCGACTACCGCCTGCGCCGCGAAGAGATCGCCGCCTTCAACAAGAAAAGCGTCGTGCTCAAGCGTGGCCTGGCGCTGGCGCCGCTGAAGTTCGGCATCTCGTTCAACGTGAAGCACTTCAACCAGGCCGGCGCACTCGTGCACGTGTACACCGACGGCTCGATCCTCGTGAACCACGGTGGCACCGAAATGGGCCAGGGCCTGAACACCAAGGTGGCGCAGGTGGTGGCGCACGAGCTGGGTGTGAGCTTCGAGCGCGTGCGCGTCACCGCGACCGACACGACCAAGGTGGCCAACACCTCGGCCACGGCCGCATCGACCGGCGCCGACCTGAACGGCAAGGCCGCGCAGGATGCCGCGCGCCAGATCCGCGAACGCCTGGCCGCCTGCGCCGCCGAGCGTCACGGCGGCAACGCCGCCGACGTGCGCTTTGCCAACGACCAGGTCGAAGTGAACGGCCGCACGCTGGCCTTCAGCACTGTCGTGGGCGAGGCCTACCTCGACCGCAAGCAGCTCTGGTCCGACGGCTTCTACGCCACCCCCGGCCTGAGCTGGGACAAGGACAAGATGCAGGGCCGCCCGTTCTACTACTACGCCTACGGCGCGGCGGTGAGCGAAGTGGTGGTCGACACGCTCACCGGCGAATGGAAGCTGCTGCGCGCCGACATCCTGCACGACGCGGGCAAGTCGCTGAACCCGGCCGTGGACATCGGCCAGGTCGAGGGCGCCTTCATCCAGGGCATGGGCTGGCTCACGACCGAAGAACTCGTGTGGCATCCGGCGAGCGGCAAGCTCACCACGCACGCGCCCAGCACCTACAAGATCCCGACGGCCAACGACTGCCCGCCGGTGTTCAACGTGCGCCTGTTCGAGGGCCAGAACGTCGAAGACTCGATCCACCGCAGCAAGGCCGTGGGCGAACCGCCGCTGTTGCTGCCGTTCTCGGTGTTCTTCGCGATCCGCGATGCCGTGTCGGCCGCGGGCGGGCACCGGGTCGATCCGCCGCTGAAGGCGCCGGCCACGAGCGAATCCATCCTCCGCGCCCTGACCGCGGTGCAGGCAGCCTCTGGCGAATGAGCACCGGCCGTGCTCGCACGGTCCGAGCGTCCTTCCGTTCTCCAAATGTTGCGCTGTATAACTGTTCGCACAGACAAGAAAGGTGTGAACAGCCATGAGAGACCAGGCGCTTTTCGACAAGATCGATCTTCATCTCATACGGGTGCTTCATACCGTGCTGACCGACCGCAGCGTCTCGCGCGCCGCCATCCGCCTGGGCATGTACCAGCCGGCCGTCTCGGCCGCGCTGAAGCGCCTGCGCGAGCTGTCGGGCGACCCGCTGCTGGTGCGCTCGGGCTCGGGCATGGTGCCGACCGACGCGGGGCTGCGCATGATCGAGCCCGCGGCCAGCATTCTTCGGGCGGCCGAGATGCTGTTCTCGGATGCGCGGGGCTTCGAGCCGCAGTCGGCGGCCACCACCTTCCGCATCGCGGCCAGCGACTACATGGACCCGCTGTTCCTGCCGCTGCTGGTGGCGCAGGTGAAGCGCGAGGCGCCGCTGTGCCAGATCGAGATCCACGCGCTCTCGCCCGATTCGGACTACCACGGGCACCTGGCGCTCGGGCAGGTCGACCTGGTGATCGGCAACTGGCTCAAGCCGCCGGAAGACCTGCACATGGCGCGCCTCTTCGGCGACGAGGTGGTGTCGCTGGTCAATCAGGACCATCCGGCCGTGCGCCGCGGGTGGGACCTGGAAACCTGGCTCGCGGCCGAGCACATCGCGCCCACGCCCATGCACCCGGGCGGGCGCGGCATCATCGACCAGATGCTCGACGAGCTGGGCCGGCAGCGCAACATCACGGCGCGCTGCGCGCACTTCAGCCTCATTCCCGACATGGTGGCGTCGAGCCTGCTGGTGCTGACCACCGGGCGCCAGTACTGCGAGCGCTTTGCCGCACGGCTGCCCCTGAAGATCCTCGAGTGCCCGGCCGCCTTGCCGCGCCTCATGTACTACCAGCTCTGGCACGAACGCACGCATTCGTCGAGCTCTGCGCGCTGGCTGCGCGAATGCATCAAGGGCGTGGCGGCGTCGCTGCGGCCCGGCTTCGATGCCGCACCTGCTGCCGCCGCGCGAACCCTGCCGGCTGAGCCGATTCCCGATCCTCCCTGAGCCCTCCGTCGCGCCGGCGTCGCGACCGAGGCAACGATGAACAAAACCGCCACATACAACAGCTGGAGACAAGCGAAATGAACAGGTATGAAGAGGTGCCCAAGGCCACCACTCCCCGGGCCGCCGGGGCCACCGAGGCGGCACCGTTGCGTGCGGCCGCCGCACCGGCCAACACCGGTCTGCTGGAACGCTTTTTCAAGCTGAGCGAGCACAACACCACCGTGCGCACCGAAGTCATCGCAGGGCTGACGACCTTCCTGACGATGGCCTACATCATCTTCGTGAACCCGTCGATCCTCGGAGACGCGGGCATGCCCAAGGGCGCCGTCTTCGTCGCCACCTGCCTGATCGCAGCCATCGGCACGTTGATCATGGGCCTGTACGCCAACTACCCGATCGCCATGGCGCCGGGCATGGGCCTGAACGCCTACTTCGCCTACGTGGTCGTGCTCGGCATGGGCTACACGTGGCAGGTCGCGCTGGGCGCGGTGTTCATCTCGGGCTGCCTCTTCTTGATCGTGACGGTCACCGGGTTGCGGGAGCTGTTCATCGCGGGCATACCGCAGTCGCTGCGAACGGCGATCACCGTGGGCATCGGCATGTTCCTGGCGCTCATCGCGCTGAAGAGCGCGGGCATCGTCGCCGCCTCGCCGGCCACCTTCGTCACGCTGGGCGACCTGCACTCGGCGCCCGTGATCCTGGCGACCATCGGCTTTCTCGTCATCGTGGCGCTCGATCGGTTGAAGGTGCGCGGGGCGATCCTGATCGGGATCATGCTGGTGACGGTGCTGTCGTTCTTCTTTGGCGGCAACAAGTTCCACGGCGTGTTCGATGCGCCGCCGTCCATCGCACCGACCTTCATGCAGCTGGACATCCTCGGCGCGCTCAAGGGCGGCATCCTCAACGTGGTGCTGGTGTTCTTCCTGGTCGAGATGTTCGACGCCACCGGCACGCTGATGGGCGTGGCCAAGCGCGCGGGCCTCCTGGTGCCCGGCAAGATGGAGCGCATGAACAAGGCGCTCTTGGCCGACAGCGGCGCGATCTTCGCGGGCTCGCTGCTCGGCACTTCGAGCACCACGGCGTATGTGGAGAGCGCAGCCGGCGTGCAAGCGGGTGGCCGCACCGGCCTCACGGCCGTGGTGGTGGCGGTGCTGTTCCTGGCCTGCCTGATGATCTCGCCGCTGGCGGGCTCGGTGCCGGCCTACGCCACCGCACCGGCGCTGCTCTTCGTGGGCTGCCTGATGCTGCGCGACCTGGTCGAGCTCGACTGGGAAGACACGACCGAGGTGATCCCGGCTGCCGTCACGGCGCTGGCCATGCCCTTCACCTACTCGATCGCCAACGGCCTGGCCTTCGGCTTCATCACCTACGCCGTGCTCAAGCTGTGCACCGGCCGGGCACGGGAAGTGCATGCGATGGTCTGGGTGATCGCGGCGATCTTCCTGTTCAAGTTCGCCTACATCGGCGGACACTGAACCGAGCGCCGTCGGGCGCCGATGGTCGCGGGGGCGCTATTAAACTCATAGCTGTCCCCGCTTGTTGCAGTTGAACGAGACAAACCCACGAAACCCGGCATGACAACCCCCAGACTCCAGCTGGCGCACATCACCAAGCGGTACCCCGCGGTGGTGGCCAACAGCGACATCTCCCTGGCCGTGCAGCCCGGCGAAATCCATGCCGTGCTCGGAGAGAACGGTGCGGGCAAATCGACCCTGATGAAGATCATCTACGGCTCGGTCAAGCCCGACGAAGGCACCGTCACCTTCGACGGCCAGGCGGTCAACCTGCGCAACCCGCAGCAGGCGCGCGCGCTAGGCATCAGCATGGTGTTCCAGCACTTCAGCCTGTTCGACACGCTCACGGTGGCCGAGAACGTCTGGCTGGGCCTGGACAAGTCGCTCGCGCTCGCCGAAGTGGCCCGCAGCATCACGGCCAAGGCCAGCGAGTACGGCCTGGACATCGACCCCGCGCGCCCCGTGCACACGCTGTCGGTGGGCGAGATGCAGCGCGTGGAGATCATCCGCGCGCTGCTCACCAACCCCAAGCTGCTCATCCTCGACGAACCGACCTCGGTGCTCACGCCGCAGGCGGTCATCCGCCTGTTCGGCGTGCTGAACAAGCTGGCCTCGGAAGGCTGCAGCATCCTGTACATCAGCCACAAGCTGCACGAGATCCAGGAGCTGTGCACCGCCTGCACCGTGCTGCGCGGCGGCAAGGTCACAGGTGTGTGCAACCCGCGCAACGAGAGCACCGAATCGCTCTCGCGCCTCATGATCGGCAGCGAGCCGCCGCCGCTGCAGCACCGCCCGCTGCATGCCGGCGCGGTGGCGCTGCGCGTGCAGGGCCTGAAGCTGGCGCGCGAAGACCAGTTCGGCGTCGACCTGGACGGCATCTCGTTCGACGTGCGCGCGGGCGAGGTCGTCGGCATCGCCGGCGTCTCGGGCAACGGCCAGAAGGAACTGCTGTACACGCTCTCGGGCGAGGACGTGCGCGCCGAGCCCGCCATGGTGCGCGTGTTCGACCAGCCGGCCGGTCGGCTGCGCCCGCGTGCGCGGCGCGCGCTGGGCCTGCATTTCGTGCCCGAGGAACGGCTGGGGCGCGGCGCCGTGCCCACGCTGGGCCTGGCGCACAACCTGCTGCTCACGCGCAGCAATGCGGTGGGCAAGGGCGGCTGGATCCGCACCGCCGAACTCGACAAGCAGGCGCGTTCCATCATCGAGCGCTTCAAGGTGAAGGCCGGCGGCCCGAACGCGGCGGCGCGTTCGCTGTCGGGCGGCAACCTGCAGAAATTCATCGTCGGCCGCGAGATCGACGCCAACCCCAAGCTCTTCATCGTCTCGCAGCCGACCTGGGGCGTGGACGTGGGCGCGGCCGCGCTCATCCATGCCGAGATCCTCGCGCTGCGCGACGCCGGCTGCGCCGTGCTCGTGATCAGCGAGGAGCTCGACGAACTGTTCAACATCTGCGACCGGCTGCACGTGATTGCCAAAGGGCGGCTGTCGCCCTCGATCGACCGCGCGGCGGCCACGCTGCCGCAGATCGGCGAATGGATGAGCGGCCTGTGGCCGCAGATGCAGCCTGACAAGAACAACAAGAAGGAGGGCGCGCATGCTCAAGCTTGAACCCCGCCCGGAGCTGTCGCGCTTCTGGAGCTTTGCCTCGCCGATCCTGGCGCTGCTGATCACCGTGCTCATCGGCGTGGCGCTGTTCGCCGCGCTCGGCAAGGACCCGGTCAAGGGTCTGCAGGTGTTCTTCTACGAACCGATCAAGAGCGGCTACGCCATCGGCGAGCTGATGGTGAAGGCCACGCCGCTGCTCATCATTGCACTCGGCCTGGCCGTGTGCTTTCGCTCCAATGTGTGGAACATCGGCGCCGAAGGGCAGTTCGTCTGTGGCGCCATCGCGGCGGGCGGCGTGGCGCTGCTGGCCGACAAGAGCACCGGCAGCTGGATCGTCGTGGCCATCTTGCTGGCGGGCATCGCCGGCGGCATGGTGTGGGCGGGCATCGTCGCGTTCCTGCGCGACAAGTTCAACGCCAACGAAATCCTCGTGAGCCTGATGCTGGTCTACGTGGCCACGCTGATGTTGAGCTACCTGGTCTTCGGCCCCTGGAAAGATCCGCAGGGCTACAACTTTCCGCAGACCAAGACCTTCGAGGCGGTGACGCAGATACCGCGGCTCATGAAGGGCTCGCGCGTGTCGATCGGGCTGATCATCGCGCTGGTCGGCGCGGGCGCGCTGTGGGTGTTTTTGTTCCGCACGCGGGCGGGCTTCGCGCAGCAGGTCGGCGGGCTGGCGCCCGCGGCGGCGCGCTATGCCGGCTTCTCGGCACGCCGCGCCGTGTGGATCGCGCTGCTCACCTCGGGTGGCGCGGCCGGCCTGGCGGGCGCGCTCGAAGTGGCAGGACCCATCGGCCAGCTCACGCCGTACGTGCCCGCGGGCTACGGCTTCGCAGCCATCATCGTGGCCTTCGTCGGGCGGCTGCATCCGGTGGGCATGATCTTCTCGGCCATCCTGATGAGCATGTTCTACATCGGCGGCGAACTCGCGCAGTCGCGCCTGGGCCTGCCGAAGTCGCTCACCGGCGTGTTCCAGGGCCTGCTGCTGTTCACGCTCTTGGCCTGCGACACGCTCATCGCCTACCGCATCCGCCGCAAGGCCGGCGCCAAGGCCGCGACCGCCACCATGACCACGGCCTCGCTGCAGGCCAGCACGCCGATCACCGCACCTGTACAGGCCACGACACGCGCCACCGAAGGGGGTCACTGACCATGGAAAGCTACGCACTCCTGCTGGGCTCGACCCTGAGCGCGGGCACCGTGCTCGCCATCGCGGCGCTGGGCCTGCTGATCAACGAGAAGGCCGGCATCGTCAACCTCGGCGCCGAGGGCATGATGCTGTGCGCCGCCATCGCGGGCTTTGCGACGGTGGTCATCACGCACAACCCCTGGCTCGGCTTTTTGGCCGGCATGGCGGCCGGTGCGCTGCTCGCCGCGTTCTTCGGCGTGCTCGTGATCTGGCTCAACACCAACCAGTACGCGACGGGCCTGGCGCTGAGCCTGTTCGGCGTCGGCTTCTCGGCCTTCGCCGGCATCAGCTTCGTGCAGGCCAAGCTGCCCGAGAGCACGCCCTTCGCCATTCCCGTGCTGGCCGACATTCCGCTGGCCGGCCCGGCGCTGTTCCGGCATCACCCGATGGTGTACGTGGCCGTGCTGCTGACCATCGGGCTCATCTGGTTCTTGTACCGCACCCGCGCCGGCCTCGTGCTGCGTTCGGTGGGCGAGTCGCCCGAGTCGGCGCATGCACTGGGCTACCCGGTGCGGCGCATCCGCTTCCTCGCGGTGATCGCGGGCGGCGCGCTGTGCGGGCTGGCGGGCGCGTACCTGTCGACCGTGTACACGCCGCTGTGGGTCGAAGGCATGGTTGCCGGCCGCGGCTGGATCGCGCTGGCGCTGACCACCTTCGCCACCTGGCGGCCCATTCGCGTGCTGCTCGGCGCCTACCTGTTCGGCGGTGTTTCGATGCTCGGTTTTCACCTGCAGAGCAGCGGTGTCGACGTGCCCTCGCAGTTCCTCAGCATGGCCCAGTACATCGCGCCGATCGTGGTGCTGGCGCTGATCTCGCGCAACCCCGCCTTCATCCGCATCAACATGCCGGCGTCGATGGGGAAACCGTTCTACCCCGGCTCATAATCGCGTTCTCGTTTTTTTGCCAACCCGTCCTTTTCTTCTGAGGATTTTCGACAATGAATGATCTGAACAAGCGTTCCCTGCTCAAGCTCGCGGCACTCACCGCGGTGGCTTCGGCGGCCCTCATCGGCTGCGGCAAGAAGGAAGAGGCGGCCGCTCCCGCTGCACCGCCGGCACCGGCGCCCGCAGCCGCTCCGGCCCCTGCACCGGCCGCTCCGCTGAACATCGCTTTCGCCTATGTCGGCCCCGTGGGCGACGGCGGCTGGTCGTTCGCGCACGACAACGCACGCAAGGCGCTCGAGAAGGAATTCGGCGACAAGATCAAGACCACTTTTGTCGAAAGCGTGCCCGAGTCGGCCGACGCCGAGCGCGTGTTCCGCGACTTCGTGGGCCAGGGCAACAAGCTGATCTTCGGCACCACCTTCGGCTACATGGAACCCATGCTCAAGGTCGCCAACGACAGCAAGGACGTGAAGTTCGAGCATGCCACCGGCTACAAGACCGCCGAGAACATGCGCACCTACGACAGCCGCACCTACGAAGGCGCGTACATGGCCGGCGTGATCGCCGGTTCGATGACCAAGAGCAACACGCTGGGCGTGGTCGGCTCGGTGCCGATTCCCGAAGTGCTGCGCAACATCAACAGCTTCACGCTGGGCGCGCAGTCGGTCAACCCGAAGATCACGACCAAGGTCGTGTGGGTGAACGAGTGGTTCAGCCCGCCCAAGGAAACCGAAGCCGCCACCGCCCTCATCAACGGCGGCGCCGACGTGCTGTTCCAGAACACCGACTCGCCGGCCGTGCTGAAGACCGCCCAAGAGAAGGGCAAGCGCGCCTTCGGCTGGGACTCCGACATGACCGCCTACGGCCCGAAGGCCCACCTGGGCTCGGCCATCATCAACTGGGCGCCGTACTACATCAAGACCACGCAAGACGCGCTGGACGGCAAGTGGGCCACCGGCCAGACCTGGTGGGGCGTGAAGGAAGGCGCGATCGACATCGTCTCGATCGCCGAAGACGTGCCGGCCGAAACCAAGGCCAAGGTCGACGAAATCAAGAAGGGCCTGAAGGACGGCAGCTTCTCGATCTGGAAGGGCCCGATCGTCGGCCAGGACGGCAAGGAGCTGATCGCCAAGGACGCGGTCGCCGACGACAAGTTCCTGTCGGGCGTCAACTTCTACGTCAAGGGCGTCGAAGGCAAGGTGCCGGGCGGCGACAAGAAGTAATCATTGGATCGATCGCTTCGGCGATTGCCACGAGAAGGGTCGTCTGCGGACGGCCCTTTTTTCATTCGGACAAGAGGTTCATCTCATGAAGCTGCAAGGAGTCATGGCCGCAGGTGCGGCACTGCTGGCCGTGTCGATGTCGTTCGCCGCACCGCCGACGTTCTCGAAAGACGAGCAGCGCTTGCGCAAGGCTGTGGACGATGCGGAAATGTGCTTTCACTTCGCCGGCGAATTCAATGGCGACGGGTCGGCGCACGACAAGGAAGTGGCGCGCCAGCAGCGCCAGCATTGCGGCAAGGAAGGCCAGCAGCTGGTGCTGCGCGCCTACCGCAAGAACCCGCAGGATGCGCGGCTTTACCCGGCGGTGCTGCGGCTGGACGGGTTGATGCCGGGGTTCACGTTGCCCGTGCCCGAGAAAGCACGGCTGTGTGCCGTGGCCAAGACGGAACTGGCCTGCCCCTGAGCGGGCTCAGGCTTGCGGGGCAGCCGCCTGCAACTGCGCCGCCATCTTCTGGTGGATCAGGTTCACTGCCTTCAGCGGGCGCAGCATCACCTTGAACTCGGTGATCTGCCCGTCGGCGTTCCACTTCATCATGTCGACGCCGTTGATGGCGATGCCGTCCAGCTCGAGTTCGAACTCGAGCACCGCATCGTTCGGGCCCTGGAGCTCACGCACGTAGCGGAAGCTCTCGTTGAAGAAGACCTGGAACGCCGCGGCGAGGTACTGCTGGGTGATGGCCTTGCCGACCTGCGGCCGGTGCACCACGGGCGACAGGAAGACGGCGTCGTCGGCCAGCAGGGCATCGAGCCCCGCGACGTCGCGTGACTTGACGAGCCGGTGCCAGGTGGAAAGGGTGTTGTCGATCGCCATGGGTCTGTCTCCTCGCGCGGTGGATGGAAGCACGGAAAACCCAGTCTAGCGAAGCACCTGCGGGCCCATCGTCGCAAGCGCGACGGGGCCGGCAGGCGTTCTTCTTACGCGTCCTTCCAGCGCTTGAGCACCAGCGTGGCGTTGGTGCCGCCGAAGCCGAAGCTGTTACTCATCACGGTGTCGACGGTGGCGTTCTCGCGCGTCGCGGTGAGGATCGGCATGTCGGCCACTTCGGGGTCGAGCGCTTCGATGTTGGCGGAGCCGGCCATGAAGTTGCCTTCCATCATCAGCAGGCAGTAGATCGCCTCGTGCACGCCGGCGGCGCCCAGCGAGTGGCCCGACAGGCTCTTGGTGGAGCTGATGGCCGGCGCCTTGTCGCCGAAGACCTCGCGCACGCCCTTCATTTCCATGGCGTCGCCGACGGGCGTCGAGGTGCCGTGGGTGTTGAGGTAATCGATGGGCGTGTCGACGGTGGACATGGCCATCTGCATGCAGCGCACGGCGCCTTCGCCACTGGGCGCGACCATGTCGTAGCCGTCGGAGGTGGCGCCGTAGCCGACGATTTCGGCGTAGATTTTTGCGCCGCGTGCCAGTGCGTGGTCGAGCGCCTCGACCACCACCATGCCGCCGCCGCCGGCGATGACGAAACCGTCGCGCCCGGCGTCGTAGGCGCGCGAGGCCTTTTCGGGCGTGTCGTTGTACTTGGTGGACAGCGCGCCCATGGCGTCGAACAGGAACGACTGGGTCCAGTGCTCTTCTTCACCGCCGCCGGCGAACACGATGTCCTGCTTGCCCATCTGGATCTGCTCCATGGCGTTGCCGATGCAGTGCGCGCTGGTGGCGCAGGCCGACGCGATGGAGTAGTTCAGGCCCTTGATCTTGAAGGGCGTGGCCAGGCAGGCGGACACGGTGCTGCTCATGGTCCGCGTCACGCGGTAGGGGCCGACGCGCTTGACGCCCTTTTCGCGCAGCAGGTCGAGCGCTTCCATCTGGTTCAGCGTGGAGGCGCCGCCCGAGCCGGCGATGAGGCCGGTGCGCGGGTTGGACACCTGCTCCTCGGTCAGGCCGGCATCGGCAATGGCGTCCTTCATGGCCAGGTAGGCATACGCCGCCGCGTGGCCGACGAAGCGATACAGCTTGCGGTCGATGAGGTCTTCGAGGGGAAGGTCGATGGAGCCGGCCACCTGGCTGCGCAGGCCCATCTCGGCATAGGCCGGCTGGAACCGGATGCCGGGGCGGCTGGCGCGCAGGTTGGCGGAGACGGTCTCCTTGTCGTTGCCCAGGCACGAAACGATGCCCAGACCGGTGATGACGACGCGTCGCATGGCGAAACCCTCAGAAGTTGTCGGTGGAAGTGAATACGCCGACCCGCAGGCCCTCGGCGGTGTAGATCTGGCGGCCGTCGACGCTCACCGAGCCGTCGGCGATGGCCAGGTTGAGCTTGCCCTTGAGCACGCGCTTGATCTGGATGCTGTAGGTGACGAGCTTGGCGGTCGGCAAGACCTGGCCCGTGAACTTCACTTCGCCCGAGCCCAGGGCGCGGCCGCGGCCCGGCAGGCCTTGCCAGCCAAGGAAGAAGCCGACCAGCTGCCACATGGCGTCCAGGCCCAGGCAGCCCGGCATGACCGGGTCGCCCTCGAAGTGGCAGGCGAAAAACCACAGGTCGGGCGTGATGTCGAGTTCGGCCGTGAGTTCGCCCTTGCCATAGGTGCCGCCCTCGGCGCTGATGTGGGTGATGCGGTCCACCATCAGCATGTTCGGGGCGGGCAGCTGTGCGTTGCCGGGGCCGAACAGTTCGCCGCGGCTGCAGCGCAGCAGGTCTTCGCGGGTGAAGGCGTTTTGTAGGGTCATGCGATTCGATCAAGGACGGCGCCAGGGCATAAAAGCACGCTGGGCGCGGATTGGAGGGAACACACCCGATGCCGGGCCTGCCGGGGTCCAAGCCTATCGCATCCTGCGCGGCCCGATTTGACCCAGATCAGTTTGGGGGAAAAGGGGTGGGCAGCGTATACGTTTTCGGAGATGCCGCGCAGGGTGTCTGCCCTTATGCTGTGCGCGATCACAACGTCGATTTCCCACGCCCATGACCGATTTCAGCCGCCCCCTGTTCGACCCGAGCTTCGCGCAGCGCATTCCCGCCGAACGCCTGCCCGAGCTGCTGCGCGCCATGCCCAAGGCCGAGCTGCACATGCACATCGAAGGCTCGCTCGAGCCCGAGCTGATCTTTGCGCTCGCGCAGCGAAACGGTGTCTCGATTCCGTATGCCAGCGTCGAAGAACTGCGCAAGGCCTACGCCTTCACCAACCTGCAGACCTTTCTGGACATCTACTACGCCGGCGCCAGCGTGCTGCTGAAAGAGCAGGACTTCTACGACATGGCCTGGGCCTACCTGGAGCGCGCCGCCGCCGACCATGTGGTGCACACCGAGATGTTCTTCGACCCGCAGACGCACACGGCGCGCGGCGTGGCGATGGACACGGTGGTCAACGGCCTGCACCGCGCCTGTGTCGATGCGCTGCCGAAGCTGGGCGTGAGCGCCTCGCTCATCCTGTGCTTCCTGCGCCACCTGAGCGAGGAAGAAGCCTTCGAGACGCTGGAGCAGGCACTGCCGTACCGCGACAAATTCATCGGCGTGGGGCTCGACTCGAGCGAGGTCGGCCACCCGCCCGAGAAGTTCGCGCGCGTGTTCGCGCGCTGCTGCGAGCTGGGCTTCCACCTCGTCGCACATGCGGGCGAAGAGGGCCCGCCGGCCTACGTGTGGAGCGCGCTCGACGTGCTGAAGGTCGAGCGCGTCGACCACGGCGTGCAGAGCGCCAAAGACCCGGCGCTGATGAAGCGGCTGGCGCAAGACCGCATTCCGCTCACCGTGTGCCCGCTGTCGAACCTCAAGCTGTGCGTGTTCCCCGACCTGTCGCAGCACAACCTCGGCGCGCTGCTCGAGACGGGGCTGGTCGCCACCGTCAATTCGGACGACCCGGCCTACTTCGGCGGCTACATGAACCAGAACTTCACGCAGACCTTTGCAGCGACGGGGCTCGGCGTGCAGCAGGCCTGGCAGCTCGCGGCGAACAGCTTCGAGGGCAGCTTCATCGACGCGGCGGCCAAGCGCGCCTACGTCGACCGGCTCAACGCCGTCTTCGCGACCTTCTGATTCGCCACGGCGATCCGTGGCGCGAGCAACGGAACGGCCACCAGCGCACACGCACTGGCCGCCAGCCACACGAGCGGCCAGCCCTGCAGCGCCAGCAGGTGCGGAATCGAGAAGGGCGTGACGAAGCACACGAGGAACACGCTGGTGTTCGCCATGCCCAGCGCGGTGCCGGCGCGCGCCGCGCCGGCCAGCGTGGCCAGCTCGGTGTAGGCCACGCCGTGCCAAGCCGACACGCACACGCCGCTCACGGCCAGCAGCGCGATCAGCGCCCCGCGCAGCGCGGGTGATGGCGCCTCGGTGCCCGCCGCCATCACCAGCGCAGCCAGGCCCGCGAACAGCGCCACGCTGAGCGCGCTGCAGGCCCGCAGGTAGGCCGGGCGGTTGCGGCGGCGGTCGGTCCAGCGGCCGCTCCACACGCGCATCGCCATCGCGCCGATCTGCACGAAGACCATCGCGGCGGTGATCGTGCCCAGCCCCACATGGCCGAAGTCGTGCAGGAACACCGTGCCGAAGGAGAGCACCGCGAACTGCGGCGCGCACAGGATGCCGATGCCGGCCACGATGCGCCACACGCGCACATCGCGCAGCGGGCCGGACTTCGGCGCGGCAGCTTCTGCGTTTGCATGACGAGGCGCAATGGGCGGCTCGTGCACCCAGGCCCAGCTCATCGCCGCGCTCAGCGCGCACAGCAGCGCGAGCAGGCCGTACAGCGCGGCAAAGCCGAAGTGCAGGGCGACGAAAGGCAGCACCAGCGCACCGATGCCGCCGCCCAGCGGCACAGCGGTCTGTCGGATGCTCATGGCGAGGCCGCGCTCGCTGGCGTCGAACCAGGTCATCACCGCGCGCCCGCTGGCGCCGTTCACGCTGCCGCCGAGCAGACCGACCAGCAGCAGCCCCGCACCGAGCACGCCAAGGCCGGGAATGTGGCCGTGCCCAGGCGCAGCCCACAGCGCCATCGCCACCAGCGCGATCGCCGTGCTGCCGAGCCCGGCCAGCAGCACGGGCCGGTCGCCCCAGCGGTCGGTCAGCAGGCCCCAGGGCAGCTCGCTCACGGCGATGCCCAGGCCCATGAGGCCGAGCACCAGGCCGAGCGCGGCGTTGTCGAGCTGGTAGCCGGTGCGCATGAGCACGGCGGTCATGGGGATGCCGCTGAAGGCGACCGAGAAGGCCGCGTTGGCGGCCACGCCGGCGGAGAGCACCTTCCAGCGGTGGCGGGGTGAAAACGCGGGGGAAGAAACGGTCGAATGTGTCATGTTGCGGCGCAGTGTCCGCCGCCGCAAAGGTTTTGAAAATCAGAAAATAATGGGTGAATCGTCCCGAAATTCAGGACGATGAAAGAACCGACGCAAGGACTGCAATGACCCAGGTGATGTTCGATCTCGACGTGCTGCGCACCTTCTCCACCGGCATGGCGCTCGGCAGCTATGCGCGCGCGGCCGACAAGCTGGGCCGCTCGACCTCGGCCGTGAGCGCGCAGCTCAAGAAGCTGGAGGCGCAGGCCGGCACCGTGCTGTTCCGCAAGGAGGGCCGGGGCCTGGCGCTCACCGATGCCGGCGAAACGCTGCTGGCCTACGCGCACCGCATGCTCGAACTCAACGACGAGGCCAGCGCCGCCCTGCGCGGCGTCGACCTGCAGGGCTGGGTGCGGCTGGGCCTGCAGGAAGACTTCGGCGAGACGCTGCTGCCCGCCGTGCTCGGCCGCTTTGCGCGCGCACACCCCAAGGTGCGCATCGAGGCCTGCGTGGCCCGCAGTGGCGAGCTGCGCGAGCGGCTCGAACTCGGCCAGCTCGACCTGGCACTCGCATGGGACGCGGGCGACCAGCCGCTGTCGCCGTATGCCGAGCGCGTGGCGCGGCTGCCGCTGCTGTGGATCGGCCCGACCGCGCCCGAGCGCGTCGATGCGCCCTGGTGGACCGAGCGCGAGCACCGCGCGGGCGTTCGCGCGGTCAAGAGCAAGGAGCCGCTGCCGCTCATCATGCTCGACGCCCCGTGCCCGCTGCGCGAGATCGTCATCACCGCGCTCGACCGCGCCGGCCTGCCGTGGCGCCGCGCCTTCGGAAGTGCCAGCCTGGCCGCGCTGTGGGCCGCGACCTCGGCCGGCCTGGGCCTGACCGTGCGCACGCCGTTCGGGCTGCCCTCGCATGTGCGCACGCTCGACCGCTCGGTGCTTTCGCTGCCGGCGTTGCCGCAGATCTCGCTCGTGCTGTACCGCGCGCAGGCCCGCGCCGAGGCGCCGGCGAGCCGGCTGGCCACGCTGCTGCTGGAGGCGGTGCGCCAGCACGCGCAGTTGCAGACGGTGCAGCCCCGCTGACCCCGCTGAGCGCGGGCCCTTGCCGGGGCCGTGGCCGCAATGCGTGAGAATCCGCCGCGAGACAAGCGCAAGAGACAAGACCAAGCGAGGCGGCATGACCATTACGCGGCACAACTCCCTGCACCTGTGGGACGACAGGTTCCTCTACATCACCCCGGCGATCCAGTCGGGACTCACGGCCCGTTCGTCGGCCACGCTGCTGGCGTCGGTGAGCGGCCGCCCCTTCACGCTCGAGGCGGTCGACGGTACGCGCGTGCGCTGCACCGCCGCGCTGGTGGCGCCGCATGTGTCGCGCCGCCTCGACGTCGACGGCTGCGGGCTGCTGTCGCTCAACCTCGACCCGGCCTCCAGCGCCTACCGCATGCTGTCGCGGCACATGGGCGGCCACGGCATCCAGCCGATCGATGCGCGCCGCTTCGGTCGCACGCGCGACGACTTCGAACCGGCGCAGCATGGCGCGCTGTCCGACCGGCGCCTGCAGAGGCTGAGTTCGACGCTGGTCACGTCGATCACCGAGAGCCCCGAGCTGAAGGCGGCCATCGACCCCCGCATCGAGCGTGTACTGCAGGCCATCCGCGCGCATGCGGGGCAGATTCCGCTGCGCGAGCTGTCGGCGCTCGCCTTCCTCTCGCCCGACCGGCTCACGCATCTGTTCGCGCAGCAGGTGGGCGTGTCGATCAAGCGCTATGCGCTGTGGACCAAGGTGCGCCGCACGGTGCAGCAGTTCACCGAACGCCGCCCGCTGACCGACGTGGCGCTGGTCAGCGGCTTCACCGACGCGGCGCACATGAGCCGCACCTTTCAGCGCTACTTCGGCCTGTCGCCGTCGTTCCTAGCGAACCAGGTGCGCGTGACGGCCGACGCGCACGCGTCGCACGCGTGGGGCGACGCGACCGTCCACTGAGTCTCCCGCAGGACAGCGGCTGCGTTCAAGCCGCAGCCGGTCTCCCTGCCTAAGCTGGCGGAGCTCCATCAAGAGAGCATCAACCGGAGACATCCATGAGACAGACATCCTCGCGCGGCGCCATGCCGCTGTCCCTGCTTGCGCTGGCCACGGCGGCCATGCTCACCGCCTGCGGCGGCGGTGGTGGAGGAGGGGGCGGCGGGTTCCCGTTCTTTCCCGGCGCCGGCAACCCGCCCACCAACCCACCGGCCGAAGGCACCTACAAGGCCGAGATCCGCCGCACCGCGATGGGCGTGCCGCACATCAAGGCCGACAACTGGCCCGGCGTGGGCTACGGCTACGGTTTTGCGCAGGCCGAAGACGACCTGTGCACGATGGCCGATTCGTTCCTGACCTACCGCGGCGAGCGTTCGCAGTACCTCGGCGGCGACGCGCAGCTCGTGGCCAGCAGCACCATCGCGCGGCCGAAGAACATCGACTCCGACTTCTTCCACAAGCAGGTGATCTCGGCCGATGTGCTCACGAAGATGATCGCGGCCCAGCCCGACAACCTGAAGCAACTGGTCGAGGGCTTCGCCGCCGGCTACAACCGCTACGTGCGCGACGTGAAGGCCAGCGGCACGGCGCACGAAGCCTGCCGCAGCGAAGCCTGGGTGAAGCCCATCACCGCCGAGGACATCTACCGCCGCATGTACGCGGCCAACCTCGCGGGTGGCTACAGCAACTTCTTGCCGAACATCGCCAATGCGATCGCACCCGCACCGGCAGCGCCCACCAAGATGGCCGCGCGCAGCGGCGCAAAGAAGGCCGCGCTGCAGCTGGCGGCGGTCAGCGTGCCCCTGCCCGAGCTGCAGGTCGGCGGCAAGGAGGGCGTGGGCAGCAACATGATCGGCTTCGGCACGGCCGCGACCGGTGACAGCAGTCCGCTGCTCTTCGGCAACCCGCACTGGTACTGGCGCGGGCCCGACCGCTTCTACCAGGCGCAACTCACGATCCCGGGCCAGCTCAACATCAGCGGCACCTCGTTCCTCGGCATCCCGGTGATCCTCATCGGCTTCAACGACAACATCGCGTGGAGTCACACGGTGTCGACCGCGCGGCGCTTCGGCTTCTACGAACTGAAACTCGCGGCGGGCGACCCGACCAGCTACATGCGCGACGGCAAGGCCGTGAAGATGCAGGCGCTGAACATCACCGTCAACGTGAAGCAGGCCGACGGCAGCGTGGCGCCGGTGACGCGCACGCTCTACAAGTCGGAGTACGGACCGATGGTCAACCTCACGGCCTTCGGTGCGCCGTTCGCCTGGAGCCAGACCACGGCCTTCGCGATCCGCGACATCAACGGCGAGAACTACCGCACCTTCAAGAACTGGCTGCGCTGGAACCAGGCCAAGTCGCTCGACGAGTTCATCGCCATCCAGCGCGAGGAAGCCGCCATTCCGTGGGTCAACACCGTGGCGGTAGGCCGCGGCGCGGCCAAGGCCTGGTATGCCGACATCGGCGCGATTCCCAACGTGTCGCCCACCCAGGTGGCCAGCTGCACGACGCCGCTGGGCACCGCGGCCGGCGGCTCGCTGCCGCGCGTGCCGTTCTTCGACGGCTCGAAGAGCGAGTGCGACTGGCAGACCGACGCCGACTCGGCGCAGAAGGGCGCCATCGGTGCGGCCCGCATGCCGAGCCTGCTGCGCGACGATTACGTGGCCAACATGAACGACAGCTACTGGCTGGCGAACCCGAAGGCGCCGCTCACCGGCTTCCCGGACATCATGGGGCCGGCCGGCACCGACCCCGTGACCTTCCGCACGCGACTGGGCAACCTCATGGCGCAGGGGCGCCTCGACGGCACCGACAACTACGCTGGCAAGGTGGCCACGTCCGACATCGTCAAGCAGATGGTGCTCAACAGCCGTGTGTTGACGGCCGAGCTGTTCAAGGACCAGGCGCTGGCCATGGTGTGCGCGACGGCGACGATCAGCGTGGCGACCGATCCGCAAGGCGGCGCAGCCATCGGACGCGATGTGGACACCGGGCCGGCCTGCGCGGCGCTGCGAACCTGGAACAACACCGGCGTGACCGGCGCGCGCGGCGCCCACATCTGGGACGAGTTCTGGAACCGTGCGGCGCTGCAGTCGTCGGCCACGCTCTACAACGTGCCGTTCAGCGCGAGCGATCCGATCCACACGCCACGCGATCTGAAGGCGGGCGCCGCGAGTGCTTTGCAGCAGGCCTTCGGCGCGGCTGTCGCACGCGTGGAGGCCAGCGGCTTCGCACTCGATGCGCAGCGCGGCGACTACCTGTTCGCCACCCGAGGCGGCCAGAAGATCCCGCTGTACGGCGGCTGCGGCGGCCCGGGCTACTTCACCATCGCGTGCTCGGAGAACCGTCTCGACAAGGGCGGCTACACCATGGACGGCAACCCGAACGGCAACAGCTACATGCAGATCGTGCGGTTCCCTGAAAGCGGCGTGGAAGCCCATACCTTCCTGACGTTCTCGCAGTCGGACGACCCGGCCTCGGCGCACAACGCCGACTACACCCGCGCCTACAGCGCCGGGAAGTGGCTCAAGGTGCCGTTCTCCGAAGCCGAGATCAAGGGCGACGCGGCCTACCGCAGCGCGGTGGTGAGCGAATAGGCCCTGCGCACGGCGCGCAGGCGGCGCCACACTAAAATCCCGACCCCGCATCAGGCGCCCCGGCCTGCGGCGGGGTTTGTCATTTCCGGGGCCATGTAGAGGACCACCATGTACAAAAACCTCGCGGGCCGCGCCGTTCTGGCGTGGGTGACCGCCTGTTTTTTATCCCCCGCCTTTTCACAGACCGCACCGCCGAAGCCGCCGCAGGCCAAGGACGCGCTGAAGGTCGGCTTTGTCTACGTCACGCCGGTCACCGATGCCGGCTGGGTGCGCCAGCATGAAGAGGGCCGCAAGGCCGTCGAGGCGGCGCTGGGCCCGCGCGTGAACACCACCTTCGTCGAGAACGTGCCCGAGGGCGCCGATGCCGAGCGCGTGATCCGCGACCTCGCGCAGCAGGGCAGCCAGCTGATCTTCACGCCCAGCTTCGGCTACATGGAGCCGACGCTGAAGGTCGCGAAGGACTTTCCCGGCGTGAAGTTCGAGTCGATCACCGGCTACAAGACCGCGCCCAATGTGGCGACCGCCAATGCCCGCTACTACGAGGGCCGCTACCTCGCGGGCATCGCGGCCGGGCGCATGACGAAGACGAACGTGGCCGGCTACGTGGCGGGCTTTCCGATTCCCGAGGTGCTGCAGGGCATCAACGCCTTCACGCTCGGCATGCGCTCGGTGAACCCGAAGGCCAAGGTGATCGTGGTGTGGCTCCACGCGTGGTTCGATCCGCCGAAGGAGCGCGACGCGGCGATGGCGCTGTTCAACCAGAACGCCGACGTGCTCGCCTTCCACACGGGCTCCACCGCCGTGATGGCCGCTGCGCAGGAGCGCGGCAAGATGGCTGTGGCGTATCACTCCGACATGCGCAAGATCGCGCCCGACGCGCAGATCGTCGCCGTCACGCACCAGTGGGGCGGCTACTACACGCAGCGCGCGAAGGCGGTGCTCGACGGCACCTGGAAGAGCGGCAACCTCTGGGGCGGCGTGAAGGAAGGAATGATCCGCGTCGGCGACTTCGGCACGAAGGTGCCGAAGGCCGTGCAGCAGGAGGTGTTGGCGCGCCAGCAGGACATCGCGGCGGGCAAGCTGCAGCCGTTCCGTGCGGTGGCGGGCGACGTGCGCGACAACGAAAGCCGCGTTGCGATCGCCAAGGGCGCGCAGCTGAGCGACGAGCAGATCCTGCAGATGAACTGGCTCGCCGAGGGCGTGCAGGGGCGGGTGAGCCGCTGAACGCCGCCCCCTGTCCCTGCGTCTGAAGAGTGCGTTCCGCGTATAGCACTCATACGCGCAGGGAAATTCCCGCCGTCCGGGGCTGGATTACCCTCCGCATCCACGATGAAAAAAGCCTACCGCGCCTCCCTCCTGCGATTCGATGCCGCCGGCCTGCCTGTCTTCGATGAAGACGGCCTGCTGGTCGTCGCCCCCGACAGCACCGGCCGCCAGCGCGTGCTCGACGCCGGCAGCCATGCCGACGTGTCGCAGCGCCATGCCGGCGCCCACACCACCCACCTGCCGGGCCGCATCCTCGCGCCGGGCTTCGTGGACATGCACGTGCACTACCCGCAGACCGACATCATCGGCGCGCCCGCCGCCGGCCTGCTGCCCTGGCTCGAGAACTACACCTTCCCGGCGGAAGCCAAGTTTGCCGACCCTGCGCATTCGCGCGTGGTGGCCGACGTGTTCTTCGACGAGCTGCTGCGCAACGGCGTGACCACCTCGCTGACCTTCGCGACCTCGCACGTCGCCTCGGTCGACGCCTTCTTCGAGAGCGCGCAGCGCCGCCAGTTGCGCATGATCACCGGCAAGGTGCTGCAGGACCGCAACTCGCCCGACGGCGTGCGCGACGACACCGAGCAGAGCCTGGTCGACACCGAGGCGCTGATCCGCAAGTGGCACAACGTCGACCGCCTGGGCTACGCCATCACGCCGCGCTTTGCGCCCACCAGCACCGACGCGCAGATGCGCGGTGCCGGCGAGCTGGCCGCAAAGTACGGCGACACCTGGATCCAATCGCACGTGGCTGAGAACCGCGACGAGGTGAAGTGGGCGCGCGAGCTGTACCCGAAGTCGCGCTCGTACCTCGACGTGTACGCCGACTTCGGCCTGCTGCGCGAACGCGCTGTGTACGCCCACTGCATCTACCTGGACGACACCGACCGTGCGCTCATGCACGAGACGAAGACGGCCGCCGCCGTGAGCCCCACGAGCAACCTGTTCCTGGGCAGCGGTTTCTTTGACTTCGGCGCGGCCGACCGCCTCGAGCAGCCGTACGGCCTGGCCAGCGACGTGGGCGGCGGCACCAGCTTCAGCCCCTTCCACACCATGCTGGCCGCCTACTACGTGGGCCGTGAAGGCCAGAGCAAGACCGGCCTGAGCATCGCGCCCTCGCGGCTGTGGTGGCACCACACCGGCGGCGCCGCGCGCTCGCTGGGGCTCGACGGCGTGGTCGGCAACCTGCAGCCGGGCTGCGAGGCCGACTTCCTGGTGCTGAACCCGTCCGCCACGCCGCTGCTGGCGCGCAAGACCTCGCTGGCCAACAACCTCGAAGAGCTGCTGTTCGCGATGATCGTGCTGGGCGACGACCGGCTGGTCGAGCGCACGGTGATTTCGCAGGCGGGCTGAACGGCGCCGGGGGGAGGGCGCGCAGGGCGCCATGCCACAATTCGGCCCCGATTCCCCCGCAGCAGCATCAGCGAGCGCATATGAGCATCAAGAGCGACAAATGGATCCGGCGCATGGCCGAAAACGAAGGAATGATCGACCCCTTCGAACCGGGCCAGGTGCGCGAGAGCAACGGTCACAAGATCATCAGCTACGGCACCTCGAGCTACGGCTACGACATCCGGTGCGCGCCTGAATTCAAGGTCTTCACCAACATCCACAGCACCGTGGTCGACCCGAAGAATTTCGACGAGAAGAGCTTCGTCGACATGCACGGCGACTACTGCATCATTCCGCCGAACAGCTTCGCGCTGGCACGCACGGTGGAGTACTTCCGCATCCCGCGCAACGTGCTCACCATCTGCCTGGGCAAGAGCACGTACGCGCGCTGCGGCATCATCGTCAACGTGACCCCGTTCGAGCCCGAATGGGAAGGCTACGTGACGCTGGAGTTCAGCAACACCACGCCGCTGCCCGCCAAGATCTACGCGGGCGAGGGCTGCGCACAGGTGCTGTTCTTCGAGAGCGACGAGGTCTGCGAAACCAGCTACAAGGACCGCGGCGGCAAGTACCAGGGCCAGCGCGGCGTCACGCTGCCCAAGACCTGACGCGCACTGACGCACTGATGCGCGCCTCCTGACCGCCGGTTACGCCACCGGCCGTCAGGCCAAGTACCATCCTGCGACGTTCCGGCAAATACGCCGATCAGCAAGCCGGCAAGGAGACTGCGATGAGATGGGAAGGCAACGAACAATCCGACAACGTCGAAGACCGCCGTGACGGTGGGGGCGGCGGTGGTGGTGGTGGCGGCGGCCTGTTTGGCGGCCGCAGCATCGGCATCGGCACCATCGCGGTCGCGCTCATCGCGGGCTGGGTCTTCGGCATCAATCCGCTCACCGTGCTGAGCCTGCTCAGCGGCGGTGGCAGTCCGGCCCAGGTGCAGCAACAGCAACAAGGCCCCGCGCCCAAGCCGCCCACCGGCGACCGCGAAGCGGCCTTCGTCTCGACCGTACTCAAGAACACCGAAGTGGTCTGGACCGATCTCTTCCGCAAGAACGGCGGCGCCTACCAGGCGCCCCGGCTCGTGCTGTTCCGCGGTGCCACGCCCACGGCCTGCGGCACCGGTCAATCGGCCATGGGGCCGTTCTACTGCCCGGGCGACAAGAAGGTCTACATCGACCTCGCGTTCTACGACACGCTCAAGAACCAGCTCGGCGCACCGGGCGAGTTTGCGCAGGCCTACGTCATTGCGCACGAGGTCGGCCATCACGTGCAGGACGAGCTCGGCATCACCGCCAAGGTCGACGGCATGCGCGGGCGCCTGAGCCAGTCGCAGAACAACGCCATCAGCGTGCGCGTCGAGCTGCAGGCCGACTGCTTCGCGGGCGTGTGGGCGCACCACTCGCAGGAGTCGAAGAAGTGGCTCGACCCGGGCGACATCGAGGCCGCCATGAACGCCGCGCAGAAGATCGGCGACGACGCCTTGCAGCGTTCCGCAGGCCGCGCCGTGGTGCCCGACAGCTTCACCCACGGCTCCAGCGCGCAGCGCCAACGGTGGTTCGGCACGGGCTATCAGACGGGTGAAATGAAGTCCTGCGACACCTTCAACGCGCGCAATCTGTAAAGATTGTGTCCTGAGGGCCCCGGATTCATTGGGTTTTTTGCTATTGAATAAATAGCAATTCGCGCTTTGCGGACGTTGTCGTTTCGTTGTCACTGCCGTTTTTTGCGGCAATGCGACAATAGAAGGCTCAATGACAATGTCCTTCTCCAATCTTTCGCTGGCAGAACCGCTGGCCCGCGCCGTGGCCGAAATGGGCTACGAGACCATGACGCCCATCCAGGCAGAGGCCATTCCGGTGGTGCTTTCAGGCCAGGACGTGATGGGTGCCGCGCAGACCGGCACCGGCAAGACGGCGGCGTTTTCGCTCCCCTTGCTCCAGCGCATGCTCAAGCACGAAAACGCCTCCACCTCGCCCGCGCGGCATCCGGTGCGTGCGCTGGTGCTGCTGCCCACGCGTGAACTGGCCGACCAGGTCGCGCAACAGGTCAAGCTGTACGCCAAGTACACCAACCTGCGCAGCACGGTCGTGTTCGGCGGCATCGACATGAAGCCGCAGACGCTGGAGCTGAAGAAGGGCGTCGAAGTGCTCGTGGCCACGCCGGGCCGGCTGCTCGATCACATCGAAGCCAAGAACGCGGTGCTCAACCAGGTCGAATACGTCGTGCTCGACGAAGCCGACCGCATGCTCGACATCGGTTTCCTGCCTGACCTGCAGCGCATCCTGAGCTACCTGCCCAAGCAGCGCACCACGCTGCTGTTCTCGGCCACCTTCTCGCCCGAGATCAAGCGGCTGGCCAGCAGCTACCTGCAGAACCCGGTCACCATCGAAGTGGCGCGGCCGAACGAAACGGCCTCCACCGTCGAACAGCACTTCTACAGCGTCTCCGACGACGACAAGCGCCGTGCGCTCAAGCAGATCGTCAAGCAGCGCGGCATCACGCAGGCCTTCGTGTTCGTCAACAGCAAGCTCGGCTGCGCGCGCCTCGCACGCTCGCTGGAGCGCGACGGTCTGCGTACCACCGCACTGCACGGCGACAAGAGCCAGGACGAACGCCTGAAGGCGCTCGCCTCGTTCAAGGCCGGCGAAGTCGACCTGCTGGTGTGCACCGACGTTGCGGCCCGCGGCCTCGACATCAAGGACGTGCCCGCCGTCTTCAACTTCGACATCCCGTTCAACGCCGAAGACTACGTGCACCGCATCGGCCGCACGGGCCGCGCCGGCGCCTCGGGCCTGGCCGTGAGCTTCGCCAGCGGCGGCAACGATGCGCGCCTGGTGGCCGACATCGAGAAGCTGATCAAGAAGAAGATCGAGCTCGAACCCGTCGAGTTCGAAGAAGACCGCCCGCGCGGTCGCATCAACGACGGACGCCGCCACTGGCGCGAAGAAGGCGAAGCCGGCGACGCACGCGACGTGCTCGACCAGCCGCGCGAACGCCGCGACGTGGAACCCCGTCGCAGCACGAGCGGCAGCGCTGGCGGCCGCCCGCACCGCGCACCGTCCGCACCGCGCGATCCGTTCTTCGACAAGCCCTACGAATCGGGCGAGCGCGAGGCCGCACCGGCCTGGGAAGCGTCGGCCAAGGCCTCGCCCGCACGCGGCATCTCGAGCAACATCAAGAGCAAGCGCAAGGTCGCGGCACTGTTCAAGGCGGCCGAGCCGGGTTGAACCCGGGGCTCGCACAGTGAAAGAAAAAACCGGGCAGTGCCCGGTTTTTTTTCGCCTGCGCTCTGCGCGCTCAGGCCACGCGAAAGTGGTGCGTGCCGTCGCGCCCCAGCTGTTCCACCAGCCCGTACTCCCAGTCCAGGTACGCCTGCATGGCCTCGGCGGGCGCGTCGGTGCCTTCGTAGGGCCGGCGGTAGCGGTCGGTGCGGGCGGTGGCCAGGCGGGTCTCGCCGGTCTCGGCTGGCAGTCCGGCGGCGAACCATGCGGTGTTGCCGCCCGTGAGCACCTGCACTTCCACATCGCGCTGGCCGCGTGCGTCGAGCAGGGCGCGCAGGTCCGCGGCGGCGTAGCGTGCGAGCAGGCTGCTGCCGCAGGTCAGGACGTAGCGCGGCGCGGACGGGATGGCCTTGTGGTCGATCGCCTGCGCGAGCTGCGCGCGGATCGCGTACCAGGCGCCGGGAATGTGGCGCTTCACGTAGTTGGCGCTCGTGGTCACGTCGATGACGGCGGTGGCGGGCTGCTGCTTCAGCAACTCGGCCAGCGCCTCGGGTGCGATCTCGGCGACCGTGGCCGCGACGGGCGGGTAGGCCGACGTCGGCGTGCCGGTCTCGCTGAGCGCGGCGGCCGGCGGCACCGCATCGGGCACGTACACCTCCCAGCCCATCTGCGCGAGCCATGACGCGCTCATCGAGGCGCGCACGCCGTCGTCGTCGGCCAGCACGATGCGTGCGCCGCGCACCGGCACCTGATGGTCGGTTTCTTGCACGAGCTGTCCCCCAGGCGCGCTCGCGAAGCCGGGCAGGTGGCCGGCCGTGTATTCCTCGGGCGTGCGCACGTCGAAGCGGTACACGGTGCGGCCTGGGGCTTCGAGCGTGTCGAGTGCGTCGAGGGCGATGCGGCGCACGCCCGCGGCGTCGGCCACGCGGCGCGCGTCGGCTTGTGCCTGTGCGCGGTTGGCTACCGACACTGCGGCCGGCGCCTGCCGGCCTGCACCGTGGTCGAGCACCTGGCCCGCGAGCTTCCAGCCGATGGTGCCGTTGCGCAAAGCCGCCACCGGGTTCGGGATGCCCGCATTCACGAGCGACTGCGTGCCGATGATGCTGCGCGTGCGGCCCGCGCAGTTCACGATCACGCGCGTGGCCGGGTCGGGCGCGAGTTCGCGCACGCGCAGCACCAGCTCCGCGCCGGGCACGCTGGTGGCCGAGGGGATGCTCATGGTCTGGTATTCGTCGAAGCGGCGCGCGTCGAGCACGACCACGTCGGCGCGGTTGTCGATGAGCGCCTTCACCTCGGGCGCCGACAGTGAAGGCGTGTGCCGCTTGTGTTCGACCAGTTCACCGAATGATTTGCTCGGCACGTTGACGTCGCGGAACAGCTCGCCGCCCGCCGCGCGCCAGCCTTCGAGGCCGCCGTCGAGCAGGTGCACGTTCGTGTAGCCGAGCGCGGCGAAGGTGCGTGCCGCGGCGGGCGCGAGATCGACGCCGCCGTGCGCGCCGTACAGCACGATGAAGGTGTCGCGCCGCGGAATGCGCCGCCACGCCTCGATCTCGATGCGCGACAGCGGCAGGTTGGCGGCCCACAGCGGGTGCTCCTGCGCGAACGGGTCTTCCTCGCGCAGGTCGAGCAGCGCGGTTTCTTCGCGCGCGATCAGCCGTTCGCGCAGCGTGGCGAAGGGCAGCAAGGGAAAAGAAGCGGTGATGGCAGTCGTCGTCATGCGGCAGTGTTTCGGAGTTCGGCGGAGCGGTCCCACAGGTTGGGCAGCAGCGTGTTGGAGTAGCCGGAGACGAAGGGCTTGCGCCCGCCTTCAGCCGGATAGGTGTGGCGGCGCACGGCGCCGATGTTGGCGCCGTACACGTGGATGCTGATCGACACCCGGTCGGCGTGCGCGTTGTGCACGCGGTGCAGGTCGCCCACGGTGGGCGACACGGCCTCGACATGGCCCGCGTCGAGCCGCACCGGCTCGCCCTGGGGCCGCGCGGTGCCGTCAGCATCGAGTGCGTAAGGCTGGCTGTACTCGGCGCCGCGCAGCATGCCGATGAGGCCCCACACCGTGTGGTCGTGGATCGGCGTGGCCTGGCCCGGTCCCCAGACAAAGCTCACGACCGAGAAGCGCTCGGTGCTGTCGGCGTGCAGCAGAAACTGCTGGTAGTAGGTCGGGTCGGCCACCGCGAAGGCGTCGGGCAGCCAGTCGTCGCGCGCCACCAGCGTGCGCAGCAGCGCACCGCCTTCGGACAGGATGCGCGGCTCGTCGGGCTGGCTGTCGAGCAGCCGGCCGAAGGCGCCGACGAAATCGCGCAGCGGAGCAATCATGCGGGGCGTTTCCAGAGTTGGGTGTCGGTAATGGCGCGCACGTCCACGCGCACAGGAAGGATACCGTCGCGCGCCGAGCGGTCGGCCACGGTCTGCAGCGCGACGATGTCCGCCTCGCTCACCGGACGTCCCGCCACCGAGGCGCGCGCCGTGATGAGGCGCGCCGACGCGATCGGCAGCCGCGTGAGCTGGCTGTACGCCTGCGCATACGCCTCGGGGTTGGCCAGCGCCCAGTCGCCCGCACGCGCGAGCCGGTCGAGAAACTGAACGATGGCCTCGCGCTTGGCCGCATCGGCCAGCGAATGCTCGCTCGCGGTGATGAAGCCCAGCGCCGTGTTGATGCCGCGCCCGTCGCGCAGGATGCGCCCGCCCTGCTGCAGCGCGATCGCGTAGTAGGGGTCGAAGATGGCCCAGGCGTCGATCTGTTTCGACGCGAACGCGGCCGCCGCGTCGGTGGGCAGCACGAACTTCACCGTGACCTCGTCGCGCCGCACGCCGGCCTCTTCGAGCGCGCCGTAGAGCTGGTACTGCGAGATGCTGCCGCGCGCCGACGAGACGATCACCGTCTTGCCGCGCAGGTCGGCCACGCTGCGCAGCGGCGAGTCGGGCTGCACCACGATGCCCAGCGACTCGGCCTTGCCGACGCGCGTGGCGACGATCTTCAGCGGCGTCTTGCCGACAGCCGCCGCGAGCACCGGCAGGTCGCCGGCCATCGCGGTGTCGACCGCGGCGCTGCGCTGCGCCTCGAACAGCGGCGCAGCGCCCTGGAAGTTGGCCCAGCGGTAGGCGAAGGGTGCGTCGTCGAGGGCCTTGGAGGCTTCGAACAGCGAACGCAGGCCGCCGGCCTGGTCGCCGAGCACCAGCGTGGCCTTGGGCTGCGCCACCGCACGCAGCGGGCTGGCCGCGGCCAGCGACAACGCGGCGCCCTGCGCAAGCCAGGCGCGGCGGGAGAGTTGCTGCGCGCTCATGCCGCACCTCCCAAAGCCTGCAACGCACGCTGGCCCGCCGCGACCAATATCGCGTCGTTCTGCGGGGTGTGGATGCGGCTGCACAGCACGTCGCGATAGTAGCGTTCGAGCGGGTTCTGGCGCGTGAGCCCGTGGTTGCCGCTCAGCTGCAGCGCCAGCTCGACCACGCGGATCGCGTGCGTGGTCACGGTGTGTTTGAGCAGGCCGCTGTCGGCGGCGGGCGGCGTGTGGCCGCTGTCGACCGCGGCGGCTGCGTCGTCGAGCAGCACGCGGTTGGTGCGCAGCAGCGCCTCGATCTCGCCCACCTGCTCCTGCACGCGCGGCAGGCTGGCCAGCGGCGCGCCGAGGCTGCCGGGCGCGCGCCGGTTCAAAAAGTCGACCAGCCAGTCGCGCGCGGCGCGTGCCACGGCGTCGTAGAGGCTGCCCAGCAGCACGACCATCCAGGCCTGCTGCGCCGCATGGGCGTCGATGTCGGTCTGGCTGCCGGCGCCGGGCGCCCAGTCGGCGGGCGCGCGCAGGTCGACGGCGTGGGCGGCGGCAATGGCGACGTCTTCGAACACCACCTCGTGGCTGCCCGAGGCGCGCAGGCCCAGGTGGTCCCAGCTCGCGATCACGCGGATGCCGGGCGCGTTGCGCGGCACGAGGAAGACGCCGGTGCGCGGCGCGGCCTCGTCGGTGCGCGCCCAGACCGCGAGCCACGACAGGCCCTCGATGCCGGTCGTGTAGAGCTTGTGGCCGTCGATGCGCCAGCCCTCGGGCGTGCGCCGCGCCACCGTGCCGGGCAGGCCGCCGCGCGCCGGCGAGCCCAGCGCGGGCTCCACGCGCAGCGCGTTGATGAGCGCGCCGTGCGCCACCGCATCGCGTGCCACGCGCTCGCGCAGGTGCGCGGGCCAGCGGCTCTCGCGGCGTGCGAGCGCCTGGTGCTGCAGGTAGGTCATGGTGAGGATCAGCGCGGTGGCAGGCTCGCCGCGCGCGACCGCCGCGATCACGCGGCGCGCCGTGGCCAGCGTGGCGCCACCGCCGCCGTATGCGGCGGGTGCGACGAGGCCGATGAGCCCGTGCGCCTGCAGCGCCTCGAAGTTCTGCCGCGGAAAGGCGCCGCTGCGGTCGTGGTCGGCCGCCGTGGACGCGAACTGGTCCGACAGGCGGGCCAGCACGGCAGGGTCGACGGAGGTCGGGGTGTCTGTGTCGGGAACGGCCGGCGTGCGGCGCAAGGGGAGTGCACTCATGGTGCCCGCACGGTAAAGGCCCACTGCCAGTGCGCGAAGGATGCATCGCGCATATCCAAATTCGTTTTTCTGCGTTCGTTTTCGGGGCCCGTCTCGGTACGGTCTCGCTTCTCCTCGAACGTGAGTGAAGAAGAAAGAACACAAGCCATGACTTCGAAAACCTGCTGCGGCTGCCCGCCGCCTGATCCCTTCATTCCATCCGCATCCACGAGGACACCATGAGCCAGAACGACGTTGAATTCATCGGCATGATCCAGGGCCAGAAGGTCTCGGAGATCCACGCCGCCAAGGGTCCGGCCCTCGACCGCGACTACGTGCGCGCCTTCGCGCAGGCGCACGAAAACGCCGGCTTCGACCGCGTGCTGGTGCCGCACCATTCCACCAGCCCCGACGCCACGCTCACGGTGGCCTACGCGGCCTCGGTGACCGAGCGCATCCACTTCATGCTCGCGCACCGCCCGGGCTTCGTGGCACCCACGCTCGCGGCGCGGCAGTTCGCGTCGCTCGACCAGTTCAGCGGCGGCCGGCTCGGCGTGCACTACATCTCAGGCGGTTCCGACGAAGAACAGCAGCGCGACGGCGACTGGCTCGACCACGACCAGCGCTACGCCCGCACCGACGAATACCTCGAGGTGCTGCACAAGGTGTGGACGGCAGAGAAGCCCTTCGACCACGAAGGCGCGCACTACCGTTTCCAGAACGCGTTCTCCGAGGTGAAGCCGGTGCAGACACGCAACGGCAAGCCGCACGTGCCCGTGTACTTCGGCGGTGCGTCGGAGGCCGCGATTCCGGTCGCAGGCAAGTACGCCGACGTGTACGCGCTGTGGGGCGAATCGCTCGACCAGGCCCGCGAGCTCACGACGCGCGTGCGCGCCGAGGCCGCCAAGCACGGGCGCAGCGTGCGCTTTTCGGTGTCGTTCCGTCCGATCCTTGCGGAGACCGAAGACGCCGCCTGGGCGCGCGCCGAAAACATCCTGGCGGAGACGAAGCGCCTGCGCGTGGTGCAGGGCTACAACCGCGGCGGGCCGCAGCAGAGCGAGGGCGCCAAGCGCCTGCTGGCTGCGGCCGAGAAGGGCTCGCGGCTCGACAAGCGGCTGTGGACGGCGGTCGCGCAAGAGATCGGCGGGCGCTCGAACAGCACCGCGCTGGTCGGCACGCCGGAGCAGGTCGCGGATGCGCTGCTCGACTACTACGACCTGGGCGTGACGACGTTTCTGATTCGCGGCTTCGATCCGTTGGAAGACGCGACGGACTATGGGCGTGAGTTGATTCCGCGCACGCGTGAACTGGTCGCGCAGCGCGCGGCCTCCGTTCGCAAGGCAGCCTGATTCGGTCTTTCTCCCTCCCCTTCCGGGGGAGGGCAGGGGTGGGGGCTCGCGGCCTCGAACACCGTCATGGCTTTGATGCCGTCGTGCCCCCATCCCAGCCTTCCCCCAGAGGGGGAAGGAGCAAAAACCAAAAAACCGAACACGAGGAATCCGATGAGTGCCGTTCTCTCCATCGACCGCCATACAGCGCAACCGCTGAAGCTCCACGCGAACCCCCAGCAAAAGCACTGGTTCGACCCCATCCCGCCGCGCCCCACCGTGCAGGCCGAGCGCCGCCACCGGCAGGAGCGCCTCGCCGGCGCCTTCCGCCTGTTCGCGCGCTTCGGCTTCGCGCAGGGCCTGGCCGGTCACATCACGGCGCGCGACCCCGAGCTGACCGACCATTTCTGGGTCAACCCGCTGGGCGTGCACTTCTCGCGCATCAAGGTGTCCGACCTGCTGCTCGTCAACGCGAAGGGCGAGACGGTCGTCGGCGATCGGCCGCTCAACAGGGCCGCCTTCGCCATCCACGCCGCGATCCACGAGCACAACCCGAACATCGTGGCCGCCGCCCATACGCACTCGACCTACGGCAAGGCCTGGTCCACGCTGGGCCGCAAGCTCGACACGCTCACGCAAGACGCCTGCGTGTTCCACGACGACGTGGCGCTGTTCGACGACTTCACCGGCATGGTGGTCGACACCAGCGAGGGCGATCGCATTGCCCGTGCGCTGGGCGACAAGAAGGGCGCGATCCTCAAGAACCACGGCATCCTGACGGCGGGCCCCACCGTGGAGGCCGCCGCGTGGTGGTACATCGCGCTGGACAACGCCTGCCACACGCAATTGCTGGCCGAGGCCGCGGGCACGCCGCAGCCGATCGACGAGGCCACCGCGCGCCACACGCACGGCCAGATCGGCGGGCCCGAAGGCGCCATCCATTCCTTCGACAGCCTGTACGAAGGCCTGGTCGAGGCCGAACCCGAACTCCTGCTTTGACGACGACGAACCCCCGGAGCCTTTCCCGATGAACGCATCCCTTCTTTCCCGCCGCAGCGTGCTGCGCACCGGCGCTGCCGCCGCCGTGGTCGCCTCGGGCGGCCTCATTGCCTCGCAGGCCTTCTCGCAGCAGGCGCGCAAGCTCACCTTTGCCTGGAACGCCGCCGCGTTCTGCCTCTCGCCCGTGGTGGTGGCGCAGGAGCGCGGCTACTTCGAGCGCAACGGCCTGCAGGTGGACCTCGTCAACTACACAGGCTCGACCGACCAATTGCTCGAATCGCTCGCCACCGCGAAGGCCGACGCCGCCGTGGGCATGATCCACCGCTGGCTCAAGCCGCTCGAATCGGGCTTCGACGTGAAGATCGTCGGCAGCTCGCACGGCGGCTGCGTGCGCCTCGTGGGCGCCAAGGCCGCGGGCGCCACCAGCCTGGCGAGCCTCAAGGGCAAGATCATCGGCGTGTCGGACATCGCAAGCCCGGGCAAGAACTTCTTCTCGATCCTGCTGGCCAAGAACGGCATCGACGCCGACCGCGACGTCACCTGGCGCCAGTACCCGGCCGACCTGCTCGACATCGCGGTGAAGAAGGGCGAGATCCACGCCATTGCCGACGGCGATCCGAACGTGTACCTCATCGAGAAGCGCAACCAGGGCACCTTCGTCGAGCTCGCGAGCAACCTCTCGGGCGAGTACAAGGCCAAGGTCTGCTGCATCGTCGGCGCGCGCGGCGAGCTGGTGCGCAAGGACAAGGCGACCGTTGCGTCGCTGGTGCGTGCCATCGCGCAGGCCTCCGACTTCGTGGCCGAGAACCCGAACGAATCGGCCAAGCTCTTCGCCAAGTACTCGCCCAAGGTGCCGGTCGAAGACCTGCGCGCGCTGCTGGGCACGCTCACGCACAACCACCACCCGCTGGGCAAGAACCTGCGCAACGAGGTGGAGTTCTATGCGCGCGATTTCCGCAGCGTCGGCGTGCTCAAGAAGACCACCGACCCGGCGCGCTTCGCCGAGCACGTGTCTTTCGATCCGCTGGCATGAGCGCCGTCATTGATCGGGTGCTCGAGGCACCACCACCGGCGCCGGGCAACTGGCGCCGCCCAGGCATCGAAAAGGCCGCACCAGCCGACGTGTTCGCGCGCCCCGCCGAAGGCTTCTGGCGGACTGGCGCGCTCGCGAGCGCGGGCTGGGTCGCCTTGGGCCTGCTCACCATCTACTGGCCCAACAAGGCCGTGGGCTTCAGCGACTGGGCCTACACCGACGAGTTCGGCATTGCCGCCATCGCCGTCGGCGCGGCGCTGCTGCTCGTGGCGCTGCTCGGCACGCGTGCGGGCCGCGTCGCGCGCACGCTGCGGCCGGCCGGGCCGTGGCTGGTCGCGCTGCCCGTGCTGTTCGCCCTCTGGGAGATCGCGACCGCCAAGCTCGCGCTGCTGCCCACGCCGTTCTTCGCGCCGCCGCAGAGCCTCATCGAAACCTACATCGACGACTGGCGCCGCCTCGGCGAAAGCCTGGCGCATTCGGCGCGGCTGCTTGCCCATGGCTTCGTGCTGGGCGCGCTCGCGGGCTTTCTCACGGGTGTGACCATCGGCTGGTCGCGCATCGCAGGCTACTGGGTGCATCCGGTGCTGCGCTTCGTGGGGCCGGTGCCGGCCTCGGCGCTGCTGCCGCTGGCGTTCTTCTTCTTTCCGTCGAGCTACGCGGCGGCCGTGTTCCTCATCGCGCTGGCGACGGGCTTTCCGGTGGCGGTGCTGACGTGGTCGGGCGTGGCCGGCGTCAACCGCAACTACTACGACGTGGCGCGCACCATGGGCGCGAGCGAGCGCTTTCTGGTGCTGCGCGTGGCGATTCCTGCCGCGCTGCCGCAGGTGTTCGTGGGCCTGTTCATGGGGCTCGGCGCCGCGTTCTCGGTGCTGGTGACGGCCGAGATGATGGGCGTGAAGGCCGGGCTGGGCTTCTACCTCTCGTGGGCGCAGGGCTGGGCTTCGTATTCGAACATGTACGCCGCGCTGATCGTCATGGCGCTGCTGTGCTCGGGCCTGATCACGCTGCTGTTCAAGGTGCGCGACCGCGTGCTGTCGTGGCAGAAGGGGACCGTGAAATGGTAGCCACCGCTGAAGCCGACGTGCGCCAGGCCGGCGCGCAGATCGACATCCACGGCGTGAGCCACTGGTTCGACGTGCCGGCGGGTCCGCTGCAGGTGCTCGACGACATCGACCTGCGCGTGAAGCCCGGCGAGTTCGTCGCGCTGCTCGGGCCGAGCGGCTGCGGCAAGTCGACGCTGCTGCGGCTCGTGGCCGGGCTGGAGCCCGCGACGGCCGGGCGCATCACGCAAGACGGCGTGCCCATCACGCGGCCCGATCCGTCGCGCATCGTCGTCTTTCAGGACCCGACGCTCTACCCCTGGCGCAGCGTGTGGGACAACGTGGCGCTCGGCCTGCAGGCGCGCGGTGTGCTCAAGACGCAGCGCGGGCGCGTCGACGAGGCGCTGAAGCTCGTCGGCCTCACGGAGTTCGCGAAAGCCTTTCCGCACCAGCTCTCGGGCGGCATGGCGCAGCGCGTGGCGCTGGCGCGTGCGCTCGTCAATGATCCGCAATTGCTGGTGCTCGACGAGCCGCTGGGCAAGCTCGATTCGCTCACGCGCATCGCGATGCAGAGCGAGCTCGTCAACCTGTGGCAGCGCGCGGGCTTCTCGGCGCTGCTGGTGACGCACGACGTGGAAGAAGCGCTGTTTCTCGCCAACCGCGTGATCGTGCTGAGCGACCGGCCGGCGCGCATCGCGGCGGAACTCGTGGTCGACCTGCCGTACCCGCGGCATCGCGGCCATGCGCGGCTGGCAGAACTGCGCCACGAAGCGCTGCGCCATCTGGGGCTCGACGCCACCTGGTGACATGAACAGCAAGCCCGAGGCCGATTGGCTCAACCTGCTGATCGGTCTGCTTCAAGGCGCTCAACTCCAATTGCTGCGCGTGCTCGATGCGCTCGGGCTCGTGCAAAGGGTGCACGGCCAGCCGGCATGGCCGTGGGCGCACCGGCTGTCGGGCGAGAACCTGCTGATCGACCTGGGGCAGGCGCGCAGCCTCGCGTGGACGCTGGTGTGCATGGGCGTGGTGCTGTTGCTGCTGTTGATTGCGCTGGTCTGGCAGCGTCCGCGTTGGTACCTGCTCGCGCTGGTGCCGATGCTGCTGATCGTCGCACCGTGGCCCCACGCGAACGTCGTGCTCGTGCCTGCGACGCCGACGAGTTTCCAGGCGTCGCCGACCGGCTTCACGGCCGTCTCCATCGCGCAGGGGCGCGTGCTCTACGCGCAGCACTGCGTGAACTGCCACGGCGCGGACGGCAAGGGCGAAGGGCCCCTCGCGGCCTCGCTCGCCGTGTGGCCGCCGAACCTCACGGGCCCGCTGCTGTGGCGTCGCGCCGATGGCGACCTGCTCTGGCGCGTGCTCCACGGCACGGCCACCATGCCCGGCTTCGGTGGCGCGCTCGACGCGGCTGATGCCTGGGCGCTGATCGACTACATGAAGGCGCAGGGCGCGGGCCAGAGCCTGCGTGCGTTGGGCCACTGGCCGCAGCCCGTCGGCCTGCCCGACATGGCGGTGCGCTGCGGCGCGCAGGCGCCCCGGTCGCTCGCGCACTGGCGCGGACAGCGTGTGCGCGTCGTGGCAGGCGCCGTCGCGCCGAGCGAAGACCCGCGGCTGGTGACGGTGCAGCTGCTGCCGCCTGTGTCGAATGCAGCGGGCGTCACGTCCGATTGCGTCGCCGATTCACCGGCCGCGTGGGAGGCGCTGGCGCTCATCGCGGGCACCGACCAGCTCGCGGGCATGCAGCTCATCGCCGACCGCGACGGCTGGCTGCGCGTGCGCGGCCAGCCGGGGCACGACGGTTGGTCCGACGACGACCTGCTGTGCCGCAGCGGCAGCCCACCGGCTGGCACGGCGAAAGGCTCTGTGCTGCCGCTCGACGGCCTCGGCGCGCTCATCGCCCGCATGGACGCCGAGCCGGTGCGCTTCGTCAAGGGCGGCTTCATCCACTGATTTCCTTTTTTCATCGCTTTCTACAGAGAACCAACCATGACCTCGCACCTCGACCGATCACGCCGCCAGCTGCTTGCTGGCGCTGTTGCCGCTGCCACGACCGCCACCTTGCCCGCCTTCGTCCGCGCGCAAGGCCGCCCGGTGCTCAAGGCCGGCGACCAGAAGGGCGGGCTGCGCGCGCTGCTCGAAGCGGCGGGCGGGCTCGGAGGGCTCGGCTACGACATCCAGTGGTCGGAGTTCCCGGCCGCCGCGCCGCTGGCCGAAGCGCTCAACGCGGGCGCGGTCGATTCGGGCCCCATCGGCGATGCGCCGCTGATCTTCGCGCTCGCGGCCGGCACGCGCGTCAAGGCCATCGGTGCGAACCGCTCGGATGCCTACGGCACGGCGGTGCTGGTGCGGCCCGATTCACCGCTGAGGACGGCGGCCGAGCTCAAGGGCAAGAGCATCGCCACCAACCGCGGCTCCATCGGCCACTACGTCACGCTCAAGGCGATCACCGCGGCGGGGCTGAAGCCCGAGGACGTGAACCTGCGTTTCCTCGCACCGGCCGATGCCAAGCTCGCGCTCACGCAAGGCTCGGTCGACGCGTGGGCCACGTGGGAGCCCTACACCGCGCTGGCCGAAATCAGCCGCCATGCGCGCGTGCTGGTCAGCGGGCGCGGCCTGCTGCCGGGGCTGAGCTACCTCGCCGCGACCGATGCCGCCATTGCCGCGAAGCGACCGGTGCTGCAGGACTTTCTGCAGCGCGTGGTGAAGGCGCAGCGCTGGTCATACCGCAACGTCGATGCGTTTTCGGCCACGCTAGCACGCATCATCGGCATCCCGCCCGAGGCGGCGAAGCTGCAGTTCGAGCGCCGCCAGCAGCAGTGGATTTCCATCGACGCACAGGTCATCGCCGACCAGCAGGGCACGGCCGATTTCTACCGGCAGGTGGGGCTCATCAAGCAGCCGCTCGACGTGAAGGGCACGTTCGACACGGGCTTTTTCAACGCAGCCGCCTAGAAGCGCCGCTCGAGCGCCTGCACACGGAAGTCCTGCGGCGCGATGCCGTAGGTGCGGCGAAAGGCGCGGCTGAAATCCGAGGCGCTGCCAAAGCCCGCGCCGTAGGCGACGTCGGTCACCATCACGTGCGGGTAGCGTGCGAGGTCGCTCGCCGCCTGGCGCAGCCGCAGGCCGCGGATGTAGCTGCCCAGCCCGCCTTCGTGCTGGAACATGCGGTACAGCGTGGGGCGCGGCAGCTGCAGCGCGGCCAGCACGCTCTCGGGTGTGAGGTCGGCGCGGTGCAGGTGGGTCTGCACATGGCGGCGCACCTGGTCGAACATGGCGGCGCGTGCCGCGGCGCGCGCATTGCCCTCGAAGCCCGCCTGCTTGCCGAAGGCCGACACCGCCAGCTGCGCACCCGTGCGCACCGCACTCTGGGCCGCCGCGGGCGTCATGCCGCCGATGTGGCGCGCCAGCGAGATCGCGTGCGCGGCCGCGAGCCGCGCGGCCGGCGTGGTGCAGGCGAGCATGCGGCCGTGCAGGGCCTCGGGGTCGGGGAAGGTTTCCTGCACCAGCGCACCCGGCACGAAGAAGGTGTGAACGCGGCAATCGCTGCGCCGCATGCGCACCGGCTGGTTCATGTCCAGCGCGAGGAGGGTGATCGTGCCGGCAGGCGCCGGCGGCGGTTCGCCCTTGCGCGGGGCGCGCGGCGCGGCGCGAATCTGTACGTCGTCCATGCGGCCGTGCTCGAACACATGGAAGGCGAAGTCGCGCACGCTGTCGGTCGACACGCGCGCCAGCGAACGCTCCATCAGCAGTGCGTCGGAGCGGCAGTCGGTGAAGACGAGGCCGCCCACGTCGTAGCGGTCGATCGCGGCGTTGAATGGACGCGCGAGCGCATCGCGCGAGGGCACGGCGTCCATCACATGGCCGACACGCGCACGCCAGGCCAGGAACTGCCGGTCGGGCGGCTCTGCGAGCACATCGAAGTGGCTGTGCGCCACGCCCGGGGGCGAGAGAGGGCGTTCGAGGGCCGTGGCGTCGGGGTGGGTCATGGGCGAGGTCGGAACGGCGCCAAGGGGGAGAGGCAAGCCATTTTCGCCAAATAGTACTAACTAAGCGTTAAAAAATCACAAATTCGGCGAAATTCTCCCAAGAACTGAGACGCACGGTCAAGGCTGTTTACAAAGCGACCTCAGGCTCGCAGCAGGCGTTCTGCATGGCATTTCATTGCACAGGGACGCCGGGTTTACTTTCCCCCCGCATTGATCGACCTAGCGAGCATTGACATGTCCAAAGGAAGCGCCGAGCTGCGTGCCATTTCGGAACTGGACGACGGACCGCCCCTGAGCCCGGCGGTGGCCGCGAACGCCGCCGCGCGGCTCTTTGCACAAGCCAACCAGCCGGAGCTGGCCAACCTGATGGCGGCGGTCGAGCGCGGCGACGTGTGGGCGGCCGCGCGCACGGCGCGGCAGATCCTGTACGGCATCGAGGACGCTGCGCTGGAAGCCCATGGGCTCGACAGGGCGCACAAAGCGTCCTGCGACGAGGGCCTGCTCTCGCCGCGCGAACTCAAGGTGCTCGAGCTCGTGGCCCAGGGCTGGAGCAACCGGCGCGTGGCCGAAGCGTTGCATCGCTCCGACAGCACCGTCGCCAGCCAGATCAAGAGCATCTACCGCAAGCTGTCGGTCCATTCGCGCACCCAGGCCGTGCACGAGGCCACGCAGCGCGGGCTGCTGCGGCCGTCGGGTGCGACGCAGCGGCGGGTGATCCGGTTTCCTGTTTCGACGCCTGCGCGCAACTGAGCAAGCGGACGTGAGCCGGCGGCGTTGCCCGGCTCAGGCCGCTTCGCGCGTGCGCGACTTTCCCGGCTCCGATGCTTTACGTGTCCTTTTTGCTGCCCCCGGCGCCGGCAACTGCTCCCGCAGGTAAGCCAGGAAGGTGCGCACCACCTCCGGCAGCGTGCGATCGGCCAGCGTCTGCAACTCGACCGATCGCCCGCGCATGCCGGGCTCGCGGATCTCGGCCGCCACCAGGTCGCCGCGCTGCAGGCGGTCGCGCACCGTGATCTCGCCCGTGATGCCCAGGCCGCCGTCCTGCAGCACGAAGTGGGCGATGGCCTCGAAGCGGTTGCTGACCAGCACGGGTTCGAACACGAGGCCGCGGTTGCTGCAGCCCACGTCGAACAGCTGGCGCACCGTGTTCTCGGGGCTGCTGAGTGCGATGGGAAAGGGATGCATCTGCGCCAGCGTCACGCTGCGCGACTTCGCCAGCGCATGGTCGGGCCGCATGATCACGAACACCGACGCCGGCTGGCGATGCTCGACCCGGATGCCGCGCACCGCCGCGCGGCTGTAGGTGAGGCCGATGTCGGCTTCACCGAGCAGCACGGCGTCGCTCACCTGCGTCGGGCCCGCGGCATCGAGCCGGAACCGCACGCCCGGGTACTGCACCCGGAACGCCGCGATGGTGCGCGGCAGGAACTCGTTGGCAAAGCCCGACGAACAGGCGATGCGCACGCGCCCGCTCAGCGGCCCCAGCAGCGCCTGGATGTCCGACAGCACGCGCTCGGCCTCCAGCGCGCCGCGCAGGGCGTGCGCCGCCAGCAGCTCGCCCGCGGCGCTGGGCACCATGCCGCGCGGGCGGCGCTCGAACAGCGGCACGCCCATCAAGGTTTCGAGCGTGGCGACCTGGCGGCTGACGGCGGAGATGCTGACGTTGAGCCGCACGGCGGCCTCGGTGAGCGAGCCGGTGCGGGCCACTTCGAGGAAGTAGCGCAGCGAGGTTTCTTGCAGGCGACGGCTGGGCATGGGGAGGGGATGAGGTGCGCGAGGTTTGCGGGAAATGCAAAGGTAGCTCGAAAAAATAGCAATTGCTGAAAAGGTGCGCGCTTTTTATGCTGAGTGGAAACCTCGCACTTCGACTTGCTCCCTTCTGCGCTGACATCCATGCCCACCACTCTCCCTCGCTATCCCCGTCGCCTGATCGCACTGGTGCCCACGGCCTTCCTGCTGCTGGGCCACGGCCTCGCGCAGTCGGCCGAACTCTCGCCGGCCCTGGCCGAGCGCCATGCGCAGGGCACCTACCGCGAGTACTTCGAACTGCTGGCCCTGCCCAACGACGCCACCGTGCCGGAAGACATCCGCAAGAACGTCGACTGGCTGGAGCAGGCTTTCCGCAAGCGCGGCTTCACGACGAAGCAACTGCCCAACAACGGCAAGCCGATGCTCTTCGCCGAGATCCCCGGCAGCGACCCGGCGCGCAAGACGGTGCTGTTCTACATGCACCTCGACGGCCAGCCCGTGATTCCCGCGCAGTGGGCTCAAAAGAGCCCGTGGACGCCCGTGCTCAAGCGCAAGACAGAGAAGGGCGAGTGGGAAGAGATCGATTCGGCCCCGCTCTTCAGCGGCCCGCTCGACCCCGAGTGGCGCGTGTTCGGCCGGGCCTCGGCCGACGACAAGGGCCCGATCATGATGCTGCTGGCGGCCATCGACGCGCTGAAGGCCGGCGGCGGCCAGCCGGCGGTCAACGTGAAGGTGATCCTCGACAGCGAAGAAGAAAAGGGCTCACCGTCGATCAGCCAGGTCATGCAGGCGCACCGCGAACTGCTGCGCAGCGACGCCATCGTGATCCACGACGGCCCCATGCACGCGACCAACCGGCCCACGCTGGTGTTCGGCAACCGTGGCGCGGCCGACGCGCGGCTCACCGTGTACGGCGCCAAGGTGCCGCTGCACAGCGGGCACTACGGCAACTACGCGCCCAACCCGGCGCAGCGCCTCGCCAGCCTGCTGGCCACGATGAAGGACGACACCGGCCGCGTGACCGTGCCGGGCTATTACGACCGCGTGAAGATCGGCGAGGCCGACCGCAAGATCATGGCCGCCGTGCCCGACGACGAGGCCGCGCTCAAGCGCCGGCTGGGCATCGCCCGCACCGACAAGGTCGGCGCCAACTACCAGGAGGCGATGCAGTACCCCTCGCTGAACGTGCGCGGCATGGCCTCGGCGGCCGTGGGCGACAAGGTGGCGAACATCGTCCCCGACAAGGCCGAAGCCGAGATGGACCTGCGCACCACGCCCGACTCCGACGCGCCTTATTTGGGCAAGCTGATCGAGGCGCACATCGTCAAGCAGGGCTACCACCTCGTGAAGGCCGCGCCGACCGACGAGGAGCGCGCCCGCTACGACAAGATCGCAAGCTTCAGCTACCGCAGCGAGGGCGCCGACGCGGCGGGCTCGCCGATCAATTCACCGATCGGCCAGTGGGCCTACAAGGCGCTGACCGACACCTTCGGCACCTCGCCCGAGCCGGTGCGCATCCGCATGATGGGCGGCACCGTGCCGACGGCGGAAATCGTGCGCGTGCTGCAGGTGCCGTTCGCGATCATTCCGCTGGTGAACGCCGACAACAACCAGCACGCGGCGAACGAGAACCTGCGCATGGGCAACTACGTGACCGGCGTGCAGACGGTCTACGCGCTGATGACGCACGGGTTCTGAGCCCGAACGAGCCCCGTGTCGCTCAAGCCCCTTTGCCGGGCTTCTGCGCCTGCTCGCACTTCTCCTGGATCAGCTCGCGCTGGTCCAGCGTCGCGCCGAAGCGCACCGCACTGAGGCAGCCGCCCCACACGCAACCCGTGTCGGTCGACAGCAGGTCGGGCCGCGAGAGCCAGCCCAGCGTCGACCAGTGGCCGAAGGCGACGGTGGCCGCGGCGGTCTTGCGACCCGGCACGTCGAACCACGGCAGGAAGCCCTCGGGGCCGGGAATCGCGCCGTCCTTGCTTTCGAACTCCATCACGCCCTCGGGCGTGCAATAGCGCAGCCGGGTCAGCGCGTTGACGATCACGCGCAGCCGCGCATGGCCGGTGAGCGCGTCGTCCCAGTGGTCGGGCGTGTTGCCGTACATCTCGTGCAGGAAGTCGCCCAGTGCGGGGCCGCGCAGCACCGACTCGACCTCTGATGCCAATGCCAGCGTTTCGCCCACCGTCCACTGCGGCAGCACGCCGGCGTGCACCATCAGCAGGTCGCCGCCGCCGACCTGCATGTGCAGCGCCATGTGCTGCTGGCGCAGCCAGTCGAGCATCGCCTCGCTGTCGGGCGCGGCCAGCAGATCGGCCACCGTGTCCTTGCGGCCGCCCTTCCGCACGCCGTGCGCCACGGCCAGCAGGTGCAGGTCGTGGTTGCCCAGCACGCTCAACGCCGAGGCGCCGTAGCCTTGCAGGCGGCGCAGCACCGCGGCCGAATCGGGGCCCCGGTTCACCAGGTCGCCGAGCACCACGAGGGTGTCGCGGCTGGGGGAGAAATCGATCTTGTCGAGCAGTCGGCCCAGGGGGGCATCGCAGCCCTGGACGTCGCCGATACAGTAAAGTGACATTCCCTCATTTTCCCCCTCTGTTCATGGATGTCTTCCTGCTGGCCTTGCTGACCACCCTCAATGCGGTGTTCGCAATGTCCGAAATGGCCCTTTCCACCAGCCGCCGCGCACGCCTCGCGGCCCTGGCCGAAACGGGGGACACCGGCGCCGAGGCCGCGCTGAAGCTGATGGAATCGCCCACGCAATTCCTCTCGACCGTGCAGATCGGCATCACCTCCATCGGCATGCTCAGCGGCATCGTCGGCGAGGCCGCCTTCGCGGGGCCGCTCGCGGTGTGGATGGAAAGCGTCGGCATGGGCGCGGCCTCCGCCAGCATCGCGTCGACTGCGCTGGTGGTGACCTGCATCACCTTCTTCACCATCATCTTCGGCGAGCTGGTGCCCAAGCGCATCGGCCAGCTGTACCCCGAACCGGTGGCGCGCTTCGTGGCGCGCCCCATGCGCGGGTTGGCCAAGGGCGCCAAGCCTTTCGTGTGGCTGCTGGCCGGCGCCACCGCCACCACGCTGAAGCTGCTGCGCATCGACGCCAACGCCGCGCGCTCGGTCACGGAAGAAGAAATTTCGGCCAGCCTCGAAGAAGGCGTGGACGCCGGCGTCATCGAGCAGCACGAGCACCAGATGGTGCGCAACGTGTTCCACCTGGACGACCGCCGCCTGTCGTCGCTCATGATCCCGCGCGCCGACATCGAATGGCTCGACGCCTCCAACACCGTCGCGCAGGCGCTGCAGAAGGTGGCCGACGCCGCGGCGCTCAACCTCGTGCATTCGTGGTACCCCGTGTGCCGCAATTCGCTGGACGACGTGGTCGGCGTGATCAGCGTGGCGCACCTGCTGCGCCTGGGTTCCGCGCACGACGGCGTGCTGGGCCAGGAGGCCACGCCCGCCGTGTTCGTGCCCGAGACGCTCACCGGCATGGAGCTGCTCGAGCAGTTCCGCACGCGCGCCGGCCGGCTGGTGTTCGTGGTCGACGAGTACGGCGTGGTGCAGGGCCTCATGACCCCGCGCGACCTGCTCGAAGCCATCACCGGCGAGCTGCAGCCCGGCATGCAGGCCGACGCCTGGGCCCACCAGCGCGCCGACGGCGTGTGGGAGCTCGACGGCCTCATGCCCGTGTCGGAACTGCGCGCGCGCCTGGGCATCCGCGAGCTGCCCGACGAAGAGCGCGGCCGCTACAACACCGTGGCCGGCCTGCTGATGTCCGTGTCGGGCCACCTGCCCGCCGTGGGCGAGCACATCGACTGCGCGGGCTGGTGCTTCGAGATCGTGGCGCTCGAAGGGCGCCGCATCGACCGCATCCTGGCCTCGCCGGACCCGGCCGCGCCACAAGAAGACTGAAGAGGAGGGCGCGGCCATGCTGTCGCTGCTTGCACTGAGTTGTCCCCAATGCTCGGCGCCGTTGCCGCGCGCGGCGCGCTGGCGCACCGTCCACTGCGGCTACTGCGGCGCCACCATCACGCGCGGCACCGAAACCGTCGAGCGCGAGAGCTTTCGCGCCGCCTGGCGGCGCGCCAATGCGCCGCAGCTCACCGACACCGGCCGCCTCCTGCAGTGGCGCGGCGCGCACTACCGCGTGCTCGCCCCGCTGGGCCACGGCGAGCACAGCGACGTGCTGCTCGCCGAACGGCTCGGCGCCGTGCCCGAGCGCGTGACGATCAAGCTTGCGCGTGACGCGGCCGGCGACGCCGTGCTGGCACGCGAGGCCGCCGTGCTGCAGGCGCTGCAAGCCCTGTCGGTGGCCGGTGCGGCTTACTTCACGCGGCGGCTGCCGCAGCCGCTGGGCCTGGGCGTGGCGCAAGGCCTCGGCGACGGTGAGCGGCAGGCGCTCGTGCTGCGGCACCCGACCGGTTTCTGGGGCAGCCTGCAAGAGGTGCAGCAGGCGAACAGCCCGCAAGGCATCGACGCGCGCCATGCCGTCTGGCTCTGGCGGCGCATGCTCGAGGTGCTGGCCTTCGTGCACGGCGCCGGCTGGACGCACCGCGCGATCACGCCCGCGCATGCACTCGTGCATCCGCGCGACCACGGTGTGCTGCTCATCGGCTGGTCGCAGGCGAAGCCCGACGTGTCGGGGGGCGCCATCGGGCGTGACCTGATGGCGTCGGCGCGCAGCGTGCGCGCGTTGCTCTCGGATGGCGCTGTGCCCGCACCGCTCGCCGCCTTGCTGCGCGAATGCAGCGACGATGCCATCGCCTGCGAACGCCTGGGCGCACAGGGCATCGAGCAGGCACTGTCGGCCGCCTCGCGCGAGGCCTTCGGGCCGTCGCGCTTCGTTCATTTCGACCCCGCGCCGGTTCGCTAGCCAGCGGCCAGCCTTTCACTTTCCTCGCACGAAGGAGCACCTCCATGGGTTACGGAAATTATTCGCACGCCGCCCACGCGGCCATCGTGGCCGACCGCGCCGCCAAGCCCGGCAGCGAGGTCTTCAAGCAGACCGCCACGCACATGCTCATGAACCCGCAGGGGCTCAAGGTGCGCGAGTCGCGCGACAACGCCGACCACCCGAACTCGCTGGGCATCGTGTTCGCGCTCGACGTCACCGGCTCGATGGGCAACATCCCGCAGACCCTGGCGCGCCGCGAGCTGCCCACCTTCATGAAGCTCTTGACCGACTGTGGCGTGGCCGACCCCCAGCTGCTGTTCATGGCCATCGGCGACGCCACCTCCGACCAGGCGCCGCTGCAGGTGGGCCAGTTCGAATCGACCGCCAACCTCATGGACCAGTGGCTCACCTGGAGCTACCTCGAAGGCGGCGGCGGGGGCAGCGGCGAAGAGAGCTACGAGCTCGCCTTTTACGTCATGGCGCAGCACACCGACATGGACTGCTGGGTGAAGCGCAAGAAGCGCGGCTACCTGTTCGTCACCGGCGACGAGCTGCCGTACCCGGCCGTGTCGCGCCACCAGGTCGAAGGGCTCATCGGCGAGAAGCTCGACGAGGACATTCCCATCGAAGAGGTCATCGCCGCCGCGGCCGAGACCACGCACCTGTTCTTCCTGATTCCCGATGCGCAACGCCGCCGCCGCTGCGAGCCGCGCTGGCGCGAGCTGCTCGGCGACCACGTGATCTGCATGGACTCGCCCGACGACGCCTGCGCGGTCGCGGCGGGCATCGTCGCGCTCACCGAGAAGGCCGTGCCCAACCTCGACGCCCTGGCCGGCGTGATGGGCGGCACCGGCATGGCGAAGGAACGCGTGCGCGGCGTGCTGCACGCGCTCGACGGCTACGCCGCGCTGCTCGATCCGACCGCACCACGCCGTGCCACGCCCGTCGCGGGCAACGGCGCGCGCAGTTCGTGGTGGAAGCGGCTCTTCGGCTGATGGCCCGCTGTTGACTTCCACGCGCTACGTCTCGCTGCTCGGTCTCGGCTTCGGCGACTGCGGCAAGGGCCGCTTCACCGACTTCCTGTGCGACGCCTGGGGTGCCCACACGGTCGTGCGCTTCAACGGCGGCGCGCAGGCCGGCCACAACGTGGTGCTGGCCGACGGCCGCCACCACACCTTCTCCCAGTTCGGCGCGGGCAGCTTCCATGCCGGCGTGGCGACCGTGCTGGCGAGCCCGGTGGTGGTGCACCCGACTGCGTTGCGCGTCGAGGCCGAGGTGCTGCAGCGCGCGGGCGTGCCTGACGCGTTCGCGCGCTTGTTCATCGATGCGCGCTGCCGCGTGACCACGCCGTTCCATCAGGCCGCCGGCCGCTTGCGCGAGTGGTCGCGCGGCGCGGCGGCGCACGGCAGCTGCGGCGTCGGCGTGGGCGAGACCGTGCGGCAAGCGCTGGCAGTGCCCGAAACGACGCTGCACTACGGCGATCTGGTTCACGCGACGCGCACGCTCGACAAGCTCGAAGCCGTGCGCGTCGCGCTGCACCGCGAGTTCGCGAACGCGGCGGCTTCGTCGGCCGATGCCGCGCAGGAGCTGGCCGCGCTCGCCGACGCCTCGCTCGCCCAGCGCTGGCTCGACGCCGTGCAGCCGTGCCTGCGCCAGTCGCCTCCGGCAAGTGCCGACGCCATCGGCGAACGGCTCGCGCTGCCCGGCACCGTGCTCTTCGAAGGCGCGCAGGGCGTGCTGCTCGACGAGTGGCGCGGCTTTCATCCGCACACCACCTGGAGCACCGTCTCCGCCGCCGCGGTCGAGGCTGTGCTGCGCGACGCGGGCATCGCGGCGCCCGTGCAGCATCTGGGCGTGCTGCGCAGCCATCTCACGCGGCACGGCGCCGGGCCGCTGCCCACGCACGACCATAGGCTCGATGCGCGGCTGGCCGAGCCGCACAACGCCGACGAGGGTTGGCAGGGTGCGTTCCGACGCGGCCACCCCGACGCCGTGCTGCTGCGCTACGCGCTCGCCGCCGCCGGACCGCTCGACGGGCTGCTCGCGAGCCACCTCGATGCGGTTGCGCACGCCGACCTGCGGTGGTGCGCCGGCTACCGCGGCGCCGACGGCCGCACGCTGTCGTCGCTGCCGCTGAGCGACGCGCCCGACCTCGACCACCAGCACGCACTGACCCGTCTGCTGGAAGGCGCGCAGCCCCTGTACGAACCGAACCCTGTCGCCAGCGCGGCAGATTGGGTCCGGCGTGCGGAAGCCCTCAGCGGCCTGCCCGTGCGCTTCGGTGCGTTCGGCCCGGTGCGCGAGGCTGTCCGTGCGCGCGACCTGCTGTGTTGACCTGACAAGAAAGCCTGCGTGACCCCCAACCTCTTCCTGATCGCCGGCGCCGTGCTGAGCGCCATCGCCGCGCTCTTGCACCTCTGCATCATCTTCGGCGGCCCGGCCTGGTACCGCTTCTTCGGCGCCGGCGAGCGCATGGCCGCGAGCGCGGAGGCCGGCCATCTGTACCCCGTGGCCGTGACGCTGGTGATTGCCGGCATGCTGGGTGTGTGGGCCGCCTACGCGCTCGCGGGCGCCGGGGTGCTGCAGCCGTTGCCCTCGCAGGCCCTGGTGCTGCCCGCCATCACCGCCGTGTACCTGCTGCGCGGGCTCGCCGCAGTCGCGATGTGGCTGTTCGACCGGCGCCGCCTCAACGCCTTCTGGGTCTGGAGCTCGCTCGTGTGCTTCGTGTACGGCGTGGTGCACCTCGTCGGGCTCGTGCAGGTGTGGGACACGCTCTGACGACCTGACCGCTGCAGTGCTCAAGCAGAATCAGAACCGAAAAGCTTCTCTCCGTTTTCTTCCTCCCACGACAAACCCCATGACCACACCCGAAGACATCTACACCGAACCCCCGGCCGACCCCGACACGCTCGCCAACCTCGGCCCGTTGCGAGCGATGGCCGGCATCTGGGAGGGCATGAAGGGCGTCGACGTCAAGCCGAAGAAAGAGGGCCCGAAGACGCAGGTGTATGTCGAGCACTACGAGCTGCAGCCCATCGACGCGCAGACCAACGGCCCGCAGCTGCTGTACGGTCTGCGCTACCACACCTACATCCACAAGCCCGGCCTCACGAAGATGTACCACGACCAGGTCGGCTACTGGCTGTGGGAGCCGGCCACCGGCACTGTGTTCCACACGCTGGCGATTCCGCGCGGACAGGTGGCCATGGCCAGCGGGCACGTGAAGCCCGGCGACACGCAGTTCACGCTCAGCGCCGAGCACGGCAGCCTGGTGAACGGCATCGTGTCGAACCCGTTCATCGAACGCGCCTTCACCACGCTGGCGTGGAACATCACGGTGACGATCAATGCCGACGGCACCTGGTCGTACGACCAGGACACCGTGATGCAGATCCAGGGCCAGGCCGAGCCCTTCCATCACACCGACCGCAACACGCTCACGCGCGTCGGCGAGCCAGGGCTCAATCCGCTGGCGAAGATGGCGGGCTGACGCAGGTCAGTCTGCAGCTGGCTTCGGCGTGCGCAGGCGCCGCAGCCGCACGGTGAGTTCCTTCACCAGCTGAAGCTCCCCGCGCCGCTGCGCCACCTCCAGCGCCTGCGCGAACGAGGCCTCGGCCTTCGCGGCGTCGCCGAGCGCCAGCGCGAGCAGGCCCTGCAGCCGCCACGCGGCCGTGAACTCGGGGTCGAAAGCCAGCGCTTTCTCCACATGCATCAGCGCCGTGGGCGCGTCGTCGCGCCGGTGATGCGCCAGCGCAAGGCTCATGCGCAGCAGGGCGCTGTCGCGGCCCGCGGCCAGCAGGCGCTCGAGCGCCTCGGGCGACGGGCCGGGCGGGGTGGTGGCGGTGTTCATGGCGTTCGACCTTCGTTGAGGGACTTTGACCGCCGACCGGCGGGCGCATCAATATCAAAGAATAATCTTTGATATTTAATGCCACAGGCGCCCCGATGAATCTCCCTACCTCCGTCTGGCTGTTCCAGTCCCTTCACGCGCTGGGCATGGCGCTGTGGCTTTCGATTGCCGTGCGCAACAACTGGCGCGGCTTTGCGGGCTCGGCGTTCGCGGTCGGCGGCACGATGTCGATGGCGCCGTTGCACGACGAACCCGCCATCGAGACGCCCTTGCTGACACGTGCGATCCGATCAGTGGCGCTGCATCGCACGGCGCTGGGTGTGGTGCTGGCGTTGCAACTCGGCGCGGCGCTGGCGTTCTGGGCGGGCAGTGCCGCGCTGGTCGTCGGCGGCGACCTGGCCGTCGCGCGGCCGTGGCTCAACCTGGGGCTGGCCGGCTTTGCCGCATTCCTCCTCGCGATGCACCTGGGTGGCCTGTGGTTCGGCTACTGGATTCGGCAAGAAGGCTTGCAGCTCACGCACCTCGTGCTGCTGCTGTGGGTGCTGGCGGCGTTCTTCCTGTTCAACATGTCATGGCACTGAAGCCGCGAAAACACCGCCCTTGTCCTACGCGGCAGGGGAGGCCACCCCCACAGCCCGCGTAACGGCCAGCCCCCACCATCAGTGCCCATGAACAGAGTGATTCTTGCGTTCCTGGGTGTGGCTGCCTGCGCAGCGGCCGGCGTGGCCCCCGCGGAGCCCATCAAAGTGCCGATCGACAGTGACGAGAAGGGCACGGCCTACATCACGCCCAACGTAGACTCCACCGAAACCTCGGCCCGCACCAACGGCGCCACGGTCGGCGTGCAGCGCCCGGACGGCAGCGCCCTGGAGGCCGGCACCGACACCTCGGGCAAGCGGCCCACCTATTCGGTGGGCGCCAAGACCGGGGGCGACGTCTCCTTCTCGGGCGGCGCGCATTCGGACGGCAAGGCCAACACCGGCGTGAAGGCCGGCATCACCATCAAGTACTGATCGTCAGCGCGGGCTCAGACCATCGTCGCGTAGACGATGAAGCCCTCGTGCTTCGCGACCTTGTCGTAGAGCATCCGCCCCGCCGCGTTGGTCGTGTGCGTCTGCCAGTACACGCGGTACCCGCCTGCGCGCCGCACCTCGTCGTACACACCCTGGATGAGCTGGCGGCCCACGCCCCGGCCGCGTTCGGACGACTGCGTGAACAGGTCCTGCAGGTAACAGGTCGGCTCGATGCGCGTCGTGCTGCGGTGGAACAGGTAGTGCACCAGCCCCACCAACTGCCCGTCGCGTTCGGCGACCAGCGCATGCACCGGCTCGTACGCATCGAAGAAGCGCTGCCACGTGACCTGCGTGACCGCGTCGGGCAAGGCCGTGGCGCCCTCGCGGCCGTAGAAGGCGTTGTAGCCGTCCCAGAGCGGCTTCCAGGCGGCGAAGTCGTCGGGTGTCGGCGGGCGGATCACGAGCGCGGGCGAGGTCATGGGGTGAGCGGAGCCTTTCCGTTGGAAACGAGTGAGTCGCGCGCCGCCATGGCGGCTGCGGTGGTGCCGCACGGCGGCAGCGCCACCGGCACGGCAGCGGGCAGGGGCTCGGGCACCGGCCCCATCGATTTTTCGAGGAAGTCGAGCATCGCGCGCATCGCCGCGCTGTTGTGGCGGCGCTGCGAGTAGGCGGCGTACAGCCAGTGCTCGTGCGGCATGTGGTCGCGCAGCACCGGCACCAGCGCGCCGCGCTCCAGGTGCGACTGCGCCAGTGGCTCGGGCACATAGGCCACGCCCACGCCGCGCAGCGCCAGCTCGATCAACGCGACCGCGTCGTTGGCCTCCATGCGGCTGTGCACCGCCACCTCGTGCGGCTGGCCGTCGGTTTCGAAAGGCAGGCTCGTCGTGGGCATCGGCGAATAGCTCAGCACGTCGTGCCGGGCCATGTCCTCGGGCACCTGCGGAATGCCGCGCTGCGCCCAGTAGGCGGGCGACGCGCACACCACCATGTCGAAGCGCACCAGCCGGCGCACGATCAGGTTCATGTCGTCGATGCGCCCGCCCGTCAGGTGGATGTCGATGCCGGCCTCGATCAGGTCGATGTCGTGGTTGGTGAAATTGAGGCTCACGTACACGTCGGGATAGAGCTTGATGAACTCCGCAATCACGTCCGAGAGCCAGCCCGCAATGAGACCGTGCGGTGCGCTCATGCGCAGCCGGCCGCGCGGGTGCGAGCCGTGCGCCTGCAGGTCGTTGAGCGTGTTCTCGGCCATCGTCACCAGCTCGGTGCTGCGCTCCAGCAGCACCTCGCCTGCGTCGGTGAGGCTCAGGGAGCGGGTCGAGCGGTTGAGCAGGCGCACGCCGCTGCGCGATTCGAGCTCGGCCACATAGCGGCTGACCGTCGCCTTGGACATGCCCAACGACAGGGCCGCGCGGGAAAAGCTGCGCCGGAACGCGACTTCGCGGAACGTTTTGATGAGATCGAGACCATCCATAGATCGGCCCATTGTTCCAGCATCGGGGGAGGGGGCACGGGTCGTAGGGGCATCCCGGTTTTGCGCTGTGAATCGGGCGGAGGTGCGTGGCTATACTGCGGCCGCTGCGCCTGGGAGGCGCGGCCGGGCTTGGTCTCCCGAAGCATCTCTGCGCTCACCTCCTGGAGGCCTGATGGCGCTCGCTCCCTTGCTCCCCGAATCCTCGGCAACTCTCTGCGCCGAATCGCTCGCCCTTCAGGCCTGCGATGACCTCGACAGCTTTCACACGGTGCGACGCGCGTATGCGTGCATCGAGAAACTCATCGTGCCGCAACACGTGAACGACACCGACGAGGTGTACCCGACGCGCACCGAACTCGGCGCGCTCGTGCGGCTGGTCAATGAAGAGCTGCAGCGGCGCATCGAAACGGCCGAAGCCACGCTGCAGTCGCTGCGTGCTGTCGTTGGCGATACCTAGCCGGGCCGACCGGTGGGGCGCTCGCCGTTCTCCGCCGGTTGCTGCAACGTGGTCGAGATGCCGTAGAGCGCCAGCATGCCGAGCACGTGCCCGATGGCAACGCCCGGCTCACCCGATTCGATCCGCGCGATCGTCTGGACATGAACGCCCAAGCGCGCAGCGGCAACCGCTTGGCCCTCGCCAGCCGTTGTGCGCGCCAGCTTGGCGGCAGCACCGAACGCCTTGATCGCTTGGATCGCGTCGTCTCCGATGTCGGAAGAAATTCGTTTTCCTTGGGCCATTTGAGGATTGTCACTGCTTACTGACACAGGCGGGTGCCATTTGCTAGTAGCAGAAGTTCGACGTTACCCGGTGCTCCTATTTTTTGGACAACGCTACGATAACGGTCAAAGATCAGATGCAGTTTTTGACGCTCGCCACGGGCTGTTCTTCATTAGCTGTGCCGACTCAATCAGGGTGTGACGATCGCTCTGAGTCTGTGCCCAATTCACGAAGGTACGGCCGATTGCCGTGTCGGAGATTTTCATGTGTCCTCGGCCAAGGAGTCCTACATAATGTCCAGCTAACTTTCACTAGGACTCGAAATGCATATCGTCTCGGTCATCAACTACAAAGGCGGCGTCGGCAAGACGACCGTGACTGCCAATATCGCTAGTGAGCTAGCGTGGCGAGGAAAAAAAGTGCTGTTGATTGACACCGATGCGCAGGCCAGTCTGACCTTCTCTTTCGTCACACCCGACGACTGGGATACGAACTACAAGGCTGGTAAAACCATCAAGTCATGGTTCGACGTCATCAGCCAAGGTAAGGAGCCACCACCCCTTACTGACTTCGTCATAACTCCACCTGCTGTTAACGGGATCGTCCGACGCAATGGGGGAAAGATCGACCTGATCTGCTCGCATCTCGGGTTGATCAATGTGGACTTAGAGCTGGCGACACTTTTGGGCGGCGTCAACATGTCAGCTTCGAAGCGAAATTACTTGAAAGTCCACGGGCAACTGCGGCAGGCAATTGCAGCTATCGCAGAAAGCGAGGATTACGACATTGTTTTGATCGACTGCCCGCCAAACTTCAACATCGTCACCAAGAATGCGATTGTTGCAAGCGAGCAAATTCTGATACCGGCAAAACCGGACTATCTGTCCACCTTGGGCATCGACTACCTACAGCGCAGCGTCAAGGAGCTCGTGAAGGACTTCAACGAGTTCGCCGGACCAGACGAGGACAATCTCAAAATATCGCCACAGATTCTCGGCGTTATCTTCACCATGATCCAGATCACAAGCGGGCAGCCGATTTCGGCGCAGCGGCAGTTCATCTCGCAAACGAAGCGGCTAGGAGTTTCTACGCTCGACAACTACTTTCGCGAAAACAAGACCATCTTCGGGGATGCGCCACAGAACCTCATGCCCGTGGTGCTGAATGCTTACTCGAACAATACCCACTCGGATATTGTTAATGAGATTGAAGCAGTGGTTGATGAGTTCGAGAAGCTCTTGGAGGAGCTATGAGCTACTCCTCATTCACGGCGGCGTCAGCGTTGAGGCGTTTGGCAGGAGCCCTTGAGCGGATGTCCGAGGACGAAATTTCTCGGTTAATCGATCCGAACTGCGACATCGAGATTAAGGTCATTCGTCGCAGATCCAAGGAGGAGATCTCGCCTGAGACGTTGGTCGACCTCAACAGCCTTGTGGCGAAACTGACCATGTTCCCAAGTCGCGCGGAGGCCTCTCAGTTCATGGAGACTGCCTTCGAGACCAAGAAGACCTTGGATCAAATTGCTAGGCATCTCGATGTGCCGGTGCTCAAGCAGGACAAGGTTGAGACACTTCGCGACAAGATTATCGAGGCCACAGTTGGCGCGAGGCTTCGCTCGGAAGCTATCAAGGGAACTGGTTGAGTTCGTCCGCATTGATAGCCCCGCCTCTGCGGACGTCGTAACTTGTGGCGAAGAAGACGCGAAACGTTGAGGCGTATGCCCTTACCTCGACATGTGTTCGTCGGCCGAGAACCACTGGATTTGTGATATCTGCGCTGCTGGCAAACGGAATTCGACCAACGAGTGGTCGCTAAGGTGGAGGAGTCAAAAAGAGAGGTCCCAAGGGGCCTCTTTACACAACTCCGAACTCGGAGCGCAACTCGCGCAGCGCCTCATCGAGAACGACAAGCTCAGCGTCATCACCGGCGTGACTTTCTCCGACGTGATGATGGCCATCGCCAAACCGATGGCCAGGGCGGGCGTGCTGTTCGTCGGCTCGAATGCCGGCCCTGCTCCGATCGCCGGAAAGCAGTGCAACAACAAATTCGTCTTCGCCTCGTACCAGGACGAGTACCAGGCCGGGATCGTGGGGCGGTACGCGGTCGACAAGGGCTACTGGAAGACGCTGTTCGTGGCGCCCGACAACGCGTCGGGCAAGGACCAGCTGCGGGGCTTCAAGCGCTACTACTCGGGCGAGGTGGTCAGCGAAATCTACGTCAAACCCGAGCAGACCGACTACGCGGCAGCGCTGGCGCAGATCAAGCGCGTCGCGCCCGACGCGGTGGTCGCCTTCCTGCCGGGCGACATGGGCGTGAACTTCATCCAGCAGATGAACCGCTCGGGTCTGCTGAGCAAGTTGCCCTTGTTGACGGTCGGCACGGTCGATGGCACGACGCTGCCGCTGCTCAAGGATGCCGCGCTCCATGTGCTGACCGGCGCGGTCTGGGGCCCCGACCTGCCGAGCCCGACGAGCAAGGCGTTCGTTGCCGCTTTTGAAAAGAAGCACGGTCGCATCCCCTCGCAGTACGCCGCGCAAGGTTTCGACGCGGCGCTCCTGATCGACCGTGCGTTGAAGGAGACCAAGGGCTCGGTCGCCGATCGCGGTGCCTTGCGCAACGCACTCAACGAGGCCGACTTTTCGTCGGTGCGCAGTGGCTTCAAGTTCCTGCGCAACGGTTTCCCGGTGCAGGACGGGCACGTCTTCGTTGTCGCGAAGGACGCGCAGGGCCGCACGTCGCTCAAGCGGATCGCCACGCCGCTGGAGGCGAATCCGGACGGGTACTGGAACGAGTGCCGGTAGCGGGCCGGCAGAGGGGGACACGACCCGACGTTCGCCGCGCCTATGCTCGGCGGTCAAGAACAAGTCCCCTGACTCCGGTCACTGCCGCGAGACAACCACCTGACCATGCAATCGACCGGAACCCTGCGCGGCATCGCTGCGATGCTGTTGGCATGCGCCTTCTTCGCCTGCTGTCGGTGCCGCAATGGATGCCCTTGAAGGCCGAGCACATGGGGTTGCTCGCCGGGCTGGCCATCAGCGGCTTTCTGGGCCAGCTGGCGATTGCCGAGGCTTTCCGCCACGGGAAGGCCGCTGCCATCGCGCCCTTCGAATACAGCGCCCTCGCGTGGGCGCTGGTGCTGGACTGGGTGTTCTGGCGGGCCGCGCCCGATGCATGGACGCTGGGCGGCGGCGCGTTGATCGTGGCGAGCGGACTGTGGCTGGCGCGCAGCGAGGCGCCGAGGTCCGCGCAGAAGAAGCGGCCCGTGCCTGAACGCTGACGTGCGCGGACCGGCGAGGGAGTGCCGCCCGCCGGCCCTTGCCGCATCAGTCGGCGTATTCGCCAGCGTCCTTGATCACCTTCGACCACCGGGCCTTTTCGGCTTCAAGGTATTTCCTGTGGCCGGCAGGGTCGAGCCGGTCGTCACTGACGACGGCGAGGCCGAGCGCCTCTTCCCGCTTGATCAGGTCCGGGTCTTTCAACGCGGTGCGCAGTGCGGCGTTGAGCTTGGCGAGCACCGCGGCAGGCGTGCCGCGCGGCGCGTACACGCCGTGCCAGACCTGGACGTTGAAGTCCTTCAGTCCGGCTTCCGACAAGGTCGGCGTGTCCTTCAGCGCGGCGAGCGGTAGCCGCTGCAAGCTGGTGATGCCGTAGACCTTGACCTTCCTGCCTTCGATCTGCGGCACCGCGTTGGTCGCCTGTTCGCACATCACGTCGACCTGGCCGCCGATGAGGTCGGTCATTGCCGGCGCGGTGCCTTTGTAGGGCACGGGCGTCATGCTCGTCTTCAGCGCGCCCTGGAGCATCAGGCCGCACAGGTGCGACGCGGAACCGAGCCCGGCGTTGGCGAGGTTCACCTTGCCGCCGTTCGACGCGATCCACTGGCGCAGCTCGGCGAAGTTGCCGGCAGCGAGGCTCGGCTTGCCGATCAGCACCGAAGGCGCTTCGTTGATGACACCCAGGGTTTCGAAATCGTCCGGCACCTTATAGCTGAGCTTGCGGTACAGGGCCGGCGCGGTGGCCATGCCGATGTGATGCACCAGCAGCGTGTAGCCGTCCGGTGCGGCGCGCGCCACTTTGGCCGAGCCCACCGTGCCGCCCGCGCCGGCGGCGTTTTCGATGATGACGGTCTGGCCCAGCGGCTTGCGAAGCGCCTCGGCCAGGTCCCGGGCGATCTTGTCGCTGGGACCGCCGGCAGAAAAGGGCACGACCAGCGTGACGGGTTTGTCCGGAAATTCGGCGCATGCCAGCGAAGCGAATCCGAGCGCGGCGAGGCCGGCGCCGCAGCGCCAAAGGTGGAATCTGTATCGCGTCATGGTCTTGTCTCCTTGGGTTTTTTGCGAACGTCAGGCCGACAGCGCCTGCATCTCGCGGTACAGGTCGGCCTTGCCTTCGAAGCCGATGCCGGGCAGGTCGGGCAGCGTCACATGGCTGTTCTCCACCTTCACGCCATCGGGGAAACCGCCGAACGGCTGGAACAGGTCGGGGTAGGACTCGTTGCCGCCTAGCCCGAGCCCCGCGGCGATGTTCAATGACATCTGGTGGCCGCCATGGGGAATGCAGCGGCTGGCGGACCAGCCGTGCTCCTTGAGCATGTCGAGCGTGCGCAGGTATTCCACGAGGCCGTAGCTCAGCGCGCAATCGAACTGCAGCCAGTCGCGGTCGGGGCGCATGCCGCCGTAGCGGATGAGGTTGCGCGCATCCTGCATCGAGAAAAGATCTTCGCCCGTGGCCATCGGGTTCTTGTAGAAGTTGCGCAGCGCCGCCTGGAGTTCGAAGTCAAGCGGGTCGCCCGGCTCCTCGTACCAGAACAGGTCGTATTGCGACAGCGCCTTGGCGTAGGCGATGGCGGTCTCCAGGTCGAAGCGCCCGTTCGCGTCCACGCACAGTTTCTGGCCGTCCTGCAGCACTTCCATGATCGAGTCGATGCGGCGAAGGTCTTCGTCGAGCGAGGCACCGCCGATCTTCTTCTTGACGACCGTGTAGCCGCGGTCGATGTAGCTGCGCATCTCGTCCTGCAGCTTCCGGTGGTCCTGCCCGGGGTAGTAGTAACCGCCCGCCGCGTAGACAAAAATCTTGCGATTCGGCTTGCCGTCGCCGTAGCGGTCGGCCAGCAGCTGGAAGAGGGGCTTGCCTTCGATCTTGGCCACGGCGTCCCACACCGCCATGTCGATGGTGCCGATCGCCACGGAGCGTTCACCATGGCCGCCGGGCTTCTCGTTGGTGAACATGGTGTTCCAGATCTTGTGCGGGTCGAGGTTGTCGCCCGTGTCGTCGACGAGCGACGACGGGGCGGCTTCGAGGATGCGCGGAATGAACCGCTCGCGCATCAGCTTGCCCTGGCCGTAGCGGCCGTTCGAATTGAAGCCGTAGCCGACCACCGGCTTGCCGCCCTGGATCACGTCGGTGATCACCGCGACAAGGCTCAGCGTCATCTTGCTAAAGTCGATGTAGGCGTTGCGGATGGGCGAACTGATGGGAATGGTTTTCTCGCGGATTTCGACGATCTTCATGACGGGCTCCAGGGAACTTCTGATTGAGAGCCGCCATGGTCCGCCGTACCGGATGTTTGGGCCAATGCTCCTTTTCGCTGCTTTCATGCACTGGACGAACCGCACATGAATCTGATCTGGCTTGAAGACTTCATGGCCCTGGCTGCCACGGGAAACTTTTCGCGCGCCGCGCAGGACCGCCACAGTTCCCAGCCCGCATTCAGCCGGCGCATTCGTGCCCTGGAGGAGTGGATCGGCGCCGAGCTTTTCGACCGGCGTTCGCAACCCGCCCAGCTGACCGAGGCCGGCGAATGGTTCACCGGCGTGGCGCAGGAATTGATCGCCCGCGTCGCGCGGGTGCCGGGCGACGCCAGGAAGGTGGCCGAGGCCAGTTCTGTCACCTTGCGCATCGCGTCCACGCACGCGCTCTCGTTCACTTTTTTACCGCGATGGCTGCGAAGCCTCGAATCGAACACGACGCTCGGGCCGGTGCAGCTGATGTCGGACGTGCTTCAGCGTTGCGAAGCACTGATGCTGCAAAGCAAGGTCCAGTTTGTGCTGAGCCACGCGCACAGCAAGGCGCAAGGGGCGCTGGACGCGGAGCCGTACAGGTCGACCCGCATCGGCGAGGATCTACTGATTCCGGTGTCGGCGCCGGACGGGGAGGGCCACGCGCGTCATCAGCTCGCGCGGCGGGGCGACGCCGCAGTTCCGATGCTCCAGTACTCGGAAGAATCAGGGCTGGGACGCATCATGCGCGCCGTGATCGGCCGAAGGCTGGAGTCGGTTCCCGCGCAGGCCGTCTTCACGGCGCATCTCGCCTCTGTGCTTCGAACGATGGTGCTGGACGGCAGGGGCATCGCGTGGTTGCCGCAGACGCTGGTGGACGACGATATGAACCAGGGACGGCTGGTTGCCGCGGCGGACCACGCGTGGGAAGTGCCGCTGGAAGTAAGGCTCTATCGCGACAGCGAGCTTTTGGGGAAGGCCGCGAATGCGTTCTGGAACGCCGCGAGCGGTGGGTGATCGCGTGATGATTGCCCCAGCCTCCGATGCGATGCGAGATCGCAGCTCGACGCCATGACCACAACGCCCCTTTCCATCACCCGGCCCGCCATCCTCTGCGTTGCATTCGCCGCGGCGGCGGGCTTCTTCTGGTGGGCGTTCTACGAGCGTTACTACAAGCACAGGGATTGCATCGAGGCGGCCGCATCGAGTTGCGTTGCGGCTGACGGCGCCAATCTCATCGGGGCCGGCGCCGCGTGGTCGGTGCTCGCGGGCCTGCTGACGTGCGTCTCTGTCTTCTGCCTGGCCGTGGCGCTTCGCCGTCGCCGAGCCCATCGCGGCTGAGGGCCGCTGACGCCAAGGTTCAGGCCCCGTCGTCCTGCCGAGCCAGGGCCGGTGCGTCGTACCTCAAGGCCACTTCCGGCACGCCATCGGCCGTGGCGCGCGCCCTGGCAAAGCAGTCGACATCGGCCGGCAAGGCCACGCCGCTTTGCGCAGAACGTGTCCAGATGTGGCTCGTGAGTTCGACCGCGTTCGGATCGTCGTAGCACCCGCGCGAGATGGCGCGGACCTCGGGCCAGCGTTCGAAGGTCAGGCCCATCGTCGTGCCGCACGAGGGACAAAAGTGGACGAAGACTTTCTTGTGGCTGCCGTCCGAGCGATGTTCGTACTGCCGAAGCTCGCCCTCGTTGAACTGCACGGCGTCCATCGGAAAGAGCGACTCGGCGTAGAAGGACGTGCCGGTCATGCGCTGGCAGAACGTGCAATGGCAGGCGAACGTGCGCAGCGGCGGCTGGGTCGTACGGAATCTGACCTTGCCGCAGAGGCAACCTCCTTCAAGTACAGCTGGCATACGGCACCCAAAAGATCGGATTCTGCCCCGATGAATCGGGGCCAATACCGCGGTCACGCGGTCACGCGGTCACGCGCTCAGGCCAGACCGAGTTCCTTGGCTTCGGCTTCGTAGTTCGGATACGACGCCTTCATCGTCGCGCCATTGAGGATCATCTCGGCCACGAGCGTGCGCGACGGCATTTCGTACACCTGGGTGCGTATCCACACGGACTCGGTGCGCGCGCTTTCGCTCAGCGCGATGATCTCGCGCTCCAGTTCGTAGTCCTGGTCGACGAAGAGCGGGCCCTTGACGAGGCGAATCTCCTGTCCGGCGAACAGGCCCACGGCGGGCTTGCGGCCGCTCAGTTGGGCCTCGGCGCTGGTGGAACCGAGCAGCACGCTGATCATCTCGGTCGGAATGATCGCGCGGCCCCACGGCGAGCGCTGGCCGCCTTCGGGCGTGTACCAGTCGCAGGGCTCGGTGATGGCCTTGAGCTTGTCGGCGAGGGTGAAGGGGTAGTGGTCGCCCATGTGCTGGTCGAAGCCCATGCGGATCTTCTCGACGACGGCGCCGCGCTGGCCCACGCGCAGGTCGCGGTTGATGACCAGGCCCTGGGCTGGGCGCAGTTTGGCGATGCGCTGGGGCAGCTCGTGCGGATGCTGCGATGCATCGCCCACCGACGCGGTGCCGGTCAGCACCGGCGTGCCGTCGGCCTTCTCGGCGCGCAGGCGCACGAAGGTGGCACCGGGCGCGGGCAGGTCGACAAAGGCGCGCACCGATTCGCCCTCGACCACCATGTTCTGGTAATGGGCGCTGATGCAGCCGGTCTCGAACCAGGCCTGGCCGAACACGTGGAACAGCAGCGGGTCGAACTGGCTGAAGTGCGTCGGTCCCTCGATCGGCCCGGCGCGCAGGCCCAGGTTTTCCGCCGTGGCGTCGTCGTGGATCGACTTGTGGTCGTCGTAGGTCTGGTCGGCCAGCATCTGGCGCGGCTGGCGCAGCGGGCCGCACAGGCCCAGGGCGGTGGTGGAGAAAGGCGAGGTCATGGGTGGGGGCTCCGTGTGTCCAGCGGCGGGCGTCAATCGAACGGACGATGATGGCAAAGTCCGCCGGGTGCGCCTGTCGCCTAGGGAACGCCTGGCGACAGGAAGCTGCGGCTCTACTTTCGCTTGTTCGCGCGCCCGCGCACTGTTACAACCAGCGTCTCCATGCGCTCGCCCCCTTTCCTTTTCGTTTCTCTGCTCTGGCTCGTCGCGGCCGCACCGGCCGTGCAGGCGGAGGTGGTGCGCTGCACCGATGCCGACGGCCGCATCGTCTACACCGACGGCGCCTGCCCGTCGGGCACCCGGCAGTCGCGGCAGTTGCGGATCGACGAGCCGCCGCCGGCACCGGCGCGCGCGCCCGGCGAAGAGGCCGAGCCTCGCCGACCCGCCTACGCGGCGCCGTCCGCATCGCCGCCGCCGCCCGCGCCTTCGGGCCCGGCGATCATTCCGCGCTACCCGGTGGGCGAGGCGCCTGCGGTCGATCCGGGGCCGACCTACATCTGGGGCGGCGATCCGTACTACGGCGCACCGCGCCCCGGCTATCACCGGCCACCGCGTCCTTCGCGCGACCCCGGTCCACCGCCCGGCCAGCGGCCGTGCAATCTCGCGGGCATCAAGCGCAACAACTGCTGAGCGCGTTCGCCGCTTTCCTTCGCTTCCTTCGCTTCCTTCTTTTTCTTCATGACTGTTGCCGCGCCGGAGCGCCTTCTTCCGTGGGTCGTCCACTGCGACGGCAGCGCCATGCCGAACCCCGGTCGCATGGGCATTGGCGTCGTCATCACGCAGCCCGACGGCACGCGCCACACCTTCTCGCAGGCCACGCACACCACGGGCTGCAACAACGAGGCCGAACTGCGGGCGCTCACGCTTGCGCTGCGCGAGTTGCAGGCACGCGGCGCCACGGCCGTGCAGGCCTACAGCGACAACAGCACGCTGGTCGAGCAGTTGAGTGGCGGTGCCGATGTGCGGCCCATCGTGCGCATGGCGCCGCTGTTCGACGAGGCGCGCGCACTGCTGCAGGGCTTCGACGAGGCGCACGTGCAATGGATTCCGCGCCACCGCAATGCCGAGGCCGACGCGCTCGCACGGGCCGCGCTGGGCTTCGGGCCGAAGCCACCGCCCAAGGCGTGGAAGAAGCGCCGCTAGAAGCACTCGGGGCGGGCAGGGCGGCAGGTTCTATCATTCGGGTCGATTCAGAAACCCGTTTGCCATGACCGACGAAGCCACCTCCAAGCCCGCATTGCCCGATCACCTGTCGACCGATCCGCGCAGTCCGCACCACATTCCCGCCATTTTCGAGCACCCCATCGGCATCCGCTTCAACGGCAAGGACCGCCTGGACGTCGAGGAATACTGCATCAGCGAAGGCTGGATCAAGGTGCCCGCCGGCCGCACCCTGGACCGCAAGGGCTATCCGCTGCTGATCAAGCTCAAGGGCGCTGTCGAGGTGTACTACCGCGACTGACCCGTTGGGGCGCGTTGCGCTCTCTCAACGCCACTGCAGCAGCAGCGACCACGGCTGCCGGCTCATGTGGCGATCGACGCACGCCGCGCTGCCCGTCGTGCAGCCTTCGGGCAGGTAGCTCGGGTCCAGCAGTCGCGTGCCGGGTGCGAAGGCCAGGCGCCGCAGCGTGACCGACTGCAGCACGTTGCCGCCGACGGCGTCGAAGCCCGCATCGTCCACGTTCACCACCACATCGCAGTGCATCGGCAATGCGGCGCCGCCCGTGGGGCGACCGGCGAGCAGCTCGCCGATCTTTGCGAAACGGTCGAGCGACGCACCGCGCGCGCCACGTGCGTGGCAGACCAGGTCGCCCGGACGCGGCGACGTGCGCATCAGGTCGCAGGCGCGCAGGGCCTGCGGTGTCGCGCGGCCCGCGGCCTCGTCGATGCCGGCCTGCCATGCGGCGCCCGCGTAGTCGACGTGGGCCTCGGAAAAGACGAACTCGTCCGCGCCGAGCCCGGCCTCGCGCGCGACCCAGCTGATGAACGCGGCGGACCAGGGTGTGTCGATCACCGCGACGCGTTGCAGGGCTGTTTCGATGGCGCGCTGGTCCGACGAATCCAGCCCCTGGTCGGGGCCGACGCCCAGGCCTTGCAGGCGCGCCGTGCTCGCCTGGTTCAACGCCTCGGTCAGCAGCGCGCGGTCGGCTGCGCGCACGGCGCCGAAGCGCACGAGAGACGGCAGCCGCTCGTTCGACGGATCGACCGCGCGCCAGTAGCGCAGCACGCGTTGCCATGCGGGCAGCGCGCCGGCGGGATAGCGCGTGTCTTCCGCTTCCGAATAGCCGGACTCGGTGAGCCGGCCTTCGGCGTCCATGGTCTGGCTGCCGAAGGCGGTGTGCTCGTGCCGGGCCAGCGCCGCCATCGCGAGGGCGCGAGGCGGTGGCGGAATGTGCGAGGCCGTGGCAAGGCAGCCGACGGCGGCCGATGCGAAGGTGGGTGCTGCAATCAGCGCCAGGGCCGCGCACAGCGTGTGCGTGGCGCGACGCAGCGTGGGTCTGTGAGCGGTGGGCCGTGGCGACATGTGGCGCGAGCATAGCGGGCCCCTGCTGCTGGCAAGCAGAATGCGGGGCGCTCCCTGAAGCGCCGGGCTCTCCGGCGCAGGCGCTGCACCGTGAAGCTCAAGAACATCCTGCTGTCCGTTCTCGGCGTTGTCATCGGCCTCGTGATCGCGGGCTATGCCGCGTTCCAGTGGAGCCCGTGGCCGTCGGCGCTGATGATTCGCTACGCCTTCGGCAAGGGATCGGACGCCGCATCGCAGTCGCTGCAAAAGCACGTGCCGCCCGGCATCGCGGCGGTGTTCGACCAGCACTACGACGAGGGCGACGCAGATGCCTACCTCGACGTTTTCCGCCCAACCTCCGCGGACGACCGGCCCTTGCCCACCGTGGTGTGGGTGCACGGCGGCGCCTGGGTCTCGGGCCATCGGCGCGACGTGGCCAACTACGCGCGCGTGCTGGCGGGGCAGGGCTACACCGTGGTGGCTGTCGGTTATTCGATCGCGCCTGGGCAGGGCTACCCGGTGCCGGTGCGGCAGGTGAACACGGCGCTGGGCTATCTCGTGCGGGAATCGGCAAGGCTCGGCGTGGACCCGACGCGGCTCGTGCTGGCCGGCGACTCGGCGGGCGCCCACATCGTCGCGCAGGTCGCGAATGCCGTGGCCGTGCCCGGGTACGCGAAAGCGGTCGGCGTCACGCTCACCATCGCGCGCGAGCAGCTGCGCGGCATGCTGCTGCACTGCGGCGCTTACGACGCGTCGCAGGCCAGGCTCGACGGTGCGTTCGGCGGCTTCCTGCGGACCGTGTTCTGGTCGTACAGCGGCAGCAAGGATTTCCAGCAGGCGCCGGCCTTCGAGACCGCGTCGGTGCGCCGCTATGTGACCGGGGCTTTTCCGCCGTCGTTCATCACCGCGGGCAACGGCGATCCGCTCGAAGGGCAGTCTCGGTCGATGGCCGAGACGTTGGTGGCAAAGGGCGTGCAGGTCGACAGCCTGTTCTTCCCCGCCGACCAGACGCCGGCGTTGCCGCACGAGTACCAGTTCAACCTCGACGATGCACCGGGGCGGCTTGCACTGGAGCGCTCGCTGCAGTTTCTTCGGCGCGTCACCGCGCCGTAACCCAGTCAGTCCTGGGGCTTCTTGGTTGGCAGATCGCCTTCGCGCAGCTTGCGGCCGACCCACATCAGGCCGGTGGCGTAGTCGGCGCTGCCGACCTGGACGCCGCCCACGGTGCGCAGCGCGCCGGTGCCGTCATCGGTGGCCGGGCCTTCGCCCGTGAGGTCGCCGGGAACGAGCAGGCGACCGTCTTTGAGGAAGTCGGCAATGCGCAATTGGCGCATGCCGCGGCCCCAATGCCAGTGCTGCTTGAGGTCGAAGGAGGTCGGCGATGACGCGGGTTTGGATTTCTTCACGGGATGTCGGGCAAGGGCTTGCGAAGGGTAGCGTTGACGCAAGCAAACGTACAAGCGAACGCACCATGAAAAAAGCCTGCTACTTTGTGGGTAGCAGGCTTTTCAGCGTTTCCGCGATGTTGGTTGGTGGGCCCTGAGTGACTCGAACACTCGACCTACGGATTAAGAGTCCGCTGCTCTACCAACTGAGCTAAGAGCCCTTGCTTTGAAAACCGTTAGTGTTTTCTGGCAAGACCACGAGTATATACCAATCTTTTTGGCACTTCAAAAACTTTCTGCACATTTGTACGAGAGCGCTAGGATGCGCGACCGTCGGGGCCTGGCCCCACCCCCTATCCGAGGAGTTTTCAATGAGCGATGCAAGCAACACCCCCCATGTCGTGATCACCGGCGCTGCGGGCGCACTGGGCCGGGCCGTGGCCCAGCACTTTCTTGAGCAGGGCGCACGCCTTGCGCTGGTCGACCACCACGCCGGCCGCCTGGCTGAAGTCTTTCCGGGCCTGGACAACTCGCAGCACCTGCTGCTCGCCGGCGACGTGACCTCGGCGCCCGACATGGCCGCGCTCACCGGCCAGGTGCTGCAGGCTTTCGGCCGCGTCGATGCGCTGGTGCACATCGCCGGCGGCTTCGAGATGGGCGAGGCGACGCATGCGCTCACGCGCGAGAGCTGGGACCGGATGATGAACCTCAACGCCTGGTCGTTCGTCGCCGTGACGCAGGCCGTGCTGCCTTCGATGATCGAGCGCCGCGCGGGCCGCATCATCGCGGTGACGGCGAAGGTGGCGGCGCGCGGCCTGCCGGCGATGGCGGCCTACATCGCATCGAAGAGCGCGCTGCAGCGGCTCGTGGAATCGATGGCGGCCGAGGCCGCGCCGCACGGCGTGAACATCAACAGCGTCGCGCCCAGCGTGCTCGATACGCCGGCCAACCGCCAGGCGATGCCCGACGCGAATCCGGCGGAGTGGGTTTCCACGACGGTCGCGGCGCAGACCATCGGCTTCCTGGCGTCGCCGGGCGCCGCGGCGCTGCACGGCCAGCACCTGACGCTCGACGCCTGATATTCCCCGTCGACAACGCACAGCTGCAAACGAAAAAGGCCTTGGCGATTGCCAAGGCCTTTTTGCTGGGTCGGTTGGTGGAGAGGATGAGGATCGAACTCACGACCTCCGCATTGCGAACGCGGCGCTCTCCCAGCTGAGCTACCCCCCCAACACAGCTCGCATTTTATCGAGCTGCGCCTTTCCATGCACGCTGTCGTGCCAAGATGCCGGCTGGAAAAACAAGGAGCAAGCACCGCATGGAAGCGCACGATCCCGCCTGGCTGGAAGGCATGTACAACAACCTGGCGCGGGTGAAGGACCACCCCGCGTACTTCGCGCGCTGGGCCCGCGATTCCGCCGCGGCGCGCGACACGCTGCCGTGCCGCATCGATGTGCCCTACGGCACCGGTCCGAACGAAACGCTCGATGTCTTCCCGGCGCCCGTGCCCGATGCGCCGGTGCTGGTCTTCATCCACGGCGGCTACTGGCGCGCCATGGACAAGAAAGACCATTCGTTCATCAGCCCCGCGTTCCATGACCGCGGCATCTGCGTGGTGCAGCCCAACTACGCGCTGTGCCCGGGCCCGGTCGACCAGCCGGTGACCGTGCCGGGCATCCTGCTGCAGATGGTGCGAGCGCTCGAATGGACGTGGCGCCATGTGGCGGCGTATGGCGGCGACCCGTCGCGCATCACCGTCGCTGGGCATTCCGCGGGCGGCCACATGGCGGCTGCGTTGCTGGCCTGCGACTGGAAGGCGGTGGCACCCGATCTGCCCGCGCAGCTCGTGCGCAATGCGTTGTCGGTGTCGGGGTTGTTCGACCTGCGGCCGCTGCAGCGCACGCCATTCCTCGAGCACACGCTGAAGCTCACCGATGCCGACGCGCGGCGCGCAAGCCCGGCACTGTGGCCTGCGCCGGCGCGCGGCCAGCTCTATGCGGCAGTGGGGGGCAACGAGAGCGCCGAGTTCCTGCGCCACAACGCGATGATCCGAGAGGCCTGGGGCCGCCACACCGTGCCGGTGTGCGAGGTGTTGCCGGGGCTCGATCACTTCGGCGTGGTCGATGCGCTGGCCCATCCGGCGCACGCGCTGCACCGCTACGCAGTGCAGTTGCTCGAGGCCTGAAAGAAAAGACGGGGCAAAGACGGGCGGACAGGCCGCCCGTCGCGCTCACATCAGCAGGTGTTCGCCCTCGTTGGCGCCGCCCAGCGTGACGTAGTTGACCTTGCGGATGTCCATCAGCGTGCGGCCGCCCGCGTAGCTGATCGAGCTCTGCACGTCCTGCTCCATTTCGACCAGCGTGTCGGCCAGCTTGCCCTTGATGGGCTCGAGGATGCGCTTGCCTTCGACGTGCTTGTACTCGCCCTTGTTGAAGTCGCTGGCCGAGCCGTAGTACTCCTTGAAGAGCGCGCCGTCGACGTCGACCGTCTTGCCCGGCGACTCTTCGTGGCCCGCGAACAGCGAGCCGATCATGACCATCGATGCGCCGAAGCGGATGCTCTTGGCGATGTCGCCGTGGTCGCGGATGCCGCCGTCGGCAATGATCGGCTTGGTCGCCACGCGCGCGCACCACTTGAGCGCCGACAGCTGCCAGCCGCCCGTGCCGAAGCCGGTCTTGAGCTTGGTGATGCAGACCTTGCCCGGGCCGATGCCGACCTTGGTCGCGTCGGCGCCCCAGTTCTCCAGATCGATCACGGCTTCGGGCGTGCCGACGTTGCCGGCGATCACGAACGACTTCGGCAGCTTGGCCTTGAGGTAGCCGATCATGTTCTTCACGCTGTCGGCATGGCCGTGCGCAATGTCGATCGTGATGTATTCGGGCACGAGGCCTTGGGCGACCATCTGGTCGACCGTGTCGTAGTCGGGCTTCTTCACGCCCAGCGAGATCGAGGCGAACACGCCCTTGCCCTGCATGTCTTTCACGAACTGGATGTTGTCCAGGTCGAAGCGGTGCATCACGTAGAAATAGCCGTTCTGTGCGAGCCACAGGCAGATCGACTCGTCGACCACCGTTTTCATGTTGGCAGGCACCACCGGCAGGCGGAAGGTGCGCTCGCCCAGCGTGACGCTGGCGTCGCATTCCGAGCGGCTTTCCACGCGGCATTTGCGCGGCAGCAGAAGGATGTTGTCGTAATCGAAGATTTGCATGACCAGGCTCCTGAAAGGAATCGTTGAGTGGAACGAATGAGCGCTTGGTCCGGCCGGTTCTCGCGGTCGCGTCATGAAAATGACGGCCAAAAAAAACCGGACGCAAGAAACTTGGGCCCGGTGATTGATTTTACGGCCATGGCGGTGATGCGCAAGTTGCCGGGTCGTATTGACCCTATGGGTTGCTTCGTATACCCGACGACCGCAGTGCGGTTCTTCGTCAGAACCGGTAGCCGATGCCCACGCCGAACAGCCACGGGTCGACCTTCACGGTCGACAACTGCACGCCGTTCATGTTCACGGCGCTGCGGATGCGCAACTTCTTCACGTCGAGGTTGAGGTAGGTGTTCTTCGCCACCTCGATGTCGACGCCGGCGCCCATCGCAAAGCCGAAGCTTTCGTTCTGCAGCTGAAGCCGGCCGACCGTCGGCACCTGCAGGTTGACGCTGCTCAGGCGCGTGTAGTTCAGGCCCGCGCCCACGTAAGGGCGGATCTTCGCGGTGGGCATGAAGTGGTACTGCAGCATCAGCGAGGGCGGCAGGTGCTTGAAGGTGCCGATGTCCACGGGCCCGCCCAGCGCGCTCTGTTGCACGGTGACCGTCTGTTTCTGCGGCACCGTCAGCACCAGTTCGGCCGCGATGTTCGGCGTGAAGAAGTAGGTGATGTCCAGCTCGGGAATGGTCTTGCTGTTGATGGTGATGGCGTCGGCCGGAATCGACAGGTCGGCCACCGGGGCCGAGTGGTTCGCCGGCTTCAGGTACACGGCGCGGGCGCGCACCAGCCAGTTGCCTTGCGTTTCCTGTGCCGTGGCCGGCAGGGCCGTCGTGGCGGCGAGCAGGGCGGCGATGCAGACGGGGGCGAGTTTCTTTTGCATGTGTTCTGTTTTCCAGTGACGGCCGGCGCGCAGGGCCGGCAACTGGAAGGCAGTCTCCCGCCGGGCCGGGGCGTGCCGCTTGATCTGCCGCAAGCGCGGCAGGCCCGCGCAGGCAAGCGCGTCCTGCCTTGATCCATGTCATGCCCGCAAGGTCACCCGGGCCCGGCGGCGCCCGCCACGGGGCAGCTTTCTACAATGGGCCCCATGCTCCCTCACGACCTGTTTTCCGGCGCGTCCGCAGCCGATGCGGGCGGCCCTGCCTCGCCGTTGCTGAACAACCTCAACGCCGAGCAGCTTGCTGCCGTCACGCTGCCCGCGGGCAACGCGCTCATCCTCGCCGGTGCCGGCTCCGGCAAGACGCGGGTGCTCACCACCCGCATCGCGTGGCTGTTGCAGACGGGGCAGGTGTCCGCCGGCGGCATCCTGGCCGTCACCTTCACCAACAAGGCCGCCAAGGAAATGATGACGCGGCTGACCTCGATGCTGCCCGTCAACGTGCGCGGCATGTGGATCGGCACCTTCCACGGCTTGTGCAACCGCCTGCTGCGCGCGCACTGGAAGCTGGCCAACCTGCCCTCGACCTTCCAGATCCTCGACACGCAAGACCAGCTCTCGGCCATCAAGCGCCTCATGAAGCAGTTCAACGTCGACGACGAGCGCTTTCCGGCCAAGCAGACGCAGTGGTTCATCGCCGGTGCCAAGGAAGACGGCCTGCGCCCCGGCGACATGCAAGCGCGCAGCGACGACGACCGCAAGAAGGTCGAGCTGTACCAGCTGTATGAAGAACAGTGCCAGCGCGAAGGCGTGGTCGACTTCGGCGAGTTGATGCTGCGCAGCTACGAACTGCTGCGCGACAACGATCCGGTGCGCGAGCACTACCAGCGGCGCTTTCGCCACATCATGGTCGACGAGTTCCAGGACACCAACCGCCTGCAGTACGCGTGGCTGAAGATGCTTTCGGGCCACACCGCTCCCGGCGGCCACTTCACGCCGGGCGAGCACAACAGCGTGATCGCCGTGGGCGACGACGACCAGAGCATCTATGCCTTCCGCGGTGCGCGCGTGGGCAACATGACCGACTTCGTGCGCGAGTTCAACGTGCGCCACCAGATCATCCTGGAGCAGAACTACCGCAGCTACAGCAACATTCTCGACTCGGCCAACGAGCTCATCAGCCACAACAAGAAGCGCCTGGGCAAGAACCTGCGCACCGAGCAGGGTCCGGGCGAACCGGTGCGCGTGTACGAATCGCCCACCGACCTCGCCGAGGCGCAGTGGATGGTCGAAGAGATGCGCCAGCTGGTGCGCGACGGCTTCGACCGCAAGGAAATGGCCGTGCTCTACCGCAGCAATGCGCAGAGCCGGGTGATTGAAACGGCGCTGTTCAACGCCTCGGTGCCGTACCGCGTGTACGGCGGCCTGCGCTTCTTCGAGCGCGCCGAAATCAAGCACGCGCTGGCCTACCTGCGCCTGCTCGAGAACAAGGACGACGACACCAGCTTCCTGCGCGTTGTCAACTTCCCGCCGCGCGGCATCGGCGCGCGCACGCTCGAAAGCCTGCAGGACGCGGCGCGCGCCGCGGGGCGCTCGCTGCACGACGCGGTGAGCGCGGTCGGCGGCAAGGCCGGTTCGAACCTCACGGCCTTCGTCGCCAAGATCGACGTGCTGCGCGAGCAGACGCAAGGTGTGAGCCTGCGCGAGATCATCGAGCTGGTGCTCGACCACAGCGGCCTTGTCGAACACTACAAGGCCGACCGCGAAGGCGCCGACCGCCTCGAGAACTTGGACGAACTCGTGAACGCGGCCGAAAGCTTCGTCACGCAGGAAGGCTTCGGCCGCGACGCCGTGGCGTTGCCAGTCGACGAGCTGCGCCAGTCGCTCGCCAGCCAGGGCATCGACCTGACCCGCCCCGTGCTCGACGAGCCGCTGGCGCCCGATGCCGAAACAGGCGAAACGCTGAGTCCGCTCGCGGCCTTCCTGACGCACGCGGCGCTCGAGTCGGGCGACAACCAGGCGCAGGCCGGGCAGGACGCGGTGCAGCTCATGACCGTGCACGCCGCCAAGGGCCTGGAGTTCGACTGCGTGTTCATCACCGGCATGGAAGAGGGCCTGTTCCCGCACGAGAACTCGATGAGCGATTTCGAGAGCCTCGAGGAAGAGCGCCGCCTGATGTACGTGGCGATCACGCGGGCGCGCAAGCGCCTGTACCTGAGCCATTCGCAGACGCGCATGCTGCACGGCCAGACGCGCTACAACGTCAAGAGCCGCTTCTTCGACGAGCTGCCCGAAAGCGCGCTCAAGTGGCTCACGCCGAAGAACCAGGGCTTTGCGCCCTCGGCCTTCGGCTATGGCGGCGGCTACGGCAGCACGCGCGGCGGTGCCGGTGGCTACGGTGGTGGTGGGGGCGGCGGCAACCGCTACAGCGGAGGCGGCAGCAGCGCCGGCAAGGACACCTTCGCCAGCCCGCCCGTGCCGCCGCAGAAGACCGCGCCCTCGCACGGTTTGCGCTCGGGCATGCAGGTGTTCCACAACAAGTTCGGCGAGGGCACGGTGACCGCGCTGGAAGGCACCGGCGACGACGCGCGGGCGCAGGTGAAGTTCGCGCGCCACGGCGTGAAGTGGCTGGCGTTGTCGGTGGCGAAGCTCACGCCGGTCTGAAGCCGACGCCCGCCCGCGAGGGCGGGCAATTCGCGGCTCAGTTCGCGTCGAAGCTGTCGCGGAAGGTGAACCAGGTCGAAGCCAGCGACATCGCCGCGAGCACCAGCGCCGTGCCGATCATCAGGATGTTGCCGATCGCCAGGGCTGCGCCGTCGGAGCCCATGGCGCCGACGCCGATCAGCACGGTGGCGAGCAGGCCGATGGCGATGCCAGCGAGCATGAACACGCCGAACCACGCCAGGCCGAACAGCGCGTAGGCGCCGAAGTTGCGGAACAGCGCGACGATGCTGAAGAAGATGCTCTTCACCGGCTCCACGCGGTGCCAGTGCACCAGCGCGGGCGCATGCCACATGGCCAGCGACAGCGGCAGGTTCAGGCACATCAGCAGCGTGCGCGCCGTGAGGAACTCGCTGCTCTTCATCACCTCGGGCGTCACCGTTTCGTCGAACAGGTAGGCGCGCATGAGCTGCCCGCCGTCGATGAGCGCCGTCAGCGTGACGGCCAGCACGAAGTACACGGCCGAGATCACGCCCAGCACCACCAGCGAGCGCCATTCGGTGCGCATGGCGTCGAACACGGCGATGAACATCGCCGAGCCCGTGGGACGCTGCAGGTCGCCCGCGTTGCCCAGGCCGTCGGCGTTGTCGTTCGCGGCCACCGAGGACGCGACCATGAGGCCGAGCGTCAGGAAGGGCAGCAGGATCGGCGCGAGCACGCTGCCGAGCACCGGCAGCATCGACGCCGTCGAGATCATCGCCATCAGCAGGAAGAACAGCGAGATGAAGGCCAGCGGCTGGCGCCAGAAGGTCTTGAGTCCGAGGCGGACCCAGACGAAGCCGGTGCGCGCCGGCACGAGGTTGAGTTTCATTGGGTAGGGTCAGGCGGCCATCAACGGCTCGAGGACGTGGGCGATGGCGTGCGGGTGGGTGGCGCGCTCGCGCAGCACGCGCTCGAAGTGCGTCGGGTCGTGGGGCTTGAGCATGCTGGCCTCGCGCGGCAGGTGGAAGTCCCACAGGCGCGAGATCCAGAAGCGCAGCGCGGCGGCGCGCAGCATGGCGGGCAGCAGGGCGCGCTCGGAGGCGTTCAGCGCACGCACGCTTTCGTAGGCGGCGAGCAGGGCGTCGGCGCGGGCGGCGTCATGCCGGCCGCTGGCCAGGTCGATGGCCCAGTCGTTCAGGCACACGGCCAGGTCGAACAGCCAGGTGTCGGTGCCGGCGAAGTAGAAGTCGAACACGCCCGTGAGGCGCGGCGGCGCATCGGGCGCGCCGTCGGTCGCGAACATCACGTTGTCGCGGAACATGTCGGCATGCACCGGGCCGCGCGGCAGCGCCGCGTAGGCCGACGATTCTGCGACATGGTTCTGGTAGGCCAGCTCGGCGCGCAGCAGCGCCGACTGCGCCTCGTCCATGTGGGGCAGCACCACCGGGGCGGTTTCGTTCCACCAGGGCAGGCCGCGCAGGTTCGGCTGGATGCGCGGGTAGTCGCGCCCGGCCAGGTGCATACGGGCCAGCATGGCGCCCAGTTCGGCGCAATGGGCGGCCGTGGGGGCCAGCTCGCTGCGGCCCGACAACTTCTGCACCAGCGCCGCGGGCTTGCCGGCCACGCGGTGCAGCAGCTCGCAGGGCGCCTGCGCGGGAATCGACAGCGCATGGCCGGTCGGCTGCGCCACGGCGGGGTCGGCCACGGGCGCGGGCACCGGCAGGCCGGCACCGGCCAGGTGCTTCATCAGGCAAAGGTAGTACGGCAGCTGCTCGGCGCTCAGGCGCTCGAACAGCGTCAGCACGAACTCGCCCGATTCGGTGGTGGCGAAGTAGTTGGTGTTCTCGATGCCGCCCTCGATGCCGCGCAGTTCGCGCAGGGCGCCCATGCCAAGACGCTGGACGAGCGCGTGTGCCTCGCCGAACTGGACTTCGGTAAAAACTGCCATGGCGATGCTCAGCGCCGGACGGCGGCTGCGGGAGAAAAGAGGGAGGGCGGGAAGGAGAACGACGACGTCACGGTCAGAACTTCAGCACGTTCCAGACACGCGGGCCGTTGCCGCCGCTGTTCGCGTCGCCCGTCGTGCCGGGGCGGGCGCTGCCGCCGTCGTTGGGCAGCACTTCGTAACCGGGCATGTTCGACTTGGGCTTGACGTTGATGCTCTGCGTGCGGCCGCCATAGCGCACCTCGTCGACCGAGGCACCGCTGTCTTCCGTGTGGAGGTGCTCGACCTTCTGGTTGCGTCGGCCGTCGGCCTGCTCCTGATTTTGTAGCGGTTCCGCCGGTGCCGGCTTGGCAGCGGGCGCGGCCGGCGCCTGCGCAAGCGCGGCAACGGGGGTGGCGAAAGCCAGCGCCAGCAGGATGCGGCGGGCGACCAGGAGTGGGGAGCTAGGCATGCGCAGATTGTAGGCGTGCACCCGCTGGCGGCGTGTCGGCCGCCGGCCGACCCTGGTGTCGTTCCGGACGCCGGTCCGGGCACGGCAAAATGCCCCGATGACCGACAAGAAAACGCTGCTGCTCGTCGATGGCTCGAGCTACCTGTACCGGGCCTTCCACGCAATGCCCGATCTGCGCGCCGTGCCCGGCGACCCGAAGAGCCCCGCCACCGGCGCCATTCGCGGAATGATCAACATGATGACCGCGTTGCGCCGCGAGGTGCGCGCCGACTACGCGGCCTGCATCTTCGACGCCCCCGGCAAGACCTTCCGCGACGACTGGTACCCCGAGTACAAGGCCAACCGCTCGCCGATGCCCGACGACCTGCGCAGCCAGATCGACCCCATCCACGAAGTGGTGAAGTTGATGGGCTGGCCCGTGCTCACGGTGCCCGACGTCGAGGCCGACGACGTGATCGGCACGCTCGCCAAGGTGGCGGCCGCGCAGGGCGTCGAGGTGATCGTGTCCAGCGGCGACAAGGACCTGAGCCAGCTGGTCGACGAGCACATCACCATCATCGACACGATGAACGGCAAGAAGCGCGACATCGCCGGCGTGACGGCCGAGTTCGGCGTGCCGCCCAGCCTCATGGTCGACTACCAGACGCTCATCGGCGACACGGTCGACAACGTGCCCGGCGTGCCGAAGGTCGGCCCCAAGACCGCCGCCAAATGGCTGCTCGAATACGGCTCGCTCGACGCGCTGATCGAACGCGCCGCCGAAGTGAAGGGCGCCGCCGGCGAAAACCTGCGCCAGGCGCTCGACAAGCTGCCGCTGAGCAAGCGCCTCGTCACGATCCGCACCGACTGCGACCTGAACGGCCATGTCGAAGGCCTGCCCTCGCTCGAGGGCCTGCCCGTCGGCGCGCCGCAGACGGACGCGCTCAAGCCCTTCTACGAGAAGTTCGGTTTCAAGAGCCTGGTCAAGTCGCTCGAAGCGCAGGAAGTGCCGCCCGAGCTGATCGAGGAAAACCTCAAGAAGCAGAAGGCCCGCGGCGGCGCCGCGAGCGCCGACCAGGGCGGGCTGTTCGACGAGAGCACCGAACTGGGCGCGCTCGAGGCCGCCGCGCCCGCGAGCAACCTGAAGTACGACACCATCCTGGAGTGGACACAGTTCGACGCCTGGCTCGCCCGGCTCGAGGCCGCCGAACTCACGGCCATCGACACCGAGACCACCTCGCTCGACGAAATGGTCGCGCAGATCGTGGGCATCAGCTTCAGCGTCACACCGGGCGAGGCCGCCTACATTCCGCTCACGCACAACTACCCCGACGCGCCCGCGCAGCTGCCGATCGACGAGGTGCTCGCCAGGCTCAAGCCCTGGCTCGAGAACGCCGACAAGAAGAAGCTCGGCCAGCACATCAAGTACGACCGCCACGTGTTCGCCAACCACGGCATCGAGGTGCAGGGCTACGCGCACGACACCATGCTGCAGAGCTACGTGCTCGAGGTGCACCGGCCGCACGGCCTGTCGTCGCTGGCCGAGCGCCATCTGGGGCGCAGCGGCATTTCGTACGAAGACCTGTGCGGCAAGGGCGCGCACCAGATCTCGTTCAGCCAGGTCGACATCGCCAAGGCCGCCGAATACTCGTGCGAGGACAGCGACCAGACGCTCGACGTGCACCGCACCCTGTGGCCCCAGCTGCAGAAGGAAGAAAAACTGGGCTTCATCTACCAGCTCGAAATGGACTCGAGCGAGGCGCTGTACCGCATCGAACGCAACGGCGTGCTGATCGACGCCCCCACGCTGGCCGCGCAGAGCCACGACCTGGGCACGCGCATCATGGCGCTGGAGTCGGAGGCCTACGAGATCGCGGGCCAGCCCTTCAACCTCGGTTCGCCCAAGCAGATCGGCGAAATCTTCTTCACCAAGCTGGGCCTGCCCGTGGTCAAGAAGACGCCGAGCGGCGCGCCCAGCACCGACGAAGAAGTGCTCGAGAAGTTGGCCGAAGACTACCCGCTGCCCGCCAAGATCCTCGAGCACCGCGGCCTGTCCAAGCTCAAGGGCACCTACACCGACAAGCTCGGCCAGCTGGCCAACCCGCGCACCGGCCGCGTGCACACGCACTACGCGCAGGCCGTGGCCGTCACGGGCCGCCTGAGCAGCAACGACCCCAACCTGCAGAACATCCCGATCCGCACGCCCGAAGGCCGCCGCGTGCGCGAAGCCTTCGTGGCGCCGGCGGGCCGCGTGATCGCCAGTGCCGACTACTCGCAGATCGAGCTGCGCATCATGGCCCACATCAGCGGCGACGAGTCGCTGCTGCGTGCCTTCACCGACGGCGTCGACGTGCACCGCGCCACGGCGGCCGAGGTGTTCGGCACCACGCCCGATCAGGTGTCGAGCGAGCAGCGCCGCTACGCCAAGGTCATCAACTTCGGGCTCATCTACGGCATGAGCAGCTTCGGGCTGGCGAAGAACCTGGGCATCGAGACCAAGGCCGCGGCCTCGTACATCGAACGTTACTTTGCACGCTACCCGGGCGTGAAGGTGTACATGGATGAGACCGTGGAGTTTGCGCGGGAGCACGGCTACGTTGAGACCGCATTCGGCCGACGCCTTTACCTGAGCGAGATCAACGGCGGCAACGGCCCTCGCAAAAAGGCTGCGGAACGGCAGGCCATCAACGCGCCGATGCAGGGCACGGCGGCCGACCTCATCAAGCTCAGCATGGTGAAGGTGCAGAACGTGCTTGACGAAGAGAAGCGCGCCACCAAGATGATCATGCAGGTGCACGACGAACTGGTGTTCGAAGTGCCCGAGGCCGAGGTCGAATGGGTGCGCACCGAAATCCCGCGCCTGATGGCCGGCGTGGCGGCGCTCAAGGTGCCGCTGCTCGCCGAGATCGGCATCGGCCCCAACTGGGACAAGGCCCACTGATCGACGATCCATTCGCTCACGTACGAGACAAACGACAGAAACAAGAAGCAAGTCCATGACACTCCAGCCCCGCACCTTCCTGCTCGCCGCCGTCTGCGCGGCCTTCCTCGGCACCGCCTTTGCCGCGCCCGATGCCCGCATCGCCGCGCTCGCCGCCAAGGAAAAGCCCGCGCTGCTCGAGACACTGAAGGAGCTGGTCTCCATCGAGTCGGGCAGCCGCGACCTCGAAGGCCTCGAGAAAATCTCCGACCTCATCGCCGGCAAGCTCAAGGCGCTGGGCGGCGAGGTCGAGCTCATCGACCCGAGCGCCGACGCCTACCGCATGGAAGACACGCCCGAGAAAATAGGCCGCGTGGTGCGCGCCACCTTCAAGGGCACGGGCACCAAGAAGATCATGCTCATCGCGCACATGGACACGGTCTACACCGTGGGCATGCTCAACAAGCAGCCGTTCCGCATCGACGGCGACAAGGCCTACGGCCTGGGCATTTCGGACGACAAGCAGGGCGTGGCCGTCATCACGCACCTGGTGTCGATGCTGCAGACGCTGAAGTTCAAGGACTACGGCACGCTCACCGTGCTGATCAACGGCGACGAGGAAATCAGCTCGCCGGGTTCGCGCGCGCTGCTGACCAAGCTGGGCGGCGAGCACGACGCCGTGCTGTCGTTCGAAGGCGCATCCATCAAGGACGACAAGCTCTCGCTGGCCACCGCGGGCATCGCCTCGGTCACGCTGAACGTCTCGGGCAAGGCCTCGCACGCGGGCTCGGCGCCCGAGCTGGGCGTGAACGCGCTGTACGAGCTGTCGCATCAAATTTTGCAGATGCGCGACCTGTCCGACCCGGCCACGGGCCTGAAGATGAACTGGACCATCTCGAAGTCGGGCTCCAACCGCAACGTGATTCCGGCCAGCGCCACCGCGGGCGCCGACGTGCGCGTGCTCAAGGTGTCCGACTACGACCGCATCGAGCAGCAGGTGAATGAGCGCGTGAAGAAGCAGCTCGTGCCCGAGGCCAAGGTCGAGCTCAAGTTCGAACGCCGCCGTCCGCCGCTCGAGGCCACCGACGCGTCGCGCGCGCTCGCCAAGCATGCACAGGCCATCTACAAGGACGAGCTGGGCCGCCCGCTGGGCGCCGACGACAAGGCGGCCGGCGGCGGCACCGACGCGGCGTTTGCCTCGCTCAAGACCAAGGCGCCGGTCATCGAGCGCTTCGGCCTGCAGGGCTTCGGCGCGCACTCGGCCGACGCGGAGTACGTGCTGATCGATTCGATCGAGCCGCGCCTGTACCTCGGCGTGCGCATGGTGATGGACATCGCCACCGGCAAGACCACCGTTCGCTGACCGCCCCCGACGACTGTCGGCCATGCGGCTGCGCCACATCGAGGTCTTCAACGCGATCATGCTCGCGGGCAGCGTGAGCGCGGCCGCGCGGCTCATCAACATCACGCAGCCGGCCGTGAGCCGCACGCTGCAGCATGCCGAGCTGCAGCTGGGCTTTCCGCTGTTCCAGCGCACCAAGGGGCGGCTCACGCCGACCACCGAGGCGCTCACGCTGTACCCGCACATCGAGCGGCTGTTTGCGCAGCTCGACGAGGTGCAGCGGCTGGCGGCCAACCTGCGCGCAGGCAACGACACCGGCGAGCTGCGCATCCTCAGCGTGCTCGCGCTGAGCTACGAAATCCTGCCGCGCGCACTCAAGGCCTTCCGCGAAATGCACCCGGGCTATGCGATCACGGTCGAGTCGCTGCACTCGCCGCAGATCATGTCGGCGCTGCTCTTGCAAGAGGCCGACGTGGGCTTTGCCTTCAGTCCCGCGGTGCATCCCTCGCTCACGCAGGAGACGCTGGCCGACAGCCGCATGGTGTGCGTCGCGCCCAAGGGCATGCTGCCGCGCGCGCTGGTGCGCAACGGCTCGGTGGCGCTGCACGACCTCATCGACCGCCCGGTGATCGGCCTCGACGGCCGCGACCCGGTCGGCACCAGCCTGAGCCAGGCCTGCCGGCAGGCGGGCGTGGGTTTCCAGCAGGCCGTGGTCACGGTGCAGACCTACCACGCGGCGCTGGCCATGGCGCACCACGGGCTGGGCGTGGCGCTGGTCGACGGCTGCACGGCGCGCTCGGCCGACCATGCCAAGGTCGATGTGCTGACGCTGGAGCCGCACATTCCGGTGCCGGTGCGCGCGCTGCGTTTCGCGGGCCGGCCCGATTCGGTCGCGGTGCGCGGCATCACGCGCTGCATGCGCGAAGCGATCGAGCAGACCGCCTGAGAAAAGATGCGGGGCATTCGCCTCGCGCCATAATTCGCGCCCATGCACGCCCTTCGAACCTTCTTCGCAATGCACCGCCTGGTGCTGGCGTGGTTCATGGCGTCGCTGCTGATTGCGGGCGCGTCGCCGCTCGTGAATCCGCAGGCGATGGAGCTGGTGTGTTCCGCTGCGGGCACCGTCAAGCTCATCGTGCAGGGCGACGACGGCGCGACCGAAGTCGGCATGGCGGCCATGGACTGTCCGCTGTGCATGGTCTCCGGACCGCCGCCGGCCACCGTGCAGGTGACGCTGCCCACGCCGCTGCCGCTGGGCCGCGCGCTGCAATCGATTCCCGCTGCCCGCCTCGCGGCAGCCACGGCCTCGCCGCCGCCGGCGCGAGCGCCGCCCCCGCATCTCTCCTGAGCTTCGTCGTTCCTGCACCTGACGCCGCCTGAATCGGCCGCGCGGTGCGTTCCCGGTCGTTGTGCGGCCGGCGCTGTGCGCCTTCGTTTTCGCCAGCGCCGCCGCAAGAGAGATGCCATGCCTATCCTGTCCCGTGCCCCCTCCTTGGGGCTGCTTGCCTTGTTCGGCGCCGTCAGCGCGCCTGTTCACGCACAGACCCCCGTGTCCTTGCTGCCCCTGATCGAGGTGGCCGACGACGCCCCGCGCCCCAACGGCCGGCTCGACCTCGACACGCCCGCCGACACCGCGAGCCGCCTGGGCCTCACGCCGCGCGAGACGCCGGCCTCCATCACGGTGGTGAACCGCGCAGTGCTCGACGCGCGCGGTGCGCAGAACACGCAGGAGGCGCTGCGTGCGGTGCCTGGCGTGACCGCGCACGACGCGCCCGGCAACGTCGGCGTGAGCTACCGGGGCTTCGGCAGCGGGTCGATCGCGCAGCTGTTCAACGGCATCAACCTGCAGTATTCGATTGCGGCCCGGCCGGTCGACAGCTGGATCTACGACCGCGTCGAAGCCATCGGCGGCCCGTCGAGCTTCCTGTTCGGTTCGGGCGCGCTGGGCGGCTCGATCAACTACATCACCAAGGCGCCCGAGCGCAGCGACTTCGCCGAAGCGCAGCTGCGCCTGGGCACGCAGCACCTGAAAGAGGCCTCCTTCGGCCTGAACCGCCGCATCGCCGGTGACGGCGGCGCGGGCAGCCACTACGCGCGCATCGACGTGAACCACCGCGACGCCAACGGCTGGACCGACGGCACGAAGAACCAGTCGACGCAGCTCGCGGCCTCGCTGCTGTCGGACTTCGGCGGCGGCCTGAAGCACACGCTGGCCTATGAATACCAGGACGAAGAGGTCAGGCGGCCCTACTGGGGCACGCCGGTGCTGAACCCGGCGGGCGGCGAGATGCGCATCGACCGCGGCACGCGCTTCAAGAACTACAACAGCGCCGATGGCCTCTACGCGCAGCGCGTGCAGTGGCTGCGCTCGGTCACCGAGTGGCAGGCCAGCGACGCGCTGCAGTTCAGGAACACCTTCTATGCCTACGACGCGCTGCGCGACTACCGCAACGTCGAGAACTACCGCTACAACGCGCGCAACACGGCGGTCATTCGCTCGGGTGCCTTGCTGCAGCGGCACGACCAGGACGTGTGGGGCAACCGCATCGAGGGCATCTACAAGGGGCAGCTCGGCGGGTTGAAGAGCGACTGGTCTTTCGGGCTGGATTTCAGCGTGAACCGCCAGACGCGCTTTCCCAACAGCCTGCCCGGCACCGTGAGCACGGTGAACCCGTACGTCTTTGCCACCGAGCGCTTCTTCGACGTGCCGGGCATGATGCCGGGCTTCCGCCCCGATCGCGACAACAAGGTGCGGACCACCGCGCTGTACCTGGAGAACCGCACCGCGCTGCACCCATCGCTGCACCTCGTGACGGCGCTGCGCCATGAGCGCATCGACCTCGACCTGACCAACCGCCGCACCGTGGACGCGGCGAACCCCGCCACCTTCCATCGTGGCTACCAGCCGACCACCGGCCGCATCGGCCTGGTGTGGGACTTCGCGCCCGGCGCCAATCTGTACGCGCAGTACGCGACGGCGGCCGATCCGCCCTCGGGCGTGCTCTCGACCGCCTCGTTCGCCGACGTGCGCAACAACAGCGAGCTCACCACCGGCCGGCAGGTCGAGGTCGGCACCAAGCTCGACTTCTGGCAGGGCAAGGGCACGGCCACGCTCGCGGCCTACAGCATCCGCCGCACCAACATCGCGACACAGGACCCGGCCAACAGCACGCTCACGGTGCTCGTCGGCGAGCAGTCGTCGAAGGGCGTGGAGCTGGCGCTCGGGCTGCAGCCCACGCCGCAGTGGTCGCTGCAGGGCAACCTCACGTATGTCGATGCGCGCTACGACCAGTTCCGCCAGGGCGGCGTGTCGCTCGCGGGCCGCACGCCGACCAACACGCCGGCGGTGGTTGCGAACCTTTGGGTGTCGTACGCCTTCACGCCGCGCCTGCAGGCCACGGCGGGCGTGCGGCACGTGGGCAAGGTGTACGCCGATGCGGCCAACACCATGCACTGGCCCGGCTACACGCTGCTCGACCTCGGGTTGAGCTGGCAGGTGAACCGCACCGTCACGGTGGTGGGGCGTATCCGCAACGCGACCGACCGCGTGTATGCCGCGAACGTCGGCGCCGGTTTTGCCTACCTCGGCGCGCCGCGCACGGCCGACGTCTCGCTGCGCGTGAGCTTCTGACATGCATGCCAAACGCTGGTTGTTCCTGATCCACCGCTGGCTGGGCGTGGTCGTCTGCGCCTTCTTCGCGATGTGGTTCGTCTCGGGCCTGGTGATGATGTACGTGGGCTATCCCAAGCTCACCGAGGCCGAGCGCTTGCAGCACCTGCCGCCGCTGGATGCGGCGGCGCCCTTGCTGGGGCCGCGGCAGGCGCTCGACGCGGCCGGCATTGCGGGGCCGTTGCAGGACCTGCGGCTCGCCGTCGCCAGCGGTGGGCAGCCTGTGTACCTCGCGGTGCCGGCGCGCGCTGCGGAGCCCGGTGCGCGCCGGTCGCCGCCGGGGCGCGGCGTGGTCGTCGTCGATGCGCAGACCGGCGCGGTGCTGCGCGAGGTCGACCGTGCCCGTGCGCTGGTGAGCGCGCAGACCTATGGGGGCGAGGGCGTGCTGCTCAGGTACCGGGGCACCATCGACGAAGACGCATTCACCCATTCGCGCGGGCTCGACGCGCACCGCCCCTTGCATGTGGTCGACCTGGTCGATGCGCAGGCCACGCGGCTGTACATCTCGGGCCAGACCGGCGAGGTGGTGCGCGACGCGCCGCGCGCCGAGCGGCTGTGGAATTACGCCGGCGCATGGATCCACTGGCTGTACCCGCTGCGCGGCACGGGCCTGGACCGCTACTGGGCCGACATCGTCAACTGGCTGTCGATCGTCGGCATCGCCGTCACGCTCACGGGCACGGTGGTGGGCGTGATGCGCTGGCGCTTCCGGCGCACCTACAAGAGCGGCTCGCACTCGCCGTACCAGGGCGCAATGATGCGCTGGCATCACATCAGCGGGCTGCTGTTCGCGCTCGTCACGCTGACGTGGATCTTCAGCGGGCTGATGTCGATGAACCCCTGGCGCGTGTTCGACAGCGGCGCGCCAGCGTTGCGGATGGCGGCGATGCAGGGCGGGCCGCTTGTTGCAGACGCAGGCGATGCGGCGCCTGCTGCATTGCTGGTTTCAACGCGTGGCGACATCCGCGAACTGCGTTGGGTCCGCGCGGCAGGGCAGACGCTGGTGCTGGCCAGCACCGCCAGCGGCCGGCCGCTGGTGCGCGACGCGGCCAGCGCGCAGCCGCAGCAGATCGACCCCGAGGCGCTGCGCACCGCCGCCGCGCAACTGCTGCCCGACCCGGTCGCGCGCATCGACGTGCTCACCGCTTACGACAGCCACTACTACACGCGCGACGCGCACACCATGACTGGCGGCAGCGAGAAGCCGTTGCCCATCTGGCGCGTGGTGTTCGCCGACGCGCACGCCACCTGGGTTCACGTCGATCCTCAGACCGGCGCCGTGCTCGGCCGCAGCGACAGCACGCGTCGTTGGAGCCGCTGGCTGTTCGCCATGCTGCACAGCTGGGACTGGCTGCCGCTGCTCGAACGCCGTCCGCTGTGGGACCTGCTGCTGGTCGCGCTGAGCGTCGGCGGTGCGCTGCTGAGCGCGACCGGCGTGGTGATCGGATGGCGGCGGCTGGGCCGCAAGCTCAGGCGCGCGACGGGGCCGCGTCCAGCGCCTGCGCGATCCGCTGCGCCGAACCGAAGGCCAGCGTGAAACCCAGCGCGCCGTGGCCGGTATTGAACAGCATGTTCGACGGCGCGTGCGGCAGCCGTCCGATGATCGGCAGGCCCTTCGGCGTGGCGGGGCGCATGCCGGTCCAGGGATGCAGTTCGGCCAGCCGGCTCGCGCGCGGAAACACGGCGCGCGTGGCGTCGGCCAGCGTCTCGATGCGCGTGGCCGGAATGCTCGCGTCGTGCCCCACGAGCTCGGCCATGCCGGCCACGCGCAGGCGCGAGCCGATGCGCGCGAAGACGACCTTGCGCGCGCTGTCGGTCACGTTCACGCGCGGCGCCGCGCCGGGCGCGGGGTCGACATCGACCGTGATGCTGTAGCCCTTGAGCGGGTACACCGGCAGGTAGGCGCCGAGCGCACGACCGAGCTTGTGCGAGGCCGAACCGAGCGCCATCACGAAGGCATCGGCTTGGATGTCGCCTTCGCTCGTCTGCACGGCCGCCACGCGACCTTCGCTTCGTGCGAAGCCGTGCACGTCGGCGCCGAGCATGAAGCGCACGCCGCGCGCGCTCAGTGCGCGCATCAGCTCGGCGCACACCTTGAGGCAGTCGGCCGCGCATTCGCTCGGCGTGTGGACCGCGCCCGCCATCTGGCCGCGGTAGTCCGCGAGCGCGGGCTCGATGGCCACGCACTCGTCGGGCGTGACGATGCGTTGTTCGCTGCCCAGCGTGCGCTGCAGCGCGACCTGTGCGCTCGCCCCTTCGAGCGACGCTGCGCTCGCATAGAGCACCAGCTTGCCGGTGGCGGAGAAATCGCAGTCGGGCGCGATGTCGGCCTGCATGGCCTCGAAGCCCGTGCGGCTCGCGGCCGCCAGTGCCAGCAGCTGCGCGGTGGTGTCACGCGAGGTCGCGGCGTTGCACGCGGCCAGGAAGGCCAGGCCCCAGCGCCATTGCAGCGGGTCGAGCTGCGGGCGCAGCTTCAGCGGCGAGGTGGGGGAGAACAGCAGCTTGGGCAGCTGCGTCCAGATCGACGGATCGGCCAGCGGCTGCACGTACGAGTAGCTGAGCTGCGCGCCGTTGCCGCCGCTGGCGCCCGCGCCGGGCGCCGCGCGGTCGATCACCGTGACCTGGTGGCCCTGGCGCTCGAGTTGCCAGGCGGTCGCCAGGCCCACGATGCCGGCGCCGAGCACGCACACATGCATGGGGGCAACTTTCCGGAAGTGAAGAAGAAAGGGAACAGAAGAGACAGCGTGCGACTGTAGAGGCGCCCCGCGCCGCCCGGAAATGCCAAAAGAACCCAGCCCATAACCTTTGGGCATGACCCCGGGGTTAATTGGAATTGTCCCGATGTGTCACTCCTTCTTACACTGGTTGTCTGTTCAATCCAACCGAATGAAGGCTCGAATGAAACTCTCCGTTTTGATGGCGTCCCTGGCTGCCGCGGTCCTCTTCACTGCACCGGCCGCACAGGCTGCCGACACGCTCGCCAAGATCGCCGAGTCCGGCAAGATCACGCTCGCGTACCGCGAGTCGTCGGTGCCCTTCAGCTACCTGGACGGCCCGAGCAAGCCGATCGGGTTTTCGGTGGAACTCTCCAACGCCGTGGTCGAGGCGGTGAAGAAGAAGTTGAACAAGCCCAACCTGCAGGTCTCGCTGATGGCGGTCACCTCGCAGAACCGCATCCCGCTGATCACCAACGGCACCGTCGACCTGGAGTGCGGCTCCACCACCAACAACACCGCGCGCGGCAAGGACGTGGCCTTTGCGGTCAACCACTTCTACACGGGCACGCGCCTGCTGACGAAGAAGTCTTCGAAGGTCAAGGACTACGCCGACCTCGCGAAGAAGACCGTGGCCAGCACCACCGGCACCACCAACGCGCTGGTCATGCGCAAGTACAACGCCGAGAAGAACCTGGGCATGGACATCGTGCTCGGCAAGGACCACGCCGACGCGTTCCTGCTGGTCGAGAACGACCGCGCCGTGGCCTTCGCCATGGACGACATCCTGCTGTTCGGCCTCATCGCCAATTCGAAGAACCCGGCCGACTACGAAGTGGTGGGCGAGTCGCTGCAGGTCGAGCCCTACGCCTGCATGCTGCCCAAGGACGACCCGGCCTTCAAGAAGCTGGTGGACGACACCTTCATCGCGATGATGAAGAGCGGCGAGTTCGAGAAGCTCTACACCAAGTGGTTCATGCAGCCGATCCCGCCGAAGAACGTGCCGCTGAACCTGCCGATGAGCGACCAGCTCAAAGAGAACCTCAAGGCCTTCAGCGACAAGCCCGCGACCTGATCGAGGGAAGAAGGGAAAGACATGGTCGCAGCCACACAGGTCGTCGGCATCCTCGGGGGCATGGGCCCCGCGGCGGGCGCCGACTTCGTCCGGCTCTTCGTGCAGGCCTGCGCGCAGCAGATGCGTGCGCGCGGCGAGCCGGTGCGCGACCAGTCCTTTCCCGAACACTGGCTGGCGCAGGTGCCGGTGCCCGACCGCACCGGCGCGCTGGCCTCGGGCGAGCAGGGCGCGCACCAGCCGCTCGAACCGATGCTGCAGGCACTGGGCCGGCTGGCCGCGCTCGGCAGCCGCGCGGTGGCCATCGCCTGCAACACGGCGCATGCCTGGCATGCGAGCCTGCAGGAGCGTTTTCCGCAGGTCGAGCTGTTGCACATGGCACGCGAGACCGCACGGCAACTGGCGTCGCAAGGCGCAACCGAGGTGGCGTTGATGGCCACCGAAGGCACCTACCGCGTGCGCCTGTATGAAGAGGCGCTGGCCGAGGCCGGCCTGGGCTGCCACGTGCCGCTGGCCGACGAGCGCCAGACGATCATGCGCGGCATCTTCGACGGCGTGAAAGCCGGCAACCTGCCGCTGGCCGAGCGCTGCTTCTCCGAGGTCGCGCTGCGGCTGGCCGAACGGCACGGCCCGGTCACGATCATCATGGGCTGCACCGAGGTGCCGCTGGGCCTGCAGGGCTCGGCCGCGGTGGCGGGGCTGCGGCTCGTCGACCCGGCCCAGGTGCTGGCCGAGGCGCTGGCACGGCGGGCCTACGGCACACAGCAACTGCCCAGCTGATTTACCGCCCCGTCACACGGCCCGGCCCGATTTCGCCTACATTGCGGCGTGCGTTTTTCTACGCCACACCCCCTTGTCAGACGATTCAACCGGAGCCTTTGCATGACCTCCTTCGACGACAACCGTTCCGAATTCGATTCGCTGCGCCCCGGCGACAGCACCGAGCAGGGGGCCACGCGCCGCACTGCGCTCAAGGCCGCCATCGGTGTCGGCTACGCCGCCGCCGTGCTGCCGGTGGCCGCGCAGACGGCCATCTCGACCCCGGCCGACGGCCTGAAGGCCGGCCCCATCAAGTACACCGTCAACGGCTTCGAGGTGCCGGCCTACGCCGCCGCGCCCGCCGGCAAGACCGGGCTGCCGGTGGTGCTGGTGATCCAGGAAATCTTCGGCGTGCACGAGTACATCGCCGACACCTGCCGCCGCTTCGCCAAGCTCGGCTACCTGGCCATCGCGCCCGAGCTGTACGCGCGCCAGGGCGACCCGCGCGGCTACACCGACATCCCGAAGCTGCAGGCCGACATCGTCAGCAAGGTGCCCGACGCGCAGGTCATGGCCGACCTCGACGGCGCGCTGGCCTGGGCCAAGGCCAACGGCGGCGACACCAGCAAGGCCGGCATCACCGGCTTCTGCTGGGGCGGGCGCATCGTGTGGCTGTATGCGGCCACGGGCAAGGTCAAGGCCGGCGTGGCCTGGTACGGCCGGCTGGTCGGGCAGGCCAGCGAACTGCAGCCGAAACACCCCATCGACATCGCCGCCAGCCTGCAGGCGCCGGTGCTCGGCCTGTACGGCGGAAAAGACCAGGGCATCCCCCTTGACACGGTTGATAAGATGAAAGCTGCTCTGGCCACTGGAACCCCGGCGGCCAAGGCATCGAGCTTCGTCGTGTACCCCGAAGCAGGCCACGCGTTCCACGCCGACTACCGTCCCAGCTACCTCAAGAGCGCCGCGGACGACGGCTGGCAGCGTGCCACGGCCTGGTTCAAAGCCAATGGTGTCGCCTGACTGAAGACGGCGCCCCGTAGCCACCCTCCGCCGAAGGCCGTCCGAAGTGACGGCCTTTCTCTTTTAATGAACGGAACACGGCCGTAACGGCGGCCACTTTTGCGCAAGCAGCTATGAATTTGATAGTAATTCTCGTGGCGACCCTGGTCGCCGGCATCGGAAGCGTCTGGCTCGCGGCCCTGCTGCTGCGCGTGGGCGTGCGCAGCGGCGGCGGCGGCGTGAACCCGCAGCACCTGCTGAGCCTGGCGGCCGGCGCGCTGCTGGCCACGGCCTTCATGCACCTGCTGCCCGAGGCCTTCGAAAGCCGCATCGAGCCCGCGCTGCTGTTCGCGGTGCTGCTGTTCGGGCTGGTGTTCTTCTTCCTGCTCGACAAGGCCGAGTTGTGGCACCACGGGCATGAGCACCACCATGGCGACGTCGCACCCGCGAAGGGCGAAGCGCACGATCACCATGGCCACGATCACGGTCATTCACACGGCCACGCCCACCATCACACATCGCCCACGGGCGGCGGCAGCTGGGCCGTGCTCACGGGCGACAGCGTGCATTGCTTCGGCGACGGCATCCTGATCGCCTCGGCCTTCGTCGCCGACATCCGCCTGGGCCTCGTGGCCGCGCTGGCCGTGCTCGCACACGAAGTGCCGCACCACATCGGCGACCTCGTCGTGCTGCGCCAGAGTTCGGCCAATTCGCGCGCGGCGCTGGTGAAGGTGTCGCTCGCGGGCACGATGACCATGCTCGGCGGTATCGCGGGCTGGTGGCTGGTCGACCAGCTGCATGGCTGGCTGCCGTACTTCCTGGTGCTGGCGGGCAGCAGCTTCGTCTACGTCGCGCTGGCCGACCTGATTCCGCAGCTGCAGAAACGCCTGCCGGCGCGCCAGACCGCGGCGCAGATCGCGTGGCTCGCAGCGGGCATCCTGCTGGTCACGCTCGTGAGCCGGCTCGCGCACGGCGAGCATGGCCATGAGCATGGCCACGACGAAGGACACGGCGAGCACGGCCACGTCCACAAGGACTGACCGGCCCTGCCGGCAGGGCGGTGCGTGACGGGAAACTTTCCGACACCGCCGTCAGGCCTTCGATCCCCCGCAATGGGCAAAACAGGCGCACCATAGAGGGCCGTTCACTCATCTGCCGAGGAATTCGATCATGACGCCCCAAGCCGATGCCACCGCGCGCTCCGCCTCGTCGTCCGAAGACGACGAAGAGGACAACACGCCTGCCGACGACTTCGAGGAACTCGAAGCCGATGCGTCCGACGACCTGTCGGACGAAACCGGCATCGACCTCACCGATGCCAGCGAACTCGATGCCGACAACGTGCCGGCCGACGAAGAGTTCGACCGCGTGATGAACGCGCCGGACTGATTCGTTTGGTTCAGGCTGGTTCAGGCCAGCGCGCCTGCGCCGGACGCACCGATTCGTAGAAGCGCGCCATCTGCAGCACGCCCAGGTCGTCGAAGCGACGCCCCGCGATCTGCAGGCCGATCGGCAGGCCGCTCGTGGAATGCCCGCAGTTGATCGACGCGGCCGGTTGTTCCGACTGGTTGAACACCGACGTGAAGTGCGAATCCTTGAGCGGATTCTCCGAGCCGCTGTTGATCGCGTCCGCCGCGAACGGCAGCACCGGCGACACAGGCGACAGCACGTAGTCGAAGGGCTGCGTGGCCGCCACGGTGGCTGCGCGCAGCGCCTGCATGCGCGTGAAGGCACGGAAGGTGTCTTCGGGTGTGAGCGAGGCCGCAAACTCCGCCGCCTGATGGATGTAGCCGGCCGCGAGCTTTGCGCGTTCCGGCGGCATTGCGGCCAGGTCGACGCGGCAGCGCATCGTGAAGAAGTGAGCCATGCCCATGCGCATGTCCAGCGTGGTCCAGTCGGCCAGCGGCTCGACGATGGCGCCGGCCTGCTCGAACAGGCGGGCCGCGGCGAGCACGGCCTCTTTCACTTCCGCATCGATGGGCCAGTCGCCCGTGGTTTCGGTCCACAGGCCGATGCGCAGGCCCTTCACGTTGCGCTCGAGTTGCTGCCATGCGAAGTCGTTCGGCGGCAGGCTCATGTAGTCGCGCGCGTCGGGGCGCGTCACCACCTGCATCAGCAGCGCGGCATCGGCCACGGTGCGCGTCATGGGGCCGATCACGCGCGCGGCGGCGGGCGGGTCGACGGGGATGCGGCCGTGGCTGGGCTTCAGGCCGAACACACCGCAGAAGCTGGCCGGAATGCGCACCGAGCCGCCGATGTCGGTGCCCAGGTGCAGCGGGCCGTAGCCCGCGGCGGCGGCAGCACCGGCGCCCGAGCTCGAGCCGCCGGTGTTGCGGCCCAGGTCCCACGGGTTGCGCGTGAGCGCATGGAAGCTCGACGGCGCCGCGCCGAGGAAGCCGAAGTCGGGCATCGTCGTCTTGGTCACGATCACCGCGCCGGCTTCGCGCAGGCGTGCGGCGGCGGGGGCGTCGGCCGCGGCGGGCGCGAGCACGGTGGCCGCGCTGCCCACCGGCGTGGGTGTGCCGCGCGTGGCGATGTTCTCCTTCAGCGTGACCGGCACGCCGTCGAGCTCGCCCTGCGGCTTGCCCTGCGCCCAGCGTGCCTCCGAGGCGCGGGCCGATGCGAGTGCGGCCTCGGCGTCCAGGCCGTAGGTGGCGTGGATGTGCGGCTCCCAGCGCTCGATGCGCGCGAGCACGGCCTGTGTCACCTCGACCGGCGACAAGGCGCGGTCACGGTAGTGTTCGAGCAGCTGGAGGGCACTGAGTTCGTACAGGGGTGTGGTCATGGCTTCGCTTCTTCTTTGGGTGGTTGGATGAAGGTGGGTTGAAAAGACAGGGGGCGGGCGACGGCGTTCAGCCGCCTCCGAACGCATAGCCCTGGCCGGGCGCCGCGGCCAGCAGCGTGCGCGTGTAGGCCTCGCGCGGTGACAGCAGCACGTCGTGCGCGCTGCCTTCTTCGACGATGCGGCCCTTGTGCATCACGATGAGGCGGTCGCAGATCTGGCTGGCCACGCGCAGGTCGTGGGTGATGAACAGAATGCCGATCGACAGCCGCTGCTGGATCTCCGCGAGCAGCTTCAGGATCTGGTCCTGCACCGACACGTCGAGCGCCGACACGGCCTCGTCGGCGATCAGCACGCGCGGCTCGCAGGCCAGCGCGCGCGCAATGCACAGCCGCTGCCGCTGGCCGCCCGAAAACTCGCTCGGGTAGCGGTGCAGCACCTCGGGCTGCAGCCGCACCAGCGCCATCAGCTCCTCGGCGCGCTGCCAGGCCTTGGCGTGCGGTACGCCGAAATTCACCGGTCCCTCGACGATCGACTGGCCCACCGTGCGGCGCGGGTTGAGCGAGCGGTTCGGGTCCTGGAACACGACCTGCACCATGCGCCGGAACGCCGAGCGCTGCGCGCCGCGCGAGCCCTCGATGCCCGGCACGCGGATGTCGCCGTCGGTCGGCTCGATGAGCCGCGCGATGCAGCGCGCCACGGTCGACTTGCCCGAGCCCGATTCGCCCACGATGCCGACGGTTTCGCCCGCATGCAGCTTCAGCGACACGTCGGCTGCCGCATGCACCGTGCGGCGCTTGCCGGGCCAGCTGCCCGTGCGGTAGACCTTGCCCACGCCGCGCGCATCGAGCAGCGGCGCCTTGGCTTCGACCGGCGCGCGCAGCACCGGCGCCAGCCGCGGCACGGCGTCGAGCAGCATGCGCGTGTAGGCCTCCTTCGGCCGGCGCAGCACCTCGTCCTTCGGGCCGCTCTCGACCTGCCGGCCCAGCTGCAGCACCACCACCTGGTCGGCGATGTCGGCGACCACGCCGAAGTCATGCGTGATGAACAGCACGGCGGTGCCGTTCTCCTGCTGCATCTCGCGGATGAGCGAAAGAATTTCGGCCTGCGTGGTCACGTCGAGCGCGGTGGTGGGCTCGTCGCAAATCAGCAATGCGGGGCGCAGGATCAGCGCGATGGCGATCACGATGCGCTGGCGCTGCCCACCCGAGAGCTGGTGCGGGTAGGCGTCGTACATGCGCTGGGGCTCGGGCAGGCGCACGCGCTCGAAGATGGCGAGCACGCGCTCGCGGCGCGCGGCGGCGCCCAGCGTCGTGTGCTCGGCCAGGATCTCGTCGACCTGCGCGCCGCAGCGCATCACCGGGTTGAGCGCGGTCATCGGCTCCTGGAACACCATCGCCATGCGCGCGCCGCGCAGGGCGCGCAGCCGCTTCGCATCGGCCGCGAGCACGTTCTCGCCCTGAACCTCGATGCGTCCGGCCGAGGGCCGCAGCGACGCGGGCAGCAGGCCCATCGCGGCCTGCGCGATGACTGACTTGCCGGAGCCCGATTCACCGAGCAGGCACACGACCTGGCCGGGCATCACGTCGAACGAGATGCCGTGCACCGCATGCGCGCGGTCGGCACCGGCGGGCAGGTCGATGGCGAGGTCGCGCACCACGAGGCAAGGTGCGGCGGAGGCCGAAGAAGGGGTGGATGTCATGGTCAGCCTCCGCGCGGTTTGAACTTGGGATCGAGCGCATCGCGCAGGCCGTCGCCGAGCATGTTCACGGCCAGCACCGTGAGCGCCAGGAAGAAGCCGGGCAGCAGCACGGTCGACGGATGCGAGGTGAAGTGCGTGCGGCCTTCGGACATGATGTTTCCCCAGGTCGGCACGTCGGACGGCAGGCCGATGCCGAGGAAGGACATCACGGCCTCCACCAGCATGGCTGCCGCGCAGATGAAGGTGCCCTGCACGATCAGCGGCGCCACCGTGTTGGGCAGGATGTGGCGCAGCATCAGCTTCCAGGTCGGTGTGTCGAGCGCGACGGCCGCCTCCACATACGGCTCCTCGCGCACCGACAGCACCACCGAGCGCACCAGCCGCGCCACGCGCGGCGTCTCGGGCACCACGATGGCCAGGATCACGGTGAGCAGGCTGGGCCGCCACACGGCCACCAGCACGATCGCGAACAGGATGCCGGGGATGGCCATCATCCCGTCCATCACCCGCATGATCACGCCGTCGAGCCGGCGGAAGTAGCCCGCGACCATGCCCACCACGAGGCCGAACGCGACCGAGCCCAGCGCCACCGCCACGCCCACCGACAGCGAGATGCGCGCCCCGTAGGCCGTGCGGCTCCACAGGTCGCGGCCCATGCTGTCGGTGCCCAGCGGGAAGAAGCGTTCGAAGCTGTCGCCCGCGAGCGTGGTGAACTCGGTGCGCGTGCCGGGCGGCAGGTGCGAGTTCGCCGGGTCCATCGCGTTCGGGTCGATGGTGTACAGCCAGGGCGCGGCCACCGCCAGCACCAGCATCGCGACCAGCAGGGCGCCGCCGACGCGCACGGCGCCGTTGGCGAGCAGGCGGCGCAGCAGCGACCGGGTTGGGGCGCGCGGCGCGGCGGGAGGAACCGCGGCCGAGGTGGGCGCGTCGTCGCGCAGGGAAATCGAAGTCATGGCGAGGCTTTCGAAAGTCGGAGGAAGGCTGTCAGTAGCGGATGCGCGGATCGAGCAGCAGGTAGCTCAGGTCGACCAGCAGGTTGACCACCACATAGACCAGCGAGAAGAAGAGGGTGATGCCCTGGATCAGCGGGTAGTCGCGCGAGAGCACGGCGTCCACCGTGAGCTGGCCGAGGCCGGGGATCGCGTAGATCGTTTCGGTGACCACCACGCCGCCGATGAGGCCCGCCACGCTCAGGCCGATGACGGTGGCGATCGGCACGGCCGCATTGGCCAGCGCGTGGCGCAGCAGCATGCGCCACTCCGAGATGCCCTTGGCGCGCGCGGTGCGCACGTAGTCTTCGGTGAGCGCCTCCGACACCGCCGCGCGCGTGACCCGCGCAATGAGCGCCGCGTACATCACGGCCAGCGTGACGCAGGGCAGCGCGAGGTGGCGCAGCCACGGGCCGATGCCGTCGCCGATGCGCTGGTAGCCCTGCGAGGGCAGCCAGCCGAGCTGCATCGAGAACAGCCAGATCATCACGTAGCCGGCCACGAACACCGGCACTGAAAAGCCGAGCACCGAGGCGCCCATGATGAAGCGGTCGAGCCGGCCGCCGCGCCGCGAGGCCGCGAGCACGCCGATCGGCACGGCGATCAGCACCGTGAGCACCACCGTCACCGCCGCCACCGAGAGCGTGGGCTCCAGGCGCTGGCCGATCAGGTCGGTCACGCGCATCCGGTAGAAGAACGAGTAACCCAGATCGCCGCGCAGCACCTGGCCGAGCCAATGCACGAACTGCGTGACGATCGATGCGTCCAGGCCCAGCTGGGTGCGGATGCGCGCGATGTCCTGCGCATTCGCTGAGTCGCCCGCGATGGCCGCGGCCGGGTCGCCGGGCGTCATGCGCAGCAGCAGGAAGACGATGACGGCCACGATCAGGAGCACGGGCGCGGTGGCCAGTCCGCGGCGCAACAGGAAGTGGAGCATGTGAATCAGGTCCGTGACGAAGGGCCGGGCGTCCGGCGCGGGCAAAGGAAGTCCCGCCCGGCTGCCACGCAAGGCGCAGCCGGTCAGGGGTGTCGATCAGAAAGGGGAGGGGGCGGTAGCGCCCGTCGGCTTACGGCGCCGTCTTCTTGCGCACGTTCCAGTACAGAACCGCCGGCGACGGCAGCAGGCCGGTGATCGTGCCGCGGCGCACGGCCGTGGGCGCCTTGGCTTCGCCGAGCGGCGCGAGCACGCCGTGCTCGAGCACGACCTGCTGGATCTGCGTGGCGATTTCCTTGCGCTGCGCGAGGTCGGCGGTGGCGATGAACTTCGACTTCAGCGCCTCGAGCTCGGGCACCACGGGCCAGCCGAAGTAGCCCTGGTCACCGTTGCCGGTCAGCGGGCTGTAGCTGATGGGGCTGCTTGCGTCCACGCCGCCCCAGAAGGTGATGAAGGCGTTCCAGCCGCCGTTCTCGGGCAGGTCCTTCTTGGTGCGCCGGGTCACGAGCGTGGCCCAGTCGGTGGTCTGCACGTCGACGTTGAAGCCCACCTGCTTGAGCAGCTGGCCGTACACCGCGGGCAGCTTGTTCAGCGCGGGCGCATCGCCCGGCAGCATGAGCACCACGGGCTTGCCGTCGTAGCCCGATTCCTTGAGCAGCTTGCGTGCTTCTTCGAACTGCGGCTTGCCGGTGTAGAAGCCGGTCTTGTCGCTCGCGTAGAGCGAGCCGCACAGGTAGATCGACGCGCAGGGCTTGTAGAAATCGCGGAAGGTGACCTGCGCGCGCAGCATCGCTTCCTGGTTGATGGCCAGCATCGCGGCCTTCAGCGCCTTCGGGTTGTTGAAGGGCGGCACCTTGTGGTTGTAGAGCACCGTGAAGGGGCCCGCCGGCATCACGTCGACCAGCTCGATCTTGTCGTTGGTGCGCATGCCGGTGTAGCCCGACGACGGCACGGTCTCGAGCATGTCGACCTCGCCGTTGAGCAGCGCATTGGTCTGCGTCTGCGGGTCGCGCAGCATCACCCATTCGACGCGGTCGACGTGCACCACCTTGCCGCCGGCCAGGCCCGAGGCGGGCTCCTTGCGCGGCACGTAGGCGGTGTTCTTGCGGTAGATGACGCGGTCGCCGGGGCGGAAGTCTTCCTTGGCGAGCGTGAAGGGGCCGGAGCCGACCATCTCGTCGATCTGCTTGTCGGCGGGCGTGTCGGCCACGCGCTTGGGCATGATGAAAGGCACCAGCGGGTTGGGCTTGCCGAGCGCATCGAGCACCACGCCGAAGGGCTGCTTGAACGTCATGCGAAAGCCGTTGGGGCCGTCGGCGGCAATGCTGTCCATCGCCTCGTACATCTTCTGGCCCAGCGTGTCGCGCTTGGCCCAGCGCGCCAGCGAGGCGATCACGTCCTGCGAGGTGACCGGTGCGCCGTCGTGGAACTTCAGGCCCGGGCGCAGCGTGAAGCTCCAGACCTTGTTGTCAGCGCTCGCGCTGTACTTGTCGACCATCTGCGGCTTGATGACGCCCTTCTCATCCATCGCGAAGAGGGTGTCGTAGATCATCAGGCCGTGGTTGCGCGTGATGTTGGCGGTGGTCCAGATCGGGTCGACGATCTTCAAATCCGACGAGGGCACGGTGCGAAGCACGGTCTGGGCGGGGGCGGTGGCGGCGAAGCACAAAGCGAGCGCCGACAGGGAAGCCGCCGCGACGCGGCGCGGTGAAAAATGGATTGCCATGGAGCCTTACTTCTTTCGGGAGGGAGCGGAAGACGCGGGAGAGGAAGACGGGGCCGGTTCCTTGCTTTCGCGCAGCTGCACCAGCAGGAATTCGAAGATGTCGCGCGAGCCTTCTTCGGCGTCGATGAGCTTGTGCATGATGCGGCGCAGGTTCTCGATGTCGGCGACGCTCAGGCAGTCGAGAAAGCGCGCTTCCATCTCGTGCCCGATGGGCTCGGCGCGCAGCACCATGTCGACGCCGGTCTTGCTGAGGCACAGGCGGATCTGCCGCGCGTCCTCGGTGCCGATCTGGCGCTCGACCAGCTTGCGCTGCACCAGCGAACTCACCAGCTTGGAGACCAGCGTCTTCTCGATGCCGCAGGTCTGCACCAGCTGGCCCATGGTGATGCCGGGCTCGGCGCCGATCATGCGCAGCAGCCGCACGTCACGGATCGACAGGCCGAGTTCGATCTCGTAGATGCGCGAGCCGCGGTCGCGCGTGCGCTGCGACGCCAGGTCGATCAGCACGTTGAGGTAGTCGTTCTTCAGGCGAAGCGGGGCGTGCATGGCGGGTTGGTAGAAGTCTTCAATAGTTGAAATGTTCAACTATGTGGACGAACTACGCAAGCTCCGGGCCAGCTGTCGAGGGAAATCCCCTAGGTTCGCACCGCCACAGGGTCAGAGGGAGAAAGAGAAAGAAAAACCGGGCCCGTGAGGCCCGGTGTGTTCACCGATCCGGTGCTGCGCATGCACCAGGATGCGAGGGCGGGCGCCATGCAGGTGCCGCCGTGGCGCGAGGTGTCAGACCGCGTCCTTGCGCACGATCACCTGCCCGTTGCGCGCGCCGCTGTGCACGCCGTGGCGCCAGGTGACGGCGCCGTTCACGATCACCGCATCGATGCCTTCGGCGGGCTCGGTCGGCGTTTCGTAATTCGCGGTGTCGCGCACCGTGGCGGCATTGAAGACCACCACGTCGGCGTGATGGCCGACCTTGAGCGCGCCGCGTTCGTGCAGTCCGAAGTTGCGCGCCGTGAGCCCGGTCATCTTCCACACGGCCGTCTCCAGCGGGAACAGCCCGACGTCGCGGCTGTAGTGGCCCAGCACGCGCGGGAAGGTGCCCCACAGGCGCGGATGCGGCTTGTCGCCCAGCGGGATGCCATCGGAGCCGATCATGGTCTCGTCGAAGGCGAGCACGCGCTGCACGTCGTCCTCGTCCATCATGAAATAGATGGCGCTGCCGGGCGACAGGCGCAAGGCTGCCTCTTCGCCCGACACGCCCCATTCGGCCGCGATGTCCTTCAGGTCGCGGCCCGCGCACTCGGGGTGCGGCACGCTGGAGGCAATGAGCACGCGGCCGTCCATCATCCCGCGGTCGGTGCGGATCATGGTGGAGCCCGCGGTGTACGGGTAGCAGTCGAGGCCGATGCACTGGTGCTTCATCGCCTCCTGGATGAAGGGCAGCGTGACCTTGGTCTTGCCGAAGTTCTGCGTGTTCTGCACCTTGTGATGCGACACCACCACCGGAATGTCGAGTGCGCGGCCGATGTGGAAGGTTTCTTCCAGCGAGTCCATCACGCGGTCGCTCTCGTCACGCATGTGCGTCACGTACAGCGCCTTGCGCGACGTGAGCGGGCGGCCGACCTCGATGATCTCTTCGGTCGTGGCCTTCACCGCCGGCGGGTAGAAGGTGCCGGTCGACAGGCCGATGGCGCCGGCCTGCATCGCTTCTTCGACCAGCGCCTGCATGGCGGCGATCTCCTGCGCGGTGGCGGGCCGGTCGAGGTCGGACATGGTCACGGCGCGCAAGGTCGAGTGGCCGACCATCGCCGCCACGTTGACCGACGAGGGCGTGGCGCGCAGTGCGTCCAGGTAGGCCGCGAAGGTCGTGAAGCGGTCTTCGGCCGGCGTTTCGAGCAGGCTCAACGGCATGGGCAGGTCCATGTCGGCACGCAGCGGCGCGGCGCTGATGCCGCAGTTGCCCGCCACCACCGTGGTCACGCCCTGCGACACCTTGAACGGCATCTGCGCCTGCGACAGCACGGCCTGGTCGTCGTGCGTGTGCGAATCGATGAAGCCCGGCGCGACGATGCGGCCGGTGGCGTCGAGCGTCTGGTCGGCCGTGTGGCCTGCGAGATTGCCGATGGCGGCGATGCGGCCATTGACGATGCCCACGTCGGCGTCGAAGCGCGGGGCCTTGGTGCCGTCGATGACGGTGCCGCCTTGGATCAGCAGGTCGTAGTGGGTGGTGGGTTTCATGTCGGTCCTTTCATGTGTTCATTTCAAGAGCGCGTGGTTCAGGGCGTGTGCACAGGACACCGGGTACTTCCCTCCGCGAATGTCCCCCGCTTCGCTCCTCCTTGATTTCGCTGCGGGAAGCACCCAGTGCCCTGCGCACGGGACGCGCAGCTGGTGCGCGCTGATCAACCAGTGCTCTGAACACGCTCACGTCGATGGGGTGCCTTGCGCAGCGAAATCAAGGAGGAGCCCGAAGGGCGGGGGGACATTCGCGGAGCAAGGTTCCCCGTCGGCGGGAGCGTCGCCCTGAACCAGCGGCGCCCCAACCTTCATCTCAGCGAAAGTGGCAAGCCACCCAGTGCCCGCCCTTGGAAGACGAAGGCCGTTCCGTCAGCTCAGGCGTCTTCTCCTTGCACACGGCCTGCGCCATCGGGCAGCGCGTGTGGAAGCGGCAGCCCGAAGGCGGATTGGCGGGGCTCGGCGGATCACCTTGCAGCAGCAGGCGGCGTGCGGGCGTGCGCGGGTTGGGCACGGGCACGGCCGACAGCAGGATCTCGGTGTACGGATGGCGCGGCGCCGAGAACAGCGTGTCTCGGTCGGCGATCTCCACGATGTGCCCGAGGTACATCACGGCCACGCGGTGGCTGATGTGGCGCACCACGGCAAGGTCGTGCGCCACGAACAGGTAGGCGATGCCGAACTCGGCCTGCAGGTCCATCAGCAGGTTGACCACCTGCGCCTGCACCGACACGTCGAGCGCCGACACGGGCTCGTCGCAGACGATGAGCTTGGGGTTGAGCGCCAGCGCGCGCGCAATGCCCAGGCGCTGGCGCTGGCCGCCCGAGAACTCGTGCGGAAACTTCTTTGCCGCCTCGGGCCGCAGGCCGACGCGCGAGAACAGCCACTGCACGCGCTCGCGCCGCTCGGCCAGCGACACGTCGCCGAAGTTGCGCAGCGGCTCGGCCACGATGTCGCCGGCCGTGAGGCGCGGGTTCAGCGAGGCGTACGGGTCCTGGAAGATGATCTGCAGGTCGCGCCGGCGCTGGCGCATCGCGTTCGCGGACAGGGTCAGCAGCTCTTCGCCATTGAGCTGCACCGAGCCGGAGGTGGGCTCGACCAGCCGCATCACCGACTTGGCCGTGGTGGTCTTGCCGCAACCCGACTCGCCGACCAGCGACAGCGTCTCGCCGTGCCCCACGTTGAACGACACGCCGTCGACCGCCTGGATCGCCGGCTTGGTCGGGCGCAGCCAGCGGCGCGGCGAGATGTAGTGCTTGCGCAGCTCGCGCACCTGCAGGAGCGGTGCGTTGGTGGATGTTGTCGTTGTCGTCGTCATGCGCTCACCTCGGCAGCCTCGTCGGCCCATTGCTCCTGCACCGCGAAGCAGGCCACCACGTGCCCGTCGCCCTGCGTGGAAAGCGGCGGTGTTTCGCGGCGGCAGCGTTCGCGTGCCTGCGAACAGCGCGCGGCAAAGGCGCAGCCGTGCCCCAGCTCGTGCGCGGCGGGCACCATGCCCGGAATCTCGTGCAGCCGCGCGCTCGATGTGCTCATGGCGGGCATCGAGGCCATCAGCGCACGCGTGTAGGGGTGCAGCGGGCGGTCGAAGAGGTCGATCACGTCGGCTTCTTCCACCTTCTTGCCGGCGTACATGACAACGACGCGGTCGCAGCTCTCGGCCACCACGCCGAGGTCGTGCGTGATCATCACCACGCCCATGCCCAGCTCTTTCTGCAGCCGCTTGATGAGGTCGAGGATCTGCGCCTGGATGGTCACGTCGAGCGCGGTGGTCGGCTCGTCGGCGATCAGCACCTCGGGGTTGCAGGCCAGGGCCAGCGCGATCATCACGCGCTGGCGCATGCCGCCCGAGAGCTGGTGCGGGTACTCGTTCACGCGCCGCTCGGGTTCGGGAATCTGCACCAGCCGCAGCATCTCGACCGCGCGCTGCAGTGCCTCGGCGCGGCTGGCCTTCTGGTGCAGCTGCACCGTCTCGGCGATCTGCCGGCCCACGGTGAGCACCGGGTTCAGCGACGTCATCGGCTCCTGGAAGATCATCGAAATGCGGTTGCCGCGGATCTGCCGCATCTCGCGTTCGCTGAGCTGCATCAGGTCGGTGCCGCGCAGGCGCACGGAACCCATGTGGCGGCCGGGCGGCGTGGGCACCAGCCGCAGGATCGACAGCGCGGTCACGCTCTTGCCGCAACCCGATTCGCCGACCACGCCGAGCGTGCGGCCCGCGCGCACGGTGTACGACACGCCGTCGACCGAGCGCACGGTGCCCGCGAGCGTGTTGAAGTAGGTGCGCAGGTTGTCGACCTCGAGCAGCGGCTCGCCGGGGGCGAGGGTGGCCTGGGACATGTGGATCGTCATGGGGCGTTCCTCTTCATCACAGCTGCCGCGCCAGGCGCGGATCGAGCGCATCGCGCAGGCCGTCGCCGAGCAGGTTGATCGCCAGCACCGTGGCCGCCAGCAGCAGGCCCGGGTACAGGATGATGTGGAACGCCACGGTCACGAAGTTGCGACCCTCGGCCATCATGTTGCCCCAGCTCGGCGTCTGCGAAGGCACGCCCACGCCGAGGAAGGACAGCGCGGCCTCGGTGAGCACGGCGGCGGCGGCCACGAAGGTGGCCTGCACGATCAGCGGCGCCACGATGTTCGGCAGCACATGCCGCACGAGGATCACCGGCAGCCGCGTGCCGACCGCGTGCGCGGCCTCCACGAACAGCTGCTCGCGCAAGGTGAGCGCGAGCGAGCGCACCAGCCGCACCACGCGCGGAATCTCGGGCACGGTGATGGCGATGATCACCGTGGTGAGGCTGGCACGCGTCACGGCCATCAGCGCAATCGCCAGCAGGATGCCGGGGATGGCCATGAGCCCGTCCATCACCCGCATGATCGGGCCGTCGGCCCAGCGCACGAAGCCCGACACCAGGCCCAGCACGATGCCGAAGAAAGTGGCGAGCACCGCGACCGAGGCGCCGACGATCATCGAGACGCGACCGCCCCACACGGCGCGGCTGAAGACATCGCGGCCCAGTGCATCGGTGCCGAACCAGTGCTCGGCCGAGGCCGTCTGCATGCGCGCCAGCGGGTCGATGTCCTGCGGGTCGTGGGTGGCGATCCAGGGCGCGGCGATGGACAGTGCGGCCACCACGATGAGCAGCAGCGCGCCGACGATCAGCGTCGGGTGCTTGCGCACCCAGCGCCAGCGCGGCGGTACGAAAGGAAGGTCTTCGGCGGAGTCTGCGACGGCGGTGGTGGGCACCGGCGCATCGACCTCGCGCAAGGGCAGGGCAGTGGACATGGCGTCGTGGGGCTCGTTCTTTGTTCTAGTACTGGATGCGCGGGTCGAACAGGCGGTAGCTCAGGTCGATCAGCAGGTTGATCAGCACGTACACCCCCGCCGACAGCAGCAGCACGCTCTGGATCACCGGATAGTCGTGGCGCTGCACCGAATCGATCACGAGCCGGCCCACGCCCGGAATGGCGAACACCGTTTCGGTGACCACCACGCCGCCGATGAGCAGCGCGATGCCCGCGCCGATCGTCGTGGCGATGGGAATGGCCGCGTTGCGCAGCGCATGGCCCAGCACCGGCAGCACGCCCAGGCCCTTGGCGCGCGCGGTGCGGATGTAGTCCTCGTGCAGCACCTCGAGCACGGTGGCGCGCGTCATGCGCGTCACCAGCGCGATGTACACCAGCGCCAGGTTCACGCAGGGCAGCACCAGCGCGCGCAGCCAGGCGCCGGGGCCTTCGGAGAAGTTCACGTAGCCCTGCACCGGAAACCACGGCAGCTGCACCGCGAAGGTGTAGACCAGCAGGTAGCCGATGAGGAACACCGGCACCGAGAACGCCAGCACCGCGAACAGCATCACCAGCCGGTCGATCCAGGTGCCCGCGAAGTAGGCCGCGAGCGTGCCCAGCGGCACGGCCGTCACCAGCGTGATGAGCATGGTCAGTGCCGCGATCGACACCGTCGGCTCCAGCCGCTGGCCGAGCAGCTGCGTCACGGGCACCTGCGTGAAGATCGAGGTGCCCAGGTCGCCCGTGAAGATCTTGCCGATCCACAGCCCGAACTGCTGCCACAGCGGCAGGTTCAGGCCGAGCGCGGCGCGCAGCTTGTCGATGTCTTCGGTGGTGGCGAGGTCGCCCGCGATGAGCGCGGCCGGGTCGCCCGGCGACAGGTGGATCAGAAGGAACACCACCACGGCCACCACCGCCATCACCGGCAGCGTGGAAAGAAAGCGTCGAACGATGTAGCCCATGGCGTGCGCGGCGGCTTACTTGTCGAGCACCCAGACGGTGGGCATGCCGGCCCACATCTTGTCCAGCCCCTTGAGGCTGGCGCGCGCCGCGAACGCGGCCGAGTACTGGCCGGCGTTGATGTACGGCACGGCCTCGTAGGCGCGGGTCTGGAAGGCGTCGAGCAGTTCCTTGCGCTTGGCCGGCACGGTTTCCTTCAGCCAGGCGGTGCGCAGTTCGTCGAGCTTCTTGTCGCAGGGCCAGCCGGGCAGCGTGTTGCCGCAGGCTGCGCCCAGGTAGGCATTGCTGATGGGCGAGTTGACGTCGAATTCGCCGGCCACCGTGACGTAGATGTTCCAGCCGCCGGCGTCGGGCGCATCGCGCTTGGCGCGGCGCGCACCGATCGAGGCCCAGTCCATGGTCTGTGCATCGACGTTCAGGCCGATGCTCTTCATGGTCTGTGCGGCCATCAGTGCCTCGGCGTTGAGGTAGGGCACGTCGCTGGGCACCATCAGCACCACCTTCTCGCCCTTGTAGCCGGCGTCGGCGAGCATCTTCTTCGCCTTGGCCACGTCGGCCTTGCGGAAAGGCTCCGCACCGGCCGAGGTGTCGTTGGGGCTGCCGCAGATGAAGTAGGTGGCGCAGTAGGCCATGCGCATGTCCAGCGGGAAGCCCATGGCCGCGACGAAGCGTTCCTGGTTCACGGCCTGCAGCAGCGCCTGGCGCACCTTGGGGTTGTCGAAAGGCGCGTGCAGCTGGTTCATGACCAGGAAGCCCTGGTAGGCGCCGCCCGAGCCGATCTTGATGTTGCTGTCGGTGCGCAGCGGCGCGATGTAGTCGGGCGCCAGCTGCTCGATGTAGTCGACCTCGCCGCGCTTGAGCGCCGACACGGCGCTGTTGGCGTCGGGCAGGTAGAGCCATTCGACACGGTCGAGCGTGGTCTTCTTGCTGCCGGCCAGGCCGCTCGGCGGCTCGCTGCGCGCCACGTAGTTCGGGTTGCGCACGAACACCGTCTTGTTGCCCGGCACCCATTCGTCGCGCTTGAAGATGAAGGGCCCTGAGCCGACGACCTCGGTCAGCGGCGAGGCGGCTGGCAACTTGGCGATGCGCTCGGGCAGGATCACCGGCGGAAAGCCCGAGGGCTTGGCCAGCGCGTCGAGCACCATGCCGAAGGGCTCGTTGAGCGTGAGCGTGAGGGTGCGCGCGTCGGTTGCCTTCCACTCGGCGCCGACACCCGTCATGGCGCGGCCCAGGCTGTCGCGCGCGGCCCAGCGCTGCAGCGACGCCACGGCGTCGGCCGAGGTCACGGCGGCGCCGTCGGAGAACTTCAGGCCCGGGCGCAGCGTGAAGCTCCACTGCTTGCCGTCCTTCGAGGTCGTGTACTTCTCGACCATCTGCGGCTGCGGCTTGCCGGTGGCATCTTGTGCGAACAGCGTGTCGTACACCATGTGGCCGAAGTTGCGCGAGATGTAGGCCGTGGTGAAGGTCGGGTCGAGGATCTTCAGGTCGGCATGCGCCACCACCTTCAGTGTCTTGGGCGGCGTTGTCTGGGCGAGCGCGGGAAGGCTGGCGGCCGAAAGGGCCAGGGCAGCGAGGGCGGCAAGCGTTCGTCGTTTCATCGTCGGTTCTCCGGTGGGGTAGCGAAAGAAGAGGGAGTTCAGGCAGCGACGCCGATGGGCCACTTGGGCAGGCGTGCTTTGCGGTACGGCAGCGTCGTGAGATCGAGCGTCACCGCGCCCGGTGCGCCGGCGTAGATCACGTGCTTTGCGACCTGGGAGTACGACGCATAGAAGTGCTGCGACGACTTGACCACGACGATCTTCTTGGCGGCCAGGTCGCAACCCAGCTGCGTGAACATGTCGGTGCCCATGGCCTGGTTGCGCCGCGTGATCAGCACGATCTCGATGCCGTTGACCTCGACCAGCGCGCAGTCGCCCATGGCCGTGGGCGTGTTCGACAGGCCCGTCATCACCAGGTCTTCTTGCAGCGCCTTCACGGTGCATTCGAGGTCGAGCGGATCGCCCGACAGCGGGCTGATCTTGCCGCCGATGCGCATCTGCAGCTTCGCGCCCACGCCGGCGTCGAAGGCGATGCGCACGGCGATCGGGTCCCACATCGGGCCGAGGGCCGCGTTGGTGATGCCGCGCTCGAGCATGCGGCGCAGGATGAAGGTGGAGTCGCTCGCCGCACCGCCGCCGGGGTTGTCGGCGCCGTCGGCCAGCACCACGGGGCCGCCGTCGAAGGCCAGGGCCTGGTCGAGCGAGTCGTCGATGCTGGGGTAGTTGACCGTGAGGCCGTCGCGCATGGCGATGACTTCGTCGGCCAACTGGCGCGCCAGGGCATCGGCCTTGGCCTGGTCGCCGTCGGTGTACACCAGCACCTTGGTGCCCATCTCGGGCACGTCGCCCCACGAGAAGCCGTGCGTGAGCGAGACCGAGAGCACGCCGTCTTTTCCTTCGAGCGCCTGCATGCGCTCGACAAAACTGCGCGCCGGTTCGCGCGAGGTATGGACGGTGACGATGATGTCGCAGTCGACCATCGCGACCACCGGCTTGACCTTGCCTTCGACCGCCGCGGCGCAGATGTCGACCAGCTCCAGTCCGCGTTCGAGCACGTCGGTGTGCGGGTACTCCTTGAACGAGACCATCACGTTGGCGTTGTCCACCATGGCGGGCGTGAGGTGGTTGTGCGGGTCGAGCTCGGCGCCGACGATGACGTCGGGGCCGACGATCTCCCGCACGCGCACCAGCATGTCGCCTTCGCAGTCGTCATAACCGTCGGCCACCATCGCGCCGTGCAGGCCGAGCAGCACCATGTCCACCGGCAGCGCCGCGCGCAGGTCGTTCAGCATTTCGTCGCGCAGCGTTTCGTAGGCGTGGCGCGTGGTGATGCCGCTGGGCTGCGCGCCCGCCACCATGCCTTCGAGCAGCGTCCAGCCCGTTTCCTTGCCGCGGATGCGCGCGGCCCACAGCGGACCCGAATAGATCGTCAGCGCATCGGGATGCTGGCCGGCGGGAAAGTAGCCGCGGTCCTTGAAGGACGCGAGGCCGGTCGGCATCGGGCCGAAGGTGTTGGTTTCGGTCGCAAGGGAGGCACTGAAGACACGCATGGTGATTTCTCGTGGAGAGGGTTCGTTGTGGGGGAAGGAACGGATCAGCCGGCCGTGTGCAGCCGCTGCGGGCCGAGCATCTCGGCCGTGAGCCCGAAGCCCGCGATGCGCTCGGGCAGCGGCAGGCCGCGTGCCAGCGCGGCGCAGGCCTCGCCCATGGCGGCCGAGGTCTGGATGCCGTAGCCGCCTTGCGCCGCAACCCAGAAGAAGCCGGGCGCGTCGGGCGCAAAGCCGCCGACCAGGTCGCCGTCGGCCACGAAGGAACGCAGGCCGGCCCAGGTGCGCGTGGGGCGGCGGATGGCGAGCGTGGTCGCCTCTTCGATGCGGTGCATGGCGATGGCGATGTCCATCTCTTCGGGCTGCACGTCCTGCGGCTCGACCGGATCGGCGTTGGCCGGCGAGCCGAGCAACATGCCCGCGTCGGGCTTGATGTACCAGCCCTCGTCGGCGGCGAACACCATGGGCCAGTGCGCGACGCTCTGGCCCTCGGGCGGCGCGAAGATGAAGGCCGAGCGGCGGCGCGGCTCGATGCCCAGCGGGCGCACGCCGGCCAGCTGCGCGATCGTGTCGACCCATGCGCCGGCCGCGTTGAGCACCACGGGCGCCTCGTACACCGTGCCGCCGGCCGTCACGCGCCAGCGGTCGCCCACGCGCTCCATGGCGGTGACGTCGGCGTCGCACACCAGCTTGCCGCCGGCCTGGCGCATGCCGCGCAGGTAGCCCTGGTGGATGGCGTGCACGTCCATGTCGGAGGCATCGGGCTCGTACACCGCGCCGGCCACCTGCTCGGGGCGCAGCGCCGGCACCATCTCGCGCGCCTGTTCGCCGTCGAGGCGCTGGGCGCCGACGTTCATCGCGCGCAGCAGCTCCCAGTGCGCTTCGAGCTCGTGCAGATGCTCGGTGCCCGCGACCATCATCGCGCCGCGCGGCGTGAGCAGCGGGTGCTCGGCGAAGCCTTCGGGCGGGTGTTCGAGGAAGGCACGGCTGGCCATGGTGAGGGCGCGCACCTGCGGCGTGCCGTAGCTTTCCATGAAGAGTGCGGCCGAACGGCCGGTGGAGTGGTAGCCCGGCTGGGCCTCGCGTTCGAGCAGGATCACGCCGGCATGCGGGGCGAGCCAATGGGCCACGGAGGCCCCGGCGATGCCGCCGCCGATCACGAGGTAGTCGGCCACGACAGGGGTGGTTGTGTTGGTTGTCATCGCCGAAAAGTGTAGGTAGAAATTTGCGGATACGCAAATTGATTTGCGTCGACCAAGGGGAAACCATGGGTGCACCAGCGCGGTGAAATTTGCGTACACGCAATTTGCGCATACGCAAAACGCGTGCCGGGCCCATCGCGCCGTGCGTGGCCGGCCGGGCGCGGGGCTGGCAGAATCACCCGGCAACCTAGAGAAAGCCAAGCGTGACTCCACACACAGGGAACCGGGCCGGGGCGAAGCCGAAGGAAGAGCCGCCCACGCTGGACCGCACCACTTTCGGCCATCGCCTGCGCACCGCGCGCAAGCGTTTCGGCTGGACGCTGGCGCAACTGGCCGAGCGCTCCGGCGTGTCGATCACCACCATCTCGCGCGCCGAGCGCGGCCAGCTCGCGCTCGGCTACGAGAACTTCACCGCACTGGGCCGCGCGCTCGAGATGGACATGAACGCCATGTTCGCGGGCGCCGGCGTCAAGCCCGAACAGTTCGACGGCCCGGTCGTCACGCGCGCGGGCAAGGGCGTGGTCTACAAGGGCCTGGCCATCGCCTACGAGTTCCTGGGCACCACCGCCGCCGGCAAGCAGATGAGCCCCATCGTCGGCACCGTGCACGCGCGCCGCATCAACGGCCCCGAAGACTTCGTGCGGCACACGGGCGAAGAGTTCGCGTACGTGCTGTCGGGCGAGATCGACGTGCACTTCGACAACGGCGAGGTCGTGCGCCTGGCGCGCGGCGATTCGCTGTACTTCGACAGCCGCCTCGGGCATGCGTACGTGAGCGTGAGCCGCCAGCTTGCGAAGATCGTGGGCATGACGTCGGGGGAGAGCGGGCACATGAAGTCGGCGAGGGAGGCGCCGGCGTTGAAGTCGGCGCGCAAGACCGTGGGGGCGAAGAAGGCGGGACGGGGCGGGAAGCGGTGAGCTCGTCGCCGGCCGGCAAGATCAGGGTCTATGTCTACGGCGCCGAAGCGACCTACAGCGGCGTCTGTGATTTCGCGTGGGATGCACCGGCCGTGGGTGGCAGACACAAGCTCATGCTCTTCCTGGCGCAAAGTGAAGATGTCCCTCGCGAAGAGGATGCGGCGTCGGAACTTGCGAAATTCGGATTCGTCGACCTTCGCCTCTGGGCAGGGCGCCCGGTGGATGTCGAGGCGCTGAACGATCCTCAGATGCACGCGTTCCGGAAACACTACGAAGGCGCATTCGAGGAGGGGTGCTCGGTCGTGTGGTATCCGTAGCCATGAGCACCTGACCAGAATCGACCGTCCGACCGACATGAAGAAGCAATGACGATGCCCGAGCACAAGATTTTCTCGATGCCGTTCGCCAAGGTCTACCCGATGTACGTCCAGAAGGCGGAGCGCAAGCATCGCACGAAGGCAGAGGTCGATGCAGTCATCTGCTGGCTCACCGGCTACGACGCGGCGGGGCTGCAGCAGCAGATCGAGCAGCAGAACGATTTCAGGACCTTCTTCGCCCAGGCCCCCGCGCTGCATCCCAACAGCGCCCTGATCAAGGGCGTGGTGTGCGGCGTGCGCGTCGAAGAAGTCGAAGACCCGCTGATGCAGAAGATCCGCTACATGGACAAGCTGGTCGATGAACTGGCCAAGGGCAAGGCGATCGAGAAGATCCTGCGGGCGTAGGGCGCGTCTAAGCCGTCGCCACGATGACGTGCGCCTGGATCTTCCCGACCACCGGCCCCATGCCATGTCGGCTGGTAATCGCCTCAGCTGCACGGTCGGTTGCGAGCTGTAGCAGGCTCGCATCGCGCGCCTCGATCTCGTTGCGCAGCGGCGTTCCCTGGCAGTAGGCCATGGCCACCTCGCTGGCAGAGGGCGAGCGACTTTGCTTCTCGATCGTCTTGATCTCGATGTCGGTGAACCCCGCGCGGCCCAGGTCTTCGCGGATCAGTGCGACGTCGTGGTAGCCGTGCGGCGTGCGCGCGAGGAACCGCGGTGGGTCGTCCGGAAACACGGTGGCGACGGCCTGGGTGACGTCGTTGGAAAATTCGTTCTCTTCGATGCGGTCCCAGACGCTGAACACGAAGCGACCACCGGGCTTGAGCACGCGACGCGCCTCGCTGTAGCCGGCGACCCGGTCAGGGAAGAACATCGCACCGAACTGGCAGAGCACTACATCGAAGGAGGCGTTCTCGAACGGCAGGGCGAGCGCGTCGGCCTGCTTCCATTCGATGCGGCTGTCGGCCGATTGGCGCGTGAAGGCGTAGTCGAGCATGGCGGGGTTGAGGTCGGTCACCACGTAGCGCGCGTCGGCGCCGAGCAGGGGTGCGAGCATCCGCGTGACCGCGCCGCTGCCGGCCGCTGTTTCCAGCACCGCGCCGGGCGAGAACCCCGCGACCAGTGCTGCGACGTCGACGGCGTAGCCCTCGAAGATCAGGGGGACCATCAGCGTGTCGTAGAACTTGGGGATCGAGCCCGCGAACACCTTGTCGCTTTCGGCAGCCATGGGAACTCCTTGAAAGCTCTGAGCAGTGCATGGCTTGACCATTCATCGCAGAGCGAGCCTGCTCCCTTGCTCCAACGAGTCCGTGCCTGTCTGGGCATGCGTGACGGGGACGCTGGGCCATGGTGGCCCTGCCAGGCATCGTCGTCAACGCCGTTCCGCGGGCGTCCTCCCCTGTAGTGGGTACCGGAGATGTTGCCGGGCGTTTCCGGCTTGCCGAGGGGCTGGCCTTGACGCCCTAACGGCCGCGGTCCCCATCGCGCACCGATTCGATCGTGCCGTTGTAGAGGCGCACGATGCCGAAGAAGGTGCCCGGCCCGCGGTCGTAGGTCCACTCTTCCATCGGCACGCACTGGTTGGCCAGTACGGCTTCAGGGCCGCCCGGCCGAAACGGCGTGAGCACCCAGCCAAGCTGCACCATCGGCACACAAACCGCCTGCCGATAGACCGGTTCGCCGCAGGTCTGGAGCAAGGTCGCGGGTGATGCGCCTTTGCCGACAAGGTAGCCGTTGCAGGCGAGGGACTGGGCGGAGGCGCAGCCGGAGGCCAGCCAGGCGGCTGCGGCGATCGACAGCCCGGTGGCGATACGTGCGAAACGTTCCTTGTGCGTCATGCGTTCATCGCTCGCGAATCAGCTGGGCATACCGCCAGACACCCCAGACCGCGCCGACGGTGAGGCCGATCGCCACGCTCCAGCCTGTCGGTACGTCGAAGGCGAACGCCAGCAGCAGCATCAGGCTGGCGCTCACGCCTGCGATGAAAACCAGCGTGACGAAATCGAAGCGTGCGACCGCGAGGCTGTCTTCCGCCACGCTGCGCTTCCGGTGACCGCGCTTGTCGCGCACACTGCGCAACAACAGGACATCGAGAACGAAATCGAAGATGCCGACGACAAGATCGGCCAGGATGCTCCACATCGGGACGCTCCATTTGCAGTGACACCCTGGATTTTGCGCGGTCCTCTCAAGCGTCCGGCCCGGGTGGAGCGGCGGAGCCGGCGAAATGTTAGCGCGGTTTCCGTCTCGTCTTACCCAGGCGCGTGGCGGCTGGCAACCCGTCAAGCCGCCATGAACGCCGACGGCGTCTGCCCCAGCTTCTTTCTGAACATCGTGGAGAAAGCGCCCGGGCTGTCGTAGCCCAGTTGAAGCGCCACGGCGGTCACCGGATGGCCCATCGCCAACTGGGCCATGGCCGACAGCAGGCACGCCTGGGTTCGCCATTCAGCGAAGGTCATGCCGGTCTGCAGGCGAAAGAACCGGCTGAAGGTGCGTTCGCTCTGATGCAGTTGCCGTGCCCAGGCGAGTGGGGAGGTGCGCACGTCGGGCTGGTGCAGGAACGCAATGCACAAAGCCGCCAGGCGTGGCTCGCTGGGCAGCGGCGCAAAGAACGGCAATGCGGCGGCGCGGCCAACCTCCTGCAACACCAGCGACATCAACAGGCCATCGCGACCTCGCTCGTCGTACAGCGCGGGCACATCGATGGCCTCGATCAGCAGCTGCCGCAGCAACGGCGACACCGCGAGCACTTCGCACGATGAACCACCGCGCGGTGCAGCGATCGGCTCGATGTAGAGGCTGCGGGTGCTGACGCCGACCATCTTCACCCGGTGCGGCTTGCCGGCCGGAATCCAGACGCCGCTGTGCGGCGGGACGACCCAGGCGCCATCGTCCGTGCCCACCTCCATGAGGCCGGTGGCGCCGTAGAGAAACTGGGCGCGGCGATGGCTGTGCGTGTCGAGCACGGTGCCCGGTGCGTAGTCGGTGCCGATGGCCAGCACGGCACGCGGTGTGAGGTCGAGGCTGTCGAGGGATTGGTTGCGCACAGCGGATCGGGGAGTTGGCGGAAACACAAATATTGTTGACCGAAGCGCGCATGCGCGCCAAGCCACACGGTTCTAGCCTCAAGGCTTCTGTCTCGATGGAGTGGCCTGTGTCGTTGTATGTGTTGTTGATGGTGTGCGGAGGCCTGACGGGCGTCACCACCGTGCTGTTCGGTTTCGGCGGTGGCTTCGTCGTGGTGCCGTTGCTCTACCAGCTCCTGTCGCAGCTGAATGCCGCCGACAGCGCCGTCGGGCAGTCGGCCATGCAGATCGCGGTGGCCACGTCCACCTGCGTGATGATCTTCGGCGCGCTGCTCGCCACGTGGCGCCATCAGCGCGCCGGGACGCTGGACTGGTCGCAAGTCAGGCCGCTGCTGGGCGTGATCGGTGCCGGCGCGGTGCTGGGGGCGCTGGCGGCCACCGCGGTCCATGGGGAATGGCTGCGATGGGCATTCGCGGCGTACCTCGCGCTGACGATCGGGGACTGCTGGCTCCGGCCCGGCTTTCTTTCGCCGACCGTGGCGAGCAAGGCGCCGCCTTCTTTCACCGCCACGGCGCTGTCGGGGTTGGTGATCGGTTGGGTGGCTGCGTTCCTCGGCGTCGGCGGCAGCGTGATGACGGTGCCCCTCATGCGCCGTCGCGGCATCGAGATGAGCCGCGCGACGGCCATGGCCAACCCGCTGTCGCTGCCTGTCGCGCTGGCCGGCACGGCCACCTACGTGGCCCTGTCCGCCACCTCGACGCCCGCGTTCGGGCCGTGGTATCTGGGGTACGTCGATGTGCGCGCGGCAGCGACGCTCGTGGTGGGCTCGTGGATCGGCATTCGCGTCGCCGCGCTGTGGATCGGGCGCATCCCGGACCGCGTCCACGCCAAGGTCTACCTGGCCTTGTTGATCGTGGTGTTCGGGGCGATGGTGGTGCGCTGAGCGCGTGGCCGGCTCAGGTCACTGCCGACGGCGACGTCGAAGGGGCCTTCGCTCGCCGGCCCCTTGCTGTCGCCGATTTGCGCCGCTTCGACCGCCATGTCGCTATGCTGGCGCCCGCCCTCCATCACTCCAAGAAAAGAGACTCTCATGACCCTGCGTACTTCGGCATTCTTCTCGTTGCGTTCCATCGCCCTGGCCTGCGGCCTCGCGCTCGGCGCCGCGGCCTCCGTGCAGGCGGCCCCCGATGCGAAGCTGCTCGCTGCTGCCGAGAAGGCGCAACCCGCCGTCATCGACAACCTGAAGGAAATGGTGTCGATCGAGTCGGGCAGCCTGAACGTCGACGGCCTGATGAAGATGGCCGACGTGATCGAAGGGCGCCTGAAGGCGGCCGGCTTCAAGACGGAGCGCCGCAAGGCTTCGGCCGGCGCGGGTGCCGACATCGTCATCGGCACGATCAAGGGCACGGGCAAGCGCAAGATCATGCTGCAGGGCCACATGGACACGGTGTACGCGCCGGGCATCCTGAACAGCCAGCCCTACAAGGTGGACGGCAACCGCATCTACGGCCCCGGCATTGCCGACGACAAGGGTGGCCTCGCGGTGATGATGGCGTCGCTGAAGATCCTGGCCGACGCCAGCTGGCGCGACTACGACACGCTCACGGTGCTCGTGAATCCCGACGAAGAAGTGGGCTCGGTGGGCTCGGGCGAGCTCATCGCCACCACGGCCGACCTGCACGACACGGTGCTGTCCTTCGAGCCGACGGCCGCGAAGGCCGTGGCCAAGGGCGAGTCGCTGCTGCTCGGCGCGGCCGGCATCGCGCAGGCCACGCTCGAGGTGAAGGGCCGTGCCGCGCACGCCGGTGCCGCGCCCGAGCTGGGCCGCAACGCGCTGTACGAGCTGTCGTACCAGATGCTGCAGACGAAGGACCTCGCCAAGGACATCCCCGGCGTGACGCTGAACTGGACCGTGGCGCGCGCCACCGGCCCGATCAACCAGATCACCGAGAAGGCGCAGGCGCTGGGCGACATCCGTATCACGCAGCCCGGCGCCGAGAAGAAGCTCACCGAGGCGCTGCAGGCCAAGATCGCCAGCGGCAAGCTGATTCCCGACACCGAGACCACGGTGAAGGTCGAGGTGGGCCGCCCGGCGTTTGTCGCGGGCGCCAAGGGCCGTGCGCTGGCCGAGAAGGCGCAGGCGATCTACAAGGAGCTCGACCGCGAACTGGCGCTGACGCCGATGACCGGCGGCGGCACCGACGCGGGCTTCGCGGGCCGCTCGGGCAAGGCCACGGTGGTCGAGAGCTTCGGCCTCGCGGGCTTCGGCTACCACGCACGCGACGAGTACATCGAGGTCGACTCGATCGTGCCGCGCCTGTACCTCGTGACGCGGCTGCTGACCGAGATCGGCAAGAACTGAGGCAGCGCGTGGTGCGCCCGCGGCAGAGGCCGCGGGTTCACTGCTGCCCCGGAGGATCGCCCGGGCGGCGGCGCTGCGCGGCGGCTGCTGCGGCCTGAGCCTGGGCTTGCTGCTGCTGCGCCTGCTGGCGTCGCATCTGTTCCTGTTGTTGCTGTTGCTGGCGCGCCTGGTTCTGCGCCGCCTGTTGTTGTTGCATCTGCTGGCGCTGCATCTGCTCCTGCTGTTGGCGTTGTTGAGCCTGGGCGGCTTGCTGCTGTTGCATCTGCTGCTGGCGCGCCTGTTCCTGCTGGGCCTGACGTTGCTGTTGCGCGGCCTGCGCTTGTGCCTGTTGTTGCTGCTGCATCTGCTGCTGACGACGGGCCTGCTCCTGTTGTTGAGCCTGCTGGGCTTGTTGCTGCGCCTGACGTTGCTGCTGCTGGGCGGCTTGGGCCTGCTGTTGTTCCTGCTGACGCCTTAGCTGCTCCTGCTGCGCTTGTTGCTGCTGCATCTGTTGGCGTCGGCCTTGTTCCTGCTGGTCCTGGCGTTGTTGGCGCAATGCTTGTTCCTGTTGCTGCGCCTGCTGCTGGCGACGCGCCTGTTCTTGCTGGGCTTGTTGCTGTTGCTGTTGCACCTGTTGCCGCCGGGCTTGTTCTTGTTGTGCGTCCTGGCGTTGCCGCTGCGCCTGTTCCTGCTGCTGCTGCTGCTGCTGCTGCTGCTGCTGCTGGCGCTGCTGGTTCTGAGCCGCTTGCTGTTGCTGCATCTGCTGGCGACGGGCCTGGTCCTGCGGGTCCTGGCGTTGGCGCACTGCCTGTTCCTGTTGGGCTTGTTGCTGACGCCGGGCCTGCTCCTGCTGCGCCTGTTGCTGGCGTTGCTGGTTCTGTGCGGCCTGCTGTTGCTGCATCTGCTGGCGGCGGGTTGGGTCCTGCGGGTCCTGCCGTTGACGCAGCGCCTGTTCCTGTTGCGCTTGCTGCTGGCGTCGTGCCTGCTCCTGCTGCGCCTGTTGTTGGCGCTGCTGGTTCTGCGTGGCCTGCTGTTGCTGCATCTGCTGGCGACGGGCTTGTTCCTGCTGATCCTGGCGTTGCCGCAGTGCCTGTTCCTGTTGCGTCTGCTGTTGGCGGCGCGCCTGTTCCTGCTGGGCTTGCTGCTGTTGGCGCTGCTGGTTCTGGGCCGCTTGCTGCTGCATCTGCTGGCGTCGCGCCTGCTCTTGCTGGTCCGTGCGCTGGCGCAAGGCCTGCTCCTGCTGCGCCTGTTGTTGGCGCCGTGCCTGTTCCTGTTGCACCTGCTGTTGTTCGCGCAACTGGTTCTGGGTCACCTGCTGCTGCATCAGCGCCTGTTGCTGCTGGGCGCGTGCCTGTTGTTGTTGCAGCTGCTGTTGTTGTTGCTGCGCGGCCTGCCATGCCGCCGCACCGGTTGGCGGGGCGTTGCGATCGCTCCCGTAGTTGTTGTTGTAGACGTTGCGCACGTTGTTGACGACGGTGGTCGAGCGCGAGACGTACGTGCTGTTGTTGTAGACGACCGCAGGCCGGTAGGCGGGCGGCGGCGGTGCCGCGCGGTCGCGCCAGCGCGGTGCGCCCCAGTTCATGTTCCAGGCGTTCCAGCCCCAGCCGTGGCGCTCCAGCGCCGAGCCGACGATCACGCCGCTGCCGAAAGCGAGGGCGCCCACGGCGGCCACCTGGCCGCGGCTGTAGCCGGGCTCGGGCGGTGGGGGCGGCGGTGCATAGGCATAGCCGGGGTAGACGGGCACGGGCATGTCGTACACCACCTGCGGGTCGTAGCGCGGCACGTACACCACGTCGGGCTGCACGGGCTCGATGGTGATGAACTCTTCGGGCGGCTCGATCACCGCAGGGCCCGCGTACATCGGCTGCATGTCGGGTGCGGGCGTGTAGTTCGACGGCGTCGCGGCGCGCGCCACGCGCAGCTTGTCGTTGTTCTTGAGGCGGCCGGCTTTCGACGCGCGCTGGCGCATCACCTGGATCGCGTTCATCACGTCGGCCGGGTCGTTGTAGTAAGCCTTGCCCAGCGATTCGGTCCATGCGATGTTGCCGGCCATCTGCTCCATCACGGGCCGGAACGCGGTCAGCGACTTCACGCTCGGGTCCCACGGCTGCTGGTTGGCCGCGTCGGCGAGCGGGCCGGCCTTGAGCGTGCGGTTCTGCTGCAGCCAGTCGTGCGCCGCGGTGATCTGCTCGGGATAGGTGGCGCCGGCCAGGACCTGCGCGACGAGCTTGTCGGGGTACAGCGCGATGGGCGCGACCAGCTGGTAGAGCTGCTCGGCCGAGGGCGGTGTGTAGGCGGCCGGCACCGGGGCCGCGGCGGGCGCAGGTGCGGCGGCGGGTGCTTCAGCAGCGGCTGGAGGCGGCGGCGCAGGCTTGTCGCAGCCTGCAATGAACAACGCTGCGACGCACAGCGAGGCCATGAGGCGCCGCTGAAGCAGGGGGAGGCGGGGAGAGGGTGTCATCTGGCATGTCCTGAAGACGCCGGCGTGGTGCCCGGAACTCCTTCAACGGCGGGCCAGGGCAGGCGATGACAGAGCCTGCGCCTGTGATGCAACGGTCTGTGTCGGCGGTGCGCCGCCTGTCCTGTCGGCGCAGGACCACGAGACCTCGCGAACGCGTTGTTACTTGGCGCCGCCCGAATACTTGGTCACGCTGCTCGCCTTCACGTGGTAACCGCTCACGCCCATCATCGAGTCGTTGCGCAGCGTCTGCAGCTTGCCGGTGACCCACACGGTGTCCATGGCGCGGAACTTGGCGCCCTTCTGCGGAATGACGTGCAGGATCTGGTTGGCCGGCGGCGGTGGCGTGTGGATGCAGGCGCCGAAGTAGGGCACGAGCAGAAACTCGGTGACCTCGCCCTTGGCCTCTTCGAGCGGCACGATGAAGCCGGGGATCTTCACTTCCACGCCGTTGAGCGCGGGGTTGGTGGGCGCGTTGTTCGACACCTCCTGCATCTTCATGAGCAGCTCGTTGGCGCGCGGGTCGCCGTCGTCGAGCGTGCTCAGGTCGATGCCCTTGAAGGCCTTGGCCGGGTCCCAGTCCTTGGGCACGAGTTCTTCCCAGCTGATCTGGCGCGGCTGGCCCGACGCGGCCTGCGGTGCGGCTGCAGCCGGCTTGCCGCCGAGCGGGTTGGTCGCGGTGGTGTCCTTCGGTGCCGGGTCGGCGGCCCAGGCGGCGGCTGCGAGGCCGGCGCCGGCCAGCAGCACCGACAGGGCGGTGAGCACGCGGGGTGTAGGGGTCTTCGTCATGGTCAGATTCTCGGAGAAAGGCCGTCGGCCAGCGACAGGCGATAGGCCCGGATGCCGGGCAGCAGGCTCGCGAGCCAGCCCGCGACCAGCAGGCTCGCCGTCAGCAGCCATTCGTTCAGTGTAGGTTCGGACAGGCTCAGTGTCAGTCCGAACTGCGACTGCAGCCATGGCGAGAGCAGGGCGATGCCGAGCACCGTCATGGTCACGCCGAGCAGCACGCCCAGCACGGTGACCAGCGCGCCTTCGAGTGCGAGCAGCGCCAGCACATGGCGCAGGCCCGCGCCCACGGCGCGCAGCACGGCGAGCTCGCGGCGGCGTTCGTTCAGGCCGGCCATCACCACCGACACCAAGCCCGCAAGGCTCACGAGCGCGACCAATGCGGACATCAGCAGCAGCGCGTTCTCGCCGATGCCGATCACGCTCCACAGTTCGTCGAGCGCCACGCCGGGCAGGATGGCCATGAGCGGTTCGCCGGTGTAGGTCGAAATCCAGCGCTGCACGCCGAACACGGCGGCGCGGTTCTTCAGGCCCACCAGCGCGGCCGTCACATTCTTGGGCGTGAGGTCGAACTTGCGCACCTGCTCGGCCGGAATCTTCACGCCCGGCATCGGCGCACCGCCCACCCATTCGAGGTGGATGGCTTCCATCGCCGCGAGGCCGATGTGCACGGTGCGGTCGACCGGCGTGCCGGTGCGCGCGAGCACGCCCACCACGGTGAAGGGCTTGTCGGCATGCTCGGCCACGTTGAGCTCGCCGCTGCCGTGCGCCAGCGTGATCTTCTGGCCCACGTGGTAGCCGAGCTTGTCGGCCACTTCGGCGCCGACCACGGCATCGAACAGCGCGTCGAAGGGCTTGCCTTCGCGCAGCTTCAATGTCTGGCGGTCGCCGTAGCGGAAGTGCGAGAAGTACTCGGGCGTGGTCGCAAGCACCGAGAAGCCGCGGTGCGAATCGCCCAGCGACAGCGGCACCACCCAGTCGACACCGGGGTGCGCCTGCAGCGCCTGCACGCTCTTCCACGAGATGTTGTTGGTGGCCGCGCCGATGCGGAACACCGAGTACAGCAGCAGTTGCGTGGAGCCGGTGCGCGCGCCGACGATCAGGTCGGTGCCCGAGACCGACGACGCGAAGTTCTCGCGCAGCTCGGTGCGGATGCGCTCGACGCCGAGCAGCAAAAAGGTCGACAGTGCGATCGAGAAGACGGTGAGCGCGAGCGTGAAGCGGCGGTTCCAGGCGCTGCGCCATGCAATGGAGAACAACGCCTTCATGCGTCCACCGCCATCGCGCTGCTTGCCGCACGGTTGATCTCCGGCAGCAGCACGTGCCGCGCGAAGCGTGGCGCGATGCGCTGGTCGTGGCTCACGAACACGAGCGCGCTGTGGTTCACGGCGCAGGCCGTGAGCAGCACGTCGAGAAAGGCTTCGCGCCGGTCTTCGTCGAGTGCGGACGTGGGCTCGTCGGCGATCACGACCTCGGGCTGGCCGATGAGCGCGCGCGCCGCGGCCACACGCTGTTGCTGGCCCACCGAGAGCTGCAGCGCCTGGCGCTTCCACAGCGTGCGGTCCAGGCCCATCTGGTCGAGCAGGTGTTCCGCTTCATCGCGCGAGCTGCCGTTGCGCGCAGCCTGCGCCTCGCGCCGCGCCGAGAAGCGGCAGGGCAGCAGCACGTTGTCGAGCACGCTCAGGTAGGGCAGCAGGTTGAACTGCTGGAAGATGTAGCCCACGTGCGCCACACGGCAGCGGTCGCGCTGCGTGCCCGAGAGCTTGGACCAGTCGTGGCCCAGCAGCGTGACGCGGCCTTCGTCGGCCACCAGCACGCCGGCCAGCAGCGACAGCAAGGTGCTCTTGCCGCAGCCGCTCGGGCCGTGCAGGAACACGGATTCGCCCGCCGTGATGCGCAGGGCTTCGATGTCGATGCACGGTGTCTTCACGCCGGGCCAGGTGAAGCGCAGGGCTTCGGCGGCGAGCACGACGCGCAAGGGCGCTGTGGTGTCGGCCTGCGGGGCGGTGCTCACGCTGTCACTTGCCCAGCGTCAGGCGGGAAGGCTGCGCGGCCTGCGCGCCGCTCGGGCGCTTCAGCTGGCGCTTGAACTGGCCTTGCGCGCTGGCGATCTGCACGTCGATCTGGCGTGCGCCCTTGAAGGCCGGAAACAGGTTCACGTCGATGAACTTCGCGGCGGCGGCCTGGGTGCAGTTGAAGGAGAAAGAAGCGTCGAGGTCCGCGTGGCCGCTCGATTCGGCGGGGTCGGGGTTGCCCAGGCCGAGCGCGCCGGAGCGCAGGTCGACGGGGCCGAGCTTGCAGTTGGCGGCGGGGTCGATGGTGAACAGCTTGTCGGCCGCGCGCAGCTGGGCGATGGCGGCCTCGACGGTCTTCTTCTCGGCGTCGGTCTTGGGCGCGCGTTCGAAGCCGACGATGTTGTCCAGCGGCGATTCCATGGCAATCACGATGGTGGGCCCGTCGATCGCCACGTCGAGCTTGAGCTGGCCATGCACATGCGCGTGCTGTTGCTGGGCCTGGGCGGGAAGGGCGGCGGCCGCGAGCAATGCGGCGGCGGCCAATGCGAAGCCGGATGAAATGCGTCGAAGTCGGGTATGCATCATGGTTCTGCGCCTTGCCGGGTCGGCAGCCCCGGCGTGTTGCTCCATTCGCTCCAGCTGCCGGCATAGAGCGCGGTCGTCCCGAGCCCCGCGATCTGCATCGCGAGCAGGTTGGGCACGGCGCTCACGCCGCTGCCGCACTGGTGGACGACGGTCGCCGCATCGCGACCTGCAAGCAGTGCTTCGAACTCGGCGCGCAGTTGCGCGGCGGGCTTGAACTTGCCGTCGGGACCGATGTTGTCGGCGAAGGGCCGGTTCAGGGCCCCGGGGATGTGACCCGCGATCGGGTCCAGAGGTTCCACCTCGCCGCGATATCGTGCGCCGGCCCGTGCGTCGATCAGCTGCTGGTCAGGTTGGCCGAGTCGACGCAACACAGTGTCGGTAGTGACGAGCTTCGCCAAGGGCTCGCCCTGTACGAAGTTCGACTGAAAGCGCGCGGGCTCTTCGCGGTCGGTCACTTCGCCGCCCGCGGCCTGCCAGGCCTGCAGGCCGCCGTCGAGCACGGCCACGGCGTCGTGGCCCATCCACTTGAGCATCCACCACAGGCGCCCGCAGTAGTTGGCGCCGTTGCGGTCGTACACCACGGCCTGCATCTCGTTGGAGAAACCCACCGACGACAGCCACGTCGCGAACTTCTCGCGGCTGGGCAGCGGGTGGCGTCCGCCCGAGGCGGGCACGCCGTCGTCCTGTGCCACCACCACATCGCCGTGTGCGCCCGGCAGGCCATGCCTGGCGCTGAGGTCGGTGTCGAGGTTGGCGTACTGCGCGCCCGGGATGTGCGCGGCGGCATACAGCTGCGCGCCGGCTTCGGGCTTCATGAGCTCGAAGCTGCAGTCGAACACCATGAGGGGCGAGTCGCCCTCGCGCAGCTGTCTCAGTTGTTCGACGGAGATGAGGGTGGTGTACATGGCGAGAGCTCCTTCGAAAAAATGATCGGCGATGGGTGCCGTGGCTGCTGCGTTCAGTGTTCCTCGGCCGGCGCCTTCGGCACGGCCCGCTGGCGCAGCACCGTGGCTGCGATGCCGCTGGCGATGATCAGCGCCATGCCGGCCCAGCCGGTGGCGTCGATGCGGTCGTCGAACAGCACCACGCTGTAGAAGGCCGCGAACACGATGCCCGAATACTGCAGGTTGGCGACCACCAGTGTGCCCGCCTGGGTCTTCGCGGTGGCGTAGGCGCGGGTCATGCACAGCTGTCCGAGAGCAGCCAGCAGGCCGATCGGCAGCAGCCACAGCGCATGCTGCCACGTCCACGAACTGCCGCCCGAAAACCCGGTCGCGGCCGTGGCGAAGGCGCCGGCCACGGCGGAGCCCACCGCAAAGTAGAAGACCGTGCGCAGCTCGGGCTCGCCGATGCGCGACAGCGCCACCACCTGCATGTAGGCAAAGGCGGCCGTGACGCCCGACAGCAGGCCCAGCATGCCGGCAAAACCGTCGCCGCCGCCGACCGTGGGCTTGAGCATGAGCACCACGCCGGCAAAGCCCGCAAGCACCGTCATCACCAGCGGGCCCTGCAGCGGCGGGCGCTCGATGCGGCCGTCGCGCCCGGGCACCGGCACCCAGGCCAGCAGCGCACCGCCGACCAGGAAGGCCGCGACCCACACGCTGCTCATGTAGTTGAGCGTGACCGCCGTGGCCAGCGGCATGTGGGCGATGGCATAGAACCATGCGCCCAGCGACACCACGCCGATGGTGCTGCGCCAGGCATGCATGCCGGGGTATTTGGTGGCGAGCGAGGTGCCGCGGTTGCGCGCCAGCAGCCAGAGAAACACGATGCCGATGAGGCCGCGCCCCAGGACCATCTCACCGCTGTTGAACCATTCCGAGGCAATCTTCACGACCACGCTCATGGTGGCGAACAGAAAGGCCCCGAGCACCATCCACAGCGCTTGCATCGATTGATATCCAGATCAGAAAAAAGAAAGCCCCGGCGGGTGCGGGGCGAGAGAGGCGAGGGTCAGACGGGTGGTTGCTGCATGGCGTTGCGGTACCACTCGTGGAACTGCTGCATGCCGTCTTCCATGGGGCTCTGGTAAGGGCCCGTTTCGTTGTCGCCGCGCAGCATGAGCGCGCGGCGGCCGGCGTCCATGCGCTCGGCGATCTCGTCGTCTTCCACGCAGGTTTCCATGTAGGCGGCCTGCTGGGCCTCGACGAACTCGCGCTCGAAGGCGACGATTTCCTCGGGGTAGAAGAACTCGACCATGTTGAGCGTCTTGGTCGGGCTCACCGGGTGCAGCGTCGACACGGTGAGCACGTGCGGGTACCACTCGATCATCACGTGCGGGTAGTAGGTGAGCCAGATCGCGCCGTACTTCGGCGGCTTGCCGTCGCGGTACTTGAGCAACTGCTCCTGCCACTTCTGGTAGACCGGGCTGCCCGCGCGGCCCAGGCGGTTGGCCACGCCCACCGTCTGCACCGAGAACTCGGGCTTGAACTCCCAGCGCAGGTCGTCGCAGGTGACGAAGCTGCCCAGGCCGGGGTGGAACGGGCCGACGTGGTAGTCCTCGAGATAGACCTCGATGAAGGTCTTCCAGTTGTAGTTGCACTCGTGCAGCTCGACGCGGTCGAGCGCGTAGCCCGAGAAGTCGAGGTCGGCCTGCGGGCCCAGGCCGGCCATGTCGGCCGCCACGTCGCGGCCGCTGCCGTCGGCGTTCTTCTCGAACAGAAGGCCGTTCCACTCGGTGAGCGGGTAGTTGTGCAGGTTCAGGCACGGGTCCTGGTCGAAATGCGGGGCGCCGATCAGCGTGCCGGTGGTGCGCGCGTCTTTCGCGGCGTAGGTCCAGCGGTGCAGCGGGCAGACGATGTTGCCGCCGGTCTGCGCGTCGAGCTGGCCCCGGCCCTGCAGGATGAGGGCCTGCCGGTGGCGGCAGACGTTCGAGATGAGCTCCACGCCCTTGGGCGTGTGGACCAGCGCGCGGCCCTGGTGTTCTTGCGGCAGGGTGTGGAAGTCACCTGGCTCGGGCACGGCCAGTCGGTGCCCGACGTAGCGGGGCCCTCGCGCAAAAAGGTTCTGCATTTCGCGGGCGTACAAGGCCTCGTCGAAATACGCGGTAACTGGAAGTTGGCTCGCGGCCTGCTGCAGTTGAAGACTTAAATCAGACATGGAGGACCTGACCAAGCTCCCCACAGGGAGAAAAAAGAAAAACGGAAGGCGCCGTCTGCATGGGTGACGGCCCGAAGAGGTGTGCCGGCGTGACCGGCGGGGGAAGCGGGGATTGTACCCGGGGGGCATTTTTGCGCCCGCCGGGGTTTTGCCTCGCATCGCCGGGCGTCATACAGGGTGTTGCAAAGGGCAACGCGGGCGTGCGCGGGCCGCTCGGCGGTTCGTTGCGCCCCCGCCCTAAAATGCTTCGTTTCATCCACGATTCGTTGCATGCCCAAGGTGCCTTCTCCTTCCACGACCCGCCCGGCGGCGACGCCCGACACAGGCCCGCTGCCCGCCAGCTACGAAGCCGGGCTCCAGGAACTGGAACAACTGGTTGCAGAACTCGAATCGGGCCAGCTGCCGCTGGACCAGCTGCTGGGCAGCTACCAGCGCGGCGCCGCACTGCTCGGCTTCTGCCGCGACAAGCTGCAGGCGGTCGAAGACCAGATCAAGGTGCTCGACGCCGGCAGCCTCAAGCCCTGGACGGCCGAATGAGCGCCGTCCCGATGACTTCCACCGCCACCACTCCCTGGGACGCGAAGACGCTGGCCAACTGGGCCGAGCCGCATCTGGCCACGGTCGAAGCGGCGCTGTCGCGCTGGGTCGGCGTCGATGCGCCGGTGCTGCTGGGCGACGCCATGCGCTATGCCGTGCTCGACGGCGGCAAGCGGCTGCGGCCGCTGCTGGTGCTCGCAGCCAATGAAGCGGTCGGCGGCAACGCCCACGCCGCGCTGCGTGCGGCCTGCGCCACCGAACTCATCCACGCCTATTCGCTGGTGCACGACGACCTGCCGTGCATGGACAACGACGTGCTGCGCCGCGGCAAGCCCACGGTGCACGTGAAGTTCGGCGAGGCCGACGCGCTGCTCGCGGGCGACGCGCTGCAGGCACTGGCCTTCGAACTGCTCGCGCCCGAGGGCGACGAGGTGCCCGCCGCGATGCAGGCGCTGCTGTGCCGCCTGCTGGCGCGAGCGGCCGGCAGCCAGGGCATGGCCGGCGGCCAGGCGATCGACCTGGCCAGCGTCGGCATCGCACTGAACGAAGCCCAGCTGCGCGAAATGCACCGCCTGAAGACCGGCGCGCTGCTGCAAGGCAGCGTCGAGATGGGCGCCGCCTGCGGCACCGTGTCGCCGGTCGCATTGGCGGCGCTGCGCGACTACGGCGCCGCCATCGGCCTGGCGTTCCAGGTGGTCGACGACATCCTCGACGTCACGGCCGACTCGCACACCCTGGGCAAGACCGCCGGCAAGGATGCCGCGGCCGACAAGCCCACCTACGTGTCGCTGCTCGGCCTGGACGGCGCGCGCGCGCAGGCGAGCCAATTGCTCGCCGACGCGATTGCCGCGCTGAACAAGAGCGGCTTGCCCGACACTGCCGCATTGCGCGCCCTGGCCCACATGGTGGTCGACCGCGACCGCTGAGAAGAAAAAAGAACCCACCTCCATGGCTCCGCTGCTTCCCACTCTCCACGACCCTTCGCCGATCCGCCAGTACGACCGGGCCCAGCTCAAGCAGCTGTCCGACGAGGTGCGCGCCTGCGTGCTCGACAACGTCTCGCGCACCGGCGGTCACCTGAGCTCCAACCTCGGCACGGTCGAGCTGACGGTGGCGCTGCACCATGTGTTCAACACGCCGCACGACCGGCTGGTGTGGGACGTGGGCCACCAGACCTACCCGCACAAGATCCTCACGGGCCGGCGCGAGCGCATGCCCACGCTGCGCCAGCTGGGCGGCATCTCGGGCTTTCCGCAGAGGAGCGAGAGCGAGTTCGACACCTTCGGCACCGCCCACTCGTCGACCAGCATCTCGGCCGCGCTCGGCATGGCCATGGCCGCCAAGCAGAAGGGCGAGAAGCGCCATGCCGTGGCCATCATCGGCGACGGCGCGCTCACGGCCGGCATGGCCTTCGAGGCGCTCAACAACGCGGGCGTGTGCGACTGCAAGCTGCTGGTGATCCTGAACGACAACGACATGTCGATCAGCCCGCCGGTGGGCGCGCTCAACCGCTACCTCGCGCAGCTCATGAGCGGCAATTTCTACGCCGCCGCCAAGAACGTCGGCAAGAGCATGTTGCGCAACGCGCCGCCGCTGTTCGAGCTGGCCAAGCGCCTGGAGCAGCATGCCAAGGGCATGGTCGTGCCGGCCACGCTGTTCGAGCAGTTCGGCTTCAACTACGTCGGCCCGATCGACGGCCACGACATCGATTCGCTGGTGCCCACGCTCGAGAACCTCAAGCACCTGGACGGCCCGCAGTTCCTGCATGTGGTCACGAAAAAAGGGCAGGGCTACAAGCTCGCCGAGGCCGACCCGGTGGCCTACCACGGCCCCGGCAAGTTCGATCCGCAGGTCGGCCTGGTCAAGTCGACCACGGCCGCGAAGCAGACCTTCACGCAGGTCTTCGGCCAGTGGCTGTGCGACACGGCGGCGCACGACGGCCGCCTCGTGGGCATCACGCCCGCGATGCGCGAAGGCTCGGGGCTCGTGGAGTTCGAGAAGCGCTTCCCCGACCGCTACTACGACGTCGGCATCGCCGAGCAGCACGCGGTCACGTTCGCGGCCGGCCTGGCCTGCGAGGGCCTGAAGCCGGTGGTCGCGATCTACTCGACCTTTCTGCAGCGCGCCTACGACCAGCTGATCCACGACGTGGCGATCCAGAACCTGCCTGTGGTGTTCGCGCTCGATCGCGCGGGCTTGGTGGGCGCCGACGGTGCCACGCATGCGGGTGCCTACGACATCCCGTTCCTGCGCTGCATTCCCAACATGAGCATCGCCTGCCCGGCCGACGAGCGCGAGTGCCGCCAGCTGCTGACGAGCGCCTACGAGCAGAACCACCCGGTGGCCGTGCGCTATCCGCGCGGTGCGGGCGCCGGCACCACGCCGCACCTCACGCTCGACGCGCTGCCTTTCGGCAAGGGCGAGATTCGCCGCGAAGGCCAGCGCATCGCCATCCTCGCCTTCGGCACCTTGCTGTACCCGGCGCTCACGGCGGCCGAGTCGCTCGACGCCACCGTGGTCAACATGCGCTGGGCCAAGCCGCTCGACGTCGAATTGCTGCTGCAGGTCGCGGGCACGCACGACGCGCTCGTCACGCTCGAAGAAGGCGCCATCATGGGCGGCGCGGGCAGTGCGGTGCTCGAGGCCCTGGTGGCTGCCGGTGTCCAGAAGCCGGTGCTGCAGCTGGGCCTGCCCGACCGCTTCATCGAGCACGGCGATCCGGCCAAGCTGCTCGCATCGATCGGTCTCGATGCGGACGGCATTGCCGCCGCGATCAAGAAACGCTTCGTTTGACAAGAGGGCGCAGGGTAAACCCCCGCCAGTCACCTGTAAGCGCGTTTTTACAATCAAAAGGACTCACAAAAGTCCCTGACGCGGTCACAAGCCGCGTTTTGTTTTTTCCAAAGCACTCGGAGTGAATTCAATGGATCGTCGTTCCCTCATCAAAAACGCGGGCATCGCCGGCGTTTTGGCCGCTGGCATCGCACCTGCCGTCCATGCGCAGGCCGCGGTTCGCTGGCGCCTGGCCTCGAGCTTCCCCCGCTCCCTGGACACCATCTTCGGCAGCGCTGAAACGCTCTCGAAGACGGTCAAGGCCCTGTCCGGCGGCAAGTTCGAAATCTCGGTCCACCCCGCCGGCGAGCTGATGCCCGCGTTCGGCGTGGTCGATGCCCTGCAGGCCGACACGCTCGAAATGGCGCAATCCGCCGCTTACTACTTCACCGGCAAGGACCCGATCTTCGCGTTCAGCTGCGCCGTTCCCTTCGGCCTCACGGCGCGCCAGAACGAATCGTGGAAAGAGTACGGCAACGGCCGCAAGCTGCTCGACGCCTTCTTCGCGCAGTACAACTTCCGCACCGCCAGCGCCGGCAACACCGGCACGCAGATGGGCGGCTGGTACCGCAAGGAAATCAAGACCGTCGAAGACCTCAAGGGCCTGAAGATGCGCATGGGCGGCGGCGTGTTCGGCGAGGCCATGGCCAAGCTGGGCGTGGTGTCGCAGAACATGCCGGCCGGCGACGTGTACCAGTCGCTCGAAAAGGGCACGCTGGACGCGGCCGAATTCGTCGGCCCGCACGACGATGAAAAGCTGGGCTTCAACAAGGTCGCCCCGTTCTACTACTACCCCGGCTGGTGGGAAGGCGGCGCCGACCTCGAGTTCTTCATCAACAACAAGGCCTTCGCCAAGCTGTCGGACGAGAACAAGGCCATCCTCGATGCCGCGACCAAGGTCGCCGCGCGCGACATGACCGCCAAGTACGACGCCTACAACCCCGTCGCCCTGAAGCGCCTCGTGGCTGCCAAGACGCAGCTCAAGGCCTTCCCGAAGGCCGTGATGGACGCCGGCTTCAAGGCCTCGATGGAAGTGTTCGCGCTGCACGAAGGCAAGTCGCCCGAGTTCAAGAAGATCCACCAGGACATGCGCGCCTTCCAGCGCGACCAGATCCTGTGGAACCGCTTCTCGGAGTACCCGTTCAACCAGTACATGAACTCGGTCAAGATCTGACGATCTGCTGAGGCTTCATCCAAAGGCCGGTCTGCGCAAGCAGGCCGGCCTTTTTCGTTGGCGCGCGCGGTTCGCTGCTTTCGCGCGGACATGAAAAAAGCCCCCGGGGTCGGGGGCTTGGTGACTGGAGCGGGGAGGCCGCTCAGGGCTTCTGCGGCGGCGACTTCAATGCGTCCTGCATCGCCTTCATCGGATCGCTCTCGCCGGTCTCGGCCGCTGGCTCGGGCGCCGACGACGGGGCCGCTGCAGGTGCCGCAGGTGCCGCGCCTTCCGCGCCCGGCACTTCGACCTTCGGCTCGGACTCTTCCGCGCCGCCGTACGGGTCGGCCGGCGGTGCGCCTTCCTCGGGCTTCAGGCTGTCGCGCATCTGCGCGCCGATGTCGTCGAGGTTGACCTTCACTTCCTTGTCGAGGCTGCCCGTCACGATCTGCGGGAACGCGATCAGCACGCCCACCATCGTCAGCTGGATCAGCACGAAGGGAATCGCGCCCTTGTAGATCTGCATCGTGGTCACGGGCTCCATGACCTTCTGCGTGACGCGGTCCACGTACTGCTTTTCGGGGGCGACCGAGCGCAGGAAGAACAGCGCGAAGCCGAAGGGCGGGTGCATGAACGACGTTTGCATGTTCACCGCCAGCAGCACGCCGAACCAGATCAGGTCGATGCCCATCTTGTGCGCCACCGGGGCCAAGAGCGGCACCACGATGAACGACAGCTCGAAGTAGTCGAGGAAGAACGCCAGGAAGAAGATCAGCACGTTCACCGCGATCAGGAAGCCCACCGGGCCGCCAGGCAGCGAGGTCAGCAGGTGCTCGACCCAGATGGGGCCGTCGGCGGCCTGGAACACCAAGCTGAACACCGTCGCGCCGATCAGGATGAACATCACGAAGCTGGACAGCCGCGTGGTCGAGCCCAGCGCCTGCTTGAGCAGCGAGAAGCTCATGCGACGGCGCACCCAGGCCATCACCAGCGCGCCCATGGCACCCATGGCGCCGCCTTCGGTCGGCGTGGCCACGCCCAGGAAGATGGTGCCCAGCACCAGGAAGATCAGCAGCAGCGGCGGGATCAGCACGAAGGTGACCCGTTCGGCCAAGCGCGACAGCAGGTTGAGCTTGAGGCCCTTGTTGATCAGCGCAATGACCAGCGCGACGAACACGCCGCCGCACATGGCGACCACGACTTTTTCGTCGGTGGCCACGAAGGTCACGGGCTCGCCCTGGAACCAGGTGTGCACGGTCTCCATGTTGCGCGCCAGGAACACGGCCACCACGGCCGACAGCGCGGTGATGCCCACCAGCGAGGCGTAGCCGCCGCCGCCGTTGGGTTCGCGGAAGGTGCGTGCCTCGGGCGGCAGCGCGGGCACCTGCGCGGGCTTGAAGATGGCGAGGAACACCACGTACAGCACATACATGCCCATCAGCATGAAGCCGGGCAGGAAGGCGCCCTTGTACATGTCGCCGACGCTCTTGCCGAGCTGGTCGGCCATGATGATCAGCACTAGCGAGGGCGGGATGATCTGCGCCAGCGTGCCCGAGGCGGCGATCACGCCGCTGGCCAGGCGCCGGTCGTAGCCGTAGCGCAGCATGATGGGCAGCGAGATCAGGCCCATCGAGATGACCGAAGCCGCCACCACGCCGGTGGTGGCCGCCAGCAGAGCGCCGACGAAGATCACCGCCAGGGCGAGGCCGCCGCGCATCGGGCCGAACACCTGGCCGACCGTGTCGAGCAGGTCTTCCGCCATGCCGCTGCGCTCCAATATGAGCCCCATCAGCGTGAAGAAGGGCACCGCGAGCAGTGTGTCGTTGGCCATGATGCCGATGAGCCGCTGCGGCAGCCAGGCCATGACGGACGACTGGAACACGCCCAGCTCGATGCCCACGAGTCCGAAGAACAGGCCGCAGGCGCCCAGGCTGAACGCGACGGGAAAGCCCAATAGCAGGAAGCAGATCAGCCCCGCGAACATGATCGGGGCGAAGTTGGCAACAATGAATTCCATGGTGTCTTTTCTGCCTTGGCCGTTCAGTGCTGGGGCTTGGCCGCGGCGGCGTCCGCCTCGGCCTGGCGACGCAGCGCCTCGATGAGTTCGTCTTCGGCGGTCTTGTCGGTCAGGCGGCCCATCGGGTCAGGCCCTTCGCCGCGCAGGAATGCGATGCGCTTGATGAGTTCCGACCAGCCCTGCAGCATCAGCAGCACGAAGCCCACCGGCAGTGCCACCCACACGGGCCAGCGGATCAGGCCGCCCGAGTTGCCGGACATCTCGCCCGACTGGTACATCTGGATCACGACCGGCATCGACAGCCACAGCACCGTGATGCATAGCGGCGTCAGGAAGAGGGTGAAGCCGACGATGTCGATCCACACCTGCGTGCGCTTGGACAGGCGGCTGTTCACCACGTCGATGCGCACGTGTTCCCGCTGCAGCAGCGTGAGGCCGGCGGCCACCAGGAACGACCAGGCAAACAGGTACCACTGCACTTCGAGGAAGGCGTTGGAACTGGTGTTGAAGACCTTGCGGACGATCGCGTTGATGGCGCTGATCACCGTGGCGGCCAGGATGAGCCAGATGGCGTATTTGCCGACCTGGGCATTGAGCCAGTCAATGGCCCGGGACAGCTTGAGCAAGCCTTGCATTACATCTCCATTTTTGTATTGGATGCCCCGATACGACGGCACCCGACGCACTGGCTTTGTGTGCCAACGGGTCGGGTGCAAGAGGCGGCACGGATTCTATCGGTGTACGGGGAAAGTTCTTTCGGGGCCTACCCAGGGCCGCAGGGGTGGCCATAATGCGGCATGGCCCAGACTCCGCGCCCTCCACCGGCCCCGGCGGCAGCGGGCCCGCTGTCGATCGATTCCCCCGACATGCGCCGCGCCGGCCGCGACCTGCTCTCGCTGGCCCTCATCGACGCCCGCAACCACACGCTGCACCTGCTGTCCCTGTTCGAAGAGGCGCTGGGCGAAAGCATGCGCGTGCCGCAGCAGCCGGGCGTGCTGCCTCCGGTCTGGCTGGCGGGCCACATCGGCTGGTTCGCCGAATGGTGGATCGGGCGCAACACCCAGCGCGCCTTCGGCATCGACTGCCCCGTGCGCCCCACGCGGCTGGCCGCCATCGACCCCGACGCCGACGACTGGTGGAACCCCGCCCAGGGCGCCGCCGAGCGCAGCGGGTCGCCCGACCTGCCGGGCCTGGGCCAGACCAAGGCCTACCTGCTCGAAACCCTCGAGAGCACGCTCGAACTGCTCGAGAACGCCGCCGAGACCGATGCCGGCCTGTACTTCTACCGGCTCGCGCTGTTCCATGAAGACCTGCGCGGTGAACAGCTCGTGGTGCTGGCGCAGACGCTGGGCCTGCCGCTGAACATCGAGCCGGCACCCATCGCCGTCACGCACGAGCCGCTGCTGCTGCCGGCCACGCGCTGGGAGCTCGGCCTGCCCGAGCACAGCGGCTTCCTGTTCGCGCAGGAAGGCGCGGCGCACCGCGTCGATGTGCCCGAGTTCGAGATCGACGCCCAGCCCGTCACCTGGGACCAGTACATCCAGTTCGTCGACGACGGCGGCTACGACCGCGAGGAGCTGTGGCACGGCGACGGCTGGCGCTGGCTCGCCGCGCAGACCGAAGGCCGACGCGGCCCACGCCACGTGGAGCAGATCGGCGTGGCCCGCAATGGCACGGGCGGCTCGGTGCTGCAGCAGCGCTTCGGCGTCACCGTGCGCGCGGCCGGGCACCACAGCGCCGTGCACCTGAGCTGGTGGGAGGCCGACGCCTGGGCGCGCTGGGCCGGCCGGCGCATCGCGACCGAGGTCGAATGGGAAATCGCGGCCCACACGGCCGCGCGACGCGGCTTCCGCTGGGCCGACGTGCACGAGTGGACGGCAGGCACGCTGCAGCCCTGGCCGGGTTTCCGGGCCGATCCGTGGAGCGCGGGTGGCGAGTTCGACCCGGTGGCCGCCTTCGGCCGGGCGCGCGTGCTGCGCGGCGCCTCGTTCGCGACCCGTGCGCGGCTGCGCTCGCCGCGTCGACGTGGCTTTGCGCTGCCCGACAGCGACGACGGCTTCTTTGGCTTCCGCACCTGCGCGCTGTAGCGCGCCGTCAGGGCCGTTCGCCGCCCGCTTCCGACGACAGCGGCGGCGCCACTTCTTCCAGCGGCTTGCGTTCCGCATCGGCCGCGTAGCGCAGCGCCAGCAGCCCTGCGACGATGACCAGCACGGCGCCGATCAGGTAGCCCACCATCACCGCGCCGCGGCTGCCCGTCTCGATCAGCAGGCCGAACAGCACCGGCGCCGCGAAGCCGCCCGCGCCCATGCCGATGGCGTAGAAGATCGCGATGGCCATGGCGCGCATCTCGAGCGGGAACACCTCGCTCACCGTCAGGTAGGCCGAACTGGCCGCCGCCGACGCCAGGAAGAACACCGCAGACCAGCACAGCGCCTGGCTGCGCGCGTCGAGCCAGCCCTGCATGAAGGCCCAGCCCGTGAGCGCCAGGCCCACGCCGGCCAGCACATAGGTCAGCGCGATCATCTTGCGCCGGCCCACGCTGTCGAACAGCGGACCCAGCAGCAGCGGCCCGAGCACGTTGCCCAGCGCGAACGGAAAGATGTACAGCGCCACGCGGCCTTCGGCCACGCCGTAGAAGCGCGTGAGCACCAGCGCGTAGGTGAAGAAGATCGCGTTGTAGAAAAACGCCTGGGACACCATGAGCGCCACCGCCACCATGCTGCGTGCCGGGTAACGGCGCAGCAGCACGCGCGCCACCTCGCGCATCGGCGGGCTGTTCCGGCGCGCGGCGGTGTACATCACATGGCCTTGCGCGGCGGGCAGCGACCCATGCTGCACTTCGACTTCGCGCTCGATGTCCGCGACGATGCGTTCGGCCTCCTGGGCGCGTCCGTGCGCGATGAGCCAGCGCGGGCTCTCGGGCACATGGCGTCGCACCAGCAGGATGGCCACCGCCAGCACCGCGCCCAGCGCAAAGCCGGCGCGCCAGCCCCACACCGGGCCGATCACGCGCGCGTCGAGCAGCACCAGGCTCAGCGCCGCGCCGAGCGCCGCACCGATCCAGAAGCTGCCGTTGATCGCAAGGTTGACGCGCCCGCGCACGCGCGCCGGAATGAGCTCGTCGATGGCCGAGTTGATCGCCGCGTACTCGCCGCCGATGCCCAGCCCCGTGACGAAGCGGCACAGCGCAAAGAAGGCGAAGTTGGGCGAGAAGGCCGTGGCCAGCGTGCCGAGCGTGTAGACCACCAGCGTGAGCAGGAAGAGCTTCTTGCGCCCCAGCCGGTCGGTGAGCCGGCCGAACACCAGCGCGCCGATCACCGCACCCGCGATGTAGATCGAGCCCGACCAGCCGATCTCTCCCGCCGTGAGCCCGAGCGTGTCGGGCCGCTCCAGCACCGCGCCGATGGAGCCCACCAGCGTGACCTCGAGGCCGTCGAGAATCCAGGCCACGCCCAGCGCGATCACCACGCGCCAATGCCAGCGCGACCACGGCAGGCGGTCCAGGCGGGCAGGGATGTCGCTGCGCAGAACCGTCATGCGCAGCATTCTGGGCGGCTGCCGCGCCCGACGCTGTAGGACCACGCCGGCCATGGTCCGCGATGCATGGGCTGCGGATGCGCTGCCGTGGGGTCTTCGGCGCCGGTCAGCCGAACACGTTGAACAGCGCCAGCAGCCAGCCGACAACGCCTGCCAGGTTGAGCGACTCGGCCTTTTCCGGTCCCACCTCCTTCAGCACAGGCTCGGCGTCGAGCGTGTTCACGCTCAGCAGGTTGTTCAGGAAGTGGCCCACGTCGCCGTCGAAGGCCGGCTGGATGCGACCGCCGTCATCGCGGATGTTCGCGGCGCGCGTGGTCTCGGTGCCCGCGAAGGTCAGCGCTGTCGTCACGTGGCTGCCGATGACGAGGTAGCGCGACCACGGCATGTAGTAGCCGAAGTTGGGCAGCGGGCCGAGGTCGGCACGCACCAGGTCCAGCTCCTTGCGGAAGAGCTTGAGCTTCGCATCGCGCAGCGCCGAGCCTTCGAGGCCCACGACCTCGGCGTTCTGCGCGCCGATGAAGAAGAAGCGCGAGATGACCTGGTCCTGCTGGAAGGTGGACAGCCCGAAGCGGTCGACGGGGTAGCGCTGCGAGAGCACCTTGCTGAAGTTGCCGGTGGTGCCGCCGGTGGCCTTGGTGATGTCGACTTTCTTGCCCGTCGTCTTCTCCCACCGCGCGATGAGCCCGCTGGCCTGCTCGGCGTACTCGGGATGGCCGGGCACGCGCAGGTCGGCGGCCAGCGGCTGCTGGAAGAAGCCCCAGGTGTGGCTGGCCAGCTGCCAGAACTTGGCCGCGGGTGTCTTCTCCAGGTCGGCGGCCGGGATCGTCTCGCCCGTGCCGTAGACCGGCGCCGTCAACAGCGGCCCCGAGTCGTTGAGCAGCGCGACGCGCGTCTTCTCGCCGGCCAGCGCCTGCCGGATCATCGGGTAGTTGAACTGCGCAGAGTAGCCGCCGGCACTGCCGCCATACACCAGCAGCTGCTGCAGGTAGCCGCGCTGCGAGAGGCTCTGCGTGAACTGGTGGTCCTGCAAGAACTTCATGGCCGCGCGCACGTTGTTCAGGCCGTTGAAGTTGAGGTACTTGGTCTTTGTCGCGTCGCCGGGTGCGGCCGGGTCGTCGAACGCGCGGAAGCTCGCGCCGGCGGACACGTCACCCGTGCAGTACGGAAAGACGACCTTCGTCCATTTCTGGGTTTCCGGCGCCGTGGTCGTCTGCCACAGGCGTCCCCACCAGCCGTCGTCCAGCTTGCCCGAGCCGCGTCCGAAGAGCAGGCGCGCAGCGGCCTCGACGAGGAGGGTGTTGCCCTCGAGCACCGGCGAAGTGAGCAGCAGCGCGGTGTTCGACACGATGCCGTCGCCCTGGATGTAGCCCGAGGGCAGGCCGTCGGGGTTGGCTGCACCGGTCGCGGCGTCGGGGCGGCACGACTCGAAGTCCCAGCACGCGCCGCCGCCTTCGAAGTCGACCAGCACCTTGTCGCGCATGCCGGCATCGGAGGAGACCTTGTAGTACATGCGGTAGGGCGTGCCGTTCATGCACGACGCGCCCGAGCTGGCCGGAAAGGTGTACTCGACCCAGGTGTCGAGGTCGGCCGACCAGTTGGGGCCCGCGGCGGGCACGATGGTCTGGCCGGGCTTGGCGCTGGTCGTGAGGCCCGCGTTGTACTTGCGCGTGGCCTCGTCGATGAAGGCCTGCGCATCGGCCCGGCTGCGTTGTGCGGAGAGGGTGGGCGCGCTGCTTTCCTGTTCGGGTGTCGAGGCGCTGCTGGCCGCGGCCACTGACAGCGAGACGGCCAGCGCGGCCGCGATTTTCCAGAGAACTCTCACCTGCTTCATGTTGTGTGGCTCCTGATTTTTTGCGATGAAGGATTCGGATTCAGTAGTGGCGACTTCGGATCTCGAGCTCTCTGCGCGCCATCACCCGTTGTCGTTCATCGGGGTCCTGCACGGAGGCTTGCACCTCGCCGGCCATCTGGTTCCTGGCCTGCGTGTAGCTCTGGTAGCGCGGTTCGGTGGTGGGCGCGGGGCCGACCTTCTGCCGCGCGTGCGCCTGCAATGACTCGGTCAGCTGCTTGGTGAGCGCGTCGCGAATGGTGGGGTCGGGCTCGCCGATCTGGATCAGCGCGCGCGTCGATGCGATGGCCTCCACGGGCAGGATCTCGCCGTTGGCCACGTGCCGGGGCAGCTGCTCCAAGATCGCGTACGACTCGTCGCGCCGCTCCTCGTCGCCGAGGTTCGGCAGCATCTGCGCCAGCGTGTTGATGCGGTCCCGGAAGCGTGCAAGCGCGACGATGCGGTCCACCTCCTGCGCCACGTCCTTGCCGGTGCCGGCCAGGTCGCGCCGCAGCTGCACGAGGTCCAGGCCGCGCTCGCGCGCACCGGCCGAGGTCTGGTATGGCGACGCACCCGGCGCAAAGGGCGTGTAGACCGGCGCGCGCCGGGCGAGCACGACGCCTTCCCGCGGCGCGGCCTGTGCGTGGGCGGAGGCCGCAGCGGCAGCGGCCGTGTCGCGCGTGGCGGCATGGCTGTCCGGGTCGGCGAAGAAGAACCAGGCGCCGAGCGCCGTCAGCAGGGTGGCGGCGCCGAGGCCGAGCCTGGCGGATGTCGATAAGCGGGAGCGCACCGGGAACCTCTCTTGTCTCTTGTCTTGTTCGTTTCCGTCACCCGGGAAGCGTAGACAGGGACTGCGGCGCCCACTTTCATGCAGCCGCTAAGGTTCTAGGTACAAACGAGAAATGCGCAGCGATGCAACCGTGTTGCACTGCGCTCACTGCCCCCAGACGCGCTCCGCCTGTTCGTCCGCCGTCACGCACACCCGGCGCGACAGGAACGAGGGCGGCAGGCCGAACGAACACTGGAAGGTGCGGCTCATGTGGGCCGCGCTGGCGAAGCCGCCGTCCAGCGCGATCCCGGCCAGCGGCCGGCCGCTGGCGAACTGCTGCACCGAGCGGCGCACCTTGGCCCACAACAGGTAGTTCTTGATCGACACGCCCGCCTGCTCGCGGAACAGGTGGGTCAGGCGGTCGGGCGACAGGCAGGCCACCTCGGACAGCTCCTGCAGCGGCAACGGGCCGGCATGCGAACGGGCGACGCGCATCACGTTGTCGATGCGCGGATCGAGCCCGCCCGCAGGCTCGGGCCGGCCGGTGACGGCTTCCACCATCCGTGCGCTGAGCGATTGCAGGTGGTGCTCGGCCAGCGCCCCGCACTGTGCCGCCTCGAAGCTGTCGCGCAGCCGGCCGAAGCACTGCGCATCGATCGGCAGGATGCCCCGCGCGCCCATCCACCGCGAGAGCGTGCGGTAGGCGATCGAGCCCGGATCGAGGTTGAGCGACAGCAGCCCGCAGCCGTCGACATACAGCCGCCGCTGCGTGCCCGGCGCCACCAGCGCGGCCGTGCACAGCGCGCGCGTGCCGTCGGCGGCCTCCAGCCGGAACGGATGGCCGCTGACCGAGGCCAGCAGCGTCACCGACGAGCGGGCCGTCAGGTCAGACTCGATGGCCGGCGTGACGTAGAGAAAACTGCGGTCCCAGAGATGCAGGAAGTTCTGTGCGGTCATGGGCGTCCTTCGGAGGGGCCCCGCGCCCTCCGGCCGGCATCATGCCGCGACGGCCGCCGTCACCTGCCGGATGCCCATGGCCTTCAGCGTGTCGGCAATGGCCGCCACCGCACCCGGAATGCCTGCGTCGCCGAAGTGCCCCATGCAGCCCACGCGGAAGGTCTCGACCTGCGTGAGCTTGCCGGGGTAGAGGATGTAGCCGCGCTTCTTCACTTCTTGATAGAAGGTCTTGAAGTCGTAGTTGGCGTCGTCGGGCGCGTGGAAGGTGACGATGATCGGCGCCTGGATGGCCGGGTCGAGGAAGCTGCGGAAACCCAGCGTCGCGAGCCCGTCGATGAGCGCCTTGCAGTTGCGCGTGTAGCGTCCACCGCGCGCGGGCAGGCCGCCTTCCTCGATGTACTGCGCGATGGCGGTGTCGAGCGCGGCGACCACGTGCGTGGGCGGCGTGAAGCGCCATTGCGTGGTCTTCTCCATGTAGACCCACTGGTCGTACAGGTCCATGCTCAGCGAGTGGCAGTTGCCTTCGCATTGCTCGAGCGTGCTGCGCTTGATGATGACGAAGCCCATGCCCGGCACGCCTTCGAGGCACTTGCCTGAAGCTGCGACCACGGCGTCGAACGGCGTCTTGCGTGCGTCGATGTCCAGCGCGCCGAAGGAACTCATCGCATCGATGATCAGGCCGCGCCCATGCTTGGCAACGACCAGCGCGATCTCGTGCAAAGGGTTGAGCACGCCGGCGCCGGTTTCGCAGTGCACGACTGCGACGTGGGTGATGCTGGGGTCGGCCGCGAGTGCGCGGTCGACGTCGGCGGGCAAGACCTGCTTCTCTTCGGTGTAGTCGATGGTCGTGAGCTTGCGGCCCAGCACCTTGCAGATCTTGGCGAGGCGCTGGCAGTAGGCGCCGTTGCTCGGCACCAGCACATGGCCGTTGCGCGGCACGAGGGTGCCGATGGCCGCTTCGACCGAGAAGGTGCCGCTGCCTTGCAGGGGCACGCATTCATGTGTGCCCGTGCCGTGCACGATGTTCAGCACTTCCTTGCGGATGCGCGCCGTGATCTGGTTGAAGTCGGCGTCCCATGAACCCCAGTCGCGCAGCATCGCTTGGCGGGTGCGGTCCGAGGTGGTCAGGGGGCCGGGCGTGAGCAGGATGGGGTGGGCGGCTTGACTCATGGTGTCTCCAGGCAGGGAAAGGGGATGAGGGGCGAAAGGTGAAAGGAATCGTTCAGCCGCGGCTGAGGTTGCGCCAGGCCTGCGTGCGTGCGAGCAGCACGCGCGTGAGCAGGGCGTAGGCGATGCACACCAGCGTCGAGGTGACGACGATCAGGCTGGCCAGTGCGGCGGCCGGGCCGATGTCGCCGGCGTCGTCCAGGTGCATGATCGCGACCGACGCGAGGATGGTCTCCGGCGTGTACAGGAAGATGGCGCACGACAGGCTGGCCATCGACACCACGAAGAAGTAGCGCCCGATGTCGAGAATGGCCGGCAGGCACACCGGCACCGTCACGCGCAGGAAGGTCTTGAAGAATGGCACCTTGAGCGAGGCCGACACGGCCTCGAACTCGTTGTCGATCTGCTTGAGCGCCGTCACCGCCGTGAGGTGGCTTGAGGTGTAGTAGTGCACGACCATCGAGATGATCAGGATCGCCATCGTCTGGTACAAGAAGTTCAGCGGGTTGGACGGATGGTTGAAGAACATCACGTAGCCCAGGCCCAGCACCAGGCCCGGCACCGCCATCGACAGCACCGCCATCAGGTGCATGCCCTTGCGCATGAGGCCCAGGTTGCGCGTCTTCTCGATCAGGTAGGCGCCCACGAACACGATGAGCGAGCCGGCCACCGCCGTCACCATCGCCACCATCAGGCTGTTGCCGTAGGCAGCGGCCATGTCGCTCTCGATGAGCACGAAGTGGTAGTGCTTGAGCGTGAACGACAGGTCGTACGGCCACAGCGAGATCGCCGAGGTGTACACCGCCATGCCGATGGTCGCCAGCAGCAGGCCGCAGACCACGGTGCAGAACAGCGTGAGCACGGCATCGGCCACCTTGCGGGGCTTGGGGGTGTAAGGCACCGAGCGCGCCGTGAGCTGCGCCTTCAGCTTGCGCCGCACCACGTAGTCGATCACGAACGAGATGATCGACGGCAGCAACAGCAGCATGCCCACCACCGCGCCGATCGAGAAGTTGTGCTGCCCGACCACCTGCTTGAACACGTCGACCGACAGCACGTTGAAGTTGCCGCCGATGACCTTGGGCGCGCCGAAGTCGCTCACCACGTAGGTGAAGACCACGGTGGCCGCGCTGATCAGGCCGTACTTGCACGAGGGCAGGGTGATCGTCATGAACTGGCGCAAGGGCCGCGTGCGCAGCGCGGTGGCCGCCTCGTACAGCCGGCCGTCGGCCAGCGACAGCGCGGTGACGAGGATCATCAGCGCGTGCGGAAAGGTGTTGTAGACCTCGGCCAGGATGATGCCGGGCGCACCGTAGATCGAGGCGCCGCCCAGCAGGAACTTGAGCGCGCCCTGGTTGCCGAACCACTGCACGAACGAAATGGCCGACAGCAGCGAAGGCGCCAGCAGCGGAATGAGCGCGATGAGGCGGAACACCGCCTTCAGCGGCGCCGGCATGCGGCTGCGCGTGAGCGCGTAGGCGAACACGAAGGCCGTGGGCACCGAGATCATCACCACCGCGGCCGACACCCACACCGAGTTCCACGCCGCGCGCAGCAGGCTCGGTGTCTGGAAGTAGGTGATGAAGTGGGCCAGGCCGACGAAGTTGCCGTTCTTGTCCTGCACCGCGTGCGCCAGGATGGTGAGCAGCGGCGCAACGAGGAACACGAACAGCATCGCCATCACCACGAACAGGATGGCGCGCGCGATGGTCTCGTCGCGGCTCCAGCGCAGGGCAGGGCGTGCGGCCAACGCAGGGCGGGGATGTGCCAGCGTGTTCATGGCTTGGCCGGGCGCGCGGCAAAGGCGCGGATGCGGTTGGCGCGCAGCGCGATGTCGATCGTGTTGCCTTCGCGGATGTCCAGGTCGTGCAGCTGGTTCAGCGAGAAGTGCAGGCCCAGCACCTGGCCGTGCAGCGCATCGGCCGTCACTTCGGCGATACACAGGCCGCCCAGGAACTCGACCTTCGTGACCTTGGCCTGCAGGCGGTTGGGCGTGTCGTCTTGCAGGTGCTCCACCGCGCGGTCTTCGGGGCGCAGGTACAGGTTGACGTCGTCGCCGGGCTCGAAGGCGCCGTCGCAGGCGTCGCACTGCAGCTCCATGTCGCCGACCTGGAAGCGCTGGTTGCCCAGCGCCACCGCGCGCAGCACGTTGACCTTGCCCACGAAGTCGGCCACGAAGGGCGTGGCCGGCTGCTCGTAGATTTCCATCGGCGTGCCGACCTGCTCGATCACGCCGTGGTTCATCACCACGATGCGGTCGGCCATCGAGAGCGCTTCTTCCTGGTCGTGCGTGACCATGATGGTCGTGATGCCGACCTGCTTCTGCAGCCGGCGGATCTCGCCGCGCAGGCGGATGCGCTCCAGCGCGTCGAGCGCCGACAGCGGTTCGTCGAGCAGCAGCAGGCCGGGCCGCGTGGCCAGCGCGCGGGCCAGGGCCACGCGCTGTTGCTGGCCGCCCGAGAGCTGGCTCGGGTACTTGGCGCCCGAGGTCGGCAGGCCGACCAGCTTCAGCAGCTCGTCGACGCGCGCCTTGATCTCGCCCCGCTTCGCGCGGCTGTTGACGAGGCCGTAGCCCACGTTGTCCGCGATCGACAGGTTGGGAAAGAGCGCGTACGACTGGAACACGATGCCGTAGTCGCGCTTGTCGGGCGAGAGCCACGAGACGTCCTTGCCGTTCTGCAGGATCTGCCCGGCGGTCTGCGTCTCCAGGCCCGCGATGATGCGCAGCAGCGTGGTCTTGCCGCAGCCCGAGGGGCCGAGAAAGCACAGCATCTCGCCGGGGTTCACGCGCAGGTGCACGTCACGCAGCGCGCTGAAGGTTTCGAAGTCCTTGCGAACGCCGACGATCTCGAGGGCCGCGGGCGGGGCGGTGGTGGGGGTCAACTGGCTGGCAATGAAGCGGGTGTCGGTCATGTCCATTTTTCGCACTCGTCGTTGGAGGGCGTCACCCGTTGCGGCGGCACCCTTGAATTGAAAACCGGGGGATGCCGTCGGGCTTACTTGGGTTCGGCCTTGCCTTCGTAGCGCTTGCTCCATTCAGCCAGGATGCGTTCGCGGTTCTTGGCGGCCCAGTTCAGGTCGTTCTTGGCCAGCAGCTTCTCGTAGTTCTCAGGAATGCCTTCGAGCTTCGAGACCACGCCCGGGTAGGCGACCACGGCCCACCAGCGTGCGCTGATCTGGTTGGCTTCCTTGCTCGCCATCCAGTCGGCAAAGCGCTTGCCTTGCGCCAGCTTCGTGCTGGTCTTCATGAGGCTCGTGGCCTCGATGTCCCAGCCCAGGCCTTCCTTCGGGAAGATCAGGTCGACCGGTGCGCCCGACTTCTTCACCTGGTGCGCACGGAACTCGAACGAGATGCCGATGGGGAACTCGCCCGCGCCCGCCTGCTTGCAGGGCTTGGAGCCCGAGTGCACGTACTGCGCAATGTTCTGGTGCAGCGCGTCCATGTACTTCCAGCCTTCGGCGTCGCCCAGGTTCTGCAGCCAGTACGACACATCGAGGTAGCCGGTGCCGCTGGAGGCGGGATGCGGCATCGAGATCGTGCCCTTGTAGATGGGCTTGGTCAGGTCCTTCCAGCTCTCGGGCTTGGGCAGGCCGAGCTTCTTGGCCTCGACATGGTTGAAGCAGATGGTGGCGGCCCAGACGTCCATGCCGACCCAGGCGGGCGGGCGGGCGGCGTCGGAGTACGCAGGGTTCAACTCCTTGAAGCCCTTGGGCTCATAAGGAAGCAGCATGCCTTCCTGCTGCAGCAGCGCCAGGCTGCTGGCGGCCAGGCCGGCCACCACGTCGGCCTGCGGGTTGGCTTTTTCGGCCAGCAGCTTGGCGGTGACGATGCCGGTGGAGTCGCGCACCCACTTCACCTCGATGTCAGGGTTGGCCTTCTCGAAGGCGTCCTTGTAGAGCTTCATGGCGTCGGTTTCGAGCGCCGTGTAGACCAGGAGCGGCGTCTTTTGCGCCCACGCACTGCCGGACACGAGGCCGAGGGCTGCAACACACAGGGCGGCCGTGAGACGGCGCGTGCTTTGTTTCATCGTCATCTGTTTCTCCTGAAAGGCTGGCTGTCACTGAAGAGGGTGAGTGAGGGGCTGGCGCCGGCGCGAAGGTGTCCAACGCCGTCCGGTGTTTGCAATGTAGGTTGCTGATTGCCGACTGTCAATAAAAAATTGTTGACAGTTGACGATCCTTCGGGAAAATACGCCCCATGGTCACCAGCAATCACTCCGCCGCCCTCGCGTTCCTCCAGTCCAGCTCGCTGCCGATGCTGATGCAGGAAGAAATCGAGCGTTTGATCATGACGGGCGAGCTCCCCGTGGGCAGCCGCATCAACGAGAGCGAGCTCTCGCTGCGCTTCAACACCAGCCGCGGCCCGATCCGCGAGGCGCTGCGCGCGCTGGAAGAGGCGGGCCTGGTGCGCAACGAGAAGAACCGCGGTGTCTTCGTGCGAGAGATCGCATTCGAGGAAGCCGACGAGATCTACGAACTGCGCGAGGCGCTCGAAGAAATCATCGGCCGGCGCGTGGCGCTGGCCATCCAGCCCGACGCGGTGGAGCGCCTGCGCGCCATGGTCGACGCCATGCGCTCGGCGGCCCAGGCGCAGGACGTGGAGCAGTACGCGCAGCTCAACCTGCAGTTCCACGAGATCCTGCTCGACACGGCCGGCAGCAAGAAGCTCACCGAGACCTACAAGCGGCTCGTCAAGGAGCTGCACCTTTTCAGAATGCGTGCGCTCGACAGCGGCGGCGGCCTGCGGGTCTCGGCCGACGAGCACAGCCACATCGTCGACGCCATTGCCAGCGGCAACGCCGACACGGCCGGGCGCGCACTGCGCGACCACGTGGCCGGCAGCCGCGCGCGCATGCACAAGGCCTTCGGTCGCATCGACGGCGATGCGGCCATCGCCAGCAACACCCCCGTTACCCCGAACCACCCACCCCAAAAGGAAGTCTGAAATGACACCGGAGACACTTGAAGTCAATGCCAGGAGCTATCGCTGGATGGCCCGTCCGATCGTGGTCGTGTGCGTGGACGGCTGCGAGCCGGCCTACCTCGACGCAGCCATCGAAGCCGGCGTGGCACCGTACATCGCCCGCATGCGCAAGGACGGCGCCGACCTGCTCGCCGACTGCGTCGTGCCTTCGTTCACCAACCCCAACAACCTGTCGATCGTGACCGGTGCGCCGCCTGCGGTGCACGGCATCTGCGGCAACTACTTCTTCGACCGCGAGCTCGGTCAGGAAGTGATGATGAACGACCCCAAGTACCTGCGCGCCGGCACCGTGCTGGCCGCCTTTGCCGACGCGGGCGCCAAGCTCGCGGTGATCACCGCCAAGGACAAGCTGCGCAAGCTGCTCGGCCACAAGATGAAGGGCATCTGCTTCTCGTCGGAGAAGTCGGACCAGGTGACGATGGAAGAGAACGGCATCGACAACGTGCTCGACATGGTCGGCATGCCGGTGCCCTCGGTGTACAGCGCGGAGCTCTCGGAGTTCGTGTTCGCCGCGGGCGTGAAGCTGATGGAATCGCAGCGCCCCGACCTCATGTACCTGTCGACCACCGACTACGTACAGCACAAGGCCGCGCCGGGCAGCCCCGCAGCCAACGCGTTCTATCAAATGATGGACGGCTACCTCGCGCAGCTCGACGCGCTGGGCGCCACCATCGTGCTCACGGCCGACCACGGCATGAACGACAAGCACGGTGCCGACGGCTCGCCCAACGTCATCTATCTGCAGGACGTGCTCGACGACTGGTACGGCGCTGAAACGGCCCGCGTGATCCTGCCGATCACCGACCCGTACGTGGTGCACCACGGCGCGCTCGGTTCCTTCGCCACGGTGTACGCCCCCGACGAAGCCAGCGTGCCGGGCTGGATCGAACGCATCAAGGGCATCCCGGGCATGGAACTCGTGCTCTCGCGCAAGGAAGCCGCACAGCGCTTCGAGCTGCCGCCCGACCGCATCGGCGACATCGTGGTGGTGAGCGAGCAGAGCACCGTCATCGGCACGGCCGCCAGCCGCCACGACCTGTCGGCACTCGAAGTGCCGCTGCGCTCGCACGGCGGTGTGTCCGAGCAGAAGGTGCCGCTGATCTGCAACCGCCCGGTCGAAGGCATTGCCGCCGGTCGCCGGCTGCGCAACTTCGATGCGCTCGACCTTGCCCTGAACCACGCACGCTGAAAACACACGGACCACACGGAGCATTCATGAGCCAAGCCATCCTGAAGCCAGGCACTGTCCACCGCGAAGCCCTGCGCATCGCCGGAGAGAAAGTCCACCGCGACCGCACCATCGACGTCACCTACCCGTACACCGGCGAAGTGATCGCCACCGTGCCCAAGGCCACGCTGGACGACGTGCGCAACGCCCTGCGCATCGCCCGCGACTACAAGCCCACGCTCACGCGCTACGAGCGCTACAAGATCCTCATGCGCGCCGGCGAGATCATCGCTTCGCGCCTGGACGAGATGTCGCGCACCATCACGCTCGAGTCGGGCCTGTCGCGCAAGGACTCGCTGTACGAAGTGGGCCGCGCCTCCGACGTGCTGCTGTTCGCCGCCAACCAGGCGCTGGTCGACGACGGCCAGGTGTTCTCGTGCGACCTCACGCACCACGGCAAGAGCCGCAAGGTCTACACGATGCGCGAGCCGCTGCTGGGCGCCATCACTGCCATCACGCCGTTCAATCACCCGCTGAACCAGGTGATCCACAAGGTGGCGCCGGCCATTGCGACCAACAACCGCATCGTGCTCAAACCCAGCGAGAAGACGCCGCTCACGGCCTTCCTGCTGGCCGACATCCTGTACGAAGCCGGACTGCCGCCGCAGATGCTGTCGGTGCTTACCGGCGACCCCAAGGAGATCGCCGACGAGCTGCTGACCAATGCCGATGTCGACCTCGTCACCTTCACGGGTGGCGTGCCCATCGGCAAGTACATCGCAGGCAAGGCCACCTACAAGCGCCAGATCCTGGAGCTGGGCGGCAACGACCCGATCATCGTGATGGAAGACGCGGACATCGAAGAAGCGGCCACGCTCGCTGCCAATGGTTCTTACAAGAACTCGGGCCAGCGCTGCACCGCCGTGAAACGCATGCTGGTGCACGAATCGGTCGCGGACCGTTTCGTCGAGTTGCTGGTCGAGAAGACCCGCGCGCTGAAGTACGGCGACCCGATGGACCCGGACACCGACATGGGCACCGTGATCGACGAAGCGGCTGCGAAGCAATTCGAAGCCGTGGTCAATGAAGCCATTGCGGCCGGCGCCAGGCTGCTGTACGGCAACGAACGCCGCGGCGCGCTCTATTCGCCGACAGTGCTCGACCACGTCGACCCCGAGATGACCGTCGCCAAGCAGGAGACCTTCGGCCCCGTGTCGCCGGTGATCCGCTTCAAGAACATCGACGAGGCGATCCGCATCTCGAACGGCACGGCCTACGGTTTGTCGTCGTCGATCTGCACCAACCGGCTGGACTACATCACGCGCTTCATCCGCGAGCTGAACGTGGGCAGCGTGAACGTGCGCGAAGTGCCGGGCTACCGCCTGGAGCTCACGCCCTTCGGCGGCATCAAGGACTCGGGCCTGGGCTACAAGGAAGGCGTGCTCGAGGCGATGAAGAGCTTCACCAACACCAAGACCTACTCGCTGCCCTGGTAACCATGAGCCTCAGCATTCCCGACATCGTCGGCCTCTTCGAGACCAAGGGCCACGCGCAGTACGACGGCGAGCCTGTCACGCAGCTGGAGCATGCGCTGCAGTCGGCGCACCTGGCCGAGCAGGAGGGGGCGGACAGCGCGCTGATCGCCGCCTCCCTGCTGCACGACCTGGGCCACCTGCTGCACGACTTCGGCGGCACGCCGACGCAGCAGGGGCTGGACGACCTGCACCAGTACCGCTGCCTGCCGTTCCTGCGTGCGCTGTTCGGCCCGGCCACGCTGGAGCCGATCAGGCTGCACGTGGACGCCAAGCGTTTTCTGTGCGCGCGTGTGCCCGGCTACCTGGAGGCGCTGTCGGCCGACTCGAAGCGCAGCCTGCAACTGCAGGGTGGCGTGTTCGACGAGGCGCAGGCCCGGGCCTTCGAGGCCCTGCCGTACGCGATGGATGCGGTGCGCCTGCGGCAGTGGGACGACACGGCCAAGCTGGCCGATGCCGACATGCCCGGCCTCGCACACTTCGTGCGCCATCTCGAAATCAGTTCCGCCGAGTACCGGCAAGCCCTCACCGCCTAAGGCACACGGATGCGCCCCTTCTGGATCGAACAAGCGCTCTTCAACGACGGCGATCTGGCCCCGGCGCTGCAAGGTGAAACCACCGCTGACGTCTGCATCGTCGGTGGCGGCTTCACCGGCCTGTGGACGGCCATTCAGGCCAAGCTGCAGGCGCCTGCGCTCGACATCGTCATTCTCGAAAGCGACCTCTGCGGTGCCGGCGCGAGCGGGCGCAACGGCGGTTGCCTGCTCACGTGGTCAGCCAAGTTTTTGACCTTGCGGCGGCTGTTCGGCGAAGACGAGGCCGTGCGCCTTGTGAAGGCGTCGGAAGCCGCGGTGGGGCACATCGCCGACTTCTGCGCCGCGCACGGCATCGACGCCGAGTTGCGGCGCGACGGCACGCTCTACACCGCGACCTCGCAGGCGCAGATCGGCACGCTCGATCCGATGATGCAGGCGCTGGAAGCGCGCGGCATTCATTCGTACCACGCGCTGCCGCCCGACGAAGTGGCGCGGCGCTCGGGCTCGGCGCGCAACCTGGCCGGCGTGTACTCGCCGATCGCCGCCACCGTGCATCCAGGCAAGCTGGTGCGCGGGCTGCGGCGCGTGGCGCTGGCCATGGGCATCCGCATCCACGAGCGCACGCCGATGCTCGACTTCAGCACCGACCAGCCCGTGGTGGTGCGCACACCGACCGGGCGCGTGCGCGCGAAGAAACTGGTGCTCGCGATGAACGCGTGGATGGCCAGCCGCTTCCCGCAGTTCGAGCGGACCATCGCCATCGTGTCGAGCGACATGATCATCACCGAGCGCTGCCCCGAGCTGCTGCAGCAGATCGGCCTGACCGACGGCGTGTCGGTGCTCGACTCGCGCACCTTCGTGTACTACTACCGCAGCACGGTCGACGGCCGCATCATGCTGGGCAAGGGTGGCAACACCTTCGCGTGGGGCGGTCGCATGGCCAAGGTGTTCGACGAGCGCTCGCCGTACGAGGCCGAGCTCACGCAGGCCCTGCATTCCTTCTTCCCGGCACTGAGCAACACGCCGATCACCGCGAGCTGGAACGGCCCGTCGGACCGCTCGGTGACGGGCTTTCCGTTCTTCGGCAAGCTCGATGGCGCGCCGCACATCTACTACGGCTTCGGCTACTCGGGCAATGGGGTGGGGCCGACCTACATGGGCGGGCAGATCCTGTCGTCGCTGGTGCTCGACCAGGACAACGCATGGACGCGCAGCCCGATCACGGCCGGGCCGCTGGGCTACTTTCCGCCGGAGCCGATGCGCTACGTGGGCTCGATCGTCGTGCGCAACGCGATCCGCCGCAAGGAACGCGCTGAGGATGAGGACCGCCAGCCATGGCTGGTGGACCGCTTGCTCAGCAAGCTCGCCAACGCCGCGGGAAAAGCCGACAAGGCTTGACCCGCAGCTATCGATCGCTTCAGCGATTCGACGGGAACGAGAACATCGTCCCTTCACGCACGCCGGCCGAGGGCCAGCGCTGCGTGACGGTCTTGCGCTTGGTGTAGAAGCGCACGGCGTCGGGGCCGTAGGCGTGCAGGTCGCCGAACAGCGAGCGCTTCCAGCCGCCGAACGAGTGGTACGCCACGGGCACCGGCAGCGGCACGTTGATGCCGACCATGCCGACCTGGATGTTGTCGCTGAACCAGCGCGCGGCCTCGCCGTCGCGCGTGAAGATGCAGGTGCCGTTGCCGTACTCGTGCGCGTCGATCAGGTCCATCGCCTCTTGCAGCGTTTTCACGCGCACCACGCCGAGCACGGGGCCGAAGATCTCTTCCTGGTAGATCGTCATGCCGGGCTTCACGTGGTCGAACAGGCAGGCGCCGAGGTAGTAGCCGCCTTCGTGGCCTTCGACCTGGACGCCGCGTCCGTCGACCACCAGCTTGGCGCCGGCGGCCACGCCCGCGTCGACGAAGGCCTTGACCTTCTCGAAGTGCGGCTGGGTGACCAGCGGGCCCATGTCGTTGCCGTTGTCGGTGCCGGGGCCGACCTTCATCTTGGCGATTTCGACCTTCAGGCCCTCGACCACCGCATCGGCCGTGGCGTCGCCCACGGCCACCACCAGCGGGATCGCCATGCAGCGCTCGCCGCACGAGCCGTAGGCCGCGCCCATGAGCGCGCTCACCGCGTTGCCGATGTCGGCATCGGGCATCACCACTGCGTGGTTCTTGGCGCCACCGAGCGCCTGCACGCGCTTGCCGTGGGCCGTGCCCGTGGTGTAGATGTATTCGGCGATGGGCGTCGAGCCCACGAAGCTCACGGCCTTCACGCGGCGGTCGGTCAGCAGCGTGTCGACCGCTTCCTTGTCGCCGTTGACCACGTTGAGCACGCCCGGCGGCAGGCCGGCCTGCAGCGCGAGTTCGGCCATGAACAGCGTGGAGGAGGGCGTGCGCTCCGAGGGCTTGAGCACGAAGGTGTTGCCGCAGGCCACGGCCATCGGCCACATCCACAGCGGCACCATGACGGGGAAGTTGAACGGCGTGATGCCGGCCGCGACACCCATCGCCTGGAACTCGCTCCACGAGTCGATCGACGGGCCGACGTTCTTGCTGTGCTCGCCCTTGAGCAGCTCGGGCACGTAGCTGGCGTACTCGACGTTCTCGATGCCGCGCTGCAGCTCGCCGTGCGCGTCGGCCAGCACCTTGCCGTGTTCGGCGGTGATGAGCGCGGCGATGGTGTCGGCGTTTTCTTCGAGCAGCGTCTTCAGGCGGCTCATCACGCGGGCGCGCTTCAGCGGCGGCGTGTTGCGCCAGGCCGGGAAGGCGGCCTGCGCCGCGGCGATGGCCTGCTCGACCGTGAGCTTGTCGGCGAGCGCGACGCTCTTGGCCGACAGGCCGGTGGCGGGGTCGAACACCGGCTGCACGCGGCTGCCGCCGCCGACGTGCTTGCCGTCGATGAAGTGGCCGATGGTGGCGGTGACGTTCTTGTCGTGTTGCATGTCTGGGTATCTCGAAAGGGGATCAGTTGGTTTCGGCGAGGGCGTCTGCGAGCGCATTGACCATGCGGTCGATCTCGGCCTTCTCGGCAATGAACGGCGGGGCGAGCTGGATCGTGTCGCCGCCGTAGCGCACGTAGAAGCCTTTCTTCCAGCAGTTCATCGCGATCTCGTAGGGGCGGCGTGCGGGCTCGCCCGGCAGCGCGGCGATGGTGATGCCGGCGGCGAGGCCGTAGTTGCGGATGTCGGCGACGTGCTTGCTGCCCTTCAGGCTGTGCACGGCGTTCTCGAAGTGCGGGGCCAGCGTCTGCACGCGGCCGATCATGTCTTCCTTCTGCAGCACGTCGAGCGCGGCGATGCCGGCGGCGCAGGCCACGGGGTGCGCGCCGTAGGTGTAGCCGTGCGGGAACTCGAGCATGTACTCGGGACCGCCGGCGGCCATGAAGGTGTCGTAGATGTCCTTGTTGGCGACCACGGCGCCCAGCGGCTGCGCGCCGTTGGTGACCTGCTTGGCGATGTTCATGATGTCGGGCGTGACGCCGAAGGCATCGGCGCCCGTGAGCGCGCCGCAGCGGCCGAACCCGGTGATCACTTCGTCAAAAATCAGCAGGATGTTGTGCGCCGTGCAGATGTCGCGCAGGCGCTTCAGGTAGCCCTTCGGCGGAATCACCACGCCGGCCGAACCGGCAAAGGGCTCGACGATCACGGCCGCGATGGTCGAGGCGTCGTGCAGCGCGATCAGGTCGAGCAGGCGGTCGGCCAGCTCGGCGCCGTTCTCGGGCATGCCGCGCGTGAAGGCGTTGGCCGCCAGCTGCGTGTGCGGCAGGTGGTCGGCCTCGACGCCCTGGCCGAACAGCTTGCGGTTGGCCGCGATGCCGCCCACCGAGATGCCGCCGTAGTTCACGCCGTGGTAGCCCTTCTCGCGGCCGATGAGGCGCGTCTTGCCGGCCTGGCCCTTGGTGCGCCAGTAGGCGCGCGCCATCTTCAGCGAGGTGTCGGCGGCTTCGGAGCCCGAGCCGGTGAAGAACACGTAGTCCAGGCCGGCGGGCGTCAGTTCCTTGATCTTGTTGGCCAGCTCGAACGAGAGCGGGTGGCCGAACTGGAAGGCGGGCGAGTAGTCGAGCTTGGCGATCTGGCGGCTCACCGCCTCGGTGATCTCGGGGCGGCCGTGGCCCAGGCCCGAGCACCACAGGCCCGACAGGCCGTCGAAGATCTTGCGGCCGTCGTTGTCGGTGAAGTAGGCGCCCTTGGCCTCCACGATGATCCGCGGATCGGCCTTGAAGTTGCGGTTGCCGGTGTAGGGCATCCAGTGCGCCTCGAGCCAGGCGGCGTCGGTGCGCGCGGTAGGCGTGGGTTCGATGGCGGGTGTGGCGAGGGTCATGGCGCATCCCGCGCAGGGCGGGCTCCGGGGGTGAAGGGATGTGCCGATTGTTCGCAGAGCCTTCAGTGTGGAGAATGGCGCAATATCAATGTTCACTTGACGATCCATGCAAGTAAAGGCAAAGGCCTCGCCCGCTACCGAAACCAGTGCCCAGGGCACCCGCAACCGCGCCGTCCTAGGGCAGCTCAGCGACATGGACCTGCGCCTGCTCAAGGTGTTCAAGAGCGTGGTCGACTGCGGCGGCATGGCGGCAGCCGAACTGGAACTGAACATCGGCACTTCCACCGTGAGCCGCCACGTGAAAGACCTGGAAACGCGGCTGGGCCTCGTGCTGTGCCGGCGCGGCCGGGCGGGCTTTGCGCTCACGGCCGAGGGCCAGCGCGTGTACGACGAGACGCTGCGCCTGCTGGCCTCGGTCGACGCCTTCCGCGGCAGCATCGACGACATCCACAACCGCATGGGCGGCCAGCTCGAGGTGGCGCTGTTCGACAAGACCGCGACCAACCCGAAGGCGCGCATCGGCGAGGCCATTGCGCGCTTCACCGAGATCGCGCCCGAGGTGAACCTGGCGGTGCACGTGGGCTCGATCAACGCCATCGAGCAGGGCGTGCTGGAGGGCAACTTCCAGATCGGCATCATCCCGGCGCACCGCAGCTCGAAGAGCCTGGTCTACGCCGACCTGTTCGACGAAACCATGCTGCTGTATTGCGGCAAAGGGCATCCGCTGTTCGACAGCCCGCACGGCAAGCTCACGTGGTCGAAGCTCGGCGAGCATCATTTCGCCGGGCTGGGGTATCACTCGCCGAACATGGAACTGAGCCACCGCGCGCGGCTGTCGCGCAAGGCGACGGGGTTCGACCAGGAGGCGATTGCGACGCTGATCCTGTCAGGGCGCTTCCTGGGCTTTCTGCCCGACCACTACGCGCAGGTGTTCGAGCAGCGTGGGCTGATGAAGGCGGTGCTGCCGGCGCGCTTCAACTATGCGTGCCGGTTCGTGAGCCTGCTGCGGCGATCGCCGAAGCCTTCACGGGCGGTGTTGGCGTTTCAGGCGTGCCTGGAGCAGGCGCATGGCGGTCCGAAGAAGATCTGATGGCACTGAAACCAGCCAAGATGACCGAAACACCACTGCGTATTCGCCCTGCACTTGCATCGGAACACCGGGCACTCGAAGACTTGCAGCGGCGCGCATCGCTCGCGAACCCTGGCGATCGCGAGGCGATTCAGTCCGACCCGGACGCCATCGAACTGCCTCTAGCCCAGATCGTCGATGGCCGGGTGTTCGTGGCAGAGATCCATGGCGTGACGGCTGGATTCGCTGTCGTGCTGCCCAACGATGACGGCAGCGCCGAACTCGATGGATTGTTCGTCGAGCCCGAGGCATGGCGTCGCGGCATCGGCAAGGCATTGGTCGCGCACTGTGTCGAGCTTTCCCGGCGCCAGGGTGCGTCGGCACTCCACGTCACCGGCAATCCGCACGCCGGGTCGTTCTACCTTCGCTGCGGATTCGAAGCGAACGGCACCGTCGCCGTGCGCTTCGGCAGGGCCGAGCGGTTTCGCAAGGTCTTCTAGACCTTTGTGGTGCTATCGCTGTCCGCTGGGCAGCAGCAGATGCTTCGCCCCGATGTGCGCTTCCATCTCATGCATGTGGTGCTCCGCATCCACCATGTGCTCCGCCATCAGCCGCCGCACCTCGTCCGCATCTTCCTTGCGGTAGGCCGCCAGCAGTTGCGTGTGGTAGTCCACATTGGTCTCGCCGAAGTGGTGGTGGTCCAGCGCTTTCTTGTAGACGACGAGGTCGCGCAGCAGGTCGTTGAGAAAGCGGCACATGAAGGACAGCACCGGGTTGGGGCAGGCCTCGGCCAGCATCGTGTGAAAGGCCAGCTCGGCCTCGCGCTGGGTGCGCAACTCGTCTTCGTTGGTGGGCTCGATGGTGCACAGGCGCACGTTCTCTTCGAGCCTTGTGAAGTGTTCGGGCGTGAGCCGCCCGACCACGCTCACGGCCAGTTCGGGCTCCAGCGCCTTGCGCAGCTGGTAGATGTGGTGGCCGTCGAGGTGATGAAAGTGCAGGAAGTTGCGCAGCGGCTCCGACGCATGGTCGACCGACACCTGCTGCAGGTACGCGCCGCCGCCGGGGCCGGTGCGGATCGAGATCAGCCCGCGCACCTCGAGCGCCTTCAGCGCCTCGCGCACGGTGCTCTTCGAATAGCCGAAGAGCTCGATCAGTTCCTTCTCGTTCGGTAGCCGGTCGCCGGGCTGCTTGCGCTCGGCAACGATCCATCGCTTGACGTCTTCAACGATGACGTCCGAGAGCTTTTGCCGCTTCGGAGGGTTGTGCCCCACTCTCATCAAAACGCTCCATCCATGCACATCGGGAGATGCGCGGGATGCGCAACAGCGCGCGATCTTAACGGCGTCATCGGCAGGGTCGGGTTGGGTTGGGGCACGGGGCTTGCTAGCGGGTTTTTACCAGCATATTAATCCTATTTATCCGCTTAAATTGCCGGCGATCGCAGGCACTGTGTTTTCTTCCCCCCACTTTCCACACCTCACGACCGGAGAACCCCATGCAACGCAGACAACTCCTTCAGCTCGCCGCCCTGTCGGCCGCCCCGGCCTCGCTCCTGATGAACCGCTCGGCCATCGCCCAGGCCACCGACGTGATCCGCTTCGGTGCACCGGTGCCCATGTCGGGTGCCTTCGCGGCCAACGGCAAGTTCGCCGACCTGGGCACCAGGCTGGCAATCGAGCAGTACGGCAAGGTGCTGAACCGTCCGCTGGCCTACACGCTGCTCGACACCGAAGGCAAGCCGGCCACCGCCGTGCGCAAGGTGCAGGAAGCCTCGCAGCAGCAGGGCGCCAAGTTCTTCGCGGGCGGCATCCTGTCGTCGGAAGCACTGGCCATGGGCAAGGAAGCCGAGAAGGCCGGCGGCCTGTTCATCACCACCGCGGGCGCCGACGAGATCACGGGTAAAGACTGCAACCCCGCCACCTTCCGCTGGTCGGTGCCCACCTTCGGTGCCATCGAGCAGACGGTGCGCCCGCTGATCGCGTCGATGCCCAAGGCCAAGCGCTGGTACACGATCACGCCGCAGTACGTGTTCGGCGACGGCTTGCTGAGCGCGGCCAAGGCCATCTTCCAGGAGAAGGGCATCGAGCATGTGGGCAACAGCTACCACTCGCTCAACGACAAGGAGTTCAGCGGCTACCTCACCAACGCCATGGCCGCCAAGCCCGACGTGCTGCTGCTGCTGAACTTCGGCGCGCAGTCGTCGGCCGCGCTGCGCCAGGCGGTGAGCTTCGGCATGCACAAGAACATGACGATCCTCATGGCCTGGGCTTCGGGCCTGGAGCAGTTCGACGAGCTGGGCGCCGACCTGTGCGACGGCGTCTACTTCGGTGCGCAGTACTGGCACACGGTCGACACGCCGCTCAACAAGGACCTCGTGAAGCGCACCGCCGACAAGCTGAAGATCGTGCCCAACTACAGCCTGGCCGGTTCGTACATCTGCACCAAGATCCTCATCGACGGCATCGTGAAAGCCGGCACGGTCGACCAGAAGGCCGTGATCGCCGCGCTCGAAGGCATGAAGTTCGACGGCCTCACGGGCGTGGAAGAAATCCGCAAGGCCGACCACCAGGTCATCAAGGACTACTACCTGCTCAAGGGCAAGGCGAAGTCGAAGATGGCCAACTCGGCCGACTACGTCGACGTGATCAGCTCCGGCAAATCCTTCCTGCCCGTCGACAAGACCGGCTGCAAGCTGGCCTGACGCCGCCCGGCCTCGCGCTCCGTTCGCGTCGTTTGCGGCGCGGGCAGGGCGTGGGCCGCCTGCACGTTTGCCACCTCCCCACGACACCTATGTCCGTCTACCTGCTCCAGACCATCAACGGAATCGGCATCGGCATGCTGTATTTCCTGCTGGCCGTTGGCTTGTCCATCGTGTTCGGCCTGCTGCGCTTCGTGAACTTCGCGCACGGCGCTTTCTACCTGCTGGGCGCCTACCTGTGCTTCCAGGCCATGCAGTGGGGCCTCAACTTCTGGGCCGCGCTCGTGCTGGTGCCGCTGTTCGTCGGCGCGCTCGGCTGGCTGGCCGAGAAGCTGCTGCTGCGCCGCGTGTACGCCAAGCCGCACGAGTTCCACATCCTCGTGACCGTGGGCCTGGCGCTCGCGGTGCAGGAGATCGTCATCGTGTTCTGGGGCCCGCTGGGCAACAGCGTGCCCACGCCCGACCTGCTGCAGGGCGTGGTGATGTGGGGCAGCTTCATCTACCCGAAGTACCGGCTCTTCGTGATCGGCTTCACCGCCGTGCTCGCGGTGCTGCTGTGGTGGGTGCTCGAAGGCACGCGCCTGGGCAGCGCGGTGCGTGCGGGCAGCGAATCGACCGAGATGGTCTCGCTGCTGGGCATCAACGTGTTCCGCGTGTTCAGCCTGGTGTTCGCGCTCGGCGCGGCCACGGCGGCGCTGGCCGGCGTGCTGGCCGCACCCATCCGCGGGGCCGAGCCCTTCATGGGCGTCGAAGCGCTGGGCGTGGCCTTCGTGGTGGTGGTGATCGGCGGGCTCGGCAGCTTCAGCGGGGCGCTGGTGGGCGGCGTGCTGATCGGTATCGTGCAGAGCCTCATGAGCACCATCTGGCCGCCGGGGGCGAGCCTGATGATCTACATCGCGATGGGCGCCGTGCTGCTGCTGCGCCCGCATGGCCTGCTCGGCCGCAGAGGATGACCGCCGCCGTGCCAAAGAAATACACCTTCCTGCTGGCGCTGATCGTCGCGCTCGCGCTGCCGCTGTTCATGCGCTCGGGCTCGCTCGCGAGCGAAGTGCTCATCTACGCGCTCGCGGCCCTGGGCTGCAACCTGCTGCTGGGCTACACCGGGCTGCTCTCGTTCGGCCAGGGCATCTTCTTCGGGCTGGGCAGCTACACCATCGCGATCCTGCTCACGCGGCTGCAGCTGCCGATGCCTTTGGCATTGCTCGCCGCCATCGGCATGGGCGCGCTGGGCGCGGCGGTGGTCGGCTGGGTCGCCATCCGCCAGCGCGGCACCTACTTCGTGATGCTCACGCTGGCCTTTGCGCAGATGTTCTATTTCGTGGCCTACACGGCCTCGGGTCTCACGGGCGGCGACAACGGCCTGCTCGACGTGCCGCGCCCGGCCTTCATGGACACGCCGTGGAAGTACTACGCCTTCGTGGCGGTGATCTTCCTCATCGCGTTCGCGCTGCTGCTGAAGGTGACCGACTCGGTCTTCGGCCGCACGCTGCTCGCCATCCGCGACAACGAGGACCGCGCCGCCGCCGTGGGCTACGACCTGAAGCGCTTCAAGCTGCTGGCCTTCGTGATCTCGGGCGCCGTCACCGGCCTGGCCGGCGGCCTGCACGCGATGATGACCGGCATCGCGCCGCTGTCGAACGCCGAGTACCACACGAGCGAAATGATCCTGGTCATCACCGTGATCGGCGGCACCGGCAACCTCTTCGCCTCGGTGCTGGGCTCTGCCTTCTACGTGCTGCTGGCCGACTGGCTTTCCACGCTGTGGCCGCGCTGGCTGCTGCTGCTGGGCCTGCTGCTGATCGGCGTGAGCATCGGCATGCAACGCGGCCTCTGGGGCCTGGGCGAAAGCGCCTGGCGCCGGGTGTTCCGCAAGACGTCGCCTGCGGACAAGGCGCCGCTGGCACAGGGAGAAAAAGCATGAGCGACATCCTCATCGAAGCCATCGGCGTCACCAAGCACTACGGCAAGTTCGCCGCGCTCGGCGGCGTCGACCTGAAGATCAAGCGCAACACCGTGCACTCGGTGATCGGGCCCAACGGCGCGGGCAAGACCACGCTGTTCCACATGCTCACGGGCACCGGTACCACCACGGGCGGGCGCATCGTGTTCGACGGCCACGACGTGACGCGCGAGCCCGACCACAAACGCGTGCAGCGCGGCATGGCACGCTCGTTCCAGGTCACGAGCCTGTTCCCCAGCCTGTCGGTGCGGGAGAACCTGCGCGTGGCGGCGCAGGGCATCGCGCCGCGCCAGGCCATGAACTGCTGGCGCGCACCCATCGGCGAGCGTGCGTGTGCCGACACGGTCGCCGAGGTGCTCGCGCGCGTCGGCCTCGAACGGCTGGCCGACACGGCCGCCAGCGTGCTCTCGCACGGCCAGCAGCGCCGGCTCGAAGTGGGCATGGCGCTGGCGGCGAAGCCCAAGGCCATCTTCCTGGACGAGCCGACCTCGGGCATGGGCATCGACGACCTTGACGAGATGAAGCACCTCATCCGCAGCCTGCGCGATGCGCATACCGTGGTGCTGATCGAGCACAACATGAACATCGTGATGGACATCTCCGACACCGTGACCGTCATGCAACTGGGCCGCGTGCTGGCCGAGGGGCTGCCGGGCGACATCCGGTCGGATGCGCGCGTGCGCACGGCATATCTCGGCAACATGATCACTGGGGGCAAGGCATGAGCGCCCGGTCTTGCGCCAGGGTATTACTCCCTCCCCTTCCGGGGGAGGGTGGGGGTGGGGGCAAGCGGCGTATCCATCGAGCGCTCTGCCTGCCCCCATCCCAGCCTTCCCCCGGAAGGGGAAGGAGCAAGAGTCACCGTCCTGCGAAGGTCACCCAATGAGCAACATCCTCGAAGTCGAAGCACTGCACGCCCACTACGGCAAGAGCCACGTGCTGCAGGGCGTGTCGTTCACGGTGGGCGAGGCCGAACTCGTCACGCTGCTGGGCCGCAACGGCGCGGGCAAGTCGACCACGCTCAAGAGCATTGCGGGCGCCGTCACGCCGACCGGCGGGCGCGTGCGCTTCCAGGGCGCCGACATCGCGGGCCAGCCGCCGCACCGCATCGCCACGCGCGGCGTGTGCCTGGTGCCCGAGCATCGCGGCATCTTCAAGCTGCTCACGGTGGAAGAGAACCTGCTGCTAGGCCTGCGGCGCGATTCGCCCTGGCAGCTGGCCGACATCTACCGCATCTTTCCGCGCCTGAAGGAGCGGCGGCGCAACGGCGGCGGGCAGCTGTCGGGCGGCGAGCAGCAGATGCTGGCCATCGGCCGCGCGCTCATGAACCACCCGCGCCTGCTGATCCTCGACGAGCCCGTCGAAGGCCTGGCGCCGGTGATCGTGGAAGAGATCGTCGCGCAGCTCAAGACCATCAAGGCCGCGGGCGTGGCCATCCTGCTGGTCGAGCAGAACCTCGAGGTCTGCGTGCAGCTGGCCGACCGCCACTACATCGTGGAGCAGGGCGTGATCGTGCACGAGGCCGGCAATGCCGCCTTCATGGCCGACCACGACGTGAAAGACCGCTATCTGGGCGTAGGTCTTGCTTGAACCCGCCATCCATTCGTTGTCAAAAACCATGAACACACAGAACGAACTTTCCACCGCGCCCGACGTGCGCGCGCTGCGCGTGAACGGCCAGCGCCTCTGGGACTCGCTGATGCAGCTCGCGCAACTCGGCGCCACCGAGAAGGGCGGCGTGTGCCGCATCGCGCTCACCGACCTCGATCGACAAGGCCGCGACCTCTTCACGCGCTGGGCGCGCGAGGCCGGCTGCGAGGTGCGCGTGGACGCCATCGGCAACATCTTTGCGCGTCGCGCGGGCCGCAACAACGCGCTGCCGCCCATCACCACCGGCAGCCACATCGACACGCAGCCCACGGGCGGAAAGTTCGATGGCAACTACGGTGTGCTTGCCGGGCTCGAGGTGGTGCGCGCGCTGAACGATGCGGGCATCGAAACCGAGGCACCGGTCGAAGTGGCGGTGTGGACCAACGAAGAAGGCTCGCGCTTCGTGCCCGTGATGATGGGCTCCGGCGTGTTCGCAGGCGCCTTCACGCTGGAGCATGCGCTCGCGCAGCGCGACACCGAAGGCGTGAGCGTGGCCGATGCGCTCTCGGCCATCGGCTATGCGGGCGCCGTGCCCGCCTCGGCGGCGACCTCGCCGGTGGGCGCGTACTTCGAGGCGCACATCGAACAGGGCCCGGTGCTCGAAGCCAACGAGCGCGTCATCGGCGTGGTCGAGGGCGCGCTGGGCCAGCGCTGGTACGACGTGGTGGTGCAGGGCATGGAAGCCCATGCCGGCCCCACGCCGATGGAGCTGCGAAAAGACGCGCTGCTCGCCGCCGCCGAACTCGTGGTCGAAGTGAACCGCATCGCGCTCGCGCACGCGCCGCACGGGCGCGGCACCGTCGGCTGGATCGACAACTACCCGAACTCGCGCAACGTGATCCCGGGCCGCGTGAAGCTCAGCGTCGACCTGCGCGCGGCCGATGACGTGGTGCTGTCGGCCATGGACGCGGGGCTGAAAGAAGCCGTGCAGCGCATCGCGACCAAGGGCAAGGTCGAGGCAACGGTCGAGCAGGTCGTGTACTTCCCGCCGCAGCCGTTCACGCCCGCGCTGGTGTCGGCCGTGCGCGAGGCCGCGCAGGACCAGGGCATGACGTGGATGAACGTGATCAGCGGCGCCGGCCACGATGCCGTGTACCTCGCGCGCGTGTGCCCCGCGGCGATGATCTTCGTGCCCTGCCTGGACGGCATCAGCCACAACGAGATCGAAGACGCACAGCCCGACCACCTCGAAGCCGGCTGCAACGTGCTGCTGCAGGCGATGCTGCAGAGCGCGGGAGTCGCTGCATGAAAGTCCTGATCGCGCGTCTCAACCACGAGACCAACACCTTCTCGCCCGTGCCCACGCCGCTCGCGGCCTTCGGCCCCGACGGCCCGACCTTTGGCGAACAGGCCTACACCGACAACAAGGGCATGCGCACCGCGATGTCGGCCTTCATCGATCTGGCCGAAGCTGCGGGCGCCGAGGTCGTCACGCCGGTGTCGGCCTCGGCCAACCCGAGCGGGCCGGTCGATGCGCAGGCCTACACGACGCTCACGCAATGCATCGTCGATGCGGCGCCGGGCTGCGACGCGATCCTGCTCGACCTGCACGGCGCGATGGTGGCGCAGAACAGCACCGACGGCGAAGGCGACCTGCTGGTGCGCCTGCGCGCCGCGGCGCCCGGTGTGCCGATCGGCGTGGCGCTGGACCTGCATGCCAACGTGACGCCCGCGATGGTGGAGAACGCCGACGTGATCGTCGGCTTCAAGACCTACCCGCACGTCGACATGTACGAGACCGGCGAGCACGCCGGTCGCCTGCTGTTCGACCTGCTCGCCAAGCGCAGCCAGCCGCACATGCGCTGGCGCCAGCTGCCGCTGATGGCGCACACGCTGCGCAGCGCCTCGTTCACGGGCGCGATGCAGCGGGCCATCGAGGCGGCGCGCGCAGCGGAAGAATCCGAGTCGCTGGCGGTGTCGATCCTGGCCGGCTTCTCGCTGTCGGACATCACGGCGCCGTGCATGAGCGTGATCGTGGTCGATGCGCAATCGCCCGCGCGCGCGCAGGCCACGGCCGACCGCATCGCGGCGCAGATGTGGGCCGAGCGCGAAGCCTTCATCTACCGCAGCGAGCCGCTGGCCGCATCGGTCGCGCGCGCGAAGCTCATCGCCGGTGGCGCGACGCGTCCGGTGCTGCTGCTCGACCACGGCGACAACTGCATGTCGGGCGGCAGCTGCGACACGATGGACGTGCTGCAGGAAGCGCTGGCGCAGGGCCTGGACGGCATCGGCGTCGGGCCGTTGTGCGACCCCGAGGCAGTGGCCGCACTGGTCGCGGCGGGCGAGGGCGCCGAGGTGACGGTGGCGCTGGGCAACAAGGTGTCTCTGGAAGGCATCGGCCTCGCGAAGACGCCGGTGCAACTGACCGGCGTCGTGCGAACCATCAGCGACGGCGAGTACGTGATCACCGGCCCCACCTACACCGGCCAGCGCAGCAGCATGGGCCGCACCGTGCTGTTCGACATCGGCGCAGCACGCATCGTCGTCACCGAGCGCACGCAGGAGCCGTGGGACATCGGCGTGTTCGAATGCGCCGGGCTCGATCCGCGCAAAGAGCGCTTCCTGCTGCTGAAGTCGCGCATGTACTGCCGGCCGGTGTTTGAGCCGATGTCGGCGGCGCTGGTGGAGTGCGACAGCCCGGGCGTGACCAGTTCGGACTACAGCCTGTTCCCGTTCAGCCAGGTGCGTCGGCCGGTGTTTCCGCTCGATGCGAACGCGACGATGGACGTGCCCGCATAACCTGCCACGTCATCGACGCGCGGCGCGTGCCCCGCGACCATTCCTTCACCCCGCGCTGTTGCGGGTCGAACCCTCGAAAGGAACAGTCGCCATGAACACCGCCCTCCACGACGCCCATGCCATCGCCACGGGCTACATCGCCGTCTGGAACGAGACCGACGACGAGCGCCGCGCCGCGCTCATCGAATCCGCCTGGACCGCCGACGCCCGCTACGTCGACCCGATGGCGCAGGCCAGCGGCCGCGAGCAGATCAGTGCGCTGGTCGGCGCGGTGCACCAGCGCTACCCGGGCTTTCGCTTTCACCTGCTCGGCAAGGCCGAGGCGCACGGCGACAACCTGCGCTTTTCGTGGACGCTGGGCCCGAGCGGCGCCGACGACCTGATCCAGGGCACCGACTTTGCGCAGGTCGATGCGGGCAAGCTGCGCGCGGTGACGGGCTTTCTCGACAAGGTGCCTGTCGGCGCCTGAAAGGCGCGCTGGATCAGTCCGACGTGCCCGCGGGCCGGCCGCGCCAGAGCTTGCGGTAGACGGTCGCACGGCTGATGCCCAGCGTGCGCGCCGCCTCGGCCACATTGCCGCGCGCATCGGTCACCGCCTTGCGGATCAGCGCGGTTTCCACGTCGCGCAGGCGGGGGCGGCCATCGGTCGCTGTGCCCGTCATGTCGGGCATGCCCGGCACATCACCATGCTCGCTGCCGCCGCGCTGGGCTCGCACCTGCACCCGCAGGCCCGACCACAGCGGCACCTCGAGCGTCGCATCGCCGCGCCGGGCGGCGTCGAACATCATGTGCAGCGGCAGCGCGAACAGGTCGTTGAAATGCAGGCCACCCGGATGGCAAGCCAGCGGCTGGTGCAGCATCTGCCGCGCCGCCGCGTTGGCGCCCGTGACGTGGCCGACCGCGTCGATGCACAGCAGGCCTTCGGTGGTCTCGCTGCTCGGGCAACCGGGCCAGAGCAGCCGCAGCAGCAGCTCGCAGGGCTCGCGCTGCACCAGCAGGTTCTCGATGCTGCGGGCCGACATGGTGGCCAGGTGGCGCAGTTCGGGTCGCTCGACCACCTGCACGCCCGTGAGGTCGAGCATGCCGATGCAGTCGCCCCGCGGACCGAAGAGCGGGGCGCCGGCGCAGCTGTACACGCTGGTGTCGTCGAAGAAGTGTTCACCCCGGTGCAGCCACACCGATTCCTGTTCGGCCAGCGCCGTGCCGATGGCGCTGGTGCCGATCGCGTTTTCGGACAGGTCCACGCCGATGCGCCCGATGTCGCGCGCGTAGCGGGCGGCGGGGTCGGTGCCGTCGGGCAGGGTGCCCACGTCGACCACGATGCCGCGGGCGTCGGTCAGGATGGCGAAATAGCGGGTGTCGGCAATGGCCCGCGAGAGCCGTTCGATCACCGGACGCGCCGCCGTGACCAGCGCCCGGTTGCATTCCGTGACATCGCGGCTGGCGGTGCGGCTCACGGGGTCGAAGCTCACGCGCTGCTGGGGCCGGCGGCCGGCTTCGAGGCAACGCTGCCAGGAGCGGGTGATGCCCGGGTCGACCCGCGCGGCGGTGCGCGGACGCGGGCCGTCGCCTTCGATCAGCTCACGGCGCGCCTGCGCAATGGCCAATGAACGCTCGATGGGCGGCGGGGCGGCGGAAGCGGACATCATCATGAGGATTCTTCTTCGCGCGGGGAGGGCGGGCGGCTTTTCCGGGCTCGCCGGACGACAAGCTGTTTCATTTTGAGAATTTCCCGCGGTCTGTGCAAGTGTCAAGGGTTTTTGCCTAGGATAGTGCGAAAGAGCGGCATCCAAGATGGCCCGCTGAACCAGCCATCACCTTCCACGGAGACAGCCACATGCAGGTCGCTTTCAAGGTCAACGGCCGTCCGGTCACGGTCGACGCCCCACCGAACACCTTCCTTGTGCACGCGATCCGCGAGCACCTCCACCTCACCGGAACCCACGTCGGCTGCGACACCGCCCAGTGCGGCGCCTGCACGGTCCACTTGAACGGTCGCGCGGTCAAGTCGTGCAACATCCTTGTCGCGCAGGCGACCGGTGCCGACATCACCACCATCGAAGGCATTGCCGAAGCCGACGGCACCATGCACCCCATGCAGGCGGCCTTCAAGGAGTGCCACGGCCTGCAGTGCGGTTTCTGCACCCCGGGCATGGTCATGAGCGCCATCGACCTGTGCACCCACCACCCCAAGTCGAGCGAATCGGAAATCCGCGAGCTGCTCGAGGGCAACCTGTGCCGTTGCACGGGCTACCAGAACATCGTGAAGGCCGTGAAGATGGGTGGCGAGGCCATGGCCTCGGGCACCCCGGTCAAGACAACCGTCACCGCCTGAAAGGGAGCCGCATCATGGGTGCTTCCGACTTCTCCAACCTGCCGCACATCGGCGAGGCCCTGCGCCGCAAGGAAGACTATCGCTTCCTGACCGGAGCGGGCAACTACACCGACGACATCACGCTGGCCAACCAGAGCCATGCGGTCTTCGTGCGCTCGCCGCACGCCCACGCCACGATCAAGTCGATCGACATCACCGAGGCCTCGAAGATGCCCGGCGTCGTCGGCATCTTCAGCGGCAAGGACATCGAAGGAAAGATGGGCGGGCTGCCCTGCGGCTGGCTCATCAACAACCCCGACGGCACCCCCATGAAGGAGCCGATGCACCCGATCCTCGCGATCAAGAAGGTGCGCTACGTGGGCGACCACGTCGCCATGGTGGTGGCCGAGACGGTCGAGCAGGCCAAGAACGCGGCCGAAGCCGTGGTGGTCGACTACGACGTGCTGCCCGCGCTCGTGAGCGTGGCCGACGCTGCCAAGAAGACCGGCAGTACCACGCTGCACGACGAAGCGCCCGACAACCAATGCTACAAGTGGGTGCTCGGCGACAAGGCGGCGGTTGACAACGTGTTCACCACGGCGGCGCACGTCACCAAGCTCGACCTGGTCAACAACCGCCTGATTCCCAACCCGATCGAGCCGCGCGTGGCCATCGGCAGCTACAGCCGCGGCACCGACGACTACACGCTTTATGTGTCGAACCAGAATCCGCACGTCGAACGCCTGCTGATGACGGCCTTCGTGCTGGGCCTGCCCGAGCACAAGGTGCGCGTGATCGCGCCCGACGTGGGCGGCGGCTTCGGCTCCAAGATCTTCCTGTACGCCGAAGACGTGTGCCTCACCTGGGCCGCCAAGCAGCTCAACCGCAACATCAAGTGGACGGCGGAGCGCTCGGAGTGCTTCCTGTCCGATGCGCACGGCCGCGACCACGTGAGCCACGCCGAAATGGCGATGGACAGTCAAGGCAAGTTCCTCGCCATGCGCGTGCACACCGACGCCAACCTCGGCGCCTACCTGTCGACCTTCTCGACCGCGGTGCCGACCATCCTGTACGCCACGCTGCTCGCGGGCCAGTACACGACGCCGCAGATCTACGTCGAGGTCGATGCGTGGTTCACCAACACCGCGCCGGTCGATGCCTACCGCGGGGCAGGGCGGCCCGAAGCCACCTACCTGCTGGAGCGACTGGTGTCGCGCTGCGCCTGGGAAATGAACCTGGGGCAGGACGAGATCCGCAAGCGCAACTTCATCACCAGCTTCCCCTACCAGACGCCCGTGGCGCTGCAGTACGACACCGGTGACTTCCATGCGTGCATGGACAAGGCGCGGGTGCTGGCGGACGTCGAAGGCTATGCGCAGCGCAAGTCGGCGACCGAGGCCAAGGGCAAGCTGCGCGGCATGGGCTATTCGAGCTACATCGAGGCCTGCGGCATCGCGCCGTCGAACATCGCGGGCGCGCTCGGCGCGCGGGCGGGCCTGTTCGAATGCGGCGAGATCCGCGTGCACCCGACCGGCAGCGTGACGGTGTTCACCGGCTCGCACAGCCACGGCCAGGGCCATGAAACCACCTTCGCGCAGGTCGTCGCGGCGCGCCTCGGAATCCCGGTCGACAACGTCGACGTGGTGCACGGCGACACCGGCCGCGTGCCCTTCGGCATGGGCACCTACGGCTCGCGCTCCATCTCGGTGGGCGGCGCGGCCATCATGAAGGCGCTCGACAAGATCGAGACCAAGGCCAAGAAGATCGCCGCGCACCTCATGGAAGCGAGCGATGCCGACATCGAGTTCGCCAACGGCGAGTTCACGGTCAAGGGCACCGACAAGAAGATCCCGTTCGGCCAGGTGGCGCTCACGGCCTACGTGCCGCACAACTACCCGCTCGACAAGCTCGAGCCGGGCCTGAACGAAACCGCCTTCTACGACCCGACCAACTTCACCTTCCCGGGCGGCACCTACATCTGCGAGGTCGAGATCGACAAGGAGACCGGCGAAGTGAAGGTCGACCGCTTCACCGCGGTGGACGACTTCGGCACCATCATCAACCCGATGATCGTCGAGGGCCAGGTGCATGGCGGGCTGGTGCAGGGCATCGGCCAGGCACTGCTCGAGAACTGCGTCTACGACAACGAGACCGGCCAACTGCTCACCGGCAGCTTCATGGACTACGCCATGCCGCGCGCCGCCGACTTCCCGCAGTTCAAGCTCGACACCGTGTGCACCCCGTGCACCCACAACCCGCTGGGCACCAAGGGCTGCGGCGAGGCGGGCGCCATCGGTTCGCCGCCGGCGGTCATCAACGCCGTGCTCGACGCGCTGGCGCCGCTCGGCGTCAAGGATTTCGACATGCCCGCTTCGTCCAGCCGCGTCTGGGAAGCGATGCAAAAGGGCAGCACGCCGCAGGATGCGCAAGCACCCTCGCTCGCTGCCAGCACCCAAGGCCGTCCCGCGCCCTGAACAACAACAGAAGGACTCACACACCATGTACGCCTTCACTCTCGAACGGCCAGCCACCGTGGCCGATGCGGCCAAACTCATCGCCGCGGGCGCCAAGCCGCTCGCCGGCGGTCAGACACTGCTCGCCTCCATGAAGCTCAGGCTTTCCGCGCCTGAGCAACTGGTGGACCTGAGCGGTATCAAGGAACTCACCGGCATCAAGAAAGATGGCGGCACGGTCACCCTCGGCGCCATGTCGCGCCACCTCGACGTGGCGAACCATGGCGACGTGAAGGCCGCGTACCCCGCGCTGGCCGACCTCGCGTCGCGCATCGGAGACCGGCAGGTGCGCGCGATGGGCACCGTCGGCGGCTCCGTGGCCAACAACGACCCGGCGGCGTGCTACCCGAGCGCCGTGCTGGCGTCGGGCGCGACCATCGTCACGTCGAAGCGCGAAATCGCCGCCGACGACTTCTTCCAGGGCCTGTTCACCACGGCACTCGAAGAAGACGAGCTGATCACCGCGATCCGCTTCCCCATTCCGAAGCGCGCCGTGTACGAGAAGCTGCGCCAGAAGGCCTCCAACTTCCCGCTGGTCGGCATCTTCCTGGCGCAGTACGACAGCGGCGTGCGCGTGGCCGTCACCGGCGCGGGCAACGGCGTGTTCCGCCATGCCGGGCTCGAAGACGCGCTCAACAAGAGCTTCACCGCCGCGGCAGCTGCCGCCGTGAAGATCGACGCGAGCGACCTGAACAGCGACCTGCACGCCTCGGCCGCCTACCGCGCGAACCTGATCAGCGTGCTCACGCAGCGCGCCGTGACCAAGGCACTCGGCTGAAGCCGCCAGCCGCCCACCGGAAGGCGCGACACCCGCGCGTCTTCCGCTACGCTTCGCCATGACTTTTCCGACCATCGACGCCCTTTCCGACGGTTTGATGCAGGCCGGCTACTTTGCCGACCGCCGCCTGGCCACCGCGGTGTTCCTCGCGCTCAAGTTGCAGCGCCCGTTGCTGCTCGAAGGCGAACCCGGTGTCGGCAAGACCGAGTTGGCCAAGGCGCTGTCGATCGCGCTCCAGCGCGAGTTGCTGCGCCTGCAGTGCTACGACGGCATGGAGCAGCGCGAGGCGTTGTACGAATGGAACTACGCCGCGCAGCTGCTGCACATGCGCGCGGCCGAAGCCACGGGTGCGGCACGCGATGTCGAAGCCGAGGTCTACCAGCCGCACTACCTGATCCGCCGTCCGCTGCTGCAGGCGCTGCAGACGCCCGCACCCGGTGCCGTGCTGCTGATCGATGAGGTCGACCGCGCCGACGAGCCCTTCGAAGCCTTCCTGCTCGAGTACCTGGGCGAGTACCAGGTCAGCATTCCCGAGCTGGGCACCGTGCGCGCCGTGGTGCCGCCAGTGACGCTGCTCACCAGCAACCGCACGCGCGAGCTGAACGATGCGGTGAAGCGGCGCTGTCTTTACCACTGGCTCGACTATCCCGAGCGCGAGCGTGAACTCGCCATCGTGCGCGCGCAGGTGCCGCAGGCCGGCGAGACGCTGTCGGCGCAGGTGGCCGCTTTTGTCGCGCGGCTGCGCGCGGCGCCGTTCGTCAACGCCTTCCAGCGCGCACCCGGCATTGCCGAAAGCGTGGAGTGGGCGCGGGCGCTCATCGCGCTCGACACCGTCGAACTCGACCCCGAAGTGGTCGTCGACACCGCCGGCATCCTCTTCAAGCAGCGCGACGACGTGGCGGCGCTGACGCACGAGCTGGCCTCCGACCTGCTGAGGCCCGAGGAACCGCTCGCGAGCTGAGAAGGTGCGAACGAACCCACCATGCCCGCTCATCCCGCCCAGACATGCCCCCTCGGCGTTGCAAATGCTCGCCATAGCCCAAGCTATGGCTGCGCTTTGCGCCTTGAGGAGGCGCGCCTGGGCGGGCTGCTCGGCCACGCCGGATTCATTTACACCTTCTGAGCACGCGGCACATACATGGCCGGCATCCAGCAACTCGGCGACGTCCGCAGCGGCAAGCTGGCGGGCAACATCGCCGCCTTCGGCCGCGCATTGCGCCGCGCCGGCGTGCGCACCGACGCCATGCGCATCGCGCTCGCGACCGAGGCGATCACGTGGGTCGGCGTCGAAGACAAGCTCGACCTGAGCGCCGCCATGGAGGCCGTGATGGTCAGTCGCGAGCAAGACCGGCTGGTGTTCCGCGAACTCTTCGACGCGTGGTTTCGCGACCCCGAGCTGGCCAACAAGCTGCTCGCCCAGATGCTGCCCAGCGCCGAAGGCAAGGCCGAACCCTCCAAGCGCCGCCCGCGCGTGCGCGAGGCGCTGAGCCCGCCGCGTGATGCCGTCAAGCCCGCGGCGCCGTCCAAGCCCGACGAGGAGATCAAGTTCGACGCCGCCATGACGGCCAGCGACCGCCAGCGGCTGCAGCATGCCGACTTCAACGCGCTCGGCGCGGCCGAGTACCGGCTGGTCGAGCGGCTGGCGCGCGACATCACGCTGCCGGTGCCCCGGCTGCCCACGCGCCGCCTGCGCCCGGCCGGTGATGCGGGCAGCGCGCACGCCCGCATGCACTGGCCCGGCGTGCTGCACGAGGCGGCCCGCACCGGCGGCGAGATCCTGCGACTGCCCCGGCTGGCGCGGCGCGAGCAACCGTTGCCGCTGCTGGTGCTGGTCGACGTGTCGGGCTCGATGGAGCGCTACGCCCGCCTGCTGCTGGCCTTCCTGCATGCCGCCACGCGTCGCGCTGGCCGGCGCGACGTGTTCGCCTTCGGCACGCGGCTGACCGACCTCACGCCGGCCTTCCGGCTGGCCGATGCCGACGCCATGCTGGAGGCCGCCAGCCTGGCGATCGACGACTTCGCGGGCGGCACGCGGCTGGGCGGTTCGTTGGCCGAGCTGCGCCAGTCGCATGCGCGCCGGCTCATCGGTCGCCGCACGCTGGTGCTGGTGATCAGCGACGGGCTCGACACCGGTGAACCGGCGCAGCTCGAAACCGAGCTGCAGTGGCTGAAGCGCCATTCGCGCCGCCTGCTGTGGCTCAACCCGCTGCTGCGCTTCGAGGGCTACGCCCCTCTGGCGCGTGGGGCCGCCGTGCTGCACCGCCATGCGGACGCGATGCTGGCGGTCCACAATCTGAATGCACTGGAACAGCTGGCCGCCAGCCTGGCCGCGCTGATGCGCGCCAGCCGCTAGGACCGGACTCAGGAAGAACAAAGGAAACCCACCATGGAAATGCTCGGAAACCGCCGCCTCGGCGTCACCCAACAACAGGCCTGGGAAGCGCTCAACGACCCCGAGACGCTCAAGAAGTGCATTCCCGGCTGCGACAAGTTCGAGCTCACGGGCGACAACACCTACAGCGTGGCGCTGGCCGTGAAGATCGGCCCGGTGTCGGCCAAGTTCAGCGGCAAGGTGATGCTGTCGGACATCGTCGCGCCCGACGGCTACAAGCTCACCTTCGAGGGGCAGGGCGGCGTGGCGGGGTTCGCCAAGGGCTCGTCGAGCGTGTCGCTCAAGCCGCTGTCTGGTGCTGCGGATGCGGCGCCCGTCGTGGCCGACGGTGCACCTGCCGCAGAGGGCGCACCCGCCGCTGAGGCCGTGGCCGCTGTGCCAGCCGAAGCCGCACCAGCACCCGCAGGTTGCGAACTCGACTACACCGTGCAGGCCCAGGTCGGCGGCAAGATCGCACAGCTCGGCCAACGCCTGATCGACGGTGCGGCCAAGTCCACCGCCGACGATTTCTTCAAGCGCTTCGAGGCCGAGATGCAAAGCCGATATGGCCCGCCGCCCGCACCGCCCGCGGAGGCATCGGCCGATGAGGCGCCCGCCGAGAAGGCCGGCGTGATGTCGGGCCTCATGAAGAAGATGGGCTTCGGCAAGAAGGACGGCGACGACGCATCCACCCCCGGCGACGCCGCCTGACGCACAAGGTCTTGTCATGGAAAACCTCGATGTCATGGTGCTGCGCACGCTGCGCGACTGGCGGCGTGCCGGCAAGCGCGCGCTGCTGACCACCGTGGTGCGCACCTGGGGCTCGTCGCCGCGGCCCGTGGGCTCGATCATGGCGCTGGCCGAAGACGGCGCCGTGGTCGGCTCGGTCTCGGGTGGCTGCATCGAAGACGACCTCATCGCGCGCTACAGCCATGCCCACGGCAAGGGCGAAGACGTGCCGCTGGGCGCGCCGCCCGCGCTCGTCAAATACGGCATCACGGCCGACGAGGCGCACCGCTTCGGGCTGCCCTGCGGCGGCACGCTCGAGCTGCTGCTCGAATACGCGCCCGACGCCGACACGCTCGACACGCTGGTCGCCGAACTCGAACGCGGCAAGCTCATGCGCCGCACGGTGACGCTGGCCACCGGCGCGGTGCGGCTGGCCGAGGCGACCGCGCCCGACGAGCTCACGGTGAACGACACCGAGCTCACCAACACCTTCGGCCCCGAGTACCGCATGCTGCTGATCGGCGCCGGCCAGCTCGCCGAATACCTCGCGACCATGGCCAAGTTCAGCGGCTTCGCCGTGACGCTGTGCGACCCGCGCGCCGAGTACCGCACCGCGTGGACGCTGTCCGGCGTGACGATCACCACCGAGATGCCCGACGACGCCGTGCTGGCCTTCCGGCCCGACCGCCGCAGCTGCGTGGTCGCGCTCACGCACGACCCCAAGCTCGACGACCTCGCGCTGCTCGAAGCGCTGCAGAGCGAAGCCTTCTACGTGGGCGCCATCGGCTCGCGCCGCAATGCCGACGCGCGGCGCGACCGCATGATCGAGCACTTCGACCAGACGGCCGAATCGCTCGCGCGCCTGCGCGGGCCCATCGGCATCTTCATCGGCAGCAAGACGCCGCCCGAGATCGCGGTGAGCGTGATGGCGGAGATTCTTGCGGTGAAGAACGCGGTGACGCTGCCGCGCGAAATGGAAGTGGCGCGCGCCAAGGAAATCCAGCAGCTGCAACCCAGCTGAGCTGAACTACGGGGCGAGGCGTCAGTCCACGCCCAGCAGGTCGTAGATGCGGCGCACGTACTCGCCGAACTCGGGGCTGGTCTTCACATGCAGCTTGCGCGGCTCGGGCAACTCGATGCGAAAGAAGTCGGCCATGCGCGCCGGGCCGGCCGTGAGCACCGCGCAATGCGAGCCCAGGAACACCGCCTCCTGGATGCTGTGCGTGACCACGATGAAGGTCTTGCGGCTGCGCTCCCAGATGCGCAGCATCTCCAGGTTCATCTTCTCGCGCGTGAGCGCATCGAGCGCGCCGAAGGGCTCGTCCATGAGCACCAGCTTCGGGTCGTGGATGAGCGCGCGCGCGATGGCGGCGCGCTGCTGCATGCCGCCCGAGAGTTCGTAGGGCAGCTTGTCGGCGAAGCCCGTGAGGCCGACCATGTCGAGCAGTTCGTGTGCGCGCGTCTTGGCGGCCTTGCGGTCCAGCCCGAGGATGTCGGCGGGCAGCAGCACGTTCTCCAGAATGGTGCGCCACTTCAGCAGCAGCGGCTGCTGGAACACCATGCCGACATCGCGGCCCGCGTTGAAGCCCGTACCGCCAGGGCCGCCGATCTCGAGCGTGCCACCGTCGTGGCCGTGCAGGCCCGACAGAATCTTCAGCAGCGTCGACTTGCCGCAGCCCGACGGGCCGACCAGCGAGATCATGTCGCCCGCATGCACGTCCATCGTGACGTCGGACACCGCGAGGAATTCTTCGTTGCGCTTGCGGTAGACCTTGCGCAGCTGCCGCATGCGGATCAGCGGCGCTTCCTGCTGTGGTGCGAGCACCGCGCTCATGCCAGCCACCGCGCCAGGTTGTCGCGCACGAAGGCGTCGTCGGCCAGGTCGCCGTGCTGGCGGTAGACGCGATCGATCTCCGCCGACTGTCCGTGGCCGAGGCCTTCTTCCGGATCGAGGCACCAGATGCCTTCGAGCAGACCCTGGCGCCGCAGCACCTCGTGGCAGCCCGCGATGCAACCGTGGAAATTGTTCGCCACATCGAAGAAGGCGGCGTTGCAGTCGGTCACGCGCGAATCGAGCGCGAGCAGGGCGGGGCTCAACGCGCCGCCATGGGCGGCCAGCTCGGCCTTGATCTGCTGCAGCTGGTGCACGGCGCTCGACGTCCACACCGACCAGTGGCCCAGCAGGCCGCCGCGAAAGCGCACCTGCACGGGCGCGCCGTCGCGCATCGCGGCAAAGGGCAGCGCGAGGTCGAGCACGATGTGGTCGTCGTTGCCGGTGTAGAGGAACACGCGCTCCTCGGCGCGCGCATCGACCAGCCCACGCACCACGTCGATGCTGCGGTAGCGATTGAAAGGCGCGACCTTGATGGCCAGCGCGTTCGGAATGAGCGCGAAGCGGCGCCAGAAGTCGCTCGACAGGACCGGGCCGCCGACGACGGTCTGCAGGTAGAAGCCGATCAGCGGGATTTCTTGCGCCACCGCCTCGCAGTGGGCGATGAGCGCGTCTTCCGACGAGCCGGCCAGTGCTGCGAGGCTCAGCAGTCCCGCGTGATAACCGAGAGCCACGGCGGTGCGCGCCTCGGCCTGCGCCTGCGCGGTCGGGCCGCACAGGCCCGCGATCATCGCCATCGCCCGATCGTTCCAGGCCAGCCGGTCCTGCATCGCGGCTTCGAGCACGGTGGCGTAGAGGCCGCGTTCGCGGATCGCGAACTGCGTGGTGTGCACGCCCACCGCGAGGCCGCCGACGCCGGCATCGACGTAGTAGCGCGTCAGCGCACGCTGGCGCTGGCGGTCGAGCTGGCGATGCGCGTCGAGTGCGAGCGGATGCGCCGGAATGACGGTGCCTTGCGACAGCAGGGCAAGCACGTCGGTGGGAAGGTCGGAGCGGTTCAGTGACATGGGCGAAGGTCCTCAGGCGAACTCGGGGCCGGCGATGGCGTGGATGAAGACGGGGTGTCCAGTGGGTGGCTGCGCGCCGTCGCGCGTGGCCAGCGCCATGCGCGTGAAGCTGCGTTGGGGCGTGAAGCCGGCGGCGCACAGCGCGGCAGTCATGGCCTTGCGATCGTCGGGCACGTCGATGCAGATGCGGCCGTCGATGCCGCGCGCAGCCTGCGTCAGCAGCGCGGAGGCGACGGCTTCGTCGGACGACAGCAGCGGGCCGATGTGGTGCGCGGTGCGCCCCGCACGCACGAGGCCGAAGCCCAGGCCGTTGCGCACGCAGCGGCTGTCGTCGCGGCCGAGCAGGTCGGCGAGCACGGCCGGGCGCTCGAAGCCCAGTGCCTGCGCGTCGAGCGCGGCGAGGTTGTCGAGCGTTGGCTTGTCTGCGCTGAGCGACGCGGTGGCCGGTGCAGACTCGCGCTGCCAGCGCGTGAGGCGCCACAACGGCGTGAAGCCGAAGCTCGCATAGAGCGGTTCGCCCTGCGGCGTGGCATCGAGCATCGCAACAAGGCCGGCGGCCTTCACCGTGTCGAGGCAGCGCGCGAACACCGCACGGCCCAGGCCTTGCCCGCGCGCGGCAGGCATCACGAGGATCATGCTGATCCAGGCGACGCCTTCCATCGGCAGCACGGCGCCGCTGGCGATGAGCTGGCCCTCGCCATCACGTACGCCATGCACCGTGCCGAGCCGCTCGAACAGCCGCCAGTCGTGCGCGGTCTGGTTCCAGCCGCTCGCGGCAACCAGCGCGTCGAGCATCGGGGCGATGCCGGGCGTGATCGACGAGAGTGCTTCGACGGCGGGCATGGTCATGGGCTCAGTACTTGCCGTCGCGCGATTCGAATTTGGTCGGCTTGCCGTACTGGCGCTGCTCGCGCGAGATCCAGTCGGCCACCCAACGGATTTGCTGCGCGAGCGGCACGCGCGGGTAACCGAACAGGCGCTCGGCCTCGCCGGTGTTCATGAGCCATGCGGTCGGCGCCTCTTGCCCGCTGATCGTCACGGGCTTGTCGAACTGGCGCGCGAACTCCTCGGCGAGCCAGCGGATCGACGTGGTCTCGGGGCCGCTCACGTTGAGCGGCGAGGTCGGCACCGTGGCCGCCGCGAGGCAGCGCAGCGCCTGCGCGTTCGCGTCGCCCTGCCAGATCACGTTGACGTGGCCCATGGTCACGTCGACCGGCTCGCCGCGCCACACCTTGAGCGCCACGTCGGCCAGCACACCGTAGCGCAGGTCGATGGCGTAGCTCAGGCGGAACAGGCGTCCCGGTGTGCTGTGGCGCTGCGAGAAGTACTCGAACATGCGCTCGCGGCCCACGCACGAGTTGGCGTATTCGCCGGGCGGGTTGGGCGCGTCGCTCTCGCTCGCGCCCTGGCTGGTCACGGGCACGAAGGGGTACACGCAGGCGGTCGAGAAGGCGACGATGCGCGAGGCGTGGAAGTGCTCGGCCACCAGCGCGGGCACGTGCGCGTTCATGGCCCAGGTCAGCGGGTTGTCGGCGTCGGCGCCGAACTTGCGGCCGGCCATGAACACGACGTTGGCGCACGGCGGCAGCGCGGCGATGGCGGCGCGGTCGAGCAGGTCGCAGGCGAGGGTCTCGATGCCGTGCGCTTCGAGGGCTTCGCGCACGCCGGCTTCGCTGAAACGGGCGACGGCGATCACGCGGCGACCGGGCATGGCGTTCTTGGCGAGGCGGGCCAGCGTGGGGCCCATCTTGCCGCCGACGCCGAGGATCATCAGGTCGCCGTCGAGGCAGGCCATGTCGCGCACGAGGTCGCGCGAGGGCGTGGCCAGGTAGTCTTCAAGTGCGGCTTCGCTCTCGAAGCGCTCGGGAAAGGGCAGGTCGTCGAGGACAGGCGTGGAGGTCATTGGATTCTTGCGTCCTGGGTGATGAAGAGGCGCTCCAGCAGAAGCACCAGCAGATAGAGCAGCACACCCAGGCCCGTGATGAGCAGCACGGCCATGAAGACCGCGGGCGTGTCCAGCGAGGCCTGGACCTGAATCATCAGATAGCCCAGGCCGCGTTCCGAGGCGATGAACTCGCCCACCACCGCGCCCGCGACGGCGAGGATGGTGGCGACCTTCATGCCCGAGAACACGTACGGCAACGAGCCCGGCAGCTGGATGTAGCGGAACAGCTGCCAGCGCGAACCCTTGAGCGCGCGCACGAGGTCGAGCAGTTCGGGCTCGGTCTCATTGAGCCCGCGGATGGTGGTCAGCAGGATCGGGAAGAAGCACAGGCTGAACGTGATCAGGATGTTCGGCCCGATGCCGTAGCTGAACCACACGATCACCAGCGGACCCATCGCCACCTTCGGGATCATGTTGAGCGTGACCAGCAGCGGGAACACCAGCAGCATCAGCCGCTTGCTGGTGATGAAGAGCAGCGCGCAAAGAATGCCGAGCACCAGCCCCAGCGCGTAGCCGCCGAACACTTCGAGCGCGGTGACGCCGGTGTTCTTGAGCCAGCTGTAGTTCGGGTTGGCCAGCGTGGCCAGCACCTTCGACGGCGCCGGCAGGATGAAGGGCTGGATCGCGAAGACGCGCACTGCCAGCTCCCACAGCGCGATGCCCGCCAGATGCACCGCGACCACGAGGGCCCAGCGCTGCCATTCGGGGCGCTCGCCCGACAAGGGCGCAGGTGCGGGGAGCGCCAGAGCGCCATCAGGTGTCGTCATCTCAATTCCTGGGTCGAGGAAGCAATGCGGCGAATCATAGGAGTCGCCACGACCCGAGTCAACCAACTAGTTGATAATTTTCATGCGGCGGCTTTGTCGGGCCGCAAGGCATTGAGCGCGAACTCGATCACGTGGCGGCGGCGCTGCAGCAGCGCGCCGCGTGCGTCCAGCGGCTTGCCGAAGATCGCCGACAGCGTGTGGTTGTTGGAGAAGAAGAAATACGAGATGCCGGCGATCGAGATGTAGAGGTTGATCGCATCGAAGTCGGGCCGGAACACGCCCGCCGCCACGCCGCGCTTGAGCGTGGCCTCGAGCATCTCGATGAAGGGCGAATGCATCTTCTGCAGCCGCTCCGACTCGCGCAGGTGCGCGCCGTGGTTGCGGTTCTCGTCGGCCAGCAGCGCGATGAACTCGGGGTGCTCGGCCAGGTAGTCGAACGAGAAGGCCACCAGCTGCTTCATGGCTTCGAGCGGCTCGAGCTCGTCGAGCGTGAGCTTCTGTTCCTTCTCGCGGATCTCGGCATAGACCGATTCGAGCGCGACCAGGTACAGCCCCTGCTTGCTGTCGAAATAGTGATACACGAGCTGCTTGTTGACCCCGGCGTTGGCGGCGATCTCGTCGACGCGCGCGCCCGCGAAGCCCTTGGTGGCGAACTCGGCCACCGCGGCGGAGATGAGGGCCTGCTTGGCGGCGACGGGGTCGCGCTCGCGTTTCGTGGCAACGGTGCTGCGGGCGGTGCGGGTAGGGCTGGTGGCGGTCATGGTGTTTTGATTCTCCCGGCAGTGGCAACGCGGTCTGGATGATCTGGATTGCTTGTCAACCAAACAGTTGGTAATATAAATTTCAGGACCTGTTTTTACCTTCTTTTGGAGTGATCCGCATGAAAAAGCTGTTGTCGGCCGCCGGCGCCACTGCCCTGTTGATGGCCTCGGCCCCCGCCGCATTTGCGACCGATGCCATGAGCCTGATGCTCAACTGGACACCCACGGCCGATCATGCGCCGATCTATTTTGCGAAGGCCAAGGGCTGGTACACAGAGGCGGGCATCGACCTGAACATCGAGGCCGGCAAGGGCTCGGCCGTGTCGGCGCAGCGCGTGGGCACGGGCGGCAGTGACCTGGGCATTTCGGACCTGCCCACCACGATCCAGGCCAAGGGCAAGGGCGCCGACGTGAAGGCCGTGATGGTCATCTACGCCAACAGCCCGCAGGGCTTCTACTGGCTCAAGTCGTCGGGCATCAACGGCCCGAAGGACTTCGCGGGCCGCAAGATCGGCAACCCGCCCGGCGACGCCGCGCGCCTCATGTGGCCGGCCTTCGCGAAGAAGGTGGGGCTCGACCCGGCCAGCGTGAGCTTCGTCAACGTGAGCCCGCAGGCCAAGGTGGCGGCGCTGAAGAGCAAGTCGGTCGACATCATCAGCGACTTCTACAACGAGCACGACCTGAAGGCGCGCGAGTTCGGCGCCGACCTGGGCTTTCAGCCGTGGCGCGATGCCGGCGTGAACGTGTACGGCAACTCGCTGATCGTGAACGGCCCGTACCTTGCGAAGAACCCGGGCCAGGTGAAGAAGTTCGTGGCCGTGACGCAGCGCGCCTACGACGCCTGCGTGAAGAGCTTCGAGCCCTGCCTGCAGGCACTGCAGGCCAGCGTGAGCGGTCTCACGCCCGACAACCAGCGCGACCAATGGATGCGCATCAAGCAGCTGATGCGCGACGACACCACGACGAAGGTGGCGCTCGGCGCGTTCGACGGTGCACGCGTGAAGGCCGACTACGACCTCGTGTCCTCGCTGATCGGCATCGACAAGGCCTACGACCCCGCGACGCTGTTCACCAACGAGTTCCTCGACAAGGGCGTGCGCATGGCGCCCAACTGATCGGAGAAGAAAGCCGCCTCAGTCCGACTTCGCGGCGGGCGGCACCTTCGGGTTGCCCTTCTGCCGTTCGCGGAAGAGGGCAGCACGCATCAGGAAGATGGTGGTGATCGGCGCCGTCAGCACGATGAACAGCACGATCAGCATCGCGTGCAGGAACAGGCTGAAGCCCTGCACCGAGAAGTAGGCGATGGTGGCCACCGTCAGGCACCAGGCGCCCACCGTGGCACCCAGCGTGGGCGCATGGATGCGGCGGAAAAAAGTGGGCAGGCGCACCAGGCCGAAGGAGCCGATGGCCGCGAAGGCCGCGCCCAGCACCGCGAACACGGCGGTGATGATCTCGGCCCACAGGGGCAGGGCAGCGGCGCTCATTCGATGACCTCCCCGCGCAGCAAAAACTTCGCGATCGAAGTCGACCCGACGAAGCCGAACAGCGCCACCAGCATCGCCGCCTCGAAGTACACGCTGCTCGCGTAGTTGATGCCGAGCACCAGCATCATCAGCATGCCGTTGATGTAGAGGCAGTCCAGCGCCATCACGCGGTCTTGCGCGGACGGTCCGGCCAGCAGGCGGAACAGGGCGCACAGCATGGCCACGGCGAGCAGGAACAGCGCGGCCTTCAGGGCCCAGTAGAGAACAGGGGTCATGATTCGAAAATCTCCATCAGCGGACGTTCGTAGCGGGTCTTGATCATGGCGATGAAGGCCGCGTCGTCCTCGACGTCGAACACGTGGATCAGCAGCATGGTGCGATCGAACGACACCTCGCCCCAGGCGGTGCCGGGCGTGAGGCACATGATCATCGCGAGCACGGCCAGGCCGTTGGGGTCGCGCATGTCGAGCGGAATGTGCACGAAGCGCGCCGAGATGTCGGCGGTGCGGCGCGTGAGCAGCAGCCGCGCCACGTCGTACGCCGACTTCAGCATGTCGAAGGTGACGAGAAACGACAGCCGCAGCGCCACGCCGGGCCGGCGCATGCGCACCCTGGCGGGCCGCAGGCCCTTGGTGATCAGCGGCACGGCAATGGCGAGCACCGCGGCCGACAGCAGCGTAGCCGCTTCGAGCGACTGGTTGAGCAGCAGCCAGATGACGAACAGCGCGAACGACAGCGGCGGGGAAGGCATCAAGCGCTTCATGGCCTGGCCTCCTCTTTCTTCGCAGGCACCGGGTTGGGCTTCTGCTTGGCGCCGAGCACGGCCTCGCGGTAGGCGGTGGGCGTGCGCAGGCCGCCGGCGGTGGCTTGCGCGTGCTGCATCACGGGCTCGGCCCACACCGTGAGCGCGACGCAGGCTGCGAGCAGGGCGGCCACCGGCAGCACCTCGAGTGCGGGCAGCGAGGGCATGGTGGGATGGTGCTGCGTCCAGAAATGGCGGATGCCGGTGCGGCTCAGCGCGATCAGCGAGAGAAAGCCCGCGACGATCAGCAGGCCGAGGAAGGTCCAGCCGGCGGTGGTGACGGCCTTGGCGTCGAGCAGGCCCGAGAGCATGGCGAACTTGCCGACAAAGCCCGACAGCGGCGGCAGGCCCGCCAGCAGCAGTGTGCACAGCATGAAGCTCAGGCCGAGAAAAGCCACGCCCGCCGGGATGGCACGGCCGTAGAGCGCCTGCGCGTCGTCGTCGAGGTTCACGTCGTTGAGCGCGCGCAGGTCTTCGGCCAGGAAGGGCGCGTTGCCCGCCGCTTCGTGCGGCGCGACGCTCATGCCCGCGTTGCGCCAGCGCTCGATCATGTCGATCAGCAGGAAGAACGCCGCCACCGCGAGCGTGGAGCTCAGCATGTAGTACAGCGCGCCTGCCCACACGGCCGGATCGCCGAGCCCGACGGCGGCCAGCAGCGTGCCCGCCGACACCAGCACGCTGAAGCCCGCGAGGTTCGACAGCCGTTGCGTGCCGACGATGCCGATGGCGCCAACGAACAGCGTGGCCAGCCCGACGCTCACCAGCGCGGCCTGCCCGAAGGCCGCCGAGGCGCCGGTGTCGGGCGCGAACAGCACGGTCCACAGGCGCAGCACGGTGTACACGCCGAGCTTGGTGAGCAGCGCAAACACCGCGCCCACCGGCGACACGGCCGCGCTGTAGGCCGGCACCAGCCAGAAGTTGAGCGGCCACGCGCCCGCCTTGGCGAAGAACGCGGTGGCCAGGATGGCCGCGGCCGCGTGCACGAGGCCGCGGTCGCCCGGTGCCAGTTCGGCGATGCGCGCGCCCAGGTCGGCCATGTTGAGCGTGCCGGTCACGCCGTACAGAATGGCCGCGCCGATGAGGAACAGCGACGAGGCCGCAAGGTTGATCGCGATGTAGTGCAGGCCGGCGCGCACGCGCAGCTGGCCCGAGCCGTGCAGCAGCAGGCCGTACGAGGCCGCGAGCATCACCTCGAAGAACACGAACAGGTTGAACAGGTCGCCCGTGAGGAAGGCGCCGTTCAGGCCCATGAGCTGCAGCTGCAGCAGCGGATGAAAGTGCACGCCCGCGCGGTCCCAGCGCGAGGTCGAGTAGATCGATGCGGCAAAGGCGACCACGCCCGTCAGCGCGACCATCATGGTCGAGAGCCGGTCGGCCACCAGCACGATGCCGAAGGGCGCGCGCCAGTTGCCCGGCAGGTACACGCCGATGGAGCCCGGGCCGCCGCCGGTGTCGGCCGCGTTCACCCAGCGCAGCAGCGCGAGCGCAGCGAGCAGGCCGATCAGGCCCGAGACCACGCTGAGGAACGACTTGGTGCGCCGGCGGTTCTCGTTCATCAGCAGCATCAGCGCCGCCGTGAGCATGGGCACGAGAATCGGCACCGCCACCAGGTGCGGCATGCTGAACTCGAGGAAGCGGTCGAGCAGGTGCAAGAGGTCGTTCATTCCACGGCCTCCCGCTCTTCACCGTCCACGTGGTCGGTGCCCGACAGGCCGCGCGAGGCGAGCATCACGACCAGGAACAGCGCGGTCATCGCGAAGCCGATCACGATGGCGGTGAGCACCAAGGCTTGCGGCATCGGGTCGGCCGTGTTGGCCAGCGTGGCCTTGAAGCCTTCGACCAGCACCGGCTCGCTGTCGACCTTGAGCCGGCCCATGCTGAAGATGAACAGGTTGACGGCGTACGAGATGAGCGTCAGGCCCATGATGACCTGGAAGGTCCGCGGGCGCAGCAGCAGATACACGCCCGAGCCGGTGAGCACGCCGATGGCGATGGCCAGCACGATTTCCATCAGCGGGCCCCTCCGGTGATGGCCGCAGCCGCAGCAGCGGCTTCCTCGGCTTCGGCGGCGGCGCGCGCCTCCGCTTCTTTCTCTTCCTGTTCGTCGGCCCAGCGGTGGCTTCGGATGGACTGGTGGGCCAGCGCGGTGAGGATCAGCATGGTGGCGCCGAGCACCAGCGCGAACACGCCGATGTCGAAGAAGAGGGCGCTGGGCACGTGCATGTCGCCCAGCAGCGGCACGTGCAGGTGGGCGGTGTGCGTGGTCAGGAAGGGATAGCCGAAGACGAGCGCGCCGCCGCCGGTGGCGAGTGCGAACAGCAGGCCGATGGCGATCCAGCGGCGCGGGTAGATGCGCAGGTGCTCTTCGACCCACTCGGTGCCCGAGACGATGAACTGCAGCACCAGCGCGACCGACATCACCAGCCCCGCGACGAAGCCGCCGCCGGGCGCGTTGTGGCCGCGCATGAAGAAGTACACCGACACCAGCACGGCCACCGGCAGCACCAGGCGCACCAGCACGGCCGGCACCATCAGGTAGCCGATGGCGGAGTCGGTGGCGCGGCGCGGGTTCAGCAGGTCGCTGCTGCCATCGTCGACCTGCAGGCGTTGCTGGATGGGCAGCGCCATCGATTCGATGGCGGGCCGGAAGCGCCGCAGCAGCGCATACACGGTGAGCGCCACGATGCCCAGAACGGTGATCTCGCCGAAGGTGTCGAAGCCGCGGAAGTCGACCAGCATCACGTTGACTACGTTGGTGCCGCCGCCTTCGGTGAGCGCGCGTTCGAGGAAGAAGGGCGAGATGCTCTGCGGGAAGGTGCGCGTCATCAGGGCCCAGGCCAGCGCCGCCATGCCGCAGCCGGCGATGGTGGCCACTAGCAGGTCACGCCCGCGCCGGCCCCAGGGCCGCAGCCGTGCGCGCGCAGGCTGGATGACGTCCTTGCTGCGCATCGGCAGCCAGCGCAGGCCCAGCAGGATCAGCACCGTGGTCACGGCCTCGACCACCAGCTGCGTGAGCGCGAGGTCAGGTGCCGAGAACCAGATGTACGTGACGCACGAGACCAGCCCGGCGCCCGCGGCCAGCATGAGCGCCGCGAGCCGGTGGAACTTGGCCTGCCACGCGGCCGCCACGGCGCAGATGCAGCCGATGAGCCAGGTCATCGCGAACATCGGCGAGAACGGCAGCAGCTCGCGCGTGCCGCGGTCGGCTGGCGTGGCCCACAGCGACGCCGCTGCACCCGCCACCGCTACCACCACCAGCCACAGCAGTTGCCATTGCAGGCGGCGCGTGCCGAACAGGCGGCGGCTGCGCCGGCCGGCCTCGCTCAGCAGCGCGATGAGGTGTTCGAAGATGAGTTGCCCGTCGAAGCGGTGCAGCAGCGGCGTGCGTTCGAGGCGGCCGCTGCCCAGCGGGCGGCGCAGCAGCAGGTAGAGCGCGGCGCCGCCCGCGAGCGCGACGAAGCTCATCATCAGCGGCAGGTTGAAACCGTGCCACACGGCCAGGCTGTATTCAGGCAGCGTGCCGCCGACCACCGGCGTGGCCGCCGCCGCGAGCATCGGCCCGACCGACCAGGCCGGCGCCACGCCCACCACCAGGCACAGCAGCACCAGAAACTCGACCGGCACGCGCATCCAGTGCGGCGGTTCGTGCGGCGGCTTGGGCACGTCGGGGCCGCAGGGTGGGCCGAAGAACACGTCGAACACGAAGCGCGCCGAGTACGCCACGCTGAAGATGCCCGCAATGGTCGCGATGACCGGCAGGCTGAGGTCGATCCAGGGCGTGGCCTGGATGAAGACCGTCTCGGCGAAGAACATTTCCTTCGAGAGAAAGCCGTTGAGCAGCGGCACGCCGGCCATCGAGGCGCTGGCGATGATGGCCAGCGTGCCGGTGATGGGCATGAGCCGCATCAGGCCGCTGAGCTTGCGGATGTCGCGCGTACCGGTCTCGTGGTCGATGATGCCGGCGGCCATGAACAGCGAGGCCTTGAAGGTCGCGTGGTTCATCACGTGGAACACCGCCGCCACCGCCGCCAGCGGGCTGTTCAGGCCCAGCAGCAGCGTGATGAGGCCCAGGTGCGAGATGGTCGAGTAGGCCAGCAGCGCCTTCAGGTCGCGCTGGAACATCGCCGCGAAGCCGCCCAGCAGCAGCGTGATCGCGCCCGCGCCGCCGACCATCCAGAACCACTGCTCGGTGCCCGAGAGCACCGGCCACAGGCGCGCCATGAGAAACACGCCCAGCTTCACCATGGTGGCCGAGTGCAGGTAGGCCGACACCGGCGTGGGCGCGGCCATGGCGCGTGGCAGCCAGAAATGGAACGGGAACTGCGCGCTCTTGGTGAACGCGCCGAGCAGGATCAGCACCAGCGCCACCGGGTACAGCGCGTGCGCGCGGATGATGTCGCCCGAGACCAGCACGATGTCGAGTTCGTAGCTGCCGACGATGCGGCCCAGCACCAGCACGCCGGCCAGCAGGCACAGCCCGCCCGCGCCCGTGACGGTGAGCGCCATGCGCGCCCCGCGCCGCGCGTCGCGCCGGTGGTGCCAGTAGCCGATGAGCAGGAAGGAGAAGAGGCTGGTGAGCTCCCAGAACAGCACCATCTGGATCAGGTTGCCCGAGAGCACCACGCCCATCATCGCGCCCATGAACGCGAGGAAGAACGAGAAGAAGCGCGGCACCGGGTCGGAGGCCGACATGTAGTAGCGCGCATAGAGCACCACCAGCGCGCCGATGCCCAGCACCAGCATGCAGAACAGCCACGCGAAGCCGTCGAGGCGGAACACGAGGTTCAGGCCGAGGGCGGGGAGCCACTCGATCTCTTGCCGCAGCACGTTGCCGTGCGAGATCTGCGGAAAGAGCCATGCGACCTGGATGGCGCAGCCCAATGCGACGAGCCCTGCGAGGGTCGACTCCCGGTTGCGCGCGTTGGACGGCATCAACGCGGCCAGCACGCTGGCAAGAAAGGGGAGTGCGACGAGAAGGGCGAGGGGCATTGGGGGTCGATTCTATCGATCGACCCTCTGCGAAGCCCCTGTCTATAACCGCAGGAGCGCGGGCAGTTTTGTCGCTGTCACGAAGCCAGCACGAGCTGCACGCTGCGAATGCCCAGCCAGGTCAGCACCAGCGAACCGCACAGGTGCAGCAGGCCGGTGCCCAGCGCCAGCAGCGGCCGTCCGCCGAGCAGCAGCGCGACCACTTCGGCCGAGAAGCTCGAGAAGGTCGTGAGCCCGCCGAGGAAGCCGGTGATGAGCAGCAGGCGCCACACCGGGTCGAGTTGCGGCAGCGCCTGGAACACGGCCACGGCCACGCCGACGAAGTAGCCGCCGACGAGGTTGGCGGCCAGCGTGCCGTAGGGCACCGGACCGCCGGTGTTGAGCCAGAGGCCCAGGCCCCATCGGGCGAGGGCGCCGCACGAGGCGCCGAGACAGATTGCAAGAGCCGGAAGCAGCATGGGCCTATTGTCGGTGGGTCGCGGCCCCTCGAGTTCAGGGCGCCATTTGCTGGGGCAACCACGTCACCAGCTGCGGCACGAAGTAGATGAGCAGCACCGCCGCCACCATCAGTCCGAACATCGGCAGCGTGACGCGCGCGATGTAGAGCAGATCTTTCCCGGTCATGCCCTGAAGCACGAACAGGTTGAAGCCCACCGGTGGCGTGATCTGCGCCATCTCGACCACCAGCACGACGAAGATGCCGAACCAGACCGGGTCGATGCCGGCCGCGATGACGGTCGGCATGATCACGCCCATGGTCAGCACCACCATGGAGATGCCGTCCAGGAAGCAGCCCAGCACGACGTAGAACGCGGCGAGCATCAGGATCAGCTGGAACTTCGACAGCCCCAGCGAGCCGATCCACTCGGCCAGGTGGCGCGGCAGTCCGATGTAGCCCATGGCCAGCGTGAGGAAGGCCGCACCCGCGAGGATCAGCGCCATCATGCAGTACAGGCGCGTGGCCCCGAGCAGCGCTTCCTTGAAGCTGTGCCAGGTGAGCGAGCCCTGCGCGGCCGAGATGACCATGGCGCCGACCACGCCCACAGCCGCCGCCTCGGTGGCCGTGGCGATGCCGGCATAGATGGAGCCCAGCACCGACAGGATCAGCAGCGCCACCGGGATCAGCGACATCGAGGCCCAGAGCTTCTCGACGAAGGGCAGCTTCGCGTCGGCGGGCGGCACCTTGTCGGGGTTGCGCAGCGCCCAGACCACGATGTAGCCCGAGAACAGCAGCGCCAGCAGGATGCCGGGGATGACGCCCGCGATGAAGAGGCGTGCAATCGACACGTCGGCGCTCACCCCGTACACGATCATGATGATCGAGGGCGGGATCAGCAGCCCCAGCGTGCCGGCGCCGGCCAGCGTGCCGATGACCATGTCGTCGGGGTAGCCGCGGCGCTTGAGCTCGGGCAGGCTCATCTTGCCGATGGTGGCGCAGGTGGCTGCGCTCGAGCCCGACACCGCAGCGAACACCGCGCAGCCCACCACGTTGGTGTGCAGCAGCCGGCCGGGCAGGGCCTGCATCCAGGGCGCGAGGCCCTTGAACATGTCCTGCGACAGCCGCGTGCGAAACAGGATCTCGCCCATCCACACGAACAGCGGCAACGCCGTGAGCGTCCAGCTCGAGGCCGATCCCCAGATGGTCACGGCCATGGCGTCGCCCGCGGGGCGCGACGAGAAGATCTGCATGGCGATCCACGCCACGCCCGACAGCGTGAGGCCGATCCACACGCCGCTGCCCAGGATGAGGAACAGCGCGGCGATCAGCAGGCCGGCAATGGCGATGTCACTCATGGCGCAGCGCCTCCGTTTCGGCGGACTGGGCCGGGCGGCCGCGCCACTCGATCACGAACTCGTCGAGCGACGCGATCGCGAAGACGATGGCGCCGAGCGCCATCGACAGCTGCGGAATCCACAGTGGCGTGGCGTCGTTGCCGGTGGAGATGTCCTGGTAGTCGAGCGATTGCCAGACCAGGCGCACGCTGTACCAGGCAAAGAGCAGGGCGAGCAGCGCTGCGGCGCCCATGGCCCAGCGTTCGAGCCAGCGCCGTGCCGCGGGCGGCAGGTTTTGCATGACCAGCGTCACGCGGATGTGCTCGCCGCGCTTGAGCGTGTGCGCAAGCGCCAGGAAGCCTGCGCCGGCCATCAGGTAGCCGGCGTAGGCGTCGATGCCGGGAATGTTGAAGTGCAGCTGCCGGCCGAGGATGGAGAGCAGCACCATCGCCAGCAGGCCGATCATGAAAAGCGCCGCCAGGGCGGCGGCGCTCAGGTAGAGAAAATCCAGCGTCTTGCGCATCGGGTGCCGTGCGTGCGAAGCCGGATCACATCTTCTTGTAGGCGTCGACGACGGCCTGGCCTTCGGGGCCGGTCTTCTCGGTCCACTCCTTGATCATGGTGTCGCCGACCTTCTTCATGTCGGCCTTGAGCTGCGCCGAGGGCACGTGCACCGTCATGCCGTTCTTCTTGAGCAGATCGAGGTACTCGACGTTCTTCTTCTTCGAGGTGTCCCAGCCGCGCTTCTCGGCATCGGCCGCCGCCTTGAGCAGCGCCTGCTGCGTGGGCTTGTCGAGCGCGTCGAAGGCCTTCTTGTTCATGAGCACCGCGTTCTTCGGCAGCCAGGCCTGGGTGTCGTAGAAGTTCTTGATGTACTCGTAGGTCTTGGTGTCGTAGCCGGTGGAGCCCGAGGACATGTACGACTCGATCACGCCCGTGGCCATGGCTTGCGACAGCTCGGCCTGCTGCACGGTGACGGGTTGCGCGCCCACGAGCTCGCCGATGCGCGCGGTGGCGGGGCTGTATGCGCGCCACTTCACGCCCTTCAGGTCGGCGGCCGAGGCGATCTCTTTCTTCACGAAGATGCCCTGCGGCGGCCATGCCACGGCGTACAGCAGCTGGATGCCCTGTTCGCCCAGCTTCTTTTCGAGCGCGGGCTTCTGTGCCTGGTAGAGCTTCCAGGCGGCGTCGTAGCTGTCGGCCAGGAAGGGGATGCCGTCGGCGCCGAACATCTGCCATTCGTTCTGGTAGTTCACCAGCAGGATTTCGCCGAGCTGCGCCTGGCCGCCCTGCACCGCACGCTTGATCTCGGGTGCCTTGAACAGCGACGCATTGGCATGCACCGTGATCTTGAGCTTGCCGCCGCTGCCCTTGTCCACGTCGCTCGCGAACTGCGTGATGTTCTCGGTGTGGAAGTTGGTGGTCGGGTAGGCGGTGGGAAGGTCCCACTTGGTTTGCGCGAAGGCGGCGGCGCCGAAGGTGAGGCCCGCCAGGGCCATGCCGAACTTGTGATTCATGAACGCGCTCCGGAATGTGGTTAAAGCTGGATGAAAGAAAAGCATACGTGCAAATTCCGGGCCATTCGCTGAGGCATTTCCCTGCCATGTGGCGTCGATGCGGCACAAAGTGCGGGCGTAAAAAAACCGCCTCGGGGGCGGTTTCCTGGTTTCAGGGTGCTGTCACTGCTTGGCGGGTTTCGCTTCGGCCACCTTGGCGGTCTTGCCCGCCTTGGCAGGTGCTGCAGCACCGTCGAAGCTCTGGCCGTTGACCGTCAGGCCCTCGGCCGACAGCTTGGCCGCGCTCTTTTCCTTCACGCCCTTCACGCGCTGCATGAGGTCGGGCCAGTCCTTGAACTCGCCTTCCTTGCGGGCGTCGAGGATGCGCTTGGACAGCGAGGGGCCGACGCCCTTGAGGCCGTCGAGGTCGGCGGCGCTGCCCTTGTTGGCGTCGACCGCGGCGAACGAGACGGCCGCGAAGCACATGGCGAGCGTGGCGATGATTTTCTTGAACATGGTGAAAACTCCCTCTTCAATTGTTGGTATGACTAAGCCGACAGGAATATCGGCTTCGGCTCAACGAGAGGGCGCGCGCACCAGTTGACGTGAAAACGGGGCCCAGGGCCCCGTGTGACGATTGTTCAGAACCGTGGTCAGAGTTCTTCCACGCGACGCGGTGGATAGCTGTCCCAGGCCTGGCAGCCGGGGCAGTGCCAGAAGTACTGGTGCGCCTCGAAGCCGCAGGCCGCGCAGCGGTAGCGCATGAGCGGCCGGGTGGCCTGGTCGAGCGCGCGTTGCACTTGCGGATGGAACTGCTCGTGCTCGAAGCGCTCGCCGGCCAGCCAGCGTGAGGCGGCGACCAGCGAGGGCTGGTGCGCGAGGTGGGCGATGTAGCTGTCGCGCGGCGTGGGGGCTTCGGTGGGCGCGTCGGTCGCGTCCGATGGCGTGGCATCGGGTGTGCCGCCGAGCGCGATCATCGCTTCGAGCACGTCGATCGACGGCGACTCGGCATAGCGCCGCTGCAGCAGCGCCAGCGCCTCGCCTTCTCGGTGCGCGGCCACGGCCGCCTTTTGCAGTGACGCGGCGTACAGCGGCAGCGCCAGCGGCGCCGTGTCGCTGAGTCCTTCGAGCGTGTCGAAGGCTGCGGCGGCTTCGCCGTTGCGCAGCTGCAGGGTGGCGGTGTCGATGGCCGGCCGCGGGGCTTGCGGTGCCAGGGCCCGAGCCTGCGTGAGCAGGTCGCTGGCGCCCGGCAGGTCGCCCGCTGCGACGCGTTCGTTGGCCTGCTCGCACAGGTGATGGGCGCGCCGCGTGCTGTAGCTGGCCTGGTCGGACTCGTCGAGCTTCTGCGCCACGTCGGCGGCCTGGGCCCACTCGCGCGAGCGTTCGTAGATGGCCAGCAGCGCGAGCCGGGCCTCGTTTTCGTAGCGCGTGCCTTCGAGCTTCTGCAGTGCGGCCTCGGCGCGGTCGAGCAGACCGGCGCGCAGGAAGTCTTGTGCCAGCGCATGCTGGGCGCGTTCGCGGTCGGCGCGGCTCAGGTCGCCGCGGCCCAGCAGGTGCTCGTGCACCCGCACGGCCCGCTGGTACTCGCCGCGGCGGCGGAACAGGTTGCCGAGCGCGAAGTGCAGCTCTTGCGTGTCGGGGTCGTTCTGCACGGCCTCGATGAAGGCGTCGATGGCCTGGTCCTGCTGCTCGTTGAGCAGGAAGTTCAGGCCGCGAAAGTAGGCCTTGGGCGCCTGCCGGTTCTCGAGCTTGAGCTGGCGAATGTCGAAGCGCGATGCGAGCCAGCCCAGCACGAAGGCGACGGGCAGGCCGATCAGCAGCCAGCTGGGATCAAAGTCCATGTTGACGTACGGCGGGAAGGTCGGTGGCCGAGATGGACGGCACGGTCGCGGAGGCGGTGGCGGCAGCCAGCGGCGCGGGCGAGGGGGCTTCGGAAACCGCAGGCACCTGGGCTGCGGCGGCGCGGTGCTTCCACCACCCGGGCAGCATGCCGAGCGCACCCACAACGAGCCCGCCGGCAAAGGCCGCGAGCACGACGAGCACCAGCGGCGCGCGCCAGTGGGTTCCGAAGAAGAAGTAGACGGTCGCGTCGTGCTGGTTGTTCAGCGCGAAGGCGAAGAGCGTAAAAAAAATGGCTGCCTTGAGCAGCCACAGGAGGTATTTCATGCGCGTTCCCGTTGGCGGGACGATTCTACGTTTGCAGCCATCGGGGCAGCCCTGCCATCAGGCCTTGCGGCCGGCGGCTTCCTTGCCTGCATCGAGTTCGGCGGTCTTCGCGTCGACGGCTTCGCGCAGCGCCTTGCCCGGCTTGAAGTGCGGCACGCGCTTCTCGGGAATCTGCACGCTCTCGCCCGAACGCGGGTTGCGGCCGATGCGTGGCGGACGGCGGTTGACCGAGAAGCTGCCGAAGCCACGGATCTCGATGCGGTGGCCGCGCACCAGCGCGTCGCTCATCGCGTCCAGGATGGTCTTGACGGCGTATTCGGCATCGCGGTGCGTGAGCTGTGCGAAACGGGCGGCGAGTTCTTCGACGAGGTCTGAGCGGGTCATAGGCCAAACATAAACGAAAAACGTGGACGAAAAAAAAGACAGAGCGGCCCCGGGGGGCCTGCCTCTGTCTTCGGACTCAGCTTACTTGTTGTCGCTGTTGTCGAGCTTGGCGCGCAGCAGGGCGCCCAGGCTGGTCGTGCCCGCGTTTTCGCGTGCCGACTGCTGGCTCAGGTTGGCCATGGCGCCTTGTTCGTCAACCATGTCCTTCTGCTTGATCGACAGCTGGATGTTGCGGGTCTTGCGATCCACATTCACCACGATGGCCGTGACTTCGTCGCCTTCCTTGAGCACGTTGCGGGCATCTTCAACGCGGTCGCGCGAGATTTCCGAAGCACGCAGGTAGCCGATGATGTCTTCGCCGAGGTCGATTTCAGCGCCGCGGGCGTCCACGGTCTTGACCTTGCCGGTCACGATCTGGCCCTTGTCGTTCACGGTGGTGAACGTGGTGAACGGATCGCTGTCGAGCTGCTTGATGCCCAGCGAGATGCGTTCGCGGTCGACGTCGACAGCCAGCACGATCGCTTCGACTTCCTGGCCCTTCTTGTAGTTGCGAACGGCGGTTTCGCCGGTTTCGTTCCACGAGAGGTCCGAGAGGTGAACCAGGCCGTCGATGCCGGCAGCCAGACCCACGAACACGCCGAAGTCGGTGATCGACTTGATCGGGCCCTTGACGCGGTCGCCACGCTTCGTGTTTTGCGCGAACTCTTGCCACGGGTTGGCCTTGCACTGCTTCATGCCCAGGCTGATGCGGCGCTTGTCTTCGTCGATTTCCAGGACCATGACTTCGACTTCGTCGCCCAGCGAGACGATCTTGTTCGGAGCGATGTTCTTGTTGGTCCAGTCCATTTCGGAGACGTGCACCAGGCCTTCGATGCCGGGTTCGAGTTCGACGAACGCGCCGTAGTCGGCAATGTTCGTGACCTTGCCGAACAGGCGGGTCGATTGCGGGTAGCGGCGCGAAACGCCCATCCACGGGTCGTCACCCATTTGCTTGAGACCCAGCGAGACACGGTTCTTTTCGGTGTCGAACTTGAGGATCTTGGCGGTGATTTCCTGGCCGGCCTGAACGACTTCGCTCGGGTGGCGAACACGGCGCCATGCCATGTCGGTGATGTGCAGCAGGCCGTCGATGCCGCCGAGGTCCACGAACGCACCGTATTCGGTGATGTTCTTGACCACGCCGCGGACAACAGCGCCTTCCTTCAGGGTTTCCATCAGCTTGGCGCGCTCTTCGCCCATGCTGGCTTCGACCACGGCACGGCGCGACAGCACGACGTTGTTGCGCTTGCGATCGAGCTTGATGACCTTGAATTCGAGGGTCTTGTTTTCGTACGGGGTCAGGTCCTTGATCGGACGCGTGTCGATCAGCGAACCCGGCAGGAATGCACGGATGCCGTTGACCAGAACGGTCAGGCCGCCCTTGACCTTGCCGCTGGTGGTGCCGGTGACGAAGTCGCCCGATTCCAGGGCCTTCTCGAGGGCGAGCCACGAAGCCAGACGCTTGGCGGTGTCGCGCGAGAGGATGGTGTCGCCGTAGCCGTTTTCAACGCTGCCGATGGCAACGGAAACGAAATCGCCGGCCTGGACTTCGAGTTCGCCCTTGTCGTTCTTGAACTCTTCGATCGGCACATACGCTTCGGACTTCAGACCAGCGTTGACGACGACGTGGTTGTGTTCGACGCGCACGACTTCGGCCGTGATGACCTCGCCGCTGCGCATTTCGGAACGCTTCAGGGACTCTTCGAATAGGTCGGCAAAAGATTCAGACATTTATGGTTCCTTCCGTCAGGCAGGGTTGGCAGGCGCTCTTGCGAAATTGCGTGCGGCTGCTGGAGGTCTGTAGACGGCGGTTAGGTTGTGGGCATGAGCCCGGTTGGTGGAACAACCAGCAGGCCAGTGCGCTGTCGCGCGGAAGGAGCCTGCTGGAGCGGTAGGCGCCACCCGGAACACCCGGGAGACGCAAGCCTTTCAAGCGGACTTGAAAGGCTGCACTTCAATCCGCTCAAGCGGACTTGAACGGTTGAATTTCTTGCCACCAGTTCAACACCGTGTCGATCGAATGTTCGATGGACAGCTGGGAGTTGTCGAGGTGGCGAGCGTCCTGCGCCGGCTTCAGAGGGGCGACGCTGCGGGAAGAGTCCCGGGCGTCACGTGCTTCCAAGTCGGAGCGAAGACTGTCGAGTGTAGTCGAAATACCCTTTGAAATCAACTGCTTATGCCGCCGTTCGGCGCGCTGGGCGGCACCGGCCGTGAGGAACACCTTGAGCGCCGCGTCGGGGAAGATCACGGTGCCCATGTCGCGTCCGTCGGCCACGAGGCCGGGCAGGCGGCGAAAGCGGTGTTGCAGGTCTTGAAGCGCCTCGCGCACGGCCGGCAGCGCGGAGACGCGCGAGGCATCCATGCCGGCGGCTTCGGTGCGGATGTCGTCGCTCACATCGTCGCCGGCCAGCAGCACCTTGCCCTCGGTGAACTGCAGGGGCAGGGCGGCCGCGAGGGCGGCGATCTGCGCCTCGTTCGCGGCCGTGGCCTCCAGGCCGGCGCGGCGGGCGGCGAGCCCGGTCACGCGGTAGAGCGAGCCCGAGTCGAGGTAGTGATAGCCCAGCAGGCGCGCCACCTCGGCGGCCAGCGTGCCCTTGCCCGAGGCGGTCGGGCCGTCGATGCAGATCACGGGCACCTCGGCAGCCTCGGCCACCGAGAACAGGGTCTCGAAGTAGTCGGGGAAGGTCTTGGCGACGCAGTGCGGTTCGAGGATGCGCACCGCCACGCCGGCCGAATTGAAGGCCGCGAGCGAAAAACACATGGCGACGCGGTGATCGTCATAGGTGCGGATGCTGGCGGGCCGCCATCCGGCAGCCGGCAGCGGATGGACGCGGATGAAATCCGGCCCCGCCTCGACCGTCGCGCCGAGCTTCTGCAGCTCGTTGGCCATGGCGTCGATGCGGTCGGTTTCCTTCACACGCCAGCTCGCGATGTTGCGCAGCGTGCTGGGGCCGTCGGCGTACAGCGCCATGACGGCCAGCGTCATGGCCGCATCGGGGATGTGGTTCGCGTCGAGGTCGATGGCCTTGAGGGGCCAGGCGCCGCGGCGGATTTCGAGCCAGTTCGGGCCGCTGTCGACCAGCGCACCCATTTGCGCGGCGGCATCGATGAAACGGATGTCGCCCTGGATCGAGGCCGCGCCGACGCCTTCGATCCGGATGCCGTTCTGGCCCGAAACGCCCGTTGCAATGGCGCCGAGTGCTATGAAATAGCTGGCAGACGAGGCGTCCGCCTCGACGTGGATCTCACCCGGCGAGCTGTAGCGGCTGCCGGCGGGAATGGTGAAACGCTCCCAGCCGTCGCGCCGCACCGTGATGCCGAAGCGCGCCAGCAGGTTCAGCGTGATTTCGATGTAGGGCTTGGAAATCAGTTCGCCGACGACCTCGATCACGATGTCGTTGGCTGCGGCGAGCGGCAGCGCCAGCAACAGGGCGGTGAGGAACTGGCTCGACACGTCGCCGCGCACGCGGATCGGCGCGCCGAGTGCCAGTTCGTCGTGCGACACCGGATGGATGCGCAGCGGCGGATAGCCGGGGTTGCCGAGGTAGTCGATGCGGCAGCCGAGCTGCGTCAGGGCGTCGACCAGGTCGCCGATCGGGCGCTCGTGCATGCGCGGCACGCCGCTGAGTTCGAACTCGCCGCCGAGCAGGGACAGCGCCGCGGTCAGCGGGCGCATCGCCGTGCCGGCGTTGCCCAGGAACAGCGGCAGCAGCGTGGCGTCCATCGCCGGCGGGAGCTTGCGGCCCAAGCCCGTGATGCGCAGCGAACTGCCGGCCGGTTCGATGCCGCAGCCCATCGCACGCAGGGCGTCGAGCATCACGCGCGTGTCGTCGGAATCGAGCAGGTCGTGGATCGTCGTGGTGCCGCTGGCGAGCGCGGCCAGCAGCAGCACGCGGTTGGAGATGCTCTTGGAGCCCGGCAGCCGGACCGTGCCGGCGGCGCCCACGAGAGGCGGAAGATCGAGGAAAGCGGTCGAGAACATGTCAGCTGTCCTGCAGGGCCGAGGCGTCGGAACTCGCATTCGGCTTCCAACGCGCGCGCGCCTTGCTGGCGGAGGCGATGGATTGCTCCAGCCCCTGAAGGTCGCCGGCGGTCATCAGCGCTTCGAGATCGTCGAGCGCCTGCCGGACAGCCCTCGATTGTTGGAGCACCTGCTCGCGATTGGCCAGCAGCACATCGCGCCACATGACCGGATCGCTGGCGGCGATGCGCGAAAAGTCCCGAAAGCCCGGTCCGGCCAGGTCCAGGAAGCGGTCGCCTTCGGGCTGTGCGGTCAGCGCATTGATGTACGCGAAGGCCAACAGGTGCGGCAGATGGCTCACGGCGGCAAAAGCGGCGTCGTGCGCTTCGTGCGTCATGGTGACGACGTTGGCGCCGATGCCGCTCCACACCTGCGAGGCGCGCTGCACGTTCGAGCGCAGCGTGGTCTTGACCGGGGTCAGCACGACCTGGCGGCCGGTGAACAGCGAGGCTTCGGCGTGCTCGATGCCGGAGACTTCCTTGCCGGCGATCGGGTGCGCCGGCACGAAGTTCGCGAATTGCTTTTGCAGGCCGTTGCGCGCGGCTTCGATCACGTCGCCCTTGGTCGAACCCACGTCCATCACCAGCGTGTCGGCCGAGATGCCGTGGCGGATGGCCTTGAAGGTGGCTTCCGAGGCGGCCACCGGCACCGCCAGCAGCACGAGGTCGGCGCCGGACACCGCCAGCAGCGCCGAGGGCGCCGCCACGTCGATCACGCCGAGCTGGCGCGCCCGCTCAGTGGTGGAGGGCGACTTGCTGTAGCCGACCACGCGTTTCACCAGCTTCGCGCGCTTGAGCGCGAGCGCAAAGGAGCCGCCCATGAGGCCGCAGCCGATCAATCCCAGTTGCTCGAACATCGCGTCGGTCCGTTCGGCTCAGGCTTTGATCGGGTAGGCGCCGAGCACCTTGTAGAAGGCGCAGAGGCCGCGCAGTTCGGCCAGTGCCGCGGCCACGTTGGGCTGCGAGGGGTGGCCGTCGAGGTCGATGTAGAAGTAGTACTCCCACTGGCCGGTGCGTGCGGGGCGCGACTCGAAGCGCGTCATCGACACGTTGTTGGCCTTCAACGGCACCAGCAGGTCGTGCACTGCGCCGGGCCGGTTCGGCACCGAGACGATGAGGCTCGTGCAGTCCTTGCCCGAGGCCGGCGGCATGGCCAGCGTCTGCGGCAGGCAGATCACCGAGAAGCGGGTGCGGTTGTACGAGTCGTCCTGGATGGCGTGCGCCACGATGTGCAGGCCGAAGCGGGTGGCGGCGCGTTCGCCGGCCAGCGCGGCCCAGGCCGGGTTAGTGGCCGCGAGGCGCGCGCCTTCGGCGTTGCTCGACACGGCGCGTCGCTCGGCGTTGGGCAGGTGCTTGGACAGCCAGGTCTGGCACTGCGCCAGCGCCTGCGGGTGGGCCAGCACGGCCTCGACGCCTTCGAGCGAATTGCTGCTGCGCATCAGGTGATGGCGCACCAGCAGGCTGACTTCGCCGACGACATGGGTGGGCGAGTGCAGGAACAGGTCGAGCGAGCGCGTGACCACGCCTTCGGTCGAGTTCTCGACACCGACCACGCCGTATTGGGCGCTGCCTGCTGCCGTGGCGTGGAACACCTCGTCGAAGCTGGCGCAGTAAATCAGGTCGGCGGCGCCGCCAAAGTACTCGATGGCGGCCTGTTCGCAGAAGGTGCCTTCGGGGCCGAGCACGGCCACGCGCTGCGGCGACTCGAGGGCCAGGCAGGCCGACATGATCTCGCGCCAGATGGCTGCGACATGGAGGTCCTTGAGCGGACCGCCATTGCTGCTTTGCATCTTGTCGATGACCGCGGCAACGCGGTCGGGGCGGAAGAACGGCGTGCCTTCGCGCTTCTTGACCTCGCCGACCAGCTCGGCCACATGGGCGCGCTCGTTGAGCAGGCTCAGGAGCCGTTGGTCGAGCGAGTCGATCTGCACGCGCAGATCGGCCAAGCTTTCGGAATTGTCGGGGGAGGTGGGTGGTGTGGGGGCAGAGGCGGTCATCGGTGCGAGCAACAGGGCATGCGCCTACGCATGCGATCGCTCGAATTCTCTCATGTAGGCCACCAAGGCCTGCACCCCTGCCAGCGGCATGGCGTTGTAGATGCTCGCCCGCATGCCACCGACCGACTTGTGACCCTTGAGCTGCAGCAGTCCGGCTTCGCGTGCACCGGCCAGGAAGGCTTCGTTGCGGCTTTCGTCGGCCAGGAAGAACGGCACGTTCATGCGCGAACGGCAGCTTGCGTCGATGCGGTTGGCGTAGAAGTCGGAGCCGTCGATGAAGCTGTAGAGCAGCGTCGCCTTCTCGATGTTGCGTTGCTCCATCGCGGCGATGCCGGTGAGTCCGCCTTCGGTCTGCTGCAGCAGCCACTGGAACGTGAGCCCCGCCATGTAGATGCCCCAGGTCGGCGGGGTGTTGTACATGGACTGGTTGTCGGCCACGGTCTTGTAGTTGAACGCGCTCGGGCAGATTTCGAGGGCGTGGCCCAGCAGGTCGTCGCGCACGACCACGATGGTCAGGCCGGCGGGGCCGAGGTTCTTCTGGGCGCCGCCGAAGGCCAGGCCCACGCGGCTCCAGTCGACGCTGCGCGAGGCCACGTGCGACGAGAAATCGATGACCAGCGGCGCCTTGCTGCCAAGCGCGGCCAGGTCGGGCAATTGCTGGAACTCGATGCCGTTGATGGTTTCGTTGCTGCACACGTGCACGTACGAGGCATCGGCGGACAGCTGCCAGCGCGCGGGATCGGGCAGCTTCGTGTGCTGGTTGTCGACGTTGCTCGCGGCCACGCGAGCCGTGCAGTAGCGCTGCGCTTCCTTGTGCGACTTGGCGCTCCAGCTGCCCGTGACGACGAAGTCGGCGGCGGCGCCGCGCGACAGGTTCAACGGCACGATGGCGTTTTCGCCAAGGCCGCCACCCTGCATGAACAGGATGTGAAAGTGCGAGGGGATGGCCAGCAGCGTGCGGATGTCGGCTTCCGCCTGGGTGCAGATGGCACCGAATTCCTTGCCGCGATGGCTCATTTCCATCACGCTCATGCCGCTGCCCTGCCAATCGAGCATCTCGGAAGCGGCGCGTTGAAGCACCGCCTCCGGCATGGCAGCCGGACCGGCCGAAAAGTTGTAGGGGCGCTTGCCGGCCGGCGTCTGCTGCTGGGTCACGTTGCTTTACTTCTTGGCAGGAGCCTTGGCGGCGGGCGCCTTGGCGGGAGCTGCGCCGCCGTCGGTCGGAGCACCGAGGGCCTTGGCGACGTTGGTGTCGAGTGCGCGCATCTTGGGTTCGATGGTGGCGCGGGTGTCGGTCACCAGCTTTTCCGTCAGAGCGGTCTGCATCTTCGGGTTCAGTTCCTGGTACTTCTTGCTCAGGGGCGAGTTGATCCAGGCCAGCAGCTGCTTGAGCTCGTCTTCGGTGAAGTTCTGCTCGAGGATGGGCGTGAGGGCGCCAGGGGCGATCTGCACGGCCTTGTCGCGCACGACCGGGTAGGCGTCGTCGAAGTACTTCTTCAGCTCGGCGTCAGCGGCCTTGGCGGCGGCCTCGCGCTTGGCTTCGGGCACTTGCGTCTGCAGGTACTGCGAACCGGCTTGCGCGATGGGGGCGCTCGACTGCTCGATCAGGCCGCGTGCCAGCGATTCGATGCCGGGGCGCTGGATCTCGATGAACTGCTTGATCAGCGTGGCCTTGTCCTGGGCCATGGCGGCCATGGACGAGCCGGCGAGGGCGGCGGTCAGGAGTGCGAGCTTGAGTTGTTTTTTCACTGAGGATTCTCCGTTGAAGATGTGGAAGTGTCGTCTGCGTCCGGCTCGCTTTCGCCGACCGCGTCGTTTTCGACGATGCGTTGAAGCCCGCTGAGTTTGGCGCCTTCGTCGAGCCCGATCAGCGTGACGCCTTGCGTCGCCCGACCCAGTTCGCGAATCTCGGCCACACGGGTGCGCACGAGCACACCCTTGTCGGTGATGAGCATGATCTCATCGTCCGCATGAACGAGCGTGGCGGCAACGACCTTGCCGTTGCGCTCACTCTGTTGAATCGCGATCATGCCTTTGGTTCCGCGGCCATGACGGGTGTATTCGGTAATGCTTGTGCGTTTTCCGTAACCATTTTCGGTGGCGGTGAGCACGCTTTGCTGCTCGTCCTCGGCCACCAGCATGGCGATCACGCCCTGGCCCGGCTCCAGCGACATGCCGCGCACGCCGCGGGCGTTGCGGCCCAGCGGGCGGACGTCTTCTTCGTCGAAGCGCACGGCCTTGCCGTTGTCGCTGAACAGCATCACGTCATGCTTGCCGTCGGTGAGTGCCGCGCCGATGAGGTAGTCGCCTTCATCGAGGTTCACGGCAATGATGCCGCCCTTGCGCGGGTTGCTGAATTCGTCGAGCGCCGTCTTCTTGACCGTGCCCATCGAGGTCGACATGAACACGTACTGGTCGGCCGGGAAGGTGCGCTTCTCGCCAGTGAGGGCGAGCGCGACGTTGATCTTCTCGCCTTCCTGCAGCGGGAACATGTTGACGATGGGACGCCCGCGCGAGCCGCGCGAGCCTGCCGGCACTTCCCACACCTTGAGCCAGTACAGCCGGCCGCGGTTCGAGAAGCACAGGATGTAGTCGTGCGTGTTGGCGATGAAGAGCTGGTCGATCCAGTCGTCTTCCTTCGTGGCCGTGGCCTGCTTGCCGCGGCCACCGCGCTTTTGCGCACGGTACTCGCCCAGCGGCTGGCTCTTGATGTAGCCGCTGTGGGAGAGCGTGACGACCATGTCGGTCGGCGTGATCAGGTCTTCGGTCGAGAGGTCGTAGGCGCTGTGCTCGACCAGGCTGCGGCGGGCGCCGACCTTCGACTGGCCGAACTCCTGCTTGATCTCGCCGAGTTCGTCGCCAATGATGATCGAGACGCGCTCGGGCTTGGCCAGGATGTCGAGCAGGTCGTCGATCTCGGCCATGACGTCCTTGTACTCGGCGACGATCTTGTCCTGCTCGAGACCGGTCAGGCGCTGCAGACGCATCTGCAGGATTTCCTGCGCCTGCGTTTCAGACAGGCGGTACAGGCCGTCGCCGCCCATGCCGTATTCGCGCTCAAGGCCTTCAGGGCGGTAGTCATCGGCGTTGATCACGCCGCCGTCGGCGCGCGAACGCGTGAGCATCTCGCGCACCAGCTTGCTGTCCCAGCTGCGGGTCATGAGCTCGGCCTTGGCGACCGGCGGCGTGGGCGATTCGCGGATGATGCGAATGAACTCGTCGATGTTGGCGAGCGCCACCGCCAGGCCTTCGAGCACGTGGCCGCGTTCGCGGGCCTTGCGCAGCGTGAAGACCGTGCGGCGCGTGACCACTTCGCGGCGGTGCTGCAGGAAGACCTCGATCAGGTCCTTCAGGTTGCACAGCTTGGGCTGGCCATCGACCAGCGCCACCATGTTGATGCCGAAGGTGTCCTGCAGCTGCGTCTGCTTGTAGAGGTTGTTGAGCACGACCTCGGGCACTTCGCCGCGCTTGAGTTCGATCACCAGGCGCATGCCCGACTTGTCGGACTCGTCCTGGATGTGGCTGATGCCTTCGATTTTTTTCTCGTGCACCAGCTCGGCCATGCGCTCCTGCAGCGTCTTCTTGTTGACCTGGTAGGGGAGCTCGTCAACGATGATCGCCTGGCGCTGGCCGCGGTCGATGTCCTCGAAGTGGCACTTGGCGCGCATCACGACCTTGCCGCGGCCGGTGCGATAGCCGTCCTTCACGCCGTTGATGCCGTAGATGATGCCGGCGGTGGGGAAGTCCGGCGCCGGCACGATTTCCATCAGTTCGTCGATGGTGGCCTGCGGATTGCGCAGCAGATACAGGCACGCATCCACCACTTCATTCAGGTTGTGCGGCGGGATATTCGTGGCCATGCCGACCGCAATACCGCCGGAGCCATTGACCAGCAAATTCGGCAGCTGGCTGGGCAAAACTTTCGGTTCTTTTTCGGAGCCGTCGTAATTGTCCTGAAAGTCGACGGTTTCCTTGTCGATATCCGCCAGCATTTCGTGCGCAATTTTGGCCAGCCGGATTTCCGTATAACGCATTGCGGCCGCGTTGTCGCCGTCGACCGACCCGAAGTTGCCCTGGCCGTCGACCAGCATGTGGCGCATCGAGAAGTCCTGGGCCAGGCGGACGATGGTGTCGTAAACCGACTGGTCGCCGTGCGGGTGGTACTTACCGATCACGTCGCCGACGATACGGGCCGACTTCTTGTACGGCCGGTTCCAGTCGTTGTTGAGCTCGTGCATCGCGTACAGCACCCGGCGGTGCACCGGCTTGAGGCCGTCGCGGGCGTCGGGAAGCGCCCGGCCGACGATCACGCTCATGGCGTAATCGAGGTAGCTGCTGCGCATTTCCTCTTCGAGACTGATGGGCAGGGTTTCTTTGGCGAAGGAGGTCATGAGCTAGAGGCTGGCGGCAGGAAGGCGAAATTTTACGCTGTGAGGGGTGTCGCACCGCCGCAACACAAGGGCTCTATTCCGCCTCCGTCCTACGCTTCGGGGGCGTCCAGCGGCCTGTTTGCCAAAGACCCTATGGCACAATCGTCTCAACGTTTTGGGTGGTGGTCACTTAAAGCGTCCTTGATTCGCAGCGCGGCTGCGGCTTTTTCCCCAAGAGGAGAACCATGAAGAAACTGAATAAAGTGGCGATGATGTTTGCAGTCGCTGCGCTCGCCACTGCCGCCGGCGCGCAGACCCGTGTCACCGCTGCGAACGGCGGTCCTACGATCGACAACTGGCAAAACGGCACCGGCGAACTCGTCTGGAAGAATGGCACGAACGAACTGTGCTGGCGCGATGCCAACTGGACGCCCGCAACGGCTGCCGCCGGTTGCGACGGTGCTCTGGTTCCGGCTGGCCCGGCTGCTGTGGCTCCCACGCCTGGCGCTCCGGTTGCTCCGCCTCCCGCACAAGTCGCTGCTTCGAAGGTCACCTTCGCTGCTGACGCCTTCTTCGACTTCGACAAGTCGGTTCTGAAGCCCGAAGGTCGCGCCAAGCTGACCGACCTGGTCGAGAAGATCCGTGGCGTGAACCTCGAAGTCATCATCGCTGTGGGTCACACCGACTCCATCGGTACCGACGCATACAACCAGCGTCTGTCGGTGCGTCGCGCCGAAGCCGTCAAGGCCTTCCTGGTCTCGAAGGGCATCGAACGCAACCGCGTCTACACCGAAGGCAAGGGCGAGAAGCAGCCAGTGGCTGACAACCGCACCAAGGAAGGCCGCGCCAAGAACCGTCGCGTGGAAATCGAAGTGGTTGGCACCCGCGCCAACTGATCGATCGATTCCATCGACGAATGAAAACCCCGCCTCGGCGGGGTTTTTTTATGCCTGACGAAATTGCAGTCGGGCCTGACGCAAGCCCATTGCTTTCGAGTCGGGCTTTGCTCGCTTCATAATTGCCGTATGACAGAACACGTGAATGCAGACCCGGCCGAACTGGCCAAGTTTTCGGAGCTTGCGCATCGGTGGTGGGATTTGGAGAGCGAATTCCGCCCGTTGCACGAAATCAATCCATTGCGACTCGATTGGATTGACGGTATTGCGCCTATTTCGGGCCAACGTGTAGTCGATATCGGCTGTGGCGGCGGCATCCTGGCCGATTCGATGGCGCGTAAGGGTGCCGACGTGCTCGGCATCGACCTGGCGACCAAGGCGCTCAAGGTCGCCCAACTGCATGCGCTTGAAGCTGGGACGCGTGGCGTCAAGTACCGCGAAGTCAGTGCCGAAGCGCTGGCGGCCGAGCAGCCCGGCAGCTTCGATGTCGTCACCTGCATGGAAATGCTGGAGCACGTGCCCGATCCGGCGTCCGTGATCCAGGCCTGCGCCACCCTGGTGAAGCCGGGCGGCTGGGTGTTCTTCTCGACCATCAACCGCAACCTGAAGTCCTTCATGCTGGCGATCGTGGGTGCCGAGTACGTCCTGGGCATGCTGCCGCGCGGCACGCACGAGTACCCCAAGCTGATCCGTCCCAGCGAGCTGGCCGGCTACTGCCGCGCCGCCCGCCTGGACCTGCGCCACACACGGGGCATGGAACACAACCCGCTGACCCGGCGCTACTGGCTCAGCGCCGACACCAGCGTCAACTACCTCTTCGCGACCCAGAAGCCGGCGCTGCCGGAGGCGCAAGGATGATCGGGAACGCGACGACCCGGGCCATCCTGTTCGACCTCGACGGCACGCTGATCGACAGCGCGCCCGACCTCGGCGCCGCCGCCGACAAGATGCGCACCGACCGCGGCCTGGCCTCGTATCCGCTGGAGCGCTACCGCCCCTTGGCCGGCGCTGGCGCCCGGGGCATGCTCGGCGTGGCGTTCGACCTCACCCCCGACGCCCCCGAGTTCGATGCACTGCGCGAAGAGTTTTACGTCGCCTACGAGCGCCGCATGCTGCTCAACACCCTGGTGTTCGACGGCGTGGTGCCGCTGATCGAGGCGTTGCGCGAGCGCGGCCTGCGCTGGGGCGTGGTCACCAACAAGTCGGCCCGCTTCACCGATCCGCTGACTGCTGCAATGCCGCTCTTCGCGACTGCGGGCGCCATCGTGAGCGGCGACACCACGCCGTTCTCCAAGCCGCACCCCGAGCCGCTGCACGAAGCGGCACGCCGCCTGGGTGTGGCGTCCGAGGCCTGCATCTACGTGGGAGACGACGAGCGCGACATCATCGCGGGCCGCGCCGCAGGCATGCGCACGGTCGCCGCTACCTACGGTTACATGGGTTCGGAGGCCGATTCGACCCTGTGGCAGGCCGATGCTTCAATCTCTTCACCCCTTGAGCTCTTGAAGTTACTCAATAGCGCCTAAAATGGGTCGCTTGGGGCTGCACTGGTTTCGACGTGGGTTCGGAGTCGCAGCGGGGCATGTCGAGCTGAATGCGCTCGTAAAACAGATTCAAACAAACTAACTGCAAACGACGAACGTTTCGCACTCGCTGCTTAATTGCCAGTGAGCTTTGCAACAGCAGGCCGATGGGCTGGGCAAGGGGGTCTGGAGCAATCCTGACCTCCCGGCTGCAAAGATAATTACATGGGCTGGCTCCGATCCGGGTACCTTGGGTCGGGGCGAGAAAATAGGGTGCTGGCGTCCGGTTTAGCGTGTGACTGCGCGACTCCGGAAGCGAGACTTAAATCAGATCACTAAACATGTAGAACTGCGCGATGAAGGCTTGCGGACGGGGGTTCAAATCCCCCCAGCTCCACCACATACAACGTCCAAGGGCGTTCACTGAGATTCAGCGAACGCCCTTTTTCATTGGCGCGTGGGTCCTTGTCGTGCGAGGACGTCCGACGAGATTTGAGGGCAGCCAAGGCCAGATTGGGGAACAAGCCCGGGCGGACCGGCGAGTGCAGAGCATCTGAGCGCGCAGTAGATTCGAACGTTGCAGCGTAGATGAAATGAAGACTCCCCCGGGCGTCCTCCGGGCTACGATGGCAAACCTGTGAGCATTCCAGACAGGAGACATCGACATGAGTGAGCCCCGCGCAGCACGGCAGCCCGCTGATCCGCTGGTCCAAATGGCCGCGATCCTCGATGGGGTCGGCCAGGCGGTCATCGTGAAGGACGAGGACTCGCGGTTCGTGCATCTCAATCGGCGGGCCTGCGAGCTGCTCAACGTCTCGCTCGATCGAGCACGAGGCAAGACAGATCACGATTTCCTGCCCCGCGCGCAGGCCGATCGGATCAGGACGCTGGATCTCCAGATACTCGCGAGCGGCGAGAGCCGCAGTTTCGAGGAAGAGATCACCACGGAGGACGGATCGACCCGAACCCTGGTCACGTTCAAAAAAGCGGTCGATCTCTCGGATTCTGGCGGCAGGCTGCTCGTGGTCGTGATCTCCGACGTGACCGAACTGCGCACGGCGGAGCGGGTGCTGCGGGCCAGCGAAGCGCACTACCGCTCGTTCGTCGAATTGCACCCGCAGATCACCTGGACCGCCGATGCCACAGGCGCGGTCACCGAAGTCGGGCCGGGCTGGCCGGCGCTCACCGGCAATTCGGTCGAGAAGACGCTGGGCACGGGCTGGGAAAGCGCCTTGCACACCGACGATCTCGATCGCGTCAGAACGCAGTGGGTCGACTCGGTGACCCGCGGCGTTCCCTTCGATGCCGAATACAGGGTGCTGAGCGCCCTGGACGGACGGTACCGATGGTTCAGGGCTCGGGCGGCCCCCCGTCGCGACGAGAACGACGCCATCGTGCGCTGGTACGGGCTGCTCGAAGACGTTCATCAGCGTCGCATCGCCATCGAAGCGCTGCGCGAGAGCGAGTCTCTGTTCCGTCTCATCGCGGACAGCGTGCCCGTGATGATGTGGCTCACGGACCCAAACGGCGAGGCGACCTACCACAGCCGGCTTTGGCTCGAGGTGACGGGGCAGACGGAAACCGAGTCGCTGGGCGGAGGCTGGAGCCGGGCCATCCATCCCGAAGACCGCGCGTCGGTGCTGACGCTGTTTGAAACGGCGACCGCACAGCGGATGCCGGTTCAACTCGAATACAGGCTGCGACGGTCCGATGGCAGCTGGGCCTGGGTCATCGACACCGGGGCGCCCCGGCTCGCACCTGACGGCGGGCTCCTCGGCTATGCCGGCTCCATTCTCGACGTCACCGAGCGGCGCGCGGCTGAATCCGCACTGCGCGAGAGCGAAGCTTCGGTTCGGAGCATCTTTGACAGCAGCCCCGATTGCATCAGCATGCTGGACCTGTCGGGCAACACGCTGCTGATGAACAAGGCGGCGCGGCGGATGATCGGGCTCGATGTCTCGGAATTGGCAAGCCGCGAGGCGCTCGAGACGATTTTTCCCGAAGGCCGGCTTCGAAAACTGAGCGCCATGTTCGATGTGGTGCGCGCCGGCGGCACATCCAGACTGGAGGTCGATGCCGTCGATGCCCAGGGCGTGCACCGATGGCTCGACGTCATCGGTGCGCCGGTACTGGACGCATCGGGCGTGCCGATCCGGATGGTGAGCATCTGGCGTGACATCACCGAGGCCAAGGCTGCGCGCAACGATGCCGTGGTGGCGCAGCAGCGCGCCGAAAGCGCGGCGATCCGGCTCTCGGCGGTTCTCGAGAACACGATGGACTGCGTGCTGGTTGTCGACCCTGCATGGCGCATCACGTACATGAACGAGAACGCCCGCCGGTTCCTGAAGCTCGGCGAGGAGGCCGTGAACACAAGGCTGTGGGACCTCTATCCCGCCGAGGTCGAAAGCCTGTTCGGCGACTACTTCCGGCGGGCGATCGCGGACAGCAAGGCGGTGTCGTTCGAGGAATTCGTGCCCGTGACGCAGGTATGGCTCGAGGTTCATGCCTCGCCGACCGAAGGGGGCCTGTCGATCTTCTTTCGCGACACCACCGCTCGTCGCAAGGCGGAGAAAGAGCGCTTGCAGGCCCAGCGCCAGGTCTCTCACATGGCCCGCCACGACGTTCTCACCGGTCTGCCCAACCGCTTCGCATTCGGCGAGACGGTGCAGCGACACCTGAACGATGTTGGCGCCAACAAGACCTCGGTGGCCGTGCTGACACTGGACCTCGACGGTTTCAAGTCCGTCAACGACGCCTACGGCCATCCCGCGGGCGACACCTTGCTGCAGAAGGTCGCGCAGCGGCTGCGGCTTGGGCTCGCCGGCGACGAGTACGCGCTCGCGCGACTCGGTGCGGACGAATTCGCGATCGGCTGCTTCGGACTGCCGCATCCCGACGCGGCGATCGAGATCGCGCGGCGCCTGATGGCCGTCCTGCTCGAGCCCTTCGAGCTCGATGGACACCAGGTGAGCATCGGGGCCAGTGTCGGCGTCGCGCTGGCGCCGGACGACGGCGAAACCATCGATGAGATCCAGCGTGCCTCTGCCGTGGCACTGCATCGCGCCAAGGCCGCCGGGGGAAGGAGCCTCCAGAGGTACGCCAGGAGCATGGACGCCCACCTGCAGACGCGCCAGGCCTTGAAGCTTTCCATGCGCGAGGCACTCGCCCGCGGGGAGTTCGAGGTCCACTACCAGGCGCTCGTGAGTCTCGCCTCCAATCGCTGCACCGCCTTCGAGGCGCTGGTGCGCTGGCGCCACCCGGACCGCGGGATGATCTCGCCGGCTGACTTCATTCCCATCGCGGAGGAGACCGGGTTGATCGTGGAACTTGGCGAATGGGTCCTCGGCGCAGCCTGTCGGGAGGCCGCCACCTGGCCCGACGGGATCGGTGTGGCGGTGAACCTGTCGCCGGTCCAGTTCGGCGCGGACAACTTGGTCGAGGCCATCAGGAATGCGCTCGATGCTTCAGCGCTGTCCCCTTCGCGCCTGCAACTCGAGATCACCGAGTCCGTGCTGCTCGGCCACGACGACAAGAACCTGCGCACCCTGCGGCAGATCCGGCGACTGGGCGTGAAGATCGCAATGGACGATTTCGGAACCGGGTACTCGTCGCTGGGCTACCTGCGCAGCTTTCCGTTCGACAAGATCAAGGTGGACCGCAGCTTCATCGCCGATTTGCCCGACAGAAAGTCGCTCGCGATCATCCGGGCCGTGGCCGGCATCGGCGCGAGCCTGGGCATCGCGACCACTGTGGAGGGCGTCGAGACCGAGGCGCAGTTGCAGATCATCCGGGAGGAAGGGTTTGACGAGGCGCAGGGTTATCTCTTCGCACGGCCGGTGCCGGCTTCGCAAGTACACGAACTCATCGCCTCGCGCAGAAACCAAGGGGCCTCGCATCCGGTTGCCACCAAAAATTGACCCTGCATCCAGCGGGCCAAACATCGGCGGCATCCGGCACTTTCGACTCTCTTGCCGCTGCCGCTGCCGCTGCTCCATCAACCTCTTGGGCGGCGACGCTCGGCTCGGCCCTGAAGGCGAGGTCATCGCCATCGGCATCGCGCGTTGATGGAGAACGAACGGCTCGCCGCAAGCCGCAGGCTCAGAACTTGTAGCGGGCGGTCAGCTGCACGTTGCGCGGTGCCCCGTACATGCCCGAATACCACCAGCCCGACATCGACGCGATGTACTTGCGATCGAAGAGGTTCTGCACATTGAGCGTGACCGAGAGCTGGTCGTTGACGTCGTAGCGTGCCATCAGGCTGGCCACCGCATAGGCACGCTGGCGCGCCGTGACGCTGCGCTCGATCTGCCAAGCCTCGCCCGTGTAGTGGATGCCGCTGTTCCAGTCCACACCGCCGCCCAGCGTGAGCCGGCGCCAAGCGCCGGGCAGGCGGTAGGTCGTCCAGACGCGGGCCATCTGGCGCGGGAAGGTGGTGTTGACGCGCTTGCCGGTGGCGTCCTGCGAGTGGCTGTAGTTGTACGACGCGCTCAGGTTCCAGCCCGGGGCCAGCGTGCCGTTGAATTCCAGGTCGATGCCCTTCGTCCGGGCGCCCTGGATGGGGCGCGAGGCCGTGTTGGTGGTGCCCGGAATGAAGTGACCCGGGTCCGGCTCCGCGAGGTTGTCCTGGCGGATCTGGTAGACGGCGGCGCTGCCCGTCACGCGGCCATCGAGAAAGCTGCTCTTGATGCCGGCCTCGTAGGTGTTGCCTTCCTGTGGATCGAGCAGTACGCCGTTGCGGTCGATCGAGGTCTGCGGGTTGTAGATCGTGGCAAAGCTCGCGTACAGCGTGTGGTGGGCGCTCAGGTCGTACACCAGCCCGGCGTAGGGCGTGAACACGCGCCGCTCGGAGGACGGGGAGCGCTCGTTGTAGCCGGCCGTGGTGTGGGTGACGTAGTTGCTGTCGTAGTTCAGCAGCTTGCCCCCGACGATGAGCTTGAGCCCGTCGGCCAGTGCGAAGCGGCCGGCGCCGTACAGGCTGGTCTGGCGGCGCGTGCTGTCGAAGGTGACGAAGCGCTCGCCGAAGACGGGCACGCCGCTGTGGTTCCAGCGGTAGATGTTGACGGCTGCGCCATTGAGCCCCGATGTGTCGAAGCTGCCGTCGGTCAGGCTCTGGAAGTCGGTGTAGTCGGCACCGAACACCACCTCGTGCTGGCGGCC